>JAGABT010000013.1 GCA_017614505.1 Selenomonadaceae bacterium | reverse complement strand
TTTTGACGGATGATAAAATGTGGGAAATGAGTAGTTCGCGTGTTGCCGTGAAATATATTCCTAAAGCAAGAGTTATCTGTCTCGGCGGCGGCGATTCTGAATTCGTATATCAAATGTTTATGAATCATTTGCCGGAACTCATGGAAGTCTATGCCTCGCTGATTGACGAAGAATCGCGCAGGACTTTCTGTGGCTATTGGCTGGGGAGGATTTCGTATCAGGTGAGAGAATTTGTTTATTCTCGAAGCGCGCATTACTTAATTGACGGTTTTATTCCAGAACCTGGCGCTGTTGTGATTGATGGCGGCGTTTTTGACGGCGGGACGGCGAAAGTTTTCACGGAAATGGGCTATAAAGTTTACGGCTTCGAGATGGATGTTAAGAATTTCGAGATTTCAAGAAAAGTCGCCGAATCTAAAGGCTTTGTCGTGGAAAATTTCAGCCTTGGCTCTTACCGACACAAAATGCGCTATAATTCCGTTGGCGGCAGCGGCAATTCCTGGAATACTGGCGGCGCGGACATTACTCAGGTCGTGACTTTGGACGAATACGTTCGTGAAAATAACCTGCCGAGAGTCGATTTTATCAAGCTGGACGTTGAGGGTGCTGAGCTGGATATTTTGAAGGGCGCACGAACCTGTATTGCGCGATTTAAACCTATTCTTGCTATTAGCGCGTATCATAAGCTCGACGATTTTTGGATGCTCATGGACTTTATAAAATCTATTCGCCATGACTACGAATTTGCCATGCGTCAAGGCGCTGAAACTCGAGAGGAAGAACCTTCAAATATAAGCGAAGAGTTTGAAGATTATTTGTACTCTTTGGGATTGGAACCCGAAAGAAGAACTTGCGGTGAATGTGTTCTCTTCGCCCGCTAAAAAATTTTGAGGAGAGTGTGTATGGCGACAAAAATTTTATTGATAAGCAACGGTTTTTCCTTCATGGCGAACTCGATACAGAAAAATCTGGAGAAGGCGCAGTACGAAGTGATTCGCATTGACCCGACGGTCGAGGAACTCGCCGAGCATAAGCACGAAGTCAGCATATTCGTTTTCTACCTCGGCAAGTTTATCGAGGACATTTCAAATTTTCTGGTGTACATGAGGGACGTCTGTCTGGAAGAGGAAAAATTCCTGCTGGCGATTGGCAACGGCGACGAGATTGAAAATTTGACGGAATCTGTTCACGCGAATACGATAACGGCGACTTTCGAGCGTCCCGTTGACTTCAAAAAGCTCACGCAGCAGATTGACAAGCTGACGCAGACGATTGGCGCGCGCGAAGCGAAAAAAAGTATCCTGCTTGTCGATGACGACCCCACTTTCCTCAAGATGATGAAGGGCTGGCTGGATTATTTTTACCGCGTCACGATTGTAACCAGCGGCACGCAGGCTCTGATGTACCTCGCCGATAACAAGCCGGATTTGATTCTGCTTGATTATGAAATGCCCGTGACGAGCGGTCCGCAGGTTCTGGGAATGATTCGAAGCGAAATCAACGTCGACCAGGTTCCCGTTATGTTCCTTACCGGCAAGGGCGACCGCAAAAGTATAGTAAAAGTTCTGGCGCTCAAGCCGGACGGCTACCTTTTGAAATCGCTCAACCGCGAGCAGATTCTGGAAGCAATCAAGGACTTTTTCGAGAAAAAACACGCGGCGGAAATCAGCGCCAAGTCAAATTTATGATGTGCATAGTGGCTGGTAACTGAAAGGGCGGTGGGGAAATGCTTTACGCGATGATTGACATTGGCTCGAATACGATTCGCATGGCGATTTACGAAATTGACGGCGACCGCGTGGAAATGCTCATGAAGCGCAAACACACCGTCGGTCTGGCGTCTTACGTCAAAAATCATTTCATGCTGCGCGAGGGTATCGATAAGGTTGTTGAAATTATCACCGAGTACCGTCATTTTCTGGACGACATGGGGATAAGGCGCCTTACAGCCTTCACGACCGCCGCCCTGCGCAACGCCATCAACGGCGCCGACGCCGTAAGGGAAATTTCCTACCGCACGCGCACGAATATCACGATAATGAGCGGCGACGACGAGGCGACGTTCGATTTCATTGGCGCCACGCACGACCTGGTTGACGACAGCGGACTTCTCATTGACATTGGCGGCGGCTCCACGGAGATTGTTTATTTTCAGAGCCGCGAAATTAAAGTCAAGGTCAGCCTGCCGATTGGGTCTCTGAACTTTCACACGCGCTACACCGGCTATCATATTCTGCCCAGCGCTAACGAGTGCGCCGAAATGTACGCCGAGGCAGAGGCGACGATAAGCGCCATTGAGGAATTTCGCTACATTTCCCACGCGCAGATTTGCGGGATTGGCGGTACTTTCAAGGGCGCCATGGCGCTTTATAACGCGATGTACGGAATGCCGCGCAGGAATATGCGTATGGAAGTCCGCCGCCTTAAAGATATTCTCCAGCGCTTCCAGCGCGACCACGAACTCATTGTTCCTGATAAAATTCTTTTAATGCGCACTGTCCCAGAGCGCATGCATACCTTCATGCCTGGCTTGATTATCGCCGACGTGCTTGCGAAAAGATTCGACAGCAACCAGATTATTTACAGCGATTCGGGCGTCCGCGAAGGCTACATTTACGCCAAAATTTTGAATGACGAGGATTTTTGAGGAGGGTTTGATTTGAGCGCAGATTTTATCAAAATGATTTCCGAGATTCACAGCCAGCGCTACGCCGTGCAGATTAATAATATTATCGCCAATAAAGTTCCATGCGGACTTTTCTATGGCTTCGCCAGTCCCGAAAACGTCGCCGAAAATATCGATATTCTCAAGAATAACGGCTTCAATATTTCTGCTCTATGCGTTATTGATGATTCTGACAAGGAAAAACTGGGGGGGGTAGCATACCTGTTATAAAGCTCGAAGAATTTCCGGAGTCGGTCTTTAAGCCACAGCAAATTCTGTACTTCGACGAGCTCACAGTGCCTGCTTTCAGAGAATATTTTATGCGTCACGGCGTTGATATAATGGTACTTAAAAGTACAGGCTATCTGGAAAATCTATATAATTTCTATATCCAGCACCTGACCGAGCTTAACAGTGTTTATGAAATTTTGTCGGATGAAGAATCTAAGAAAGTCTACCTCGCCGCGCTTAAAGGAAAACTTACTCAGAGAATTGCAGATTTTCGATTCGCGCCGGAGCCGCAGTATTTTCTTGAAGGATTTCTGCCGGCAGAAGGTGACATTGCGATAGATGGCGGTGCTTATCTCGGCGAAACTGCTGTGGAATTTGTAAAGCAGGGTGCGAAGGTTTATTCATTTGAAATGGATGTACTCAATTACCAAAAGTGTCTCCCTGTTGCCGATAAATACGGTTTTACCATGGAAAATTTTGGTCTAAGCAATCAGGAGGGCGAAGAATTTTACAATTCCAACGGCTATGCAAGCCATAAAGGTTTCGGCGAATCTATTGCAAAGTTTATCGATCTGGATACGTATGTTGATAGAAAAAATCTTCCTCGCGTCGATTATATCAAACTTGACATTGAAGGCTCTGAACTGGACATGCTCCACGGCGCCGCTAAAACTATTTCGCGCTGGAAACCGAAAATGGCTATTTCTGCTTATCACCGCCCCGAGGATTTATGGACGCTTGTAGCCTATATCAAATCCATTCGCCCCGACTATGAATTTAAATTCAGGGATTATGGCTCGTCATCTTGTGACTGGGAAATTCAGAAAAGAAATATCTTGAAGAAATTCAATACGGAGCGTTTTGTGCCTACCGAATGGGAAATGGTTTTGTACTGCAGATAATTTTTTGAGAGGAACGACCATAATTATTTCAAGGCGAAAATTCATAAAGCTTACCGCAGGAATTTTGGCTTGCTGAGTCATACTGCCGCAAAAATCTGAGGGAGGAAATTTAATGTCAAGTCCGCACAATTCCGCCGAAATTGGCGACATCGCCGAGCGCGTTTTATTGCCTGGCGACCCCGTCCGCGCCAAAGTTATCGCTGAAAATTTTCTCGACGGCGCTAAAAAATACAACGAAATTCGCAACGCCTACGGCTTCACCGGCAAATATAAGGGCGTGCCGGTTTCAATTCAGGCGACTGGCATGGGCATTCCGTCGTTTTCGATTTACGTGCACGAGCTGATTCACGTTTACGGCGCCAAAAAGCTGATTCGCGTCGGCACCTGCGGCGGTATGCATCCAGATTTAAACCTGCGCGACGTGCTGATAGCGTCCGGCTCGTCTACCGATTCTTCGATTGTCGAGAAAACTTTTGGCGGCGCAATTAATTTTTCGCTCATTCCTGATTTCAGTCTGCTGGTCAAAGCCGTTTCCTGCGCCGTGAATCTGAAAATTCCCGTCAAAGTCGGCAACGTTTTCTGCACCGACAGATTTTACAACGACTACAGCTCGCCGACCGGCGTCTACACTTCCGGCGGCTTGACGCTCGATGAAAAAATGATTCAGCACGGAATTCTGGCTGTCGAAATGGAATCTGCCGCGCTGTACCTTTTAGCCGCCGCCGCCAACGTTCAGGCGCTGGCAATTTTCACCGTCAGCAACCACCTCGGCAGGCACGAAGAAACTACCGCTGCCGAGCGCGAAAATGATTTCAACGACATGGTAAAAATCGCGCTGGAGACCGTGATTCAATGAGCAAGCTGAAAAAAACTAACGCCGCCAGAATTTTGGACAGGCTGAAAATTCCCTACGAGATTAAAACCTACGACGTCGACGAGGACGATTTGTCCGCCGTACACGTCGCCGAAACCGCCGGTATCGACATTGCCACGGTTTTTAAAACGCTGGTGACGCGCGGCGATAAAACCGGCGTGATTATGGCTGTCATTAACGGCGCCGACGAAATTAATCTGAAACTGCTCGCCAAAGCCAGCGGTAACAAATCTGTCGAAATGATTCATTTGAATGAACTCCTGCCGCTTACCGGCTACGTTCGCGGCGGCTGTTCACCGCTCGGCGCTAAAAAAGATTATCCAGTTTTTATCGACAGCAAAGCGCTGGCGCACGAAAAAATTTCAGTCAGCGCCGGTATGCGCGGTATGCAGTTAATTTTGACGCCACAGGATTTGTTAAAAGCTACGCGCGCCACGGTTGCGGATTTGGTAGAGAAATGACTGGCGCCCAGCATCGCGAATGCGCTGCCATTATCGACACCGCGTACAAAGCCGCCGTCGCCGCCGGAGCCGTCTCCGAGCTGGCGGTTACCGCCGTGCAAATCAAAATGGTTATGGAGCTGGCGGAAGTTTTCGACGTGCCGGTTACTAAGTCAGTCGCTAAATCGCTCGTGGAATACGCGTTCAGCGGCAGTTTTCTTTGGGAAGCCGCCCGCTGGATTTTGCCGCCGTCGAGGATTATCGCCGCGTTACATTCCGCTGAAAAGACTGAGGATTTTGGCTGGCGTATGGCTCGGACTTTCGACGAGCAAGCCAGCAACGAAGAGGATTAGGAGGGGTTGATTATGGCTGAAGAAAAAAATTACCGCCGCAGTGAAATTATGAGCGACGAGGAACTTGATAACGTCGTAGGCGGCGCGCCGCAGTTTGAATATTTCAGCGCGAATGGAAATAAAATTCCTGAATTCGTGCAGAAAATGATTGTCAAAGATAAAAGCGCGAATACCCCTTTGCTCGCATACAGTTCGACCAGAAAATGATTGACGAATCTAAAGGCGGGCGCAAACTTTTTAGCGCAAAATGAGCCTTCCGGCGAATTGAAAATTGAATATTGATTGAATCAAGTGGCGCAAGCCTCAATAGGGAATCCGGTCGAAAGCCGGAGCGGTCACGCCACCGTAGCGGGGAGCGAATCTGCATTTATGTCACTGGGCAACTGGGAAGGCGCAGAGGAGCGTTGAGCCGAAGTCGGGAGAACTGCTTGATTAACAATCGCCGCTTGACCTGCGAGTGACGGGGATGGAGATTTTAGTCGAGCGGGCGACGTATGTGCGTTGTCCGCTTGTCTTTTGATTTGGAACGCTCGCAGAAATTGCGGGCGCATTTTTTTTAGGGGAGTGGTTTTTATTGAAAGGGATTTGGAACCGGCTGGCACAGATGTTCGTAACGCTGCTGGGCGTGAGCTTTATCACATTCTGCCTCGCGTACCTTGCGCCAGGCGACCCAGTGGCGATGCTGCTGGAATCGGCGGACACAATCGTTTCGGAAGAAGTGCTGGAAAAAACTCGCGCTGAGCTGGGACTTGACAAGCCGTTCCTTGTGCAGTACGGGAACTGGCTGGCGGGTGTAGCGCATGGCGATATGGGAATGTCGTACTCAGCGAAAAAGCCGGTGGTTGAAAAATTATCCGAAGGTTTCGTTGGAACATTATTGCTGGCGATTGTGACGATAATTTTCGTGCTGATAATTTCGTTGCCGCTGGGAATCTGGTCGGCGGTGAAGCAGAATCAGCTGCCGGATTATATCGTGAGGTTTTTCGCATTCATAGGCGTATCGATGCCGAGTTTCTGGCTGGGATTAATTTTGCTGTACGTGTTCGGCTTGAAGTTGGGCTGGTTCCCGATAGCAAGCTCGACGGTTACGGCTCAAGGAATAGTTTTGCCGGCGCTGACGCTGGCGATTTACCAGTCGACGAAATACGTGCGGCAGGTGCGGACGGTAATTCTGGACGAACTGCACCAGGATTATGTAATTGGCGCGCGGGCGCGAGGCTTGAGCGAATCGGCGATACTCTGGAAGCACGTTTTGCCGAACGCGGTTTTACCGCTGATAACATTGCTGGGAATGTCGATTGGCTGGCTTTTAGGCGGCGTGGCGGTTATCGAAATAGTTTTCTCGTGGCCAGGGATTGGCAACATGGCTGTGCGGGCGATAATGATGCGTGACTACCCGCTGATTGAAGGATTCGTGCTGTGGATAGCGGTGGTTTACATGGTGATAAATTTTCTGGTGGACTTGTCCTACGCGTGGCTTGACCCGAAACTGAGGCGGGGTGAGCAGCGTTGATTGAAACTTTCAGACAGAATCGTTTATTCGCGCTGTACACGGCGCTGGTAATTTTGCTGGTCGTCGTAGCGATATTCGCGCCGCAGCTGGCTCCGCAGGACCCGTTCGATGGAAATATGCGCAACGTTTTACAGCCGCCGTCGGACGAGCATTTTTTAGGAACTGACAAGCTTGGGCGGGACACATTCAGCCGGATAATTTGCGGCACTCAAACTTCGCTGTTCATGACGATTTGCGTAGTGATTTTGCTGGCGGTGGTAGGCGGCGCAGTTGGCGTAGCGTCGGGATATTTCGGCGGCAAGGTTGAAATAATTTTAATGCGAATTGCGGACATGATGCTGGCGTTTCCAGGCGTCGTGCTGGCGATAGCGATAGCCGGAATTTTGGGCGGCAGCATTGCGAATACGATACTGGCGCTGCTGGCGGTAGGCTGGGCGAAATACGCGCGGCTCGTCCGCAGTCTGGTCATAAAGCTCCGCAACAACGATTACATAATTGCGGCGCAGGTGAACGGCACGAAAACGGTGAACATTCTGTGGCGGCACGTCCTGCCGAACATTCTGCCGATGATTGTCATAACCGGCGCCATGGACATTGGCACGATGATGATGGAAATTGCGGGCTTATCGTTCTTAGGATTTGGCGCGCAGCCGCCAACGCCGGAGTGGGGCTTAATGCTCAACGAGGGGCGGCAGTACATTCAAACGGCGCCGTGGCTCATGGTTTATCCTGGCGTGGCGATTTTCGTGGTAGTGGCGATATTCAATCTGTGGGGAGACGCCCTGCGCGACGTACTCGACCCGCGCAATGAATAATTTTTAAGGAGATGTTTTAATTGACGAATTTCAAGCTGAAGAAAATTTTTAAGCGCTTGAGCGTTGGACTTTGCGGAATACTGGCGGCGGGAGTAATTTCCGGCTGCGGCGGAGACAGTACCGGTGGCGGCGGCGATACAACCACGCTCAAAGTCGGCGTCACGAATTTTGCTGACACGCTCGAACCGACGCAGAATTATTTCGGCTGGGTTGTCATGCGCTACGGGCTCGGCGAATGCCTGACGAAATTTGACGAGAAAATGAATATCACGCCGTGGCTCGCTGAAAGCTGGAGCGTCAGCGACGATAATTTGACCTGGACTTTCAAAATCCGCGACGGCGTAAAATTTTCCAACGGCGACGCACTAACCGCCGATTTGGTTAAGCAGTCTATCGAGCGCGCCTTTGCTAAGAATACCCGCGTCGCAACTTTCTTCGAGTACGAATCAATCACGGCGGACGGGCAGAATCTGATTATCACGACGAAAAAGCCGCTGCCTGGAATGCCTGGCTACCTCGCCGACCCGCTGTTCATAATCGTCGACGTTCCCACCGAAGCCGAGCGCGATTTCAGCAAGCAGGGTCCGATTTGCACAGGTCCTTACATGGTTGAAAGTTTCGTCAAGGAACGCGCCGTCATGAAGAAAAATCCCAACTACTACGCCGAAGTCCCCTACGAAACTGTTGAAATTCCTTCGATTGACGACCCGAACACCCGCGCGATGGCGCTGCAGGCTGGCGATGTCGACGTGGCGGTTAATATCGCCGCCGGTGACATTGACGTTTTCAAGGGCAATGACAAATTTGTTATAGACGAAATTCCGTCCCTGCGCGTGGTTCTCGCCAGAATGAATCAGAATCCCGACCGCATTTTGGCTGACCCGAATGTTCGCGCGGCGTTCATTTCCGGCTGCGACCGCGAAACCTACAACGAAGTTTTGCTGAAGGGAACTTTCCTGCCTGGCAAAGCGCCGGTACCGCCTTCGCTCGATTACGGCTTTGACCAGCTCACCGACCCCAACGCTTACAATCCCGAACGCGCCAAAACTTTGCTGGCTGAAAGCGGCTGGGCTGATACCGACGGCGACGGAATTTTGGATAAAGACGGGCGTCCGCTCCAGCTGGATTTTGTGGTTTATAACAGTCGCGCTGAACTGCCGCTCTACGCCGAGGCTGTGCAGGCTGATTTGAAAAAGCTCGGCTTCGACATTAAAATTAACACCGTCGACTATAACCTGATTGACAATATGGGTATCAAGGGCGAATACGACCTGCTGATTTCCAATATAACCACGGCGAATACTGGCGACCCAGAAATTTTCCTGACGTGGTACTGGAAGACGAACGTTGACGGCTCAAATCCGCAGAACGGCAGCGGCTACAGCAACCCCGAATACGACGCGAAACTTGAACAGCTCAATTCCGAGTTTGATTCTGCCCGCCGCCGCCAGCTGATTATCGACCTGCAGCAGATTTTGCTGAATGACGCCGCGTCGATTTTCTTCGGCTACCCGCAGACGAACATTATCAACAACAAGCGCGTCGCCGGCGTCAAAATGTACCCGTCCGATTATTACTGGATAACCAATCTGATTCGTCCGGCGGGGAATTAAAATGTTGCTCGACGTAAAAAATCTGGCGGTAACCTACGCGAAAAGCGCGGCGCCGACGATACAGGGCGTAAGCTTTGAACTCGACGCGGGCGAAATTCTTGCGATAGTTGGAGAATCCGGCTCTGGCAAAACTACGGTGATTCGCGCGGTTTTGAATCTGCTGCCTGGCGGCGGAAAAGTTTCTGCCGGTACAATTATTTTTGACGGGAAAAATCTGGCGGAGCTTGACAACGCGGGCTGGAGAAATCTGCGCGGCAAAGATATTTCGATGATTTTTCAGGACAGCGGCGCCATGCTCAATCCAGTCCACACGATTGGGCGGCAGTTCGTCGAATATATTCAGGTACACAGCGAGCTTGACAAAGCGGCGGCTTACGCAATGGCGGTAGAAAAACTGACGCTGATGAACCTGCCGAACCCAGAAAACATTTTGAGTTCGTACACGTTCGAGCTGTCGGGCGGAATGCGGCAGCGCGTAGGAATAGCCATGGCGATAACATTTCAGCCGAAACTTTTGCTGGCGGACGAACCAACCTCGGCGCTGGACGTGACAACGCAGGCGCAAATCGTGGGCGAGCTGATGTTCATAACGCGCGGAACGGGCGCGGCAATGATAATCGTGACGCATAACCTCGGCGTGGCGTCGTACCTGTCAGACAAATTAATCGTGATGTCGCAGGGGCGAATCGTAGAGGCGGGCGCGACGCAGGAAGTTGTAGAAAATCCGCAGCACGCGTACACGAAGTCACTGCTGGCGTCGGTGCCGGAAATGGGGAGGGCGCGCTATGTCTGAGATAATTATGAGCGTGGAAAATCTTACCAAAAAATTTCCAGTCAGCGGCGGCAAATTCCTCACGGCGTGCGACGATATAAGTTTTCACGTGCGGCGCGGCGAAACGATTGGGATTGTCGGCGAATCTGGCTGCGGTAAGACAACTTTGCTCAAGGCGATTATGAACATGCAGGCGCCGACTTCCGGCAGGATTATTTTTCATGGCGAGGATATTACGAAGCTGACCGGCGAGGATAAGCGCCAGAATTACCGCCATATTCAAATGGTATTTCAAGACCCCAGCGCGGCGTTCGATCCGAAAATGCGCGTCAAGGATATTATCTGCGAGCCGCTGGTTAATTTTGATTTGATAGGCGCGGCGGACGTGGAGCCTAAAGCTAAGGAACTCCTCGCGCAGGTAGATTTGCCGCCGGATTTTGTGAATCGTTACCCGCATAACATGAGCGGCGGGCAGCGGCAGCGCGTAGCAATAGCGCGGGCATTGGCGCTGGAGCCGGAAATAATTGCGTGCGACGAGGCGACGAGCGCGCTGGACGTTTCGGTTCAGGACACGATAATCAAACTGCTGGTGAAACTTCAGCGCGAAAAGGGTATCACGTACATATTTATCTGCCACGATTTGGCGCTGGTGAGCCTGTTCAGCCACAGAATTGCGGTAATGTACCTCGGCAACATGATGGAAAAACTGGACGGCGATAAACTTTCAGCGGCGCGGCACCCGTACACGCGGGCTTTGCTCAAGGCGGTATTCTCAACCGAGCGCGAAAAAAATCAGTACATAGAAATTCTGCCAGGCGATATTCCCAGCCCGCTGGATATGCCGAGCGGCTGCCCGTTCAGAAACCGCTGCGTTCACTGCCAGAAAATCTGCGCGGAAAAAAAGCCGGCGTTCACCGAAGTCGCTGAAAATCATTTCGTGGCGTGTCATTTTCCGCTGGAAATCCAATAACGGAATAAAGAGGGCGCCCTGCAAATTCGACGAGTAGGAGGATTTGCTTACGGGGCTCCGCCCGCAATGATGTTGGTAAAAAGAGGCGCCCCATGGACGGGGCGCCGCCCCGCTAAATCGCTGGATGCGATTTCCGCGGGGCTGTCTTTCTTTGTAACTTTCTTTCTGCACCAGAAAGAAAGTTAATAGAACATTTCAGATAAATTTCAAATAAATTTTCCGAAAATTTTTTGTAAAATGGCTTGCAATTTCGCGGCAAGCTGATATAATACAGGTATCGAAAATAATTTTGTGCTTGATGGTAAGGAGGATGTCTTAATGATTAGAGAAAAGATGTCGAAAATCGCAAAAGTTATCGGTCGCGAAATTGTTGACTCCCGCGGCAATCCTACGGTTGAAGTTGATGTCGTTCTCGAATGCGGTATCGTTGGTCGCGCAGCAGTACCGTCCGGCGCGTCCACTGGCGAAAACGAAGCTCTCGAACTCCGTGACGGCGACAAAGGTCGTTACCTCGGCAAAGGCGTTCTGAAAGCAGTTGCTAACGTCAACGAAATTATTGCTCCGGCGCTCGTCGGCGAATGCGTCCTCAATCAGCGCGCTCTCGATTATAAGATGATCGAACTCGACGGCACCCCTACGAAGAGCAAACTCGGCGCAAACGCTATCCTCGGCGTATCCCTCGCTGCTGCAAAAGCCGGCGCGCAGGTTGTCGGACTCCCGCTCTATCGCTATATCGGCGGCTGCAACACCTACAAACTGCCCGTTCCCATGATGAACATTATCAACGGCGGCGCGCACTCTGACGCTCCTATCGCTTTCCAGGAATTCATGATTCGTCCTGTCGGCGCTCCCAACGTCCGCGAAGCCATTCGCATGGGCGCTGAAGTTTTCCATAACCTCGCCAAAATCCTCAAAAAACGCGGTCTCTCCACGGCTGTCGGCGATGAAGGCGGTTTCGCTCCCAAACTCGACGGCATTGAAGATGCACTTAACGTTATCGTCGAAGCTATCAAGGCTGCCGGCTACGAGCCCAAGAAAGACGTCACAATCGCTATGGACTGCGCCGCTTCCGAGTTCGCTTACAAAGAGGCTGACGGCTGGTACTACGATTACCGCAAGCTGAAGGACGGCAAAGAAAAAGACCCGAACGGCAAGCGTCTCAGCGCGAAAGAGCAGATTGACTTCCTCGAAGAGCTCATTACCAAATTCCCGATTGACTCTATCGAAGACGGTCTTGACGAAAACGACTGGGAAAACTGGGTCGAACTCACCAAGAGAATCGGCGACCGCTGCCAGCTCGTCGGCGATGACCTGTTCGTTACCAACACCAAGTTCCTCGAAAAAGGTATCAAGATGGGCGCCGCGAACTCCATTCTTATCAAAGTCAACCAGATTGGCTCGCTCACTGAAACGCTCGAAGCTATCGAAATGGCGCACCGCCACAACTACACCACCGTCACTTCGCACCGCTCCGGCGAGACTGAAGACGCTACGATTGCTGACATCGCCGTCGCAACCAACAGCGGACAGATTAAGACTGGTTCCATGAGCCGCACCGACCGTATGGCGAAGTACAACCAGCTTATCCGCATCGAAGAAGAGCTCGGCAAATGCGCTGTTTATGACCGCGCGCCCCTGCTCAACAAATCTTTCGGTCGTCCCTGATTCGGCGGCACTCGCAAGGTAAACTTAATCGGTAATAATCGAGGCACTGCGTTCAGCCTGAGCGTGGTGCCTTTTGAATTTTTGGAGGAACACTATGCTGACTGCCGAAAAACTGACTGCAATGCTCCTCGGACACGCCGTATTCCCGCCGAATGGCTTGACGTTCTGCGCAAAAAAGATTATCTTTACAAAATTGCAGCGGATTTTTCCAGCGCGATAATTTAATCTGAAGGGGTCTTTACTATGGATTTGAAACCTGTGCTGACAATCGCCGGCTCGGATTCTTCCGGCGGCGCCGGTATTCAGGCTGACATTAAAACTATGCTCGCCAATGACGTTTACGCAATGGCTGTCATTACCACTATGACTGCGCAGAATACTCAGGGCGTGCCGCCGGATGGCTTTTTAGATTCTACGCCGGAATTTCTGGCTAAGCAGCTCGACGCCGTTTTTGAAGATATTCCGCCCGCCGCTGTAAAAGTCGGAATGGTCTCCACGGTTGACATTGTTGACGTTGTTGCGGAAAAACTTCGGCAGTACGGCGCGAAAAATATCGTCGTAGATCCCGTCATGGTTGCGACAAGCGGCGACAAACTGGTTTACGACAGCGCCATTGACGAAATGGAAGCGAAACTTTTCCCGCTTGCCACTCTGCTTACGCCGAATACTCACGAACTCGAAGTTTTGAGCGGCGACAAAATTTCTGACACGAATTCAGTGGCTGAAGCGGCTAAGAAACTCTACGAGAAATACGGCTGCGCAATTCTGGCTACCGGCGGCGCGGAGGCTACCGACCTGCTCTACGACGGCAATGCGCGCTGGTTCCGCGGCAGAAAAGTCGACACGAAAAATACCCACGGCGCCGGCTGCACGCTCAGTTCCGCTATCGCCGCCAACCTCGCTAAGGGGCAGGCGCTCGGCGACGCTATCAGCAACGCAAAAAGATACGTTACCGGCGCGCTCAGTGCGGGCTTAAGCCTCGGCAAGGGCAACGGTCCGCTTGACCACGGCTATAACCTTCGCAAATAAATTTTCCCCTGCATTTTGAGTTTCACACGTCGCGGCTGTTATGTTGCGGCGTTTTTTTGTTAAAGGAGTTAAGACAATGTTTCTGGAAGAACGTCAGGCTAAAATTCTGGAACTGCTGGCTGAAAATGGCAAAGTGCTCGTCAAGGAGCTCGCCGAAATGTTCAGCGTCACCGAAGATTCAATCCGCAAAGATTTGAACGCGCTCGAAGCCGACGGGCAGCTCAAACGCACTTATGGCGGCGCCGTCCCCGTGCTGGCGAAACTTCAAATCACATCTGCCAGCAGACGAAGAATCAGCAATGTTGAAGCCAAGCGCCAAATCGCCGCCGCCGCCGTCAAACTTATCACGCCAGGCAGGCTGATTTTTCTCGACGCCTCCACAATCAGCATAGCCATTGCGGAAATTCTCGAACGCCGTGACGCCGAATGCAAAATTCTCACCAACATGGTCGACGTTCTGGTTATGCTCGCCCGCAATCCAAAAATCCAGATTATCTTCGCTGGCGGACAGATTAACCCCAGCCGCGACGGTTTCATCGACGGCTTGAACCTTGAGTTCACCGCGCGCTTTCGCCCAGATATTTCGTTCGTCGGCGTCGTAGGGCTCGACGTCAAAAAAAATTCGCTGACGACGAACGGTGTCGACAGCGGCTTACACAAGGCGAAAATTCTGGAAATCAGCAAGAGTTCCTACGTCATGGCTGAATCGCGGAAATTCGGCGTTGAGGGCAATTACAAATTCGCCACGCTGGAAAATGTGCACGGGCTTATTACCGAGACTGAACCGGCGGCTGAAATTTCAAAGGCGGTGCGTAAAATGAATCTGGAAATTATTCTGCCAGATTAAATTTCGTTACGCCGAATCGCTTCAGCAGCGTCGTTCAGACTGGGATAAATTCCGGCGCAGAGTTCGCGCATTTCGTCGATGGCGGGCGAAGTATCGGGAATCATGACGGACGCACAGCCAGCCTTAGACGCGCCGCGAATCCCGTTGTAGCTGTCCTCGAAAACGTAGCAGTCCTCCGGCGCCAGACCAATTTTCGCCGCCGCTTTAAGGAAAATATCCGGCGCAGGCTTGCCGTTCGCAACTTCGTCGCCGCTGACTATCGCGTCGAAATATTTTTTAATGTCCGCGCGCTCAAGGTTTTTCGTGATAACTCTTATGTCGGACGAACTCGCCACGGCAATTTTAGCGCCGCTGCCCTTGAACAGCTCCAGAATTTCCACGACGCCGCTCATCATCTCCACGCCGTCATTATCAAAAGTTTTCCGTGCAGTATTCACCACGTGCATGAAAAATTCGGTAACGTCAACGTCGGGATAAAATTTTTTAATCGCCTGCCTGCAGCCTTCCTCGCCCGCGCCGCTGACCATTTCCGCCAGCTCAGCGCCACCCTCCTTGCCAAAATGTTCCGCCGTCTTAATCCAGGAATTTTTGTAGACGCGTTCCGAGTCGAAAAGCAAGCCGTCCATGTCAAAAATTGCGCCCTTCTTCATATCAGCAATCCTTTCGGTTTTAATTTTTTTAATGTCACTTTCTTTCGAGAAAGAAAGTAACCAAAGAAAGCTTGCCCGCAGCAGTCGCTTCCGGCGACTGGTGACGGGCGGCGCCCCGTCCATGGGGCGCCTCTTAAGCGCGTGCGTCCATGGCGCGCCTCTTAAGCGCGTGCGTCCATATGGCGCGCTTCTTAATGTGGCACTTCTTTTCACATGCCTAAAGCTTTTTCAATTTCAGCTGTCGTAATTGTGCCATGTCTTAAAATTTTCGGCGTTCCCGTCATGTCCAGAACCGTCGACGAAATTCCGACTGTGCACCTGCCGCCGTCCAGAATTATCGGAATCAATCCGCCCAGATTTTCCAGAACTTCCCGCGCAGTTGCAGGAGCGGGCGCCCCCGAAATGTTTGCGCTCGGCGCCGCTATCGGCACGCCCGCCGCCTTTATCAACTCCTGCGCGATTTTGTTTGCCGGAAATCTTATCCCGACGCTTTGAGTTCCCGCCGTCACGAAATCCGGCACGAGACTTTTTTTCGGCAGAATTATCGTCAAAGGTCCAGGCAGAAATTCCGCGAAAAGTTTTTCCGCCGCCGGTGAAATTTCTGCAAGCTCCGCCGCCTGCTCAAGGCTCGCCACGTGCAGTGTCAGCGGCTTAACTGCCGGTCGCCCTTTAACCGCGTAAATTTTTTGGCAGGCTTCAGCGTTCAAACCGTCCGCGCCGAGACCGTAGACCGTTTCAGTAGGAAAGGCAACAAGTTCACCAGCGCGAATCAAATTCCCAGCGCGAATCAGATTTTCCGCCGTTGGAGCTAAAATTTCCGTGAGCATTTACTTTTTCCACGCCGCCACGACGCGTTCAATGTTCGCCAAATCCTTCCAGACCTGCGTGTAGCTGAAGGCGCCGGTTTCATTAATCAGCTTGACAACCGCGTCCGCCTGATTGGCGCCAACTTCGACCGCCAGAAATCCGTCGTCATTCAAAAAATTCGGCGCGGCGTCGATAATCTGGCGGTAAAAATCCAAACCATCCGCGCCGCCGTCCAGCGCGATTCGAGGCTCGGTACTTATTTCCGGCTGAAGATTATCCATATCGCCGCTAAGCACGTAGGGCGGATTTGAAATAACCACGTCGAATTTTTTACCGGCGAGCGGCTCGAACAGGCTGCCCTCGTAGAAATTAATTCTGTCGGTGACGTTGAACTTTTCGGCGTTGAAACGGGCGATGTCGAGCGCTTTGGCGGAAACGTCAACCGCGTCGGCAATGGCGTTGTCAAGGAATTTGAGAATGGAAATGCAGATGGCGCCGCTGCCGGTTCCAATGTCGGCAATTTCAATCGCGCGTCCGCTGAAATCCTGCAGGTGTTCAATGACGCCCTGCGCGAGAACTTCGGTATCGGGGCGCGGAATCAGAACGTCAGGCGTGACGGCGAAGTTCAAGCCCATAAATTCCTTGTGACCGACGAGATACGCCACGGGAATGCGCTCAAGGCGGCGCAGAATCAGATTTTCGTAGCGCTTAATCTGCTCGTCGGTGAGTTCCTGCGCAACGTGAACGTAGAGCGCAAGGCGGCGGCTGTTGAGAACGTAAGCCAGCAAAACTTCAGCGTCAAGGCGCGCGGTATCGATACCGGCGGCCTCAAGGCTGGCGGTGGCTTTGCTAAGTTGTTTGGAAATTGTATTTTCTTTCAAGATTTTTCCCTCCCTGGTTTAAAAATTTTCATTACTGAGCGAAAGTTTCTTCGACTGGTCAGCGGTAATCAGCGCGGAAATAATTTCGTCGAGGTCGCCGTTCAAAACGCTTTCCAGCTTGTAGAGCGTCAGATTAATGCGATGGTCGGTAACCCTGCCTTGCGGGAAATTGTAAGTGCGAATGCGCTCGCTGCGGTCGCCGGAGCCAACCTGATTTTTCCTGTCGGCGGCGATAGCCTCATTCTGTTCGCGGACGGCTAAATCCCTGACGCGGGCGCGCAGAACGCGCATGGCTTTTTCCTTATTCTTGAGCTGGGATTTTTCGTCCTGGCACTGCACGACGATGCCGCTGGGAATGTGCGTGATTCGGATAGCGCTTTCGGTCTTGTTGACGTACTGCCCGCCGGCGCCGCTCGCGCAGTAGGTATCGATTCGAAGGTCGGCGGGATTAATTTCCACGTCGACTTCCTCGGCTTCGGGCAGGACGGCGACGGTTACCGCGCTGGTATGAATCCTGCCGCTGGACTCGGTGACGGGCACGCGCTGGACGCGGTGGGTGCCGCTTTCGTACTTGAGCCTGCTGTAAGCCGCCGCGCCGTCCACGGTGAACGAAATTTCCTTGAATCCGCCAATCGTCGTGGGGTTCGAGTCGACAATATCGACGCGCCAGCCCTGCCTTTCGGCGTAGCGCGCGTACATTCTGAACAGGTCTCCGACAAAGAGCGCTGCTTCCTCGCCGCCCACGCCGCCGCGTATTTCCACGATAACATTTTTCTCGTCGTTAGGGTCGCGCGGGAGCAGGAGGATTGGGAGTTCGCTGTCGAGTTCCGCTTTGGATTTTTTGAGTTCAGCGAGTTCCTCCGCGGCGAGGTTTTTCAGTTCATCGTCTTCAGCGGTTTCGAGTAAAATTTTATCTTCGTCAATCTGCGCGAGGATTTTTTTGTACTGGCGGAATTTCTGAATCACGGGCTCAAGCGCCGCAAGTTCCCGCGTGAGCTTCGTGAATCTGTCCACGTCCGCAATAACCGACGGGTCGCCGAGCTGCGATTCAATTTCGCCGAATCGGTCTTCCACTTTCTGCAACTTTTCAAGCAAACGCATCACTCCTGAATTTTTTCCCTGACCGTCGTCACAAAACTTTTATCGGCGTGGTCGAGGTAATATTTTTCATCTTCCGGCAGGTTATCGTAGTCGAAGTACCACGGCAAATGGCGGGCGCGCAAATCTCCAACTGTACGCAGCGAAAATCGCAGGCTGTAACTGCGCATATTCGAGTAAAGCGCAAAGGTCGTGTCGACGTTCGCATAAGCGAGCCCGCCGCCGAGGTTGCCGCGCGCATAAAAATCCGCCTCCTGCTCCTGCCAGTAGTCTTTGTCGTAAAAAGTTATATCTTCCCAAATCAGACCGAGCCCGACCTTGCGAATTTCATGGTGAGCGTCGAGAATTTCATACAGCCGCCGCACAATGTCTTTCGGGCAGTTTTCATCGGGAACAACGTCGGGGTCGGTGTAGACGTAGGGCGTGGCGATGTGCAGGTACTCAAGAACTTTCGAGCTCCAGAGCGCCCTGTAGCCAAAATTCTCGCCGAGCGTAATGATTTTAACGCGCGGGTCTTTGTCAATTTCGGAATAGTATTCGAGGAGCGGCGGGTACGTCGAATCGTTGTCGAGGATTATGACGTTGCGGTAACCGGCGTCAAGGAGCCAGTCAATCAGCTTTTTCATGACGCCGAGCCGGTCGCGGGCGTTGATAAAAATCGGAACGTCCCAGAAATCTGCCACATTCCACAGGCTTGAAACTTCGAGAATCAGATTTGCCGCTGTACCGCTGCGCACGTTCTCAAAGTTCATTTTAGCTTCGGGAAAATCCAGTTTGGTTTGCAGGGCAACCGCGTAAATTTTCATCGCATCTTCAAGCCGCCCCTGCAACGCCAGACAGTTTGCGCGGTAGAAAAAACTCAGCTCGTCAATGTCATTCCAGCTGCGCGCACGGTACATGTCATACAGCGCAAAAAATTTCGCCGCCCGCACGTAGTCGCCGGTCTGATAATTCGCGCGCGCCAGAAGATATTCCGTGAGAAAAGACTGCTTCGGCAAATCTTTAAGATAGCTGGCGCTTTCGTATGCGTAGAATTTGGCAGTTTCGCCGTCGCCGTTGCCCAGCGCCTTCAGCGTCAGATAATCCAGAATATCGCCGCGGTGAACAATTTCCCGCAGAGTATTCGGCGGCTCAGAAATTTTCCTGCGAAGTCTCAGCGCCTCGGCGATACACACGCCAAGTTCATCAAGATTTTTCGCGGCTTTGTACTTTTTGTAAAGCGAATCTATGTCCACGGTCTCACCTCAAGCCTTGCCGAGCGCGGTATCGAGCGTGTGCCAGGCTAGCGTTGCGCATTTGACACGCGCGGGCATGTTGGAAATATTTTTGAGCGCAATCGCCTCGTCGAGCTGTTCCAGTTCCGCGTTGTCGGTCACTTCGCCCTTAATCATCGCGATAAAAAGTTCCGCAAGCTTTTTCGCCTCGGCGACGCTTTTCCCGCGCATAAGCTCAATCATCATATCGGTGGACGCCTGAGAAATTGCGCAGCCGCCGCCGGTGAACGCCGCGTCCTTAATCACGCCGTCGGAAATTTCCAGCTCAAGCGTAATGTCATCGCCGCAGGTTGGATTGTGCCCGTGCTCTTTGAGCGTGGGATTAACCAGCGCGCGCCGGTTTTCCGCGGACTGGCTGTGTTCAGCGAGCAGTTCAGTGTAAATTTCTTCCAACATTGGGCTTATCCTCTCCAAGCTGATGAATAGTCATAGTTTCAACTCCCCTGAGAAATTAATCCAGATGCATAACCTTGCGGACTTTGGCAACGGCGTCGACCAGCCGCCCCACGTCCTCAATCGTGTTGTAAAAATAAAAGCTGGCGCGGCAGGTAGCGGTTTGCCCGAGGTATTTCGTGAGCGGCTGAGCGCAGTGGTGACCCGCGCGAATCGCCACGCCTTCCGCGTCAAGAATCGTCGCAACGTCGTGCGGGTGGACGCCCTTAATGTTGAAAGTCACTATACCGATTTTGTTATCGCGCTCCGAATCGCAGCCGTACAGTTCGACGTAAGGAAGTTTTTTCAGCGCGTCAATCGCAAGTTCCGTGAGATTTTTTTCAACGCGCGCAATTTCGTCAAAGCCGATTTTCTGAAGGTAGTCAATCGCCGCGCTTAAGCCAGCCGCGCCGCCGACGTTCTGCGTACCGGCTTCAAATTTGTTCGGCAGCTCCGCGAAAGTCGTATCCTGTTCCTCGACGTATTCAATCATATCGCCGCCGCTCAAAAACGGGGGCATTGTCTCAAGCAGATTTTTTTTACCATAAAGCACGCCGATACCCATTGGACCGAGCATTTTGTGACCGGAAAAAGCCAGAAAATCCGCGTCAAGTTCCTGTACATCAACGGGAATGTGCGGCACGGACTGCGCGCCGTCCACCACGATAACCGCGCCGACTTCGTGCGCCTTAGCCGCCAGAGTTTTCACGTCATTAATCAGACCGAGCACGTTGGAAATCTGCGTCACGGCGAGAATTTTCGTGCGCTTTGTAAGCTTGCGGTGAATTTCCACGTCAGATAAATTGCCGTCCTGCGCGAGGTAAATATAATTCAGCGTGGCGCCGGTTTTCTTCGCAACAATCTGCCACGGCACAAGATTTGAATGGTGCTCGCTGATTGTAATCAGAATTTCGTCACCGGCTTTGAGATTCGCCGCGCCATAGCTTTGAGCGACGAGGTTCAGCGACTCGGTGGCATTTTTAGTGAAAATAATTTCGGCTGGCAATTTGGCGTTGAGAAATTTCTGGACGCTGGCGCGGGCGTTCTCATAAATTTTCGTAGCCTTGACGCTCCAGTCATAAACGCCGCGGTGGGGATTGGCGTTACAACCGCCGTAGTAGCCGCAAATCGCGCGGACGACGGCTTCGGGCTTCTGCGTAGTCGCGCTGTTGTCAAGGTAGGCGGGCGGCTTGCCATGGAAAATCGGGAAGTCTTTCAAAAAATTTCTGCTAGCCATTAGCGAGCCTCCTTTGAATTTCGGCGGCAATTTCATCGCGAAGATTTTCATCGGCGATTTTCTCAACCACGGGATTGAACGCGGCTTCGACGATTAGCCGTTCAGCCTCCGCCTTATCGAGCCCGCGGCTCATCAGGTAGAAAATTTTTTCTTCGTCGAGGCGCCCGACACTAACCGCGTGGTGACCGTCAACGTCATCTTCGCCGGAAAGCATGAGTGGAACGGAGCGGTTGCGCGTGCCTTCGGACAGAATTACAACTTCTTCGAGTTCGCGCCCGACGGAGCCTTTGGAGCCGCGCTGAAAATCGAGCGTGCCGCGAAAAATTTTGTCGCACTTACCGCTGAGCGCGCCGCGCACATTCATTTTCGCATCGGTACGCAGACCGCACTGCCGAATAACGTAGTTGAAGTCCAGCCGCCGGTTGCCGTCGCCGAAGTAGACAGAATCAATTTCCGCCGCCGAATCGTCGCCCGCCAGAATAATTTCCACGTCAGCAGAAAAATCGCCGCTGCCCAGGTCAACCGCTGAAAATTCCACGCGCGCAGATTTACCGACGGTAATTTTAATTTTCCGCGCCGCGTCAGTGTCAGATAAATTCACGTCAGAAATTTTCTGAACGTCGCCATCCGCAACGCTGATAACTTTTTCCACGGCGGGAATTTCAGCCTTAACGTCGTTGACGCCGAGCCAGCGCCATGTCTTCAGCGGAATTTCGCCGAAAATATTTTCACTCAAAATCTTCACCTCGATTTTTTGAATATTGTACACTTTTCGCGCCGTTTAAGCAATTCCCCCAAAAAACTTGAATTATGTAGAAATATGAAATATAATACACGCGGTATGAAATTTTGTTTAGATTTTAAATTTTGAAAGTGAGGCTAATTTATGGAGCGTTATTTTCAGGAGGAAATTGAATGCGCGCCGCGTGAAAAAATTTTGGCGCTGCAGAATGAAAAACTCCTCGCGCAGGTTAGAAATGTCTGGGAGAACGTTCCCTACTACCGCGCGAAAATGCAGGAAAAAAATTTGACGCCGGAAGATATTAAATCGGTGGAAGACCTGCACAAGCTGCCGTTCCTTACGAAGGCGGATTTGAAGGCGGCGTACCCCTACGGCTTGATGGCGCGCCCTTTGAAAGACTGCGTGCGTATTCATTCGACCTCCGGCACTACCGGCAAACGCGTCGTGGCGTTTTACACCCAGCATGACATTGACATCTGGGAAGACTGCTGCGCGCGGGCTATCGTGGCGGCTGGCGGCACCAACGAGGACGTTTGTCAGGTTTCCTATGGCTACGGTCTTTTTACCGGCGGTGCTGGTCTCGACGGCGGCTCGCACAAAGTCGGCTGCCTTACAATTCCTGCCAGCTCCGGCAATACCGAGCGCCAGATTATGTTTATCATGGATTTGAGCGCAACGATTCTCTGCTGCACGCCAAGCTACGCCGCTTACCTCGGCGAATCCATGAAGGAAATGGGCTTGACGCCTGAACAGATTCCGCTCAAGGCTGGTATTTTCGGCGCCGAAGCGTGGTCTGAGGAAATGCGCCGCGATATTGAAAAAGTTCTCGGAATTAAAGCCTACGACATTTACGGCTTAACCGAAATTTCAGGACCTGGCGTGGCGTTTGAATGCTCCGAACAGCGCGGAATGCACATTAACGAAGACCATTTTCTGGCTGAAATTATCGACCCCGAAACCTGCGAAGTTCTTCCCGAAAGCACGCAAGGCGAACTCGTTTTCACGTCGCTTGACAAGGAAGCTTTCCCGCTCCTTCGCTATCGTACCCGTGACATTACCACGCTTACCCGCGAAAAATGTTCCTGCGGCAGAACTCATGTCAAAATGACTAAACCTAAGGGACGCTCCGACGATATGCTCAAGATTCGCGGCGTCAACGTCTTCCCCAGCCAGATTGAAACTGTTCTGCTCAACAAGGGCTACGCGGCTAATTACCAGATTATCGTCGACCGCGTGAACAACACCGATACCTTCGATATTAACGTCGAAATGACGCCCGATATGTTCACGGATAACGTCGGCGAAATTCAGAACCGCAAGAAGATTCTCGAAGACGGTCTGCGTTCCATGCTCGGCATCAAGGCGAAAGTTAATCTCGTCAATCCCAAAACTATCACCCGCAGCGAAGGTAAAGCCGTCCGCGTCATCGACAAGCGCAAGATTTAGGAGGCGATTTTAATGAGCGTCAATCAAGTTTCCGTGTTTCTCGAAAATAAGCCAGGCACTCTTAACAAAATGACCGAGGTGCTGGCGAAAGGCGGTATCAACATTCGCGCGCTGTCGCTGGCTGACACCAATGATTTCGGTATCGTCCGCATGATTGTCAATGACGTTTACGAGGCCACCAGCGTCCTCAAGGAAGAAAATTTCGTCGCGAGTTTCACGCCAGTTTTAATCTACGCGATTTCCGACGAGACCGGCGGGCTTAACAATCTGCTGAAATTTTTCACCGAAGCTGACGTCAATATCGAATATATGTACGCCTTCGCCGGCAAAAAAAATGCGTACATGATTTTCCGCGTCACCGATACCAAAAAAGCTGAGGCACTTCTTAGCGGCAGGGGGATTAAATCACTTACGCAGGAACAAATTGCTGAGGTTTAAGACTGGATTATTTTTTTCAGCATTTCTTTCTCGAAAGAAACGCTGGCAAAGAAAGGGGGCCGCATAGGTCGCATCCAGCGACCTGTGACGGCCCGCGCGCCGTCCATGGCGCGCTTCTATTCGCGTCATTGAGGCGGTTCTATGCGCGTAATCAGATATTAAACCACGGGCGATTTTTTTCGTCACCGACGGTAGTTGGCGGCGTATGTCCAGACAGTAAAACTGTTTCGTCGGGCAGCGTCAGAATTTTATTTTTCAGTTCGGCGAACAGCGTCTGTTCATCGCCGCCATAAAAATCCGTCCGCCCGTAACTGCCCAGAAAAATCGAATCGCCAACAAACGCTACGCCGTCACGCTCGCTATAGTACGCCGCACCGTCCGTCGTATGTCCCGCTACAGGAATTATTTTCAGACGGAAATTTTCATTCGCCGCCAGAATAATTTCGCTGTTATCGTCAAGGTAAGTCACGTCGCGCAGAACCATTTCCGCTCCAAATGCGCTGGACAAATTCCACGTGGGATTTTCAGCGTAGGCGCGCCCGTTCTTCTGCATACATACTGGAATTTTAAGCTCGCGCTGAATTTCGGCGGCGGCGCCAATGTGGTCAAAATGTCCGTGCGTCAGCAAAATTTTTTCAATCGTAAAATTTCGCGCGGAAATAATTTTTAAAAGCCGCTCAGCCTCGGCGCCAGGGTCAATCAAAAAACCGGCGTCAGTTTCATCGTCGATATAAAAATATGCGTTGGTCGCAATGGCGCCGCAAACTTCGACTTGAAGAATCATATTGTTTCACCCCAGCAGATTTTCGGCATTGCCGCCGAGAATTTTATTTTTTTCAGCGTCGCCAACCGGCAGATTTTTAATGAAGGCGATAGTTTCAGCGGGCGGACTCCACGGGCTGTCGGTGCCGAAAAGAATTTTATCCGCGCCGAAAACTTTGTACAGCGTCATGAAACCGGCGGCGTCCAGCAAATTCAAATCGGCGGCGTTCCACTGAAAATCACTTCGCGCAGGAATTTTGCCGGTAGAAAAAGCCGTGTCGATAAAAACGTTCAGACCGGCGAGAACTTCGGCAACTTCGTCCCAGTTCTTCCAGCCGCCCATATGCGCCAGAATGAATTTGAACGCGCCAATTTCCTCGACGACGTGGCGAATCATTTTCGGCGAGCAGTGTTCGACGCCAGGAAAACCAATATCAAGTCCGGCGTGAGTTATGACGATTAAATCGAGCTCAGCGGCGCGGTCGAAAATGCGCAGGAATTTTTTATCGTCAATGTCGACGCCCTGATAAATCGGGTGAATCTTCACGCCCTTGAGACCGAGATTTTGGACGCGGCTGAGTTCTGCGCGAAAATTTTCGTAGTCTGGGTGAATGCAGGCGAAAGAAATAATTCCCTGCGCGCTGAATTTTTCAGTGAGCGCGGCGGCTGAATCGTTAATCTTTTCGACCTGCTGCGTATTCGTGGCGACGGGCAGAATTACGGATTTATCGACGCCGGAATTTTTCATTGACTCAAGCAGACCGTGAATCGTGCCGTCGGTGAAGGCGCGGGCGCGGCTCAAATGGCTGAGCTTGTCGATAACGGCGGCGGCGATTTTGTCGGGGAAAACATGCGTGTGCATGTCGATAATCAAATTAATCACTCCCTTGGAGGTAATAATTTTGAAAATAGCACTACTGGTCGTATACTTTGCAGTTTTAATCGGAATAGGACTTTACTGCCGCCGGCACGCGACGGACGTTGACGGCTTCGTCTTAGGCGGGCGGAGCGTCGGACCGTGGCTGACGGCTTTTGCTTACGGCACGAGTTATTTTTCAGCGGTCGTGTTCGTAGGCTACGCCGGACAGTTCGGCTGGAAGTACGGAATAGCAGCGACGTGGGCTGGAATTGGCAACGCGCTGATTGGCTCACTGATGGCGTGGTTTATTTTAGGACGGCGGACGCGAATCATGAGCCAGCATTTGGATTCGGCGACGATGCCGCAGTTTTTCGGCAAGCGTTTCGGCTCAAAAGCGCTGAAAATCGGCGCGTCAATCATAATTTTTATTTTCATGATACCTTACACGGCGTCGCTGTACAACGGCTTATCGCGGCTTTTCGGAATGGCGTTCGGAATAAACTATTTAATCTGCATAATCGTCATGGCGATTCTGACGGCGATATACGTGGTGGCGGGCGGCTACATGGCGACGGCGATAAACGATTTCATACAGGGAATGGTAATGCTGGTCGGAATTTGCGCGGTGATTTACGCGGTACTGGAGTCGAAGGGCGGATTCATGTCAGCGCTTGACGGACTGGCGCGAATCTCGGATGAAACCGTTGCAACCACGCCAGGAATTTTCGCGTCATTCTTCGGACCCGACCCGCTGAATTTATTGTTTGTGGTAATTTTAACTTCGCTGGGAACGTGGGGCTTGCCTCAAATGGTTCAGAAATTCTACGCGATAAAAAACGAGCAGGCAATTCAGAAAGGCACGATAATTTCAACGGCGTTTGCGTTTATCGTAGCGGGCGGCTGCTATTTTCTGGGAGGATTCGGCAGATTATTTTCCGACCAGATTGACATAAAAGCTTTCGGCTTCGACTCGATAATTCCGACGATGCTTTCGGGACTTTCAAGCGGAATGATCGCGCTGGTTGTAATTTTAGTGCTTTCGGCGTCAATGTCAACGCTCTCTTCGCTGGTTATCGCGTCAAGCTCGACGCTGACAATCGATTTAATCCGCGAAAATCTGGTAAAAAACATGAGTCAGGCGCGGCAGGTGCTGGTTATGCGAATACTAATCGTGGTGTTTATCGCAATATCGGCGGTGCTGGCGATGATTCAGTATTCCAGCTCGGTGAACTTTATCGCGCAGCTGATGGGAATTTCGTGGGGCGCAATGGCAGGCGCATTCCTCGCGCCGTTCATGTACTCGCTGTACTCGAAGAAAGTTACAACGGCTTCGTGCTGGGCGTGCTTCATATTCGGCGTGGCACTTATGACGGCTAACATGCTTATTCGCCCAGAATTTCCGGCAATTTTGCAGTCGCCGATAAACAGCGGAGCTTTCGCTATGATTGCCGGTTTGATAATCGTGCCGGTGGTGAGCCTCTTCACGCCCGCGCCGGATAAAGATTTGGTCGACGACGCGTTTGCGTGCTACGACAAGGAAACGACGGTGCCGCAGAGCGTGGCGCTGGGTAAGAAATAATATTTAAAGCAAAAAAAAGAGGCGCCCATGGACGGGCGCCCATGTCCGCCAGGTCGCATGGATGCGACCGAAGCGGACGAGTTTTCTTTGCTACTTTCTTTTGCGGAAAAAGAAAGTAGATCCCATTTTACTTAAGCTGAGCAGCGACTTCGGCGGCGAAATCGGACTGTTTTTTCTCGATACCTTCGCCGAGCTGGTAGCGCGTGAACGCCAGAACTTTGACCTTGCCGAGAACGTCCTGCACGGTCTTTTCGGTATCCTTGACGAAAATCTGTTCGACGAGGCAGACTTCCTTGTAGAATTTATTAATGCGCCCTTCGACCATTTTGTCAACGATTTTTTCGGGCTTGCCTTCTTCGAGCGCCTGCTTGCGGAGAACTTCTTTTTCGTGTTCGAGTTCAGCGGCGTCGACGCTGGCGCGGTCAATGGCGGAAGGATTGGACGCGGCGATTTGCATAGCAATATCCTTGCCGAGTTCGTCGGAGCCGCCGTCGAGGGCAACGAGCACGCCAATTTTGCCGCCCATGTGAATGTAGCTGACGATTTTGGCACCTTCGTAACGGACGAAACGGCGCACGGAAATTTTCTCGCCGATAGTCGCGGTAGCTTCGGTTACAAGGTCAGCGACAGTCTTTTTGCCTTCGATTTTGCTGGCGTTGAGCGCGTCGAGGTCGGCGGGATTGGTCTTAGCGATGTGCTCGGTGACTTTTTTGACGAGCGCGCGGAAATCTGAATTGCTGGCGGTGAAGTCGGTTTCGCAGTTAATTTCTACGAGAGCGCCGATTTTGCCATCTGCAGAAACGCAAGCCGCGCAGGCGCCTTCAGCCGCAACGCGACCGGATTTTTTCGCCGCCTTAGCGATACCTTTTTCGCGCAGATAGTCGATAGCCTTCTGCATATCGCCGCCGGTTTCAGCGAGCGCCTTTTTGCAGTCCATCATGCCCGCGCCGCTTCTTTCGCGCAGGTCCTTAACCATAGCCGCAGTGATAGTTGCCATTTATAAAAACCGTTACTGAGAACTTACAAGAAAAATCTACGTCCCATTCCTGCTTCAACGCGTCCGCTTTTGCATTTGCTACTCGCGTTGGTATGACGCTCCACAGGCTTAAATTCCCCGCTAACGAACGGGTAACCAGTAACTTTTATCCTTTCTTAGTATTTACCAAAAGTATTTCTGTCCAACGCACAAACCGTCATCGCTTGGTTTTCGCTCTTGTTTGCGTAAATACGGCGGCAGCTCCCGTTCTCGTCGATTCAACGACTGCAGCGACATCTTATGAGCTACTGTTTGAAGCGCCGACCTTATGTTTTCACAAGGATTTTCGTTCAAAAATTATTCCTGTTCGTCTTCGTCCTTGCCGGCGTATTCTTCATCGGCGTAGTCTTCCTCAACAGCAGCAGTCGAATCGACGGCGCCGCCTTCGCCCTGGTTGCCTTCGATAACGGCGTCAGCCATGCGGGCAGTGAGGAGTTTCACCGCGCGAATCGCGTCGTCATTGCCTGGGATAACGTAGTCAATTTCGTCGGGGTCGCAGTTGGTGTCGACGATAGCGACGATTGGAATATTGAGCTTGCGGGCTTCAGCGACGGCGATACGTTCCTTGCGCGGGTCAACGACAAAGAGCGCGCCAGGCAGTTTGTTCATTTCCTTGATACCGCCGAGATATTTTTCGAGACGCGCCATTTCGTGTTTGAGCTGCATGACTTCCTTTTTCGTCAGCACGTCGAAAGTGCCGTCCGCCTGCATTCCTTCCAGTTCCTTGAGGCGGCGGATACGCTTTTGAATCGTCTGGAAGTTGGTGAGCATTCCGCCGAGCCAGCGTTCGTTTACGAAAAACTGTCCTGCGCGAATCGCTTCTTCCTTAACGGCTTCCTGCGCCTGCTTTTTGGTTCCGACGAAAAGTACAGCCTTGCCTTCCTCGGCGACGCTGCGCACAAACGCGTAGGCGTCGTCAACTTTCTTAACGGTTTTCTGCAGGTCGATGATGTAAATTCCGTTGCGCTCCGTGAAGATGTACTTCGCCATTTTCGGATTCCAGCGGCGGGTCTGGTGACCAAAGTGCACGCCGGCTTCAAGGAGCTGTTTCATTGAGATAACTGCCATTTGAAAAATTCCTCCTGTTCAATCTTTCGCGGGACATTCGACGCGCCGTCAAACCTTTCGGCACAGGTCGACGCTCCGCCCCGTGTGTTTTTCAACGCCGCGCATTATATCACAAACGTTTCAATTAATGCAAGTCTATTTTACAACAATATTAACGAGTTTGTTCGGTACGGCGATAGTCTTGATAATAGTTTTGCCGCTGGTGAGTTCCTGAATACGGGGCAGCGTCGGCGCAAGTTTTTCAAGTTCAGCCTTGCTAAGATTCGTCGCCACGCTGACGCGCTCGCGGACTTTGCCGTTAATCTGCACGACAATTTCAACGGTATCTTCAGCAATGGCGCTTTCGTCGTAGGTAACCCAGCTCTGCTTGTGAACGTCTCCGCCGAAGAATTTTTCCCAGAGTTCAGCGGTGATATGCGGCACGAACGGCGCGAGCATTCTCAAAAGGTTGCTGGCAAATTCCCGCGCGAGGCTTGGATTAATTTCCTTTTCCTGGAAGTTATGCGCAGCGTTGACGAGTTCCATGAGCGAGCTGATAGCCGTGTTGAACGCAAATTTATCGCGAACGTCCTCAGTGACTTTCTTAGCGGTCTTATGAATCGCGCGGCGGAAATCTTTTTCCTCGGCAGTCAAAGTTTCAACGTCGTAGGTGTCGGCGCCGGCTTTAATTGCGTCTTCAAAAATTCCGAGAATGCGCCAGACGCGGTTCAAAAATCTGAAGGAACCCTCAACGCCCTTATCGCTCCAGTCAAGGTCGCGTTCAACGGGCGCGGCGAACAGGATAAACAGGCGGGCGGTATCAGCGCCGTACTTGTCGATAATTTCTTCCGGCGAAACGACGTTGCCGAGGGATTTGGACATTTTGGCGCCGTCCTTGATAACCATGCCCTGCGTCAGCAGATTTGTAAAAGGTTCGTCGAAATCGAGCATACCGGCGTCGCGCAGGACTTTCGTGAAAAATCTGGAGTAGAGCAGGTGCAAAATCGCGTGCTCAATTCCGCCAATGTACTGGTCGACGGGGTTCCAGTAGTTGACTTTATCGCGGTCGAAAGGCGCCTTGTCGTTGTGCGGGTCGGCGTAGCGCAGGTAGTACCAGCTCGAACAAATGAACGTATCCATGGTGTCAGTTTCGCGGCGGGCTTTTCTGCCGCACTTCGGGCAGGTAACGTCGTTGAATTTCTTGCTGGTAGAGAGCGGACTGAGCGCACCCTGCTTGAACTCCACGTCGTCAGGCAGTAAAACCGGCAGGTCTTCTTCGGGAACGAGAACTTCGCCGCAGTGATCGCAGTAAATCACGGGGATTGGAGCGCCCCAGTAGCGCTGGCGGGAAATGAGCCAGTCGCGCAGCTTGTAATTTACCTTGCGCGTGCCGATTTTCTTAGCTTCGAGCCAATCGACGATTTTGGACTTGGCGGTTTCGTTGTCAAGCCCGTCGAACTCGCCGGAATTAATCATGACGCCGGCTTCAACATAAGCGTTATCCATTTCGTCAAGCTTGAGCGGATTTTTCGGGTTGTCGATAACGAGAATTTTATCCAGCCCGTACTTCGTGGCGAACATCCAGTCGCGCTCGTCGTGCGTAGGAACGCCCATAACGGCGCCGGTGCCGTATTCGTAGAGGACGTAATTCGTGACCCAGACGGGAACTTTGCGCCCGTTGACGGGGTTAATCGCGTAGACGCCGGTGAAAATGCCGCGCTTTTCGGATTCGCTGGAGGTGCGCTCCATATCGCTCATGTTGCGCGTTTCGGTTACGAACTGGCGAATTTCGGATTCGTTCGGCTGACCGGCGATAAGTTTTTCAACCAGCGGGTGTTCCGCCGCCAGCGCCATGAACGTTATCCCGAAAATAGTATCTGGACGCGTGGTGTAGACAGGAATTTTTTCAGCGTGCCCTTCAACTTCGAGGCTGAACTCTGCGCCTTCGCTCCGCCCAATCCAGTTCTCCTGCATCGTCTTGACGCGCTCCGGCCAGCCCTTGAGCTTGTCGAGGTCTTTCAAAAGTTCGTCCGCGTAGTCCGTGATTTTGAAAAACCACTGCGCCAGATTTTTCTTGCGCACTTCGTGGTTGCAGCGCCAGCACTTGCCGTCGATAACCTGCTCGTTCGCCAGCACCGTCCCGCACGTGTCGCACCAGTTCACCGCAGCTTCTTTCTTGTAAGCTAAGCCGCGCTTGTAAAAAAGTTGGAATAACCATTGAGTCCAGCGGTAATATTTCGGGTCGCACGTGATAACTTCGCGGTTCCAGTCGTAGGCGAGTCCTACAGATTTCAGCTGGCGTGTCATAGTTTCAATATTTGAATAAGTCCATTTGTCTGGTCTAATATTTCGACTTATCGCCGCCTGCTCGGCCGGCATGCCAAACGAATCGTAGCCCATTGGATTGAGTACATTAAAACCCATCATTTTGCGATACCGAGCAACCGCATCAGAGCCAACATAATTTTTCAAATGCCCCATATGAATTTTACCTGAAGGATAGGGATACATCGCTAAATTATAATACTTTTTTTTGGATTCGTCAAGCTCTACGCGGTAATAATTTGGATTATCCCAGACAGCTTGCCATTTTTTTTCTATGTCGGACGGGCTGTATTTCTCCAATCAAAATACCTCCTTAAAAAATAAATTTCTTGACAAGAAAGCCCTGCTCGTGTAAGATTTGAGGCGTAAAAGTACCAACAAACTCACCACGGCGCAGAGCCTTATCAGTTCAAATATTATAGCAACTCTGCGCCAAAATTGTCAAGAAAGGGCGTGGGGCTTTTGGAAGATGAAAAAATTTACGGCAGGATTTACGGAATTGAATGCCTGATAAACCACAAAATTTACGTCGGACAGACGACGCGTAGCGTAGAAAAACGCATAAGTGAGCACAAGTGCGCTAAAACTGCGCTCTGAAAAGATATTCGCAAGTACGGCTGGGAAAATTTCGTGTGGGTTGTCCTCGAAGAATGTCATTCGCGTAAGGAACTCGACGCAGCCGAAATGAGCTGGATTAAAAGGCTGAACTGCAAGGAAACCGGCTACAATCGCACTGACGGCGGCGAAGGCATTAAAGGTCTTAAATTTACAGCGGAACACTGCGCGAATATCAGCGCGGCACTCAAAGGCAGGAAACTTACACCGGAACAATTAGAGCGAGTTACCGAATTTCTCAGGAACCTGCCTAGATACGTACCTACGGCGGAAGATTTTGCAAAACAGTCTAAGACTAAGCGGAAAGTCGTATATCCGAATCTCGACGTTGAATTGGTTATCCAGAATCTGACGTACAGAGAAGTTGCGCGGCGCATTGGAAAGACGAAATCGAACGTCCTTGATAAGCTCAGCGGCGCTCGTCCGATTGATAAGGAAATGGCGCTGGCGATACGCGAACTCCTGCAGGTTGAAATGCCGATTGAAGAACTTTTCGCTAAAATCAACGACGATGGAGAACTTGAAAACACGACGACCTTTGCGAAAAACCGGCGAATCATTTTCCCGAATCTTGAGGCGGAACTTCAGGCTCAGAATATTTCGCATTGGGAACTTGCACGACTGCTGGAAATGAACCGCGTCACGCTCGGAGACAAGCTAAACGGTAAAAGCAATATTGACGAAAAAACCGCGCGGGCGATATACGAACTGCTCAAGACCGAAATTTCTTTTGAAAAACTTTTCGAGCGAGCTGAAGAATTTCCGGCTAAGAAAAAGGCAAAGCCCGTCGTTCATCACGAAGTAATCCATTATCCGAATCTGCTCGCCGAACTGACAAAAAGAAATATGTCGTATCTTGAACTTGCGCGTCTTCTGGGCGTCAACAAAGATGTAATTGCTCAAAAAATGCGCGGCGTGTACAAGCTCGACAAAAAAACGCACTGGCGATACGCGAACTCTTACAGGTGGAAATGCCAGTCGAGGAACTTTTCGCAACCGTTGACGCCGACGGCACGCTGAAAAAAGCTACTGAATTTGCCCAAAAAAGAAATGTACTTTTCCCGAATCTGGACGCCGAGCTTGAAAAACAAAATATAACCTACCTTGAAATTTCGCAACGCTTGGGCGTCCATAAATCGACAATCGCACAAAAAATGCGCGGCGACCTCAGGCTCGACGAAAAAACCGCGCTGGCGATACGCGACCTGCTGGGCGTCGATACGCCGCTGGAAGTACTGTTCGCGCGGGCGGACGATTAAAAACTAGCGGCGGATTTATTTATCAGCTGAAGCGATAGAAATAAAATCAACAGGATAAATATCCGCGCCAGCAGAGGCAACCCCTGTCACGGCAAATTCTACTGCGGAAATGGCGTCGAGATTATTTTCAGTGGAAATGAAATTTATGTCGTCGTCAGTAAACCACAAGCCGTTGGAACTGCGCGCGGTAATGAGGTTGTTGGCGGTATCGATTTTGAGATTTGCCAGCGCGACATTTTTCAGCGTGATAACATTTGAATCGTCAGCGCCGACGGTAATTTGAACGTCACTGCCGCTCGTCGCCGCTGCAATCTTAGTGCCGGAAGAAACTTTAATTGAATCTTTGCCGCCGAAGCCGTAAACGACATCAAGTCCGTCACCCGCCGCGTACTGAATCAGATTGTTGTGAGTGCCGCCAGCCAGCGAAATGGTATCGTCGCCGGTACCGCCGGAGAGCGTCGTGCTGTTGCTGTAGCTGATGATTGTATCGTTGCCTTCGCCGGCACTGATTTTAACGTTATTGCCGGCGCTCTTATTCGTAATAAGGTCGTTGCCGTCCAGCGCCTTTATTATCACCTTTGCCGTAGTGTTGGTAATTTCGTCGTCGTCGTAAGTGCCGTTTTTGAAAGCGGAGGAAGTTTTATTTGTGATGATGTTCAGATTATCGTCGCCTTTGGAAATTTCAAATTCCTCGAACTCAACGTCGCGCAGGGAAATGGAGCCGCTGGCAAATTCAAAGACCATGCTGGAGCCGCTCCAGACAGTTGAAGTAACGGCGCCGGAGATTATCTGAATCGAATCACTTTTGCCGAAGCCACGGATAATATCATCGCCGTCGCCTTGAGCGTACTGAATGATATTTTGCTGGTCATTTGTATAAATTGTATCGTCCCCAGCGCCGCCGACAATCGTGTTATTGTTTGAGTCGAGGTTATCGAGGAAGATTCTATCGTTGCCCTTGCCGCCGTTTATGGAAATTTCCATTGCTCCATCGAGGGTTATCAGGTCATTACCGCCCATCGCGTCGATAATGTAGCCGTTGTATTCGCTACCGAAGACCGAAGTATTAACTCTATCGGTCAGCGGCAGGAATTTTTTACTGTCGCCAATGGTGATTATTCCGCCCTTATTCTGGAAGTTCGTATCCCTGTGGTCTTTCAGTGTAATTTTGCTGCTGCCAACGGAAATAACAGCATCGCTGCCGGAAGTGGTGATTTTTGCGTCGGCGCCGAAAATGGAAATAGAATCTTCGCCGTCGAAGCCGTAAACAATATCGTTGCCGTCGCCGCTCCTGTACTGAATGATGTTGCCGCCGCCGTTGGTATGAATTATATCTGCGCCCGTTCCGCCAATGATTTTGACGCCGGTGACATAAGCGCCAATGCTGATTGAGTCCGCGCCTGCGCCGCCGTCGATTGTCGAAGCATCGCCCTCACTGATAATAGTATCGTTGCCAGCGCCGCCAAGGAGCGTGACTACGTTGCCTTCGTTGTACAGATAATCTACGCCGTCGCCGCCGTCAATGTATCCTTCGTTGCCGGTAATGGTAATTGAATCGCGTCCGGCGAGCGCGTAGACCGTGGCGTTGTCGTCTGAAATTGCAAGGCTGTCATTGCCGGAAGTTAAATTCTTAGGATAATCGCCAGGGTCGGGCGGAACGGGTTCATCGGTGTAAGTAATGACGCCGCCTTTGACGCTCAGATTTTCCAGCGCGATATTCTTCAGCGTGAGGACATTAGCCGCGCTGCCGTTGACTGTCACCAGCACATTATCACTGCTCTGTTTCATGCTGACAGTCCCCGACGCAATTTGAATAGAATCTTCGCCGCCGAAATTGTAAATGGTATCCTTGCCGTTACCGCTGGCGTACTGAATCAAATTCCCAGCGCCGTTGGTGTAGAGGTAGTCCGTACCTGCGCCGCCGCTGATTGTTACGCCGCTGGCTGTACTGCCGAGGGAAATGCGGTCGGTTCCTGCGCCGCCGTCGAAGTAGCCATCGCTGCCGGTTATCTTCAGCGTGTCGTTGCCAGCGAGCGCGTAGACCGTGGCGTTATCATCAGAAATAGTTTTGGTGTCTGCGCCGGTTGTGAGTGACATTGGATATTCCGGCTCAGGCTCAGGTTTGAGCGTGCCGATAATTTCGGGCAGAGTATTCTTGAAAGTGATTTTTCCGCTGAAAGTATCGCCGCTGTAAACGCTGACAGTCGATCCGGACAGTGAGTAGGTGCCGCTGGTAATTTTCAGCGTATCTTTCGCGCTGGTGCCGGTGATTGAATCGTTACCGTCGCCCGCCGCGTAGACGAAAATATTTCCGCCGCCATTGGAATAAATGGTGTCGTTGCCTTTACCGCCATAAACAGTAACGTTGCTGGCGCCGGAGCCGATTGAGATTTTGTCAGCGCCCGCGCCCGCGTCGAGGTAGACGCTACTGACAGAAATTGTGGCGTTGTCCGCGCCGCTGGTAAGAGTTCTGGGGTAGGCGGGCGTAGTGACAGTTTCTGTGCCGTCGATATACACATCGAGGCTCGCCGCGTTTTTGAGTACGACCTTGCCGCTGCTGACGCTTACTACCATATCTGCGCCGCTCTTTGCAGTCGAATATTCAGCGCCGGTAACTTTCAGCGTGTTGCCCGTACCGATGCCGTAGACAGTATCGTTGCCGTCGCCCGCATTATAAAGCACGACGTTGCCTTTGCTGGAACTGAGCGAAATGTAGTCATTGCCAGCGCCGCCTGCGATTGTTACAGCCTGCGCGCTTGAGCTTAGCGAAATGCGGTCGATACCGGCGCCGCCGTCTATGTAGACTTTGTTCGCGCTGTTTTTGAGGGTGTCATTGCCAGCCTCGCCGTAGATTGTGACGTTGCTCGCGCTGTTCACGATTGAATCATTGCCTGCCAGCGCGCTAAGCATGGTATTCGCTGTGGTATTGGAATATTTATCGTTGCCGGTCGTGAAAATTTCGACGGGCTTTATCGTCGGGAGAATTTTGAAGGCGGTATCTTTGGCGTTGATGAAGGTCATTTTCCCGCTGCCGACACTCACGATTAGATTGTTGCCGCTGAGTTGCGTGCTGTAGCTGGCGCCGCCTATGCTAACCGTGTCATATTTCGTGACGTTGTAGATTGTGTCGGAGCCGTCGCCGCTGTTGTAGACGTAGACGTTGCCAACGGTTGTAGCGCTGTTGAGATAAACGGTGTCGTTGCCTGTACCGCCACTAATTGTATTCTTGCCATAACCAGAATAATAAGCAGCATAAGAATCGAGGCTGACAATATCAGCACCAGCTCCGCCATTTATCAAGTTGTAACTAAACCATTGAAAGATAATATCAGCGCCATCGCCTGCGTTAATCGTTGTGTAATTGCTGTCATCATTAATATAGTCGTTTCCACTTCCCGCGTCTATCATCACATAGTTGCAGCCGTTGAAAATTTCGTCCGCACCATCGCCCGCGTTAATCGTGACGTAGTTGTTATAATTCCTAATCGTATCGTTCCCCGCCAGCGCATAAATCGTGGCGTTCACAACTGTATTGGTGTAGTTATCCGCGCCGCTCGTCAAGCTAACAACTTTACTGTCGACAGTCGAAAAAGTTATGACGCCGCCGCTCACGCTCAAATTCTCCAGCGCGACATTTTTAACGGTAATGACGTTGCTTGTGCCGCTGCCGACGGTAACCAGAACATTGCTGCCGCTCTGCAGGCTCTTGCCAATCGCGCCGGAAACTGAAATTGAGTCGCTGCCGCCGAAGCCGCTGATAATATCTTTGCCGTTGCTTGCGCCGTACAGAATCAGGTTGCCCTTGCCGTTAGTCCAAATTGAATCAGTTCCAGCGCCGCCAGTCATTGTTACGCCGGTCGCGCTGGTACCGAGAGAGATTTTGTCTACGCCAACCCCGCCATTCATATAGACCTTGCTCGCGCTGTTGGTAAGAGTGTCACTGCCAGCCTCGCCGTAGATTGTGACGTTGCTCGCGCTGTTCACGATTGAATCGTTGCCTGCCAGCGCGCTCAGAACTGTATTGCCGACAGTGTTGGCGTATTTGTCATTGCCGGTCGTGAAAATTTCGACGGGGGCTGGCACGGTATCGCCGATGATTTTGAAAGATTTGTCGCTGCCGTTGACGAAAGTCATTTTGCCGCTGCCGACGCTGATAATAAAATTGTTGCCGCTGGTTGCGGTGGAGTAGCTGGCGCCGCCAATGCTAACGGTATCGTAGTTGGTGACGTTGTAGATTGTGTCGGAGCCGTCGCCGTTGTTGTAGACATAGACATTGCCAACGGTTGTAGCGCTGTTGAGATAAACGGTGTCGTCGCCAGTACCTCCGAGGAGTGTGTTTTTCCCGTAGCTATAATAAGAATAAAGCGAAACCACATCATCGCCCGCACCGCCGTTGAGCGAACTGTAGCTGTAGTAACTGCGAATAGTATCAGCGCCGGCGCCCGCGTCTATCGTCACGCTGGAGCCAGAATTTTCAATGTCGTCATTGCCGTCGCCCGCGTCTATCGTCACGTTGTCGCCACTGCTTGTAATAAAGTCATTGCCGGCGCCCGCGTCTATCGTCACGCTGTAGCCATAATTGTAAATGGAGTCATTGCCAGCGCCCGCGTCTATCGTCACGCTGGTGCCACTACCACTATTGTAAATGGAGTCATTGCCGGCGCCCGCGTCTATCTTTACGCTGGAGCCATAGTTGTTAATAGAGTCACTGCCGCCCTGCACGTAAATTCCCACGCTGGAATTGTTTTGCGGATTTACCAGAGTGTCCTCGCCTGAGGTGCCGTAGCGTACCTTCCAGTCATTGTAAACCGCCACAGTGCCGGAAGAATTTTTCAAATGAATTTTGTTGTAAAAATCAGCGAGAGCATTTTTCAGCACGACGGAGCCGCTGCCTACGTTCACGATGAAATCATTGCCGCTCTTCGTGGTGGAGTAGCTGCCGCTGGTAATGTGCAGGGTATCGGCGGTCGTGAAGCCGTAAATCGTGTCGTTGCCGTCACCGCTGGCGTATTGATAGAGAACGCCGTAGGCGCTGAGACTGTTGCCATAGATAGTGTCGTTGCCTGTGCCGCCCTTGACTGTATTATTGCCGTACCAAATGTAGCTGTAGAGGCTGATTCTGTCAGCGCCCGCGCCGCCATCTATCGAGCTGTTATGATAAGCATAAATCGTGTCCGCGTCGTCTCCGCCATCAACCGTGCCGCCTCTAATGCTGATATAGTCGCTTCCGGCGCCGCCATAAATCGTATTTGAAGAGCTGCTAATGCTGAGATAGTCGCTGCCGGCGCCCGCGCTTATCCTTGAGCTGTAGTAAGATCCCGTGAGTGTATCGTTGCCTGCGCCTGCGTCTACCGTCACACCACCGTTGTCGTAGCCGTACAGCGAATCGTTGCCGTCGCCCAGCTCAATGTACGAGTAATCGCCGTTGTAATTGTACACGGTGTCGTTGCCGCCGTAGGTGTAAATCTGGACGCCGCTGACAGTATTTCTAATCGAATCATTGCCTTCCGTGCCGTAAATCGCGAAACGCTGTAGCTCGAAGCTGAAGTTTTTCATAAAGCATTCCTCCCTGAAAAAGTCCACCGCCCGTTATCTTCTGTACACATTTTAACAGTTTTGGTTCATTTAGGCAACAAAAAAAGCCGCCCCAGCTCGGACGGCGTGCAATTTAAAATGACAAATCGCCCAGCGCAGATTCATCTGCACCGGCGGTAATTTCGTGGCGGGACTTCAAGATTCTCAAAGCCTGGTCAGAAACAAGCATATCTTCATGCGTAAAAATCCCGTCGTCGCCTTCAGCAGGATACCAGCCAGGCATATCGACAAAAATTTTCTCGCCTTTGTAAGAGAACACAATCGGGCGAATATCGCGGCGCAAAATTTCGCCAGTCTCAGGGTGGATTCGCGTTTCTTCCATTACAATCACTCCTATTTTTCCTTGAACGACAGCAACGTAAATTCCGAGATGACATTCTGTGTAAATTTTACGTAGAGAATCAGATTTCCGCAAGGCACGTGATAAACGTCCTGCCAGATTTTGCTGTTGGCGTAGGAAGTCATCGACTTGTAAAAATGCTCCAATTCCATAGTAGAAACGATTTTGCGAATATCTTTTTCATAAAAACCCAAATCATGGGCGGTCTTTTGAGCAGTTCTCGTTATATCAAAATTTGAGCGCTTGAACTCCTCCAGATTGTAAGTCGGGTTAAATTTCTCCACGCGCTCACCAGCCTTTCACGCGCCCATTTTAACAGTTTTGGTTTGTTTAAGCAACAAAAAAGAGCCCGACATTTCTGCCGAGCCCGCAAATAATCTAAGGCTAAATCTTATGCATAACATTAAAAATATCCTGGTGCTGGGTTTTAATTTCAACGCCAATTTCCTCGCCCTGCGCCTTAAGCGCGGCTTGAAGGTCGACGAGCCGGATTTTATTTTCATTCGCCTCGGCAAAGAGAATCATGTTGAAAAAGCCGTCGAGAATGTTCTGGTTAATGCTGAGAATGTTGACTTCGTTATCAGCGAGAATTTTAGTGACGGCGGCGATAATGCCAATGCGGTCTCTGCCGACGACGGTAACGATTAACTTCAAAGAAATCACCTCGCCGATAATATATCACAGCGCGCGGATTTTGTCGATATTGACATTGGCGGCGCTTTATTGCAAAATATTTTGGGAGGCGATAGCTTTGAAAAAAATTTTAAGCGTGATGCTGGCAGTTTTAGTGCTGAGCGCGGCTACGGTCTGTGCGGCGGCGGGTTCCTACGACCGCAGCAACAAGGTTGTGATTATCGGCGGCGCGGAATTTAAGACGAACGACTATTACAAAATCGTTCGGAAGAATTTCGGCAAGAAAACTAATGCGAAGTTCGAGGCGGGCAGCGACGTTCAGGAAAGCTATCAGGTTTTCATGATGGAGCGCTACGACATTGGCGAGAACAAGCCGCACAAGCAGGATTTGATTGATTTCGCGGCGGAGAGCGGCTACGGCAACGTCCTGTTTTTGATTGTGGACGAACACATTGACACGCAGAATAATGCGTCGAGCCGGCAGAAAAATCGAATCACGGTGCAGGTCGACGCTTACCTTGTCAACAGTTCGCGAATCGTCGACGTGGCTACCACCAGTCAGGATTTCATTTCCAAGACGAGTAACCTGCGCGCACGGCGCGGTGCCTTTGAAAAATGCGTCAAGGAAGTTGCCAGCAAAATGAATCTTTAATATTTTCGCAGAGCCGTTCGGATTTGGGCGGCTCATTTTTTATTGTAGACAAAAAAAAGAGGGCGCCACATGGTGCCGGTGCGAATATTTTTATATAGCTGTTCAGATTTTTATTGCGTAAAAAAAGAGGCGCCCCATGGACGGGGCGCCGTCCGCGCCATTCGCCGGATGCGAATGCAGCGGACCGTCTTTCTTTGCCAGCGTTTCTTTCTCGCAGAAAGAAATGCTGAAACAAAACCTTATTCTTCAGATTTGTAAAGCGTGAACGTCAGACCGAAGCCGACAGCGAACGCAACCGCATTAACGAGCAGGTACATCGGGATTTGTCCATTCATGTAAAGGAGCATGCCAGGCAGAACGGTAATACCCATACCAGTACCGGCGAGACCCATAGCGCTGGAGAGAGCGCCGCCAACCGCACCGCCGACGCAGCCATAAATGAGGGGCTTGAGGAGGCGGAGGTTGATACCGAAGATAGCCGGTTCAGTAATTCCGAGGAACGCAGGAACCGTGGAAGAAATGTAGAGAGCGCGTTTCTTGGGGTCGCGAGTCTTAAGCGAAACAGCCAGCGCCGCGCCGCCCTGTGCAATCGTCGCGCAGGTGATAATCGCGTTGAAGGGGTCGGAACCCTGCGTCGAAAGGAGGTAAATTTCCAGAGCGCTGAACACGTGGTGAACGCCGAAGACAACGATGACCTGCTGCAGACCGCCAATGATGAGACCACCAACGACAGGAATTGTCAGGAAGTTCTGAACGGCGCCGAAGACGACCTGTTCAAGACCGTGCATGATAGGACCAACAACGATGAAGCCGAGAGCCATGGAGGTGAGCAGTGTGAGGAACGGCGTAACGATAAGGTCGATCATGTCGGGAATGATAGTTTTGAGGAATGCCTGGAATTTCGCGGCGAAGATACCGAGAACGAGTGCAGGCAGAACCGAGCCCTGGTAACCGACGAGCGGGATTGTTACGAAGCCCAAATCGAGCGGGATAGGAGTTTTACCGGCAAATTCCGGCATGGCGTAGGCTTCAACCCACGAGAGACCTTTTTCAGCAATTTCAGCCGCCGCGCCGCCGACTGCGTACGCGTTAGGCAGGCCAGGGAAAACGAGCATAAGACCGAGAACGATACCAATAACCGCCGTGCCGCCGAATTTGTTCATTGTCGACCAGCAGACAAGTGCGGGCAGGAACGCGAACGCGGTATCCGTCAAAACCTGAGTCATGAGCAGGAATGTGGGATCCCATTCGCTGCCGAGAGAAAGCATTGCGCCGCGCAGACCCATGAAAAGACCTGTCGCAACCAGAACGGGGATAATCGGAACGAAAACGTCACCGAGGGTACGGGAAATTTTCTGCACAAGGCTCATTTCGGCGTAAGCGGCTTCCTTACCGCCGCCGCCAGCCAGCGCGGGTTTGAGCTTGATAAATTCGTCGGTAACCTTGTCGACAAAGCCGGTGCCGCAGATAATCTGGTACTGCTGCGCTGCGAAGAACTGACCTTTAACGCCGTCGATGTTTTCGACTTTCTTTTCCTGAATCTTGGATTTGTCGTTGACGATAAGGCGCAGACGCGTCGCGCAGTGTTCAGCGGTACGAACGTTATCGGGACCGCCGACGTACTTCATGATGAGTTTCGCAACGCGCTCTTCGTCCGGCAGACCGTCGTACTGGGCGTCATCGTCATCTTTTTCGACAGGCGCGGAGGAACCGGCGTCTTCAGCTGGAGCTTTAGCGGTGATTGACTGGTTGTTCAACTCGAACGTAATGTCGCCAAAATCCGCATGGTTGGTGACAACTACCGGCGTGGTAGTCTGATAGCCGGCTTTCTTGATAACGTTGGAGTCGAACTCAAGCAGCAGCTGCCCGCGCTTAACCTTGTCGCCAGCCTCCGCCTTGGACGTGAAACCTTCGCCGTTCAGCTTAACGGTATCCATACCGACGTGAATCAGCAGTTCGATGCCGTCATTGGATTTGAGTCCAATAGCGTGCTTCGTCGGGAAGAAAACCGTAATTTCGCCGTCGAAAGGCGAGTAAACCTTGCCGTCGGGGTTTTTGACTGCAATGCCTCGACCCATTGCCCCGCTCGCAAATACCGGATCGTCGATTTCGTTTAGAGGAATCAGCGTTCCGTTGAGCGGGCTACTAATTTTGATGTTTTGAGCCATAGTAGACCCTCCTTAAAATTAAATAGGATACGCAAAAACGGCTTACGCCTTCGACTGAACTCGTGGTACGAAAAATCAAATCTGCTTCAAAAAAATACGCTCGAATCTGTAAACCGCAAAAAGAAAAACCTGAAATAAAATACCGCGTCAATTATACCGTTCAAAGATTTTGGCGTCAATGTTTTTTCAAAATAAAAATCCGGCGCATCGAAAAAAATTTAATCTTGCCCTGCCGCTATTACGCTAATTATCGCCGGTGCCAGTGAATCTGTCCGAGCTGGGGCGGCTTTTTTTGTTGCTTAAACGAACCAAAACTGTTAAAATGTGCGCAGAAGATAACGGGCGGTGAACTTTTTCAGGGAGGAATGCTTTATGAAAAACTTCAGCTTAGAGTTACAGCGTTTCGCGATTTACGGCACGGAAGGCAACGATTCGATTAACAACACAGTCAGCGGCGTCCAGATTTACACCTACGGCGGTGCCGATACCATTCGTAACGGTTCATACTATACCACGTTAGCCAGCGTGATGATAGACGCGGGCACAGGCAATGACTACATTTACAATTATGGCTCCAGCGTGACGATAAACTTAGGTGTCGGCAACGATTACATTTTCAATGATAGCTCAAGAGTAACGATATACGCGGGCGACGGCGATGATGAAATTTCCAACTGGGGCTCCAATGTGAAGATAGACGCGGACGCTGGCAATAACACTATCCGAAACAACGCTAATTTCGTTGCGATTAATGCGGGCGATGGCGCGGATTCCATTAGCAACGGGAACTACAGTGTTAAGATATATGCGGGCGCTGGCAACGATTATATTGACAGCTACGGTAAGCGTGTAACGATAGACGCGGGTGCTGGCAATGACTCCATTGAAAATAGTGGCGACAGCGTAAAGATAGACGCAGGCGACGGCGATGACTACATTGTCAATGAATATGGACACAGCATAACGATAGACGCAGGCAACGGATCGGATACCATTCGCAACTTTGGCTCTAGCGTGACTATAGACGCTGGCGCAGGCAACGACAATATCTATAACTACAGCATCGGCAGAAATGTCTACAAGCTGAGCGGCGGTTCCGACACCATTTACGGTTACAACGAAAATGATACAATTTATGTCGACAGCAGCAACTACACCACCGCCAAAAGCGGCAGCGATTTTGTGATAAATTTCGGTTCGGATTCGCTCTTGCTCAAATACTGCGCGAATTTGAAAATCACGGTGAAAATTTCTGCCGGAAATGTGCAAACAACGCTTAACAGCGGCGGTACGCGCGTCATAAGCGGCAGCAGCCTGAATGATACTATTTTAAGTGCAAACAGCAGCATTACGATAGACGCAGGAGCTGGCGATGATTACATTCGCAGTTATTATGGCTATAGCGTGAAGGTAGACGCGGGCGCGGGCGATGATAAAATCTACAATCATAGTGACAACGCGAATATAGACGCGGGCGCTGGCAATGATTACATTTACAATTGGAGCTCCAGCGTGACGATAAACGCTGGCGCTGGCAATGATTCCATTCATAATGAGCTCTACTGGGGGACGATAGACGCGGGTGCTGGCAATGACTACATTTTCAATGAGGGTTCCAGCGCGAGTATAGACGCGGGCGCCGGCGCCGACATTGTTAGTCTGTGGAGTTACAGTGGTTTTTCAAACCTCAACACAATTTCCGGCGGCACAGGCAACGACACCGTCTACCTGAACAGCGCGACAACCCTCGGCAATGTCTACGTCTACAATTCTGGCGACGGCAACGACACTATCTACAATGTCACGAACTACGACACAATTTCAATCGGCAGCGCCAGCTACAGCACACAACTCAGCGGTTCAGATTTAATCGTGAAAGTTGGTGATGGAGCAATGACACTTGTTGGCGCGGCGAATGCAGCTGTGAAATTCAAAGGCAAGTTTAGCAGTATTAGCGGCGGAGATACCGTACCCACGCCCGTTGAAATTTTCACCACCGGCAACGATAAATATTCCAACACCACATCGAATACCGTGCTTAGCGCGCTGGCAGGCAACGATTCAATCCTCAACAGCGCGACCAACGTCACAATCTACGGCGAGGCGGGCAGCGATACTCTCACCAGCAGCGCGAGCAATGTTTACCTTGACGGCGGCGCTGGCGTAGACAAAATCTCGCTCGGCACCAGCGCGACCGGCGTAACAATGACTGGCGGCGCTGGCACTGATTCAATTTGGACTAACGGCAAGGGCAACCTGATTCTGTACGGCGCGTCGGGCGGCAAAGATATTATCAGCGGCTTTGGCGGCAGCGATTCAATTTCAGTCTCCGGCGCGATTGGCAAGAGCCTGCAAAGCGGCAGCAATGTTCTGGTTACCGTCGGCAGCGGCACAAGCAACGTCATTACCGTTAAAAATGTCGCGCTGGAAAATCTCAGCGTCAAAGGCGGCGTCATAATCTACGTAGACAAGCCTGAGCCGGAATATCCTGCAACTCTCACCAGCGGCGCGGACAACGCTACAATTTCTGTCAGCGGCGTATACCTCGACGCAGGCGCAGGCGCTGACAAAATCTCAATCGGCTCCGGCGCCAGCAACGTCACTGTTTATGGCGGCAAAGGCAATGATACCATTTATTCCAACGGCGGCGGAAACATTTTCGTCTACGCGGCGGGCGACGGCAACGACTGCATTACCGGCAGCAGCGCGAACGATACGCTGAAAATCACCGGCGGCACTTACTCCCTCACTGGCTCGACCGTCAGCGTCTACAGCGGCGCTTCAACCGTCGCCAGCGGCAGAATCATTTTCAAAAACACCCTGCCAAAAATCGACGGCACGCCTTTGCCTGAGCCTGAGCCGGAACCGGATTTGCCAGCTGGCTGGAAGTACAACAGCACGCTCAAGACTGCGCTAACCGCCACGCTCAAAACTGCTGAAAACCTTGACCTGAACGAAAGCTACGGCGCCAGCGTCGTAACAGTCAACGCCTCGATTTCTTCCAGCGGGCTTGAAATTATCGGCAACACGAAAAATAATTCGATACGCTACGGCGGCAGCAACGGCTTAATCGACGGCGGCGCAGGCGCTGACCGCATTTCCTTAGGCAGCTCAGCCAGCGGCGTAACCATGATTGGCGGCGCGGGCAATGACTACCTCTATACCAACGGCGCTGGGAATTTGATTCAGTACAGCGCGGGCGCGGGCAAGGACACCATTTACAATTTCGGCGGCGCGGATTCAATTCAGATAGCCTCCGGCAGCGTCAGCAGCATGAAGCAAAGCAGCGCGAATGTACTGGTGACGATTAGCGGCAGCGCGTCCAATGTCCTCACGCTGAAAAATGTCGCGCAGGAAAATCTGAGCGTCAGCGGCGGCGTCATAATCTACGTCGACGAGCCTGAGCCGGAATATCCTGCAACTCTCACCAGCGGCGCGGACAACGCTACAATTTCTGTCAGCGGCGTCTACCTCGACGCGGGCGCGGGCGCTGACAAAATCTCAATCGGCTCCGGCGCCAGCAACGTCACTGTTTATGGCGGCAAAGGCAATGACACCATTTATTCCAACGGCACCGGCAATATCCTCCTGTACAATTCCGGCGACGGTAACGATTCAATCACCGGCACCAGCGCGAACGATACGCTGAAAATTACCGGCGGCACCTACTCCCTGTCCGGCTCGACCGTCAGCGTTTACAGCGGCGAAAATGTCACAGGTACAATCGCGCTGAAAGGTACAGCGCCAAAAATCAACGGCACGCCTAAACCTGAGCCTGAGCCGGATACTGAGACCGTCGTCAGCGGCGTTAAGGTTTTAACTGCGGGCAGCGATAACTACGCCAATACTGTCGCCGGAATGAAAATCGACGCGCTGGATGGCGCCGACAATATCTCAAATTCCGCTAAAGACGTTTCAATCAGCGGCGGCGCCGGAAACGATACTATCAGCCTCAGCGGCAATGCCTTCAACGTCACAATGAACGGCGGCGCGAATAACGACAAAATTTACACCAATGGTCGCGGCAACCTCATTGAATACGCGGCAGGCGACGGCAAGGATACCATTTACGGCTTTACCGGCGAAGATTCTATCAAAATTCTGTCGGGAACCTTCAACGCCAGAAAAAGCGGTGCCAACACCATTCTTTATAACGTCAACAGCTCCAGCAACCAGTTCGTTCTGGCTAATGTTGACAGCGAAAATATCCAGCTGCGCGACGATATGATTATTTTTGCCAATACCGATGACCTCCTGTTCGACCTCAGCGATAAGCCGGAGTCTTTCAATAACGATTTGGACTACGCCACCGTTCGCGCAGGCAAGGGCAATGATACCCTGACCAATATCAGCGCGCATGTTCTGCTGGACGGCGGCGCGGACAATGACCTTATCAGCCTCGGCAGTGACGCTTTCGACGTTACAATGGTCGGCGGCGCCGGTGCAGATGTAATTCACACCAACGGCAGGAGCAACCTTATCAAGTTCGACGCCGGTAAAGACACCGTCTACGGCTTCGGCGGCTCCGATTCAATTCAAATCGCCGGCACGATTAAAAATTCCCAGCAGAGCGGCGAAAATGTCATTGTTACCTTCAGCTCGTCGAATGTTCTCCGCATTGTCAACGTCAACATTGAAGACCTCAAGTACGAAGACGGCACCATTACCTACGACATTAACGAAATTTCCCTGACCAGCGGCGACGATACCACGATTGTCGACGAGGATAAATCAAGGATACATGCGCTGTCCGGCAACGACATTATCACCAATACCGCCAATGAAGTCACGATTTACGGCGGCGACGGCAAGGATAAAATTACAAGCGACGGAAGATCCACCTGGCTCGACGGCGGCGACGGCGACGATACAATTCGCCTCGGAGAAAATGCTGAGCTTGTCACAATTTCCGGCGGTACCGGCAACGATTCAATTCTGACTGCCGATAACGCCAGCCCAAATCTTTTCCTCTACAACGCGGGCGACGGCAATGATACCATTCTCGGCTTCATCAAAGGCGATTCAATTTCAGTCAGCGGCGCGAGCGTTAGCAATCCGACCTGGAGCGGCGCCAATGCCACTTTCCAGATTGGCAGCGGTAAAATCGTCCTGCGCAACGTCGCCGACGAAGATTTCAAAATTTCCGGCGGCGTTATCATGATTAATGACGACTTCAAATTTATCAAGGGCGACGAAATTGCCAACGAAATTGTGAACACGATTACCAGCGCGAAAATTGACGCGCTCGCCGGTAACGATACTGTGACAAATTCCGGCAACAGCGTCACGATTCTGGGAGGCGCGGGTGCCGATAAGATTTATAACAGCGGCAATGAAGTTTCAATCGACGGCGGCGCCGGCGCAGATTTAATCAGCCTTGCTGGCGGCGTCGAAAGCGCTACGCTGCACGGCGGCGCAGGCGCGGACACGATTTACACCAGCGGCACAGGCAGTTTGATTCAGTACGCAACTGGCGATGGCAAAGATACTGTCATTGGATTCGGCGGCGCGGATTCAATCCAAATTACCAGCGGCAGCGTCAGCAAGTCAGTTCAAAGCGGAGACAACGTTTTAATTACCGTCGGTTCCAGCGCGAATGTTCTAACGCTGAAAGATACCGCGCTGGCAAGTATCAGCCTTGAGGACAATGTGATTTATGCGCGCGGCTCCAACGGCTTGTGGTTTACTGACGACGACACGAATTTCATTTCCACTGAAAATAATCTCGACGCAATTTCTGCCGTCACGGCGGATAATTTTTCTGTCTCCAAAATCGATGCGCCGAGTTTTGAAGCAACTCTACCCGTAGCAGATTTAGTTTCCAACGAAAAATAAAAGCCCTCCGCGTTCAAAAATTAAGCGCAGATTAAAAATTTTTATGTCAGGGTTAAGTTTTGGCGCGAGCTATAGACACGCCTGCGGTTTTGCGATATAATACATGAAAATTATAGGGAAGTTGTTGGAGGGCAGAAAATCATGAGAAACAAAATTACAATCACCAAGAAGAATAACAAACTTCATTTTTATCTCGTGACGGGTGGAAAACAGTGCTACCTTTTCTCGCAGGATTTTTCAAAGGGCGTGTACGAATTTTTCCGCAGTGGTCGCTCTGAAGCGGAACTTCATAACTTCAAACTCTGGCACAGAAATCCCCGCCTTGACAAGACGATTGAAAAAATTCCAATGTACATTCGCTATGTCATGAAGGAGGAAGTTGCCGCATAGCTCCGCTAATCCCAATACTCATTGTCAAAATAAAGTAAAAGCCGGCAGGTTTCATTCGCCCGCCGGTTTTTTTATTTCAGCAATTCCCAGTATAGACGTATTTCAAATTCTGCCGCGCGACTTCCGCCAGCCGATAGACTTTCGCAACGTCCGTCGGCGGTCTGTCGGTAACTTTGTAGCGCGGAAAAAATCTGCTGACGTGCAGCGGAATTTCCGGAGAAACGCTCGCAATCCAGCGCGACTCTTCAAGCATATCCGCTTCCGAATCGTTCATGCCAGGAACAATCAGCGTGGTAACTTCGACGTGGCAGCTCTCCGCCGCCGTCTGAATAGTTCGCTTGACAGTTTCAAAATCGCCGCCCAGCCAGTCATAAATTTTCTGGCTAAAACCCTTCAGGTCGATGTTCATTGCGTCGATGAGCGGGAGAATTTTTCTGAGCGCGCCGCTGGCAACCGTGCCATTCGTAACCAGCACTGACTTTAAACCAACGCGCTGGAGAATTTCGGAAGTGTCTCGAACAAATTCGTAGCCGATAAAGGGTTCGTTGTAGGTGAAGGCGACGCCGATATTTCCGCGCGCTTTGAGCTCGACGGCAAGGTTTACAAGATTTTCCGGCGTAGTTTTGCGCGTCGGGAATTTGGAATCAGCCATGGAAATTTCGTAGTTCTGGCAGAAAGGACAGTTCAGGTTACAGCCGTAGCTGCCGACGGACAAAATCCAGCTGCCTGGGTAAAATCTGTAGAGCGGCTTTTTCTCGATGGGATCCAGCGCGATTGAAGTAATTTCGCCGTAGTTGAGCGCGGTAATTTTTTCGCCGTCATTAATCCGCGCGCGGCACTTTCCAGTTTCGCCGGTCTCAAGGCGGCAGTGGTGCGGACAAATTTCACAGGTTTTCATCGCGTCACCTCAGGAAATGGCATAGCGGTTTACCCAGTTCGGGTATCCCTTGACGAACGCGCGCAGGCGAATCAGCCCTTTGTAGTCGGGTTCGTCATTTTTAATCATGCGGTAAATTCCGCCGGATTCGTCATTGAACTCGCTCCAGCGCTTCGTCGACAGGCTCCAGACATTTCCGGCAGCAATGCGCTCGGTACCCTGCGCGAGATTGACAGTTTTTTTCGTGAGCTGAATTTCGGTAACCTGCCCTTTGGAATTTTTAGTCTCCTGCCACTGCCAGAAAATCAGATTGGCGCCGCGCATTCGCATTGTCGTGGTATCAGCAGTTGCGGTCGTGGTATCTCTAGTTTTGGTGTTGGTGAAAGTCCAAAGCTCAATCCAGCGGTCCTTAGCCTTCTTGCGGTCGAGTTCGCCCATGTTGAAAACTTCGTCGACAATCGCCGCGTAAAAATCTTCGTCGAACGACTGCGAATTAATTTCCTTGACGCGCGCCTCGCCCTTCGACCAGATAACCCTGTCCGCGCCGTCGTAAAAATCTTCGCGCAGGTATTGGAGCGTGCGGTTCTGCGGATTAATTTTCAAAAGTGCAAGGCTGTAGGAAAGTTTCCTGGGGTCTGGCAGAATCGCGGCGATATTGTAATTTTTGATAGTTTCGCTGGCGCCTTCGACGTTGTAAGTGGTTTTCGTCCACGCCTCAATTTCCGTGGGAACGTCACGCCCGTCCTCAGTTCTTGCGCGCTTAATGACGACGACGGTTTCCGGCGCGAGGAATTTGCTGTACTTTTTGTTGGAGGAAAGCCAGTACCAGTTAGTTTCGAGCCCGGGCATATTTTCCTGCGCGGCGGCGCTGTTGGCGAAGATAATCGCGAAAATAATTGCGGCGATAAACTTAATTTTGAGCAACGCCATCACCTCTGAGCCGCTGAATAATTTCCTCGTGGAGTTCCTCAACGCCGTCGCCGGTATGCGCGCTGACGCAAATAGCTTTGAGTCCCGAAACTTCGGTAACCGCCGCCGCCAGACTTTTGCCGCCGTCCGCGAATTTATCCGCCTGGCTGACGACAGCGATGATTGACGCGCCGCTTTTTTTGAGTTTGCTCAGCCACGCCAGCTCAAGTTCAAAAGAATCGTTGGGAATGAGCATGAGCGCGACTTCAATGCTTTCGGCGGACTTTTCAGCGGTAGTTTTTTCCACGTCGACGCCAATGGTATCGACGAGCATAATCTTGCCGACGCCGCTAATTTCCATCGCGCTGTAGCGGGTCTCTCTGTTCATTTTGTGATTCGTCAGCGCGTACATGAGCGCGGATTTGCCGCTCTTGCGCTTGCCAAAAATTCCAACCTGTCTCATTTCGGAACGCCCCCTTTTTTCAACGGAAGAAGCGCGCCATGGACGGCGCGCCGCCCGCGCCATTCGCCGGACGCGAATGCAGCGGGCTGGCTTTCTTTGTAACTTTCTTTCTCCACAGAAAGAAAGTAGATACTACCCCAGTTCGATAAATTCACGCTGGCGATGGCTGAAACGCAGGACTTTATCGTAGCCGAAACTTTTAACGTAGCTAATCGCCTCGTCGCAGAAGTTGCCGCAGTCTTCGGGCTGGTGCGCGTCGGAGCTGATAATAATCGGCAGGTCATACGCGGCGGCGACCTTCATAAACTCAGCGTAGGGCGAAATTTCAGCAACGGGATAACGATACCGCGTGCCGGTGTTCACGTCGACAGCAAGGTTAGCTTTTTTCATAGCGGCGGCGACGCGTTCAAGGTAAGCTGAAACGTCGAAGTCAGGAAAATGTTTGAACAGCCGGATATTGAACGGGTGACCGAGAATATCGTAGTTGCCGGACGCCGCCAGCTTTTCAACTTCAAGCGTATACTGCTCATAAATTTCGCGCAGGTCGTGACGCTCCCACTCGGCTTTAACTTTCGACGCGTCGTAGCCCCAGCCCCATAAAAAGTGTACCGAGCCAATGACGTAATCGAAATCCCACGCGTCCAGAATTTTTTTAACGGCGGACTGATTTTGAAAATTGCAGACTTCGATACCGATTTTGACGGCGTGATTTTTCCTGAGCGCGTTCATGAAGTCGAAATAATCCTTGAGCGTGTGCTTGAACTTGTTGGACTTGAGCCAGATTTTCTGAAAGGCGCCAACTTCCGAATCGTCCAGAATCAAATCATCGTAGTACAGCTGCTGAAATTCTGGGAAGGTATGCGAATGCTCCGAGACGCCAATTTCCGCCAGACCGCGTTTAGCCGCCGCGTCGAAAAATCCCTGCACCCAGTCGAAATCGTAATCGCCGTACTCGAAATGCATATGATAATCAAGTTTCATAAAAATTCCTCGAAATTATTTCATGCGGATTATGGTAACTTTCGGCTCGGCGCCAGGCTGAAGTTCCATGAGCATAAAGGAGCCGCGCTGGTCGTCGCGCGGACGCGCAGCACTGCCAGGGTTCAGAACGAGCGGCGGACCAATCAGATAATCGACAATGTGCGTGTGACCGTAGAGCGCAATGTCGGCGCCCTGCGATTCGGCGGCTTCCATGATATATTCCTGCGTGTAGCGAACGCCGTAGTTGTGCCCGTGCGTCATGAAAATTTTGTGTCCCGCCGCGTCAATAATCCGCTCGTAGCAGGTATCGCCCATTGGCCAGTCGCAGTTGCCAGCTACGCCGTAAACTGGAACGCCCACGAGGCTTTGAAGGTATTCCGCGTCGGGCGTGCAGTCGCCGAGGTGCAGCCACATATCAACTTTCTGCGCGATACTCACGGCTTTTTCAACTGCGGCATAACTCCCGTGCGTGTCGCTGATTATTCCAATGTACACAGCAATCGCTCCTTCAGTTTCGGCACCAGTTCCCTGAGCGCCGCTCCGCGATGGCTTAATGAATCCTTCTCCTCAAGCGTGAGTTCAGCCATCGTTTTTGAATCGTCCAGATAGAAATACGGGTCGTAGCCGAAACCTCCTTCGCCGCGCGCAACATTTTTAATCGTGCCGTGAACAATTCCCGTCGCGCAAATTTCAGTACCGTCCGTGTCGATGAAGCACAGAGCGCAGCGGTAATCGGCGGCGGATTCGGTAACTCCGGCTTTTTCGAGTTCCTCAAGCAGTTTCTGATTGTTGGTAACATCGTGCGCGTGGTAACCTGCGAAACGCGCGGAATAAACGCCAGGTTTGCCGTCCAGCGCCTCAACTTCCAGACCGGAATCGTCAGCAATGCAGGCAAGTCCAGTCTGTTCGCAGAAAAATTTCGCCTTAATGCGCGCGTTTTCCTCGAAAGTTTCGCCGTCTTCCACGGCGTCAGGAAAATCGTCAATGTCCGCCAGCGAAAGAATTTCCACCGGCAGACCGTCTAAGGCAATTTCCACTTCCCGCAGCTTGTCGAGATTTTTCGTAGCGATAACGATTTGTTTAACCATTCAACCAATCCTCCCTACGCGCCAGCTCAGTTCGCCGAGCGCGTCTTTTTGTATATCAATTAAATTTTTGATACCAACTTCAGCCAGGTCAAGAATTTCGTTCAAATCAGCGCGGGTAAAAGTTTTTTTCTCGCCGGTAATCTGAACTTCGACGAGTTCACCGGCGCCGGTCATGACGACGTTGCAGTCAGCCAGCGCGGTAAAATCTTCGGCGTAGTTCAGGTCGAGAATTTTTTCGCCGGTTTCGTAAATGCCGGCGGAAATTGCGGCGACGAAATCTTTGACTGGAAAAATTTTGCCAGGCTCGTAAATTGTTTCGCAGGCTTCGACAAGAGCCACGAGCGCGCCGGTAATCGCAGCGGTGCGGGTGCCGCCGTCCGCCTGAATGACATCGCAGTCAACGGTAATCGTGCGCTCGCCGATAGCGGATAAGTCCATGACGTTGCGCAGAGCCCGCCCGATAAGCCGCTGAATTTCGGCAGTACGACCGCTGGGCTTTTTGAGTTCGCGCGGAACGCGTTCGGCGGCGGAGCAGGGCAGCATGGAATATTCAGCGGTCAGCCAGCCTGTGCCGGTACCCTTGAGGAAGTAAGGAACTTTATCTTCGATTGTGGCGGCGCAGACGACGCGGGTGTTACCGACTTCGATTAACGCGGAGCCGGCGGGGTGCATCTGATAGCGGCGCGTTATGGAAACTTCGCGCATTTCGTTTGACTTGCGATTTTTACGTGACAAAAAAACTCCTCCCAGTCGCGCAGAATTTGATATACATTGTACACGAAAAAATTTCCCGCCGCAATGTTTTAGGGAAAAAATTTCTCTTGACAAATCGGGCGTCAGCTAGTATAATGCGCCTTGTCAGTTGATGAAGGTTAGCTGATAAGGGCGCGGAAGTAGCTCAGTGGTAGAGCATCACCTTGCCAAGGTGGGGGTCGCGAGTTCGAGCCTCGTTTTCCGCTCCAAATAGTTCTTGCGGAAGTAGCTCAGTGGTAGAGCACAACCTTGCCAAGGTTGGGGTCGCGAGTTCGAGCCTCGTTTTCCGCTCCATTTTTTTGACAACAAGTTGGTAAACCGCCGGTAAAGAGTTTTGTGTACACTGTAAGACCTGTACATATAGCACGAATTGTGAGATTGAGTGAATGTAGCCGGATGTGAATAACTACCGGATAGAGGCTATGCAAACCAGCAATGGCGCTGGCAACGTCAAAAGCTCTCTGACAAAGAGTGGTTTGCAACCGGTCGGTCCTAGGGGATCCATAGCTCAGTTGGTCAGAGCAGCCGGCTCATAACCGGCTGGGCCTTGGTTCGAGTCCAAGTGGATCCACCAACTTTAAATAAATATGGCCTTGTAGCTCAGCTGGATTAGAGTATTTGACTACGAATCAAAGGGTCGGGAGTTCAAGTCTCTCCAATGTCATAAAAATAAGGGTAGGTGCCCGAGTGGCTAAAGGGGGCGGACTGTAAATCCGTTGCGTTTGCTACGATGGTTCGAATCCATCCCTGCCCATTACTGAAAGCGTCGCCAGAGTGGCGGCGTTTTTTTAGTTGGTAAATCATTTCCGTTCAGGTAAGTTTGCGAATAGTTCTGGAGCGAATGGCGCTGGTTTCAATTTCAGCCAGCGTCTTGCCGAGCTTAGATTCAACCGCTGCGATAACCGCGCCTTCAACGATAGGACAGTCCACAATTTTTAAGTTCGGGCGTTTCAAAATTTCGACCGCCATTTCCGCCGACAAAATCGAACTGCCAATATCCGCAATCAGCGCGACGCCGTCGTCAGAATAAACCTGCTTGACCGCGCCAATAATTTTCCGGCAGCTCGTGCCCATGCTCCCGTCGTCCATACCGCCCGCCGCAATAATCGGAACGTCAGGAGCCATCATTCGCGCAACTTCAACGACGCCTTCAGCCAGACTGCGGCTGTGCGACGCAACTACAATTCCCACCATAATTATCACGCCTTTTCCCAAACTTATAACTATTTTATCTGGTTTGCAAAAATTTGGCAATGCGCCGAAAAAATTTATTTTTCGATAGACAGCGCAAAAATTTTCAGATATAATTTCGGCATTGTTGAAGTTCATCGATTTTTTTGGGAGGCTGATTTGATGAAAGGCAAAGGCAACAAGCCCGTGTACGTCATTGGGCACAGGAACCCCGACACTGATTCGATTTGTTCTGCTATTGGTTATTCGCACCTCAAGCAGGCGCTCGGCGTCAATGCAGTTCCGGCGCGCTGCGGTAAAATTAACAACGAAACTAAATACGCGCTGGAATATTTTAAAATGGAACAGCCGCTGCTTCTGGCTGACCTTTATCCGCGCGTCAAGGACGTGGCGCTCGAATGCAAAACCGTCGTCCGCCAGCACGATACGCTCCGCCGCCTCGGTGAAGTCATGCGCAAGAGCGAACTGCAGTCCGTTCCCGTCACCGACAGTAACGGCGATTTAGTCGGTATCGTTTCAGTCAGCGACCTAGCTAAGCGCTACTTCCTCGAACTCGGTCTGCAAAGCCTCGTTGACATGCGCGTCCGTTACCGCGACATCATTCAGGCAACTGAGTCCAAAGTTCTGGTTGCCGGTGACGAAAATGAATTTATCGAAGGCAGTATCAAAATTGCGGCGGGGAGCGTTGAGACTACGCTGGCAAGTCTCAAGCCGAAAGATATTGTACTCGTCGGCGACCGCAGCGTTACCACTCTGCGCAAGATTTTAAATTCCGGCATTTCCTGTATGATTGTTACCGGCGGCTGCCGCGTGGCGGCTGAAGCGCTGGCTGAGGCGGCTAACTTGAAAATCTTCGTGCTCGCCACGCCTTACGATACCTACACCGTCGGGCGTTTGCTCAATCAGTGCGTGCCGATTCGCCGCATTATGCATTCCGAGCCGGTCTGTTTCCGCCCAATGGATTTGCTCAGCGACATCAAGGGCGTCATGGACGAACACCGTTTCCGCAGTTATCCCGTCGTCGAAAATAACAAGCTCGTCGGTATCGTCAGCGCCGATGAAATTATGCTGCCCGAACGCGAAAAAGTTATCCTCGTCGACCACAACGAGCGCGGGCAGGCTATCGAGGGCATTGAAGACGCCAAAATTATTGAGATTATCGACCACCACCGGCTCGGCGGCATTCAGACTTCGGAACCGATTTACATTCGCCAGGAACCTGTCGGCTGCACCTGCACGATCGTCGCCAACATGCACTGGGATAATGATGTGGAAATTCCGCCGTCCATTGCCGGACTGCTCCTTTCCGCAATTATTTCTGATACCGTGCTTTTCAAATCGCCGACCTGCACGCAGAAAGACCGCAATACCGCCGAGCGTCTGGCTGAAATTGCGGGCGTCGACCTCAAAGAATACGGCTTGGCAATGCTCCGCGCGGGTGCCGGTATTGGCGGCAAAACTCCGACTGAAATTGCCAAAAACGACCTCAAGGAATTTAAAATCGGCGACTACCGCATTATCGTCAGCCAGATTTCCGTCATGGACCCGAAGGAAGTTCTCGACATTGAGGATAAACTTATCGACGTTATGAAGGACAACTGCGAGCGCGAAGGCTTCGATATGCACCTGCTCATGGTTACCGACATTCTCGAAGAGGCGACGTACCTTGTCTACGCCGGTTCGCCCAAAACTTTGATTGGCGAGGCGTTCAAGAAAGACGCCAGCGGCACGCATGTTTATCTGCCTGGCGTCATGAGCCGCAAGAAACAGATTATCCCGCCGCTCAGCGAGGCTGTCAAACGCATTAAACCGCAGTAAACCGCGCGAATTTAAAAGAAGCGCGTCATGGACGGCGCGCGGGCCGTCACAGGTCGCCGGATGCGACCTATGCGGCCCAGTTTTCTTTGCCAGCGTTTCTTTTTCAAAAGAAATGCTGAAACAAAAATTAAAAAACCGCCCACCGATTTTCGGAGAGCGGTTAATTTTTTATTGGCGCGAATCAGATTTTATTTGCCGAAGTAGTGTTTGAGCAAGCCCTGGAAACCTTTGCCGTGGCGCGCTTCGTCCTTCGCCATTTCGTGAACGGTGTCGTGAATTGCGTCGAGGTTGAGTTCCTTCGCGAGCTTAGCGAGGTCTTTCTTGCCCTGGCAGGCGCCGTGTTCAGCCGCAATGCGCTTTTCGAGATTTTCCTTCGTCGAGGCGGAAAGGACTTCGCCCAAAAGTTCAGCGAATTTGGCGGCGTGTTCAGCTTCTTCGAGCGCGTAGCGGCGGAAAGCTTCGCCAATTTCCGGCAGACCTTCACGGTGCGCCGCGCGACTCATTGCGAGGTACATTCCGACTTCGCAGCATTCGCCGGTAAAATTCTGGCGGAGACCTTCGATAATGCGCGCGTCGACGCCCTTAGCCACGCCAACAACGTGCTCGTCCGCGTAAACCAGTTCGCCTTCCTGTTTCTGGAACTTTTCAGCCGGAGCCTTGCAAATTGGGCATTCTTCCGGCGGTGCGTCGCCCTCATGGACGTAACCGCAAATCGTGCAGACATACTTAGCCATTTTTAAACTCTCCTAAAAAATATTTTGTCTATTTATGAGAATTATAACGAATCTGGCAAATTTTGTAAAGCGGATTTTTCAGAGCGCCGAAACAGTTTTCAGAAATTCGTTAATCGTGCAGGAATTTGGCGCGGCGATAGCCTCATTGTCGAAAACCATGTAGTAGCGGAAATTTTCTCCTGCGCGAACCTGCCAGTCAAGCCCAAGTTCAAGCTTATCGCGGCTGTCGTCATTTTTCAAGTGCTCGCCCTTAGCCTCCACCAAAATTATTTTCCCAGAATCCAGCCGGACGATAAAATCTGGATAGTGATTCAGCCAGCCTGCGAAAGGTATTTAGCGTAATTTTTAGGACTGTGGATTTTTTGCCAGACGATGCTGGTGATAAAAATCAAGCTTGCAAAATTCGCGCGGGTATGGTAAACTACATAAACCGTGGCGCGGTTCGACGCAACTCCGGCGCGTACTTCGCTACAGGAAATTGCGATACACAGGGGGATTTTTAAGTGTTAGACAAGGAAACCAAGCAGGAGATTATCAAAAAGTACGGCGTGCATGACGGGGACACCGGTTCGCCGGAAGTTCAGATTGCCCTTTTGACGGCGCGTATCACGTACCTCACCGAGCATTTGAAGGAACACAAGAAGGATCATCATTCGCGTCGCGGTCTGCTGAAAATGGTCGGTCAGCGCCGCCGCATTCTGAACTACCTGAGCAAGAAAAATATCAATCGTTACCGCGAAATTATTGCGCAGCTCAATCTTCGCAAGTAAAGAAATTCGCGGCGAAAACCATACGGCTAAGGGCGGACTGTTCGGACGGTTCGCCCAATTTTTGAATTAAGGCGCCGCGGCGATTTGACGATATAATTTTAAAATGACATTGGGGGGTTTTTGTTATGATGAGGTCCTTGTGGTCTGCGTCGTCGGGAATGGTGGCGCAGCAGAAAAATATGGACGTGGTAGCGCACAACCTTGCGAACGTGAACACCTACGGCAACAAGAAAGTTCGCGCGGAATTTCAGGATTTGATTTATCAGACACTGCGCGACGCTGGCGGGAGTTCTGGCGACGGCACGCAATATCCGCAGGGCTTGCAGATTGGTCTGGGCGTGAAGGTTGCGGCGACGAACAGGATTTTTACGCAGGGACCGCTTCAGACGACAGATAATCCCAGCGACGTTGGAATACAGGGCGAAGGATTTTTCCAGGTACAGCTGCCCGACGGCACGACTGCTTATACGCGCGACGGCTCATTCAAGCTGGATTCTAACAGGCGGCTCGTAACCAGCGATGGCTTTTTGCTCGTTCCGAATATCACGCTGGAGGAAAACGCCACGCTCGACAGCCTCGTTATCAGCAGCGACGGAATTGTTTCGGATACGCCGACCGGCGGCACGCAGACTGAAATTGGCAACATCACGCTCGTGAGATTTGTAAATCCTTCGGGCCTGCAGGCTTACGGCAAAAATCTTTTCCTTGAGACAGCGGCGTCCGGCGCGCCAATCGAAAGTACGCCAGGGCAGGACGGCGCGGGCGTTCTTACGCAAAACACGCTGGAAATGTCCGGCGTCCAAATCGTCGAGGAAATGGTAAACATGATTGTCGCCCAGCGCGCCTACGAGTCCAATTCCAAGGCGATAACGACTTCCGATTCCATGCTCGAAATTGCAAACCAGCTTAAGCGCTGATTGACATGAACAGAATATTTTTTATCGCGGCAGTGATTTTCGTAACGATTTTCGCGCCGCGTGTTTTCGCTAACCAGATTGTGCCAGGCGGGCAAATCGAATCCATGGCAGTGGCGGAAATTGAGACTGAGCTGGAACGGCGCGGAGAATTTCGGCGCCATGAAATTTCGCTGCAGAGACCGCTGGCGGATATAACTTTACCGAATGGAATTATCGACATAAAAATTATTTTGCCGTCGGCGGCAGTGAACTATACCGGCGTAACGCCCGTCAAGGCGCGAATTTCAGTGGGCGGCAGGGTTTACCGCGATGTAAATTTCGTCGTGGCGGTAAAAATTTTCGACGTGGCGCTGATAGCCAATCACGACCTGCGAATAGAAGTGCCGGTAGCCGAGGCAGATTTTCGCGTAGAGGAAGTGCCGGTCGACGGGCGCACGGAATATCTGCAGAGCGCGCGGGAAGTTGTGGGCTTAGTGCCGCACAGGCTGATTTGCGCAGGCTCGCCGGTAACCATGGCATATTTTCAGCAGCCGGTCGCGGTGCGTTCAAATCAGCCGGTGAAAATTATTCTGCGGTACAAGGGCATCGAAATTTCGGCGAACGGCATTACCATGACGCGCGGCAGAATCGGCGAAATGATTCGCGTTAAAAACGAAATGTCGCAGAAAGTTTTATCCGCGAAGGTTATCGATTCTCAAACTGTGGAGGTGAGTTTGTAAATGTTGAAGAAAATTTTAGCCGCAGTGTTGACTGCATTTTTTTTAGCGGCGTCATTTTCCGGCGCGGCAGAGGCGCGGTCTTTGTGGCGGGACAATTCCTTCGGGATTTATTCAGACAGGAAGGCGCGCAACGTCGGCGATATTCTGACGATTGTGATAAGCGAAACCACGAGGCAAAGCGCCACTGCGAGCCGTTCCAATTCCAAATCCGGCAGCGTGAGCATTGGCGCGGGTACGGGCGTTTTCGATTTTCTGAAGGCGCTCGGCGCAAGCGGCTCCGACAACTGGGAGGCGGAAGGCTCGGTGACTGATAACAACAGCGTCAGCGGGCAAATTACGGTTACCGTCGTGGAAGTTTTGCCGAATGATAACATGATTGTCGAAGGCACGCAGTCGATTTGGCAGAACCGCGACGAACACAAAATCACTTTGCGCGGAATTGTCCGCCGCGACGACGTGACTTTTGCTAACACCGTTCCTTCCTCGAAAGTTGCCGACGCCACGCTAAGATTCGACGGCAAGGGTCCGCTGAACGCCAAACAGCGGCAGGGCATTCTGACGCAGGTTTTCAACTTCCTGTTCTGATAACGGCAGGTGATTTACCGTGAAAAAAATTTTTACAATGCTGGCGGTAGTTCTGAGCATGACGCTGGTGACGGCGACGGTCTTTGCGGAATCAGCCGTCACGCGCATAAAGGACATTGCCAAAGTGCAGGGCGTTCGCAGCAACCAGCTCATGGGCTACGGCTTAGTTGTCGGACTGCAGGGCACCGGCGATTCGGATAAAATTTCCGAGATGATTTATTCCACGATAACCATGCTGCGGAGTTTCGGCGTGACCGTCAACCAGTCGACGCTGAAATCCAAAAACGTCGCCGCCGTCATGGTTACTGCGACGCTGCCGCCGTTTATCCGCGAAGGCGACACGATTGATATTACCGTGAGTTCGATAGGCGACGCCAACAGCATTCAGGGCGGAACGCTTTTGCAGACGCCGCTCCGCGCGGCTGACGGTGAAGTTTACGCCGTGGCGCAGGGCGCTGTTTCCACCGGCGGATTCGTAGTTGGCGGAGGCGGCGGTACTGCGGCGCAGAAAAATTTCCCGACCGTCGGCACAACGCCCAATGGCGCTATCGTTGAGCGTACCGTCGAAGATGATCTGGGGCAGCAGGGAGAAATTTCGCTGAGCCTCGCCAATGCGGATTTCACAACTTCCTCCAGAATCGCCGAAGCTATCAATTCCGCTTACGGCAATATCGCGCAGGCGGCAAATCCCAGCCGCATTGATATTCGCATTCCGCTGGCTTACCGCTCCAACGTCGTCGATTTCGTTGCGTCGATTGAGGAAATGCCGGTTAAGCCGGATAACGTTGCGAAAATCGTCTTCAACGAGCGCACCGGCACTATCGTCATGGGCGGAAATGTCAGCGTCGATGAATGCGCCATAACGCAGGGCGGATTGTCAATTCGCGTGACGCGTGACATGGAAGTTTCTCAGCCAGACCCGTTCTCTTACGGCACGACCATGCGCCAGTACAATGAGGAAACCGAAGTTGTCGAGCAGCCGTCCAATTCTATCGTTATGCCGCCGACCACGAATATCAATGACATTGTTGGCGCGCTGAATGCCGTCGGTGCAACGCCGCGCGACTGCATTTCGATTCTGCAGGCGATGAAGGCGGCGGGCGCTATCCATGCGGTTATCGAAATTATTTAACGGGGTGATTTTATGCAGGTTGACGGCTCGCTCTTAATGCCGCGCATGCACTCGACGAATACCGACCAGGCGGGTTCGCGCGTTATCAGCAAAGAATCTAAATTTCAGGCAAATCTGAAAGACGCGCAGGAACGCCTCGACAAAGCGGCGAAATCCGGCGTCATGACTGACGAGGAACTTGCTCAGCGCAACCGCGATATTCGCGCTGCCAGCGTTCAGCTTGAGGCTATTGCGCTGAAAATGCTTTACACCGAAATGTGGAAGACCGTCCCGAAGGATAAGCTTTTCGGCGACGATAACGCTATGGACATCTGGCGCGATATGTACCACGAGGAACTGACTAAGCAAATCGCGCAGGACGGCGGTATAGGTCTGGCTGATTTGATTTACCGCCAGCTCACGCAAAAATAACGCTTGCAAAATTCGCGGCGCCGTGGTAAAATTTTAGCGTGATTTAGATAGTTAGATGTCAGCAAGAGATTAATCGGCTATCACAGGCGCAAAAAAGCCCCCAGGACCTTCGGCAAAAAGGACTTGGGGGTTGCGCCTATAGGGGGATTTTTATATCAGCATTTCTTTCGAGAAAGAAACGCTGGCAAAGAAAGCTGTCCGCTGCATTCGCATCCGGCGAATGGCGCGGACGGGCGCCCGTCCTTGGGCGCCTTCTTTTAATTGCGTGCAATTCCTCAAGCAATGGCAGGAAAACTTTTCAGTCGCGTGGAATTTCTCAACAAATTTTTTGAAAGGCAGGTATCGCCGTGACGATTGATGAACTCCTTGACAACTACCGCGCGCCTGACATTTCCGAGCGCGAAAAGGGCGACAAGTTCGAGCGCCTGATGAAAAATTTCCTGCTCACCTATCCGCACTACCTCGGCAAAATCAAAAGCGTTACGCTCTGGAAAAATTTCAGCCGCGAGCGCGACCTCGGTATAGACCTCGTTGCTACGACCGCCGACGGCGAATACTGGGCTGTCCAGTGCAAATTCTATGCCGAATCCGCCACTGTCGACAAAGCCGGCGTCGACTCGTTCATTTCAAATTCCGGCAGGACTTTCCACGGCAAAAAATTCGCCGCCCGCATTTTTATCGCTACCACAAATAATTTCGGTCCCAACGCCGAGAAAATGTTCCAGAATCAGACGCCGCCCGTCCACAAAATCACGCTCGAAACCTTGCGCAGCGCCCGCGTCAACTGGGAAAAACTCGACGCCGGAATTATTGGAGAAGCCGCTATCAATAAACTCACGCCACGCGAATACCAGCTTGAAGCTATCGCCGCCGCTCATGAACATTTTCAAAATCATTCGCGCGGGCAGCTAATCATGGCTTGCGGCACCGGCAAAACTTTCACCGCGCTCAAAATTGCTGAAGACCTTACCGACCAGCGTGGCACAATTCTTTTTCTCGTACCCAGCCTGTCCCTGCTCAGCCAGACCCTCGACGCCTGGACTGCTGACGCCCAAAAGCCCCTCAATTATATCTGCGTCTGCTCCGACGAAACCGTTGCCAACAATCTCGAAGACGTGATTCTCGAAGTCAACCTGCCCGTTACCGTCACCAATGACCCCGCCGAAATTTCCGCCCGCGTCAAAAATTTCCGCCAGCAAAATCCCGACCGCATGACCGTCGTTTTTTCTACCTACCAGTCGCTGGATAAAATCGTTGACGCTAAACTGGAGTTCGATTTGGCGATTTGCGACGAGGCTCACCGCACCGCCGGTAACAACAAAGCCGACAGCGATACGCGCAAATTTTCCATAATCCACGACAACGAACAAATCTGCGCGAAACTCCGCCTCTACATGACCGCCACGCCCAAAATGTTCAGCGAAACTAATAAAAAAATCGCCAGCGACAAAGATTTAACCGTCTGGTCGATGGACGATACTCAAATTTTCGGCGAAGAATTTTACCGAATCAGTTTCAAGCGCGCTATCGAACTCGAATGCCTTTCCGATTATCAGCTGCTGATTTTTGCCGTCAGCGAAGGCGAAATTCAACAGGCTATGCGCGACGATATCGCCGAAAAAGCTCAGGCGATCGTCGACAAGCTCAATGAAAGTCCGACGAAATCCCGCAAGAAAATCGACTTCAGTTTCAGCGTCGACGATATGGCGAAACTCGTCGGCTGCCTCAACGCCCTTTCCAAGCGCGTCACCGCCGATTCTGAATATCTGCTCGAAGGCGATTTGGCGCCCATGCACAAAGCCGTTGCCTTCCTGCCCAAAATCGTCAATTCCCGAGTTACCGCCAAAATTTTTGACGGCATCGAAAAACTTTACGCGAAGTACATCAATTCCGAAGACAAGGACGCGCTCGTTCAAATCAAAGCCGCTCACGTCGACGGCTCCAAGAACGCCGAAGAACGCAAAGTCGAACTCGATAAACTGCGCGACACGCCTACCGACGGCAATCTCTGCCGAATCATTACCAACGTCCGCTGCCTTTCCGAGGGCGTCGACGTTCCCAGCCTTGACGCCGTGATTTTCCTTTCGCCTAAAAAATCCAAAGTCGACATCGTTCAGGCAGTCGGGCGCGCGCTCAGAAAATTCGACGGCAAAAAATTCGGCTATATCATCGTCCCGATTATCGCCAGCGCCAAAGACAACCCTAACACGCGCGATTATTACGCCGCCAACAACGAAAAATACTACACAATTTCTGAAGTCGTTCGAGGGCTCAAGGCTCACGACGAAACCATGAACGCCGACGTTGAACGCCTCGCTCTCGGTGCAGCCGCTAAAAAAATCAAAATCATTCGCTCCAAAGAATACGACCGCTTCAGCGCCGAAATTCCTTTCGAGATTTTCCGCACCGAGCTTATCGCCAAAGTCGTCGATACCAGCGGCAACAAAGGTTACTGGTGGCACTGGTCGAACAAAGTTTCCGTTATCGTCAGCCGCCACGTCGAGCAAATTTTTGAACTCATTAAATCCGGCGACGCCAAAGCCGCCTTCGATAATTTCCTCGCCGAACTCCGCCAGAATATCAATCCCACAATTTCCCAGCAGGACGCTATCGATATGCTCGCGCAGCATTTGGTTAGCCGCCCCGTCTTTGAAGCGCTCTTTGAAAATTATTCCTTCGCCGACCAAAATCCCGTTTCCAAATCCATGTCAGAAATTATCAGCCGCCTCGACAAAACCGGTCTTGCCAACGACCGCGCCGCTCTCAAAGAGTTTTATGACACCGTCCGCGAACAATGCCGCGATATGGGCGACGCTAAAAACCGCCAGAAAATTATTACCAGCCTCTACGACAATTTCTTCAGGCAGGCTCTGCCGCTCACCGTTCAGCAGCTCGGTATCGTCTACACGCCGCCCGAAGTCGTTGATTTTATTCTGCATTCCGTCAGCGACGCCCTTACCAAATATTTCCACCGCAGCATTTCCGACCGCAACATTCATATCCTTGAGCCCTTCGCCGGTACCGGCACCTTTATCGCGCGGCTCATTCACAGCGGGCTGATTCGCACTCAGGATTTGTCCAGAAAATATCACGAAGAAATTCACGCCAACGAAATCGTTCTGCTTGCCTATTACATCGCCGCCGTCAATATCGAGAACGCCTTCCACGCCGCCAGCCGCGCCGATTATCTACCCTTCGACGGCATTTGCCTCACCGACACTTTCCAGACCTACGAAAACGACAAGCGCCGCGAAATTTACCTCGCCGGTATGGAAAATCCTCTCCACGAAAATTCCGCCCGTATCAAATCCCAGCTCGATGCCAAAATCGAAATTATCATCGGCAACCCGCCCTATTCCGTCGGGCAAAAATCCGCCAACGATAACGCCCAGAACGTCCACTATCCTGCCCTCGAAAGGCGTATCGCCGATACCTACGCCGCCAAAACCGCCGCCACCAATAAAAATTCTCTCTACGACAGCTACATCAAGGCTTTTCGCTGGGCGTCCGACAGAATTTCCGCTGGCGGTATCGTCGGTTTCGTCACCAACGCCGGCTGGCTCGACGGCGCCGCTATGGACGGGCTCCGCGCCTGCTTTGAAAATGAGTTCACCGCCATTTATATTTTCAACCTGCGCGGCGCAATTCGTGGCAAAATTAAAGACGGCGCCAAACGTGAAGGTCAAAATGTTTTCGACATCATGACTGGCGTAGCCATTACCATTCTTGTCAAGGTGCCGGATTCTGCCGCGCCCGCCGAAATTCATTACGTCGACATTGGCGATTATCTTAGCCGCGACGAAAAATTGTCCCGCATTGCCGACTTTCATTCTGCCTTCAGCGACATTTTCGCCGCCAATGAAATTGTTATCACGCCCAACGCCAGACACGATTGGATTAACCAGCGCGGCGATTCTTTCGACAATTTCATTATCCTCGGCGACAAGATGTCCGACAGCATAGAAAAAACTTTCCGTGATTTTTATACCAAAGGTATTAATACTGCTCGTGACGCTTGGTGTTATAATTTTTCCCGCGCGAATCTTGCTGAAAATATGGCGGCGACGATTGATTTTTATAATGATTTTAACATTGAAGATAATGATTCGACGAAAATTAGCTGGTCTGAAGGTTTAATCGCAAATGCAAAGCGACATCGTAAAATTAAATTTTGTCATGATAGAATTATTGAAAGTCTTCATCGTCCATTCTGCCTCAAATATCTTTACTACGATAAATATTTTAATGAACGTGTCTATCAAATGCCAAAAATTTTTCCGACCGGCAATGAAGAGAATCTTTTAATCTGCGTTTCTGGTATTGGCAGTAACAAAGATTTTTCCGTGCTGATTGTCGATAAAATTATCAGCCTTGACTTCATTGAAAAGGTGCAGTGTTTTCCGCTGTACTGGTACGTAATAAATGATACGCCAAGTTTATTTGAAGGAGACTACGTGCGTAAAGACTGTATAACGAGATGGATATTGGAGCAGGCGCGGCGTGCATACGGCGAATCCGTGACGAAGGAAGATATATTTTACTACGTGTATGGATTTCTGCATTTGCCGGCGTACCGGCAGGAATTTGCGGCGGAGCTGAAGAAGTCGCTGCCGAGGATAATATTGGTGGAGCGTGTGGAAGATTTCTGGGCGCTAAGTCGCGCAGGGCGGGATTTGGCGGAAATTCACCTGAACTACGAAACGCAGGCTCCGCCGGCAGGCGTGGAAGTTGTTGAGCCGCCGGACAATACAGATTTGCGCGTAACGAAAATGAAGCTGGTGCGTGCGGGCGAGACGCTGACGCTGGAGTACAATTCCAAAATAAAAATCGTGGGGATACCGGCGCGGGCGCTGGAATACGTCGTGAACGGGCGCAGTCCGCTGGAATGGCTGGTGGAGCGGTACCAGATAAAAACTGACAAGGCTAGCGGGATAGTGAACGACCCGAATTTGTGGTGCGCCGAGCGCGGGGACGCGGGATATATTTTGCGGCTGGCGCAGTCGCTGGTAACGGTCAGCCTGAAGACGCTGGAGATAGTCGCGCAGTTGCCGGAAATAAAATTTGAGTGAGGGCTTGCAAAAAGCGGGCGGGCGTGGTAGAATTTGGGCGTGAGATGAGAAATAACAGAAGACGGTAGAGTCCCACACCGGCTATCACAGGGCGCAACCCCCCGAGCCATTATCCGAGAGTGGCTTGGGGGGTTGCGCCTAGCTAGAGTGACGCGAAATTTTTGTCAACGAAAGGCGCCAGCCAATGAGTAAGACTGTATTTGAACTTGCAGACAGCGTGATGTACGTGAAGGGTGTAGGACCGACGCGGGCGGAAGCGCTGGAAAAACTGAATATCGTAACGAAGCGCGACCTGCTGACGCATTACCCGCGCACCTACGAAGACCACCGGCACATAACGAAAATAGCAAACGTGCAGGTCGGCGAGCAGGCAATAGTAGTAGGGCGGCTGTCGAACATTCAGTTCCGAGACATAAGGCGAGGCTTGTCGATGATAACAGCGACGCTTTCGGACGAAACTGGGAGCCTGCCGGTAGTGTGGTTCAATCAGGAATACCTGCGGAAAAAACTCCACGAGGGCGCGCGGCTGGTAATAATCGGCAAGACGAATCCGCGCGCGCTTTTTCCGGAAATGAGCCAGATAACGAGTTTTTCAATACTGTCGGAAGGCGAAAAAGTTCAGCTGGGAATAGAGCCGGTATACCCCGCGACGGCTAGGCTGAATCAGAATTTTTTCCGCACGGCGATTAGAAATTTGCTGGACGCAATGCCGCCGGTCGAAGAAAATCTGCCGCGCGCGCTGGTCAGAAAACTGAACCTGCTTTCGCGTGACGCGGCGATTCGAGCGATACATTTTCCGGCGTCGATAGAGGAACTGCGGGCGGCGCGGCGGCGGCTGGCGTTCGACGAACTTTTTACGATACAGTGCGGGCTAATGCTGATCAAGCGGCGCGTGCAGGAGGAACAGCTCGGAATAAAATGCAAAAAAAATGGCGCGCTGGTAAAAGAATTGCTGGCGAGCCTGCCTTTTAGTTTGACGAAAGACCAGCAGAAAGTTTTCAGTGAAGTCGCGCGAGACATGGAAAGTTCGATGCCGATGCGGCGGCTGATACAGGGGGACGTAGGCTCAGGAAAAACCGCCGTGGCAATGCTGGCGCTGGTGAAGGCGGTAGAAAATGGCTGGCAGGGCGCGTTCATGGCGCCGACGGAAATTTTAGCCGGTCAGCACTACGAAACATTCACGAAATTTTTGAGCGGGCTCGGAATACGCGTGGGACTTTTGAGCGCGAAGGCAACGCGGACGAAAAAAATGCGCGAAGAAATTTACCGGCAAATTTCCGCGCAGGAACTGGATATAGTGATTGGAACGCACGCGCTGATTCAGGAAGGCGTACAGTTCGCGAAACTGGGCTTGATAATCGCGGACGAGCAGCACCGATTCGGCGTATCGCAGAGGGCGCGGCTGGGGCAAAAATCCAGCGCGGTGCCGGATATGCTGGTTATGACGGCGACGCCAATCCCGCGCACAATGACGCTGACGGTCTACGGCGATTTGGAAGTTTCGCTGATAAAGGAAATGCCGCCAGGGCGCCAGCCGGTTGAAACCAAAGTGAAGAATATTCGCAGCCGGAAAAAAGTTTATGAATTTGTGCGCGAAGAAATTTTAAAAGGGCGGCAGGCTTACGTTGTCTGCCCGCTGATTGAGCACAGCGAATCCGAAAAGCTGAGCCACGTCGATTCTGCTGAGGAAACCTACGAGCGGCTGAGCGAGGGGATTTTCAGCGATATTCCATGCGCGCTGATTCACGGGCGAATGAGATCCGATGAAGTTATGGAAAAGTTTCGCGCGGGCGAAATTAAACTGCTGGTTGCGACGACGGTTATCGAAGTCGGCGTTGACGTGCCGAATGCGACGGTCATGGTGATTGAGAATGCTGAGCGCTTCGGTCTTTCACAGCTTCACCAGTTGCGCGGGAGAGTCGGGCGCTGCGCTGAAAAATCCTACTGCTTTTTAATTTCGGACAGCAAGGCGAGTATTGCTCAGGCGCGGCTGGATTTGATGGAGTCGACGAATGACGGCTTTGTACTGGCGGAGGAAGATTTGAAACTTCGCGGACCTGGACAGTTCTTTGGCGAAAGTCAGCACGGCTTGCCGGATTTAAAAGTTGCGAACGTTTTCCGCGACGTGGAGACACTGCAGGAGGCTCGTACCGCCGCCGAAGAATTTGTTGCGTCCGGCTTAGACCTTGAAGATTTCCGCGCGAATCTGATTGCTGTCTACGGCGAAAATTTCAGCCAGATTAGTCAAGCGTAGAGTGCGCCGCCTCAACGGCAGCGCTTATTTTTTTTGCCCAGTCAAATTCCGGCGCGGCGGGATTTTTGGAAAAATGCGCAAGGTATTCGATATTGCCTTCGGGACCTTTAATCGGCGAAAAGTCCAGCCCGCAAATTTTAAAGCCCAAATCCTGCGCGAAATTCAGCACGTACTCGATAACTGCCGCGTGAATTTTTTTATCACGGACGACGCCTTTCTTGCCGACATTTTCCCGCCCCGCCTCGAACTGCGGCTTAATCAGCGCGGCAACTTCGCCGGTATCGCTGAGCAGTTCAAAGGCGACGGGCAGAACTTTATCCAGCGAAATGAACGCCACGTCAATCGACGCGAAATCCAGAACGTCGGGGATATCCGCGCGCGTGACGTTGCGAATGTTCGTGCGTTCAAGGTTGATAACGCGGGTATCGTTGCGGAGTTTCCACGCCAGCTGCCCGTAGCCCACGTCGATGGCGTAAACTTTAGCCGCGCCGCTCTGCAGCATACAATCCGTGAAACCGCCGGTCGACGCGCCAATATCAGCCGCAATTTTCCCGCGCAGATCCAGACCAAAACTTTCGATAGCCTTGCGCAGCTTGAAACCGCCGCGCGAAACGTATGGCATATCCTCGCCGAGAATCTGAATTTCCGCGTCAGTTGAGACGAGCGTACCTGCCTTATCGACTTTCTGCCCGTTGACGAGAATTTTGCCGAGCATAATCATAGTTTTGGCGCGGGCGCGGCTGTCGAAAAATCCGCGCTCTGTCAGCAGAACGTCAAGCCTTTCGCGGCTCATAATTTTATTCCCAAATCCCACGCGGCTGGCCAGTACGTTTCCGCCATGTCCAGAACCGGCGGCACCAGTTCGCGCACGTTCACAATTCGCCGCAGTTTCCAGATGCCTTCAACTTCCTCGAACTCGCATTTGAAAGGCAGCGTCCCCCACATTTTCCCGTACTCCGAGCGGTCGCCAGAAATTTCCACGTCAACCAGCGCGTGATTTTCCTCGAACGTGATTTTCTGTACGTCCGACGAGAGCGCTTTCAATAATCGCGAAAGTTCGACTGCGCAGAAATTTATCGGGTGCAACGCGAAACTTTTAGGCGGCGTCAGATTTTTATCGAAGTAAGCATTCATCGTCCGCGTCACGAAAGCCAAGTGCACGCCCTTGAATTTTGCGTTGTACAGGCGCAAAATCCCGCTGCCGAATTTGAACAGCAAATCTTTCGGGTAAAGCTCGTGGAACTCCGCGCAGCGCTTCGCCAGCTCGTCCGTGACTTCCTCGTAGCCTTCGCTTAAAAATTCCTCAACGTCGACGTGCCGCGCCAGTTTTTCAAATTCCCGCCCGTTTATCGCCGCCCGCATTTCCTCAAGCGCCGCCAGAAATCTTTCCGTCTTGTTCATGTCCAACCTCAACAATCCTGTTACAAATTTTTTCCGCCGTCAGACCGCAAATTTCCAGAAGTTCTGCGCGACTGCCATGCTCAACAAAATTATCGCCAATCCCGAATCTAACCAGCCGCGTTGAAATATTCCTGTCAGCGAGAAATTCAGCAACCGCGCTGCCAAAACCGCCGCTCAGCGTTCCTTCCTCAACCGTCGCAAGAATTTTAACCGCGCGCGCCTCACTTTCAACAAGCTCGGTATCCAGCGGCTTGACGAACCGCGCGTTGACTACGTTCGCTGGAATATTTTTTTCCGCCAGCAATTCCGCCGCCGCCACAGCCACGCTGACCATACTGCCAACCGCGAATATCGAAACTTCCGCGCCGGTTGATTTGCGAACCAGCTCGGCTTTGCTCCACGGTAAAATTTTTGGAACTTCTTCAACTTCGACGCCCAGCCCTGCTCCGCGCGGATAGCGAATCGCTACGGGGATTTTCCGCCTTACCGCCGCGAAAAGCATTTGCCGGAGCTCATTTTCATCTTTCGGCGCCAGAATGTTCATGTTCGGTACCGTGCGCAGGAACGCCAGATCGAAAACGCCATGGTGCGTTGCGCCGTCCTCGCCTACCAGCCCCGCCCTGTCCAGGCAGAATATCACCGGCAGATTCTGCAGGCAGACATCGTGCAAAATCTGATCGTAAGCCCGCTGAATGAACGTCGAGTAAATCGCCACGACCGGTCTCAAGCCGCCCGCCGCCATTCCCGCCGCCAGCGTTACCGCGTGTTCCTCCGCTATTCCTACGTCGAAAAATCTGCGCGGAAATTTCTCGGCGAACGCTTTCAAGCCCGTCCCCGAAGGCATCGCCGCCGTTATCGCCACGATTTTTTCATCGACCCTCGCGCAGTCCAAAAGCGCCCTGCTGAAAATTTCTGTGTAGCTCGGCGCCGACAGCTTTTTGAAAACTTTGCCGGTTGCCTTGTCGAACTTTCCAACGCCGTGGAATTTTTCCGGCGACTTTTCAGCTGGTGCGAATCCCTTGCCCTTCGTCGTATGCACGTGAATCAGCACCGGCTCTTCCAAAACCGACACGCGCGAAAAAATATCCTGCATCGCGTGAATGTCGTGCCCGTCGATTGGTCCCAGGTACGTAAATCCCAGCGCCTCGAAAATCGTCCCTGGAACTATCGCCGACTTCAAACCGTACCGAACCGAATGCGCCGCCTGCAAAATTTTGTCGCCAATATCCGGCAGCGGCAGGCTTTTTACGAACGCTTCAAAATCTTTCTTCGCCCGCTGGTAGCGCGGAGCCAGCCGCACTTCCGACAGATATTCTGCCAGCGCGCCGACGTTTTTCGCTATCGACATTTCGTTATCGTTCAAAATCACCAGCAGTTTTTTCTTGAGCTGACCGGCGTGATTCAGCGCCTCGAACGCCTCGCCGCCCGTCAATGCGCCGTCGCCAATTACCGCTATGACCTTGCCGAAAGTTTTGTTCAGCTCCTCGGCGATTAAAAGTCCCAGCGCCGCGCTGATTGAAGTCGACGCGTGTCCTACGCCAAACGCATCGTAAGGGGATTCGGCGCGCCGTGGAAAACCCGACAGCCCGTCCTTTTTTCTGAGCGTATGAAAATTATCGCGGCGCCCCGTCAAGATTTTGTGCGTGTACGCCTGGTGTCCAACGTCCCAGACGATTTTGTCCGCGTCGCAGTCGAATACCGAGTAAAGCGCCAGCGTCAGTTCAACCGTTCCCAGACTCGGCGCCAGATGCCCGCCGTTCGCCGCGACCGTAGTCAAGATTAATTCGCGAATTTCCGCCGCCAGCTGTCGAAGTTCCGGCAGGCTCATTCCGTGCAGTTCTGCGGGTGAACGCAGCCTTTCCAGCAGCCCCGTGGCAATCCCTTCCTCTCTCGGTAGTTATTAGAAAAATTCGTAGCCGGCAACTAACAATTAATCACTTGTCGCGCTCAACGAGATACTTCACCATTTCGCGCAGGAACTCCGCCTCGTCGCCAAAAATTTTCAGCGCGTCCACAGCGTCATTCACGGCGTCACCGGCTAATTTTTTCGCAGCCTCAAGCGAAGTCAGCGTAACGTAGGTGGATTTTTTATTTCGCGCATCGCTGCCGACAGGCTTGCCAAGATTTTTTTCGTCGCCCGTCACGTCAAGAATATCGTCCGTGATTTGAAAAGCCAGACCGAAATTTTCCGCGTAACTGGTGAGCGCGGCGAGCTGAAACCTGTTGGCGCTGGCTAAAATCGCGCCGGAACGAATAGCCGCCCTGAACAGCGCGCCGGTCTTGCCCATATGCATTTTCCTGAGCGTCGCCATATCAATAGTTTTGCCTTCGGACTCCAGGTCGATAGCCTGTCCGCCAACCATACCGCCCGCGCCCGCCGCCGTGCTGAGTTCGCGAATCACCGACAGAATCGCCGCGTAGGAAGTATTTTTCTGCCGCGTGACGACTTCAAACGCCAGAGTCAAAAGCGCGTCGCCAGCCAGAATCGCCATTGCCTCGCCGAAAACTTTGTGATTAGTCAGCTTGCCGCGCCGGTAGTCGTCATTATCCATCGCCGGTAAATCGTCATGAATCAGCGAGTAGGTGTGAATCATTTCGACGGCGCTGGCAGTCGTCAGGAAATTTTCGCCGGTACCGTTTACCGCGTCCGCCGCCGCCATTAGCAAGACTGGACGCAATTTTTTTCCGCCGCTCAGCAGACTGTATTCCATCGCCCGCGCTAAATTTTCGTCGAGAATCTGAGTCTGCGCCAGTTCAAGCTGCAGATTTTTTTCCACCAGTCCCGCGCGAAATTCCCAGAGTTCTTTGAACATGAAAACCATCTCCAAAAATAAAAAAACCGGACAGGGGCGTCCGGCTGACAAAATTTCAATTTGCGATTGCGTCGAGGATACCGTTCACGAACCGCGCCGAATCGTCGGTGCCGTACTTTTTCGCGAGCTCAACAGCTTCATTAATTGCGACGCCTGTGGGAACTTTTTTTTCGGCGAGTTCATAGACCGCGAGCCGAAGGATATTCCTGTCCGCCGTGGCTAGACGATTAAGCGTCCAGTTTTCCCGCAAATATTTTTTTATAACTGCGTCAATTTCTTCGCGGTGCGCCATGACGTTTTTCACCGTCTCGACAATGTAAGTCAGATTTTCCTCTTGAAGTTCATCGTCGCTGTCCTCAGTGGATTCCTCTATCGCATTCTCGACGGCAAGATTTTCGTAAATCTCCTTTTCGTCCGTTTCGACGACTCCGAAATCCAGCTGAAATAACGCTTTGAAAGCCGTCTCGCGTGCCAGTATGCGGCGCCTTTTCATCGCCTGAAAAGCCTTTTCGCGTTCAAGTTTTCGGCCCATTTTTATACAATCACCTTAACTAAAAAATTTGCATTAGCGGAAACGCTCCGGCAGATTTTCATCGATAGCATTGAGCGTATTGTCAATCAGATTGTCGTCCTTATCAAAACGCGAGCCGATGAACAGACCGATGACTCCGCAGAAAAACATGAAAAACGTAGCGAACGGACCGACGAGCAGAATAAAAATACCTGAAATTACGCCCATAATAAAGCCAATCTTCCGCTTCGTGTTAGTTGCAAATAAACGTTTTGCCAGATTTTTAACGTCTGTCCACATGATTTCCAACATGAATTTCACCGCCTCATCTTACGCGCCGCCTGGTTTTGTCAGGAATTTCGTTCGTGATACGCACAACGCGAATGTCAAAAGTTGCGTCATTTATACCGAAAAGCTGGTACAATTCCCTTTTAACTTCGTCGCGCAGTTTTTCGCCAATCTCAACCAGCGACAAATCGTGTTCAACCGTCAGGCTCAGCCGGATATTCAGCGGAACTTCGGGGCTCGGCTTATCAACAACAACGTTTTTAATTTCGTGGACGCCGAAAACTTTTGTATGTTCGACGACGCGCTGAATCACGCTGGTATCAAGGTGAACTCTGCCAAAATCATTTTCGCGCAGAATAAATTCGCCGCCCAACCGCGTAGTTTTGAAAGTGCTCCCAAAAATATCTTTGATTTTTTTAATTCTGTTCAGCATGGTGACACCTCAGACAACGCGTTTTTCGCGCTCAATCACCGCGTGAGTGATTTCGACAACTTTTACTTCAACCGGCGCGTCTGGAATTTTAAGAACCGTTTTCAGCGCCGCGTTTACCGCATCTTTAACCTGCCCGCTAACTTCCGTCGCCGCGTAATTTTGACTCAGCACTATCTCCAGCTGGGCTTTTACAGGAATTTCGCCGCCCTGCTTGGAAACGTTTGCCGATACCTGCCGCACGCCTAAGACGTTCAACGCCGCCCGTTCCACTACGCCGACAAGCGCCGGAACCGTGACCTTTACTTCGCCGGCATTTCCCTTTTCCAATTCAATATCGCCGCTTACATTCACGACTTCCGCTACTTTTCTTTTAGACGACAGCGCCATAGACAAAAGGCACAGGCTTGCGAGGAACATTACCGCTATTACCGCCAGAGTTTCCTGCCGCCCGATAATCCAGTTCAATTCGTTCTGCCACGTCTGCGCCGCAATGAAGTGCAGGCAAATGCCCGCACTCACTACCAGCGCCGCCATTACCGCAAGGACGTACAAAAGCAATAAAAGGCGCCCTAAGATACCCATCGACTTTCACACCTCCCGCAACGTTAATGACTTTTTCGACAGAACCGTTAGAATCTTAGTGGACGCGAACTTCGTCGTTCTTTTCTTCCTCTTCGGGGAAATTGACGCCCTGAACGTGGACGTTGACTTCGACGACGGAAAGACCGGTCATGGTCTCGATAGCGCGCTTAATGTTTTCCTGCGCCGCCAGTGCAACGTCGGGAATGCGCACGCCGTATTTGACGATAACATAAAGGTCGATAGCCGCTTCGCGCTCGCCAACTTCAACGTTTACGCCCTTGGAAAAATTCTTGCGGCCGAGCATTTCTGCGATACCGCCGACGAGACCGCCGCTCATTCCGGCAATGCCCTCAATCTCCGTCGCCGCCAGACCCGCGATAATGCTGACAACTTCGTCCGCAATCTTAATCGAGCCGAGACCTTTTTCGGTTCTCATCAATTCTTTTTCTTCCGCCATGGCGAAAAACCTCCTCAAAAATTTCTAATCAAAGTACCTCCATGATTATTCGATACGCCGGAAAAATTCCCTGCCACTTTTTAAAAAAATTTGACTTGCTGCGGCGGGTGTTTTATAATATTTGCATTGATGGAGGTCATCAAATGGAAAACAGCGACAGCATTTGCGGAAGCGAGCATTCCGATGAATACAGCAAGTACGAATCCTTGACGGACGAGGAAATTATTGCCGAAATCAAAGATAACGTTAATCCCGTCGCGCTGGATTATCTAATCCACAAGTACCGCAGTTTCGTGCGGGCGAAGGCGCGTTCATATTTTTTAATTGGCGCCGACCGCGAAGATATAATTCAGGAAGGTATGATTGGATTTTATAAGGCGGTGCGGGATTTTAAGAGCGATAAACTTTCTTCGTTTCACGCGTTCGCGGAGCTTTGCGTGACGCGCCAGATTATCACTGCGATTAAAACTGCCACGCGTCAGAAGCACATTCCGCTGAACTCGTATATTTCGCTGAACAAGCCGATTTACGACGAAGATTCTGACCGCACTCTCCTTGACGTTTTATCCGGCGTGAAGGTTGCCGACCCTGAGGAACTCGTTATCAGCCGCGAAGAATTTCTCGCTATCGAAAAAAAGATGGAGGAAATTTTGAGCGACCTTGAATGGCAGGTTTTAATGGCGTACCTCGACGGGAAATCCTACCAGGAAATTGCCGCCAGTCTGAACCGGCACGTTAAGTCAATCGACAACGCGTTGCAGCGGGTTAAACGGAAACTTGAGCGCTACGTCGCCAGCCGCACCGACGCAATCGACATTGGCACGGTTTATCGCGGACTTTCGACTATCGACCGGCAAATCAAATCGCCCGTAAGCGACACTACCCTTGACTAATCCCTCTTCCACCAACGCTGGAGGGATTTTTTAATTTCAGCCTCCGCGCCAGTTTCCGTGGGAAAATAGTACCGCGAATTTCTGCGCGAATCCGGCAGGTACTGCTGCTCCACGAAATGTTCTGGGAAGTCGTGCGGGTACTGGTAGCCCTTGCCGTTGCCGAAAAATTTGGCGCCCTTGTAGCTGGTATCGCGCAGGTGCATTGGAACTTCGTCCGCGCCGGAATTTTCTTTAACGTCGCTCAAAGCCGCGTCAATCGCAAGGTAAGCCGCGTTGCTTTTGGGCGCGCCCGCAATGTACGTGACAGCCTGCGCGAGGGGAATGCGGGCTTCGGGCAGTCCGACGAACTGAGCCGCCTGCGCCGCCGCGTTAGCAATCACCAGCGCCATTGGGTCAGCGTTGCCTACGTCTTCCGCCGCGCAAATCACAATCCGCCTAGCGATAAACATCAAGTCCTCGCCGCCGTCAATCATCTTCGCCAGATAGAAAATCGCCGCGTCCGCGTCACTGCCGCGCATACTTTTTATGAACGCGCTCGCCGTGTCGTAGTGGTTATCGCCGAGCTTGTCGTAGCGCCGAATTTTTTCGCCGAGAATTTCACGCAGATTTTCCAGCGTAACGCCGCCGTCGAAAATCAGCTGCTCAAAAATATTCAGAGCAACGCGGGCATCGCCGTCTGCAAAGTCAGCGATAATTTCAAGGGCGGAATCTTCGACGCGTTCAGGTTTTTCGGTCTCAACGGCGCGCCGGAGAATTTTTTGAATATCGGCGGCAGTGAGCCTGTTCAGCCGAATAATTTTGACGCGGCTCAAAAGCGCCGGATTGACTTCAAAGAACGGGTTTTCCGTCGTGGCGCCAATCAGAATCAGCCGCCCGTCCTCAACGTAGGGCAGAAGAAAATCCTGCTGAGACTTGTTGAAGCGGTGAATCTCGTCGATAAAAAGAATCGTGCGGCGGCGGTAGAAATTCAGCTGGTCGGTGGCGTCTTTGACAATTTCGCGCAGTTCCTTGACGCCCGAAAGCGCCGCGTTGACCTTGACGAAATTCGCGGCGGTCGTGTTGGCGATAATTTTCGCCAGCGAAGTTTTGCCGGTACCAGGCGCGCCGAAAAAAATCATCGAAGGAATGCGCCCTTCAGCAATCATTTTACTCAGACTGCCTGTAATTTTTTCCTGCCCGACAAAATCAGAAAGATTCTGCGGACGCAATTTTTCAGCCAGCGGCTGATTTTTTTTATTTTCGGCTTCATTCGCCGCCTCAAACAGATTCATTTCAGCACCATAAGCAATGTCCCAATTCCAATTAAAATGCACCCAACGATTGATTTTTGCGTAACCGATTCGTTGAGGAAGAGTACCGCGAAAATTACGGTGAGTACGATACTGAGTTTGTCGACCGGCACGACTTTTGAGACTTCGCCGATTTGCAGCGCCTTGAAATAGCACAGCCACGACGCGCCGGTAGCCAGCCCCGATAAAATCAGAAACAGCCAGCTTTTCGGCGCGATTGACGCTAAGCCGCCTTGAGCTTTCGTGAGAAATACCATTATCCACGCCATTGCCAGCACAACCAGCGTGCGAATCGCCGTCGCCAGATTTGAATTGACGCCTTCAATTCCGACTTTCGCCAGAATCGCCGTGAGCGCTGCGAAAACCGCCGATAACGCCGCAAAAACCAGCCACATAAAATTCTTCTGTTGACAAGATTAGCGAGGCGCCACACGGACGCACGCGCTTAAGGAGCGCGCCATGGACGGCGCGCGGGCCGTCACAGGTCGCCGGATGCGACCTATGCGGCCCAGCTTTCTTTGCCAGCAGCAACTGCTCTTACTCATCGCAGTTGCACTTTCTCGAAAGAAATGCTGAAATAAAAATCAGAACGTCAGAAATCTCCCGTTGAGCCAAAACGCCCTGTGCGAACCGCTCCGACGCCAATGGTATCGCCGTCAGCAGGAAGATATTTCTGAAAAATCCCCTGCGCGACGCGCATACCCTTGCAAATTTCAAAATCGCCGCCGAGACTAATCATGGGCAAAATAATATGCCCGCCATAATCCGCGTCAATAACGCCGACGCCATTCGCCAGAGTCAGCGCGTGCCTGACTGCGAGGCTCGAACGAATATAGACCAGCAAGACTTCATCGGGCAGCATAAAGGCTTTGAGTCCCGTCGGCACGAGCGCAATTTTATTCGACACCAGAACATTTTCCGCCGCCTCAAGGTCGTAGCCCGCACTTAAGGCCGTCCTGCGCGTCGGCAAATTTATCCCGCAGTTTTCGTAGCCGCTGAAAATCTCAAAGCCTCTGAGCATTTTGCAATCGCCGGCAAAAAATTATTCCTCAGCCTCAGTTTCCTTCGCCGCCGCAGATTTGTCGACGCCGCTGCTCAGCGGTTTGGTCGGCGTAATGGTGGAAATTGCGTGCTTGTAAATCATCTGCTGCTTGCCGAGCGTCTCAATGACGACCGTGAAATTATCGAAGCCGCGCACTAGCCCCTTAATCTGGAAGCCGTTGACGAGGTGAACGACGACCATAACATTTTCCTTGCGCGCCTGGTTTAGGAAGTTGTCCTGAATGTTGATGGGTTTCGCTGCCATTTTAAAAATCTCCTTTGAAAAAATTTGAGTTGACGTTGAAAAATCTTATGTAGTTCATTCGCCGGTACCACGTGAGCTGGCGCTTTGCAAAATTCCGCGTCGCCTGGCTTACTTTGGAAACTGCCTCGTCAAGGCTTAAATCCCCGCGCAGATATTCGACAGTTTCTTTGTACCCGATACCGAGCATCGCCTGCGCATTGGGACTGACGCCGCTTTCTAAAAGTTTTTGAACTTCGCTGACAAGACCGGCGTCAAACATTTTTTTCGTGCGCTCGTTGATACGCCGGTAAAGTTCCGCGCGCTCAGCCGTCAAACCGATAACCAGCGCGTCGTAACGGAGTTCGCCAGTATCGCTGAAAAATTTCGACTGGCTTTTGGAAGTCGCGCTGAAGTTGTAGCCCTCAAGCAGCGCCTGAATGTAAAGTCCAGTACCGCCCGCCACGATTGGAATTTTCCCGCGCGAATTAATCTCAGTGATAAGTTCCGACGCCAGCTGCACAAATTCCACCACGCTGAACCGCTCGTCCGGCTCCAGTATGTCGATTAAGTGATGCTTGACTCGCTGAAGTTCCTGCACCGAAGGTTTCGCCGTGCCTATATTGAAATTTTTGTAGACCGCCATCGAATCCGCCGAGATTATTTCCGTGCCGAGAATTTCCGCCAGCCTTAGCGCCAGTGCACTCTTGCCGGTCGCCGTCGCTCCCAGTATCACGATTAATTTTCCTCGCGGCGAAGTTTTCAAACCCAGAAATTGTACCGAATCCAGAATTTTTGTCAAGCTGAAAGGCTCGGCGTCGAACTCCTTTACTGCGTTACGCATCCAGATTGAGCGATTCGCCAGGCTTGACGATATGCACCTTCGCAGTTTTCACGCGCGCCTTGAAGTCGTCGGGGTTCTGGCTGATAACGTCCCACGTGTTGTAATGGACGGGAATTGCATTTTTCGCGCCCAGAAGTTCGACAGCCTTCGCAGCGTCAACGGAATCCATCGTGTAATGCCCGCCGATTGGCAGAATGGCGTAGTCAATCTGGTCGCGCTCGCCAATCAGTTTCATGTCGCCGAAAAGGCAGGTATCGCCCGCGAAGTAAACCACCTTGCCGCCAATGCCAATGACGTAGCCGCAGGCAATGCCGCCAGGAACGCCCGCGCTGTGCATAGCCGGAACCATGCGCGCGAAACCGAACGGCAGATTCAGCGTGCCGCCGAGATTCATGTCGATAGTCTTGACGTTCGTGCCGCCAAAATCCGTAACTTCGGGAATGCCAATCGCCGTGGCGCCGGTACGCAGAACAATTTCCCCGCCGTCGCCAACGTGGTCGCCGTGCGCGTGCGTTATGAAAACGTAGTCCGCCTCCACGTCGTCCGCCTTAATCGTCGCCTGCGGATTTCCCGTAAGAAACGGGTCGAACAAAAGTTTGAATTTGCCGTCGTCGAGCTGGAAACATGCGTGTCCGTAATAATTGAACGTCAGCATTTCAATCGCCCTCCTCAAAATTTTTCTTCCTGTTAAATTCGATACGCGCGCCAAAATACCTTGTAAGTTTTCAGAAAAATTTTCAGAAGTCTGCGCGAACGCCCATAAATAAACCGTTCGTCTTAAAATCGCCGCGATTGGAGCCGTTGCGAACTTTGGCGTCGACGTGGCGATAACCGGCGGTAACAGCGAAATTTTTGCTCGGAGAGTACCGCACGCCCGCTTCAAAATCCCGCACGTGCCCGCGCCCGCCGAAACTCATTCCAGAAAAATTCGTGTAAACTTTTGTTTTGGGCATAACCGTCAGGTAAATTCCCACGCCGACCGTCGGCATTGGCGCAAAGTTATGCTCGCCTTCCTTCCACGCAATTCCCGTCACGCCACAGCTCCAGTCCACGCCGCTGCCCATAAGCGAAATAATTTCGTTGTCGACGTTCAGCCGGACGTAGCGCAGATTTTTTTCCGCGTCGAAGTTGCTGTAGTTCAGCGAAAATTTCTTGTAGCGCAGAATAAATTCGTCATTCTCAAACCGCGCCTCGACGCTCGTATTCAGTTCCTGCCTTTGGAAATTTTTCAGCGCCTCGCCCAGCGAAAATCCTTCCTCCGCCGAAACTTCCTCCGCGCCGAAAATTAAAATCATCAGCGCCGTTAAAAGTACCCGCGCTGTCATTTTTTATTTTCCTGCTTAAAATAATCGCCGACGCGCTTTGTAACAACTTCGGCGGTCTTTTTAATCGCCTTGAGATAAGCCTCGTCGCTGGCGTTGTCGTAACCCTTGCGCGGCTTTTTGTGCTGAATGACGCGCCCAGTCAGATTCTGCCGCAGGACAATTTTACTGCTCTCCACCTCGATAAGATTCATGTTCACAGCCACGTTGTAAAAATTCCGCAGGCTCGACGCCGCGCCGCCGAAAATTCCAATCCCGACGCCGAGAGATTCATCCGTTTCCAGACCAACGCCAATTCCAGGCGAAATATCAAAGGTATCGGGGTCGCCCTTTGCAATTCCGAGTCCCAGAATTTCGCAGCGAATCACGTACTGCGCGCCGAGATTTTTGTAGTAGCCGCGGTCGAACACGAAACTTTTTTCAGGGCTGAAAACCAGCAGGTCTCCTACGTCCGCCGCGCCGGTTTTTTCGCCCAGCGTTTTAATTTCTTCAAGCCCGCCGCCCACACTTACGACGTTGTAAAGATTTTTCTCGTTCAGCTGGCTTATGAGAACGTCGCGCAGAATTTCCGCCGTGTCCAGGTCGGTGAAATTTGTATCGTCAACGACTTCGACGGCTATCCGCGTCCTTTCGCTCAGTGGAATTTCCGGCGCCTTTTTCTTGGCAAATGCCGCGCCGTGAATCATCAGCATTACCGCCACGCATAGTGCAAAAATTTTTTCAGCCATTGCTCACCATTCCTTGAAACTTCGCCTTGAAACCAAACCCGCCGCCGCTATCAGCAGCGCGAAAATTTCCAGCCGCCCCACAATCAGTATCGCCACGCAGAAAATTTTCCCCGCCGCCGGTAAACTCAAAAAAAGAGCCGCGTCGCAAATTCCAGGCAGCACTCCTACATTCGTCAGACACGCAACGGAAATCGCTACTGCCTCTGAAAATTTTGGCTCCATAAAACTCAAAACCGCCGCGCATACAAACAGCGTCAGCGCCGACAGGAAAAAAAATCCCAGAATCCGCCCGATAATTTTTGGCGGTACCGCGAAACTGTTCACGCGAATGCTCGTTACCATGCGCGGATGCATGACCTTCGTGAGCTCCGCCGCCATGAGTTTCGCCAGCACTACCACGCGAATTATTTTCAGCCCGCCCGTCACTGAACCCATGCACCCGCCGAATATCGCCAGCATAAATATAAAAAATCTGTCGAAGTCATGCGCTGTTTCCAGCGACTCCAGATTTATTCCCGTCGTGCTCATGAACGATATCACGTGGAAAAGCGCGTGCCGAAAACTTTCGCCGTGTCCCCACCTGTATCCGCTCAGCAAAATAATCCAGACGCCAGCAAAAATTATCACCGTGCTGACTTTCACTTCTGTGTTGCTGTAAAAATGAATAACGTTGCCGAGGAAATTTTTCCTTAGCGTCTTCACATAGCTAATTCCACGGCGAAGAATATTTTCCTGTTGATTCACGGCAGCCGGAGGGAGCGTCACTGCCAGCCGGTAATAAAACAAAAAGTTCCCGCAAGCCAGCAGCATTGAAAAAATCGCCGCGTATTCCGCCATAGCATTTCCTCGCGCAGGAAAAAAATCCCCGCCGCCAGTAGAAATACAGCGCATAGCCAGCAAAATCGAATCCCAGCCGCCAAGTCCCGCCAGTTTAAAAAGTCCTGCACTTAAAACCGTCAGCGCCGCGTAAACTCTAAGCATTCGCCGCGCTATCAGATTCATCTGGCTGAAACGCGGACTCAAATTCTGTCCGCCATGCAGGCTGAGCGTCATTCCGAAACTCCCGCTGACTTCCGGCATCATCGTGACCAGCATTACCAGAAAAACCAGCGAGCCGAACCACATCAGCGCGCTCTGCCACAGTCGCAGGACATACGGCGCCCGCGCTGAAAGCAGTGAAATTCCCCCTGAAGTTACGTCCGAAACCGTTTCAAGGAACGCGTCCAGCGGCGGCAGCCAGCCCAAAAACCAGAACGGTATCGCGCCGAATGCCGCAACCAGCGGGAAAATTAAAAGCATTGCCACCGCCGATTCCCAGAGCGGAAGCCGCCGCCGGTGCCTTCGTCCGAGCCGCACGAATATCTTTCCGGCAAATGCTACCGCCGCCGCCAGCGCTAAGAAAAATACCGTCGCGAAAACGCTCCGCATAAATCCCGCCGCGTAAATCACCGGCAGCGCGAACGTGAACGCGAACGCCACCAGCGCATTTCCCAGCAGTATGAAAATTATTTTTCTGTCCATAGCGCGGATATTTTACGATATTTTTTTCATTTTGTCTGCAAAAATTAAACAAATCTCCGCAATTCGTCGATATATTTTTGACAAGGATGTGATTAAAATGATTGAGAGGATTGAAAAAATTGAGCGCGTCAAGCCGGTTGAGAATGAAGCCGAACACAAACTGGACAGCAATACTCCCCGCAACACTAAAAACCGCGCGTTCCTCAACGAGTACCGCCGGTTCCTGCGCAAAAATACTGCCGCCAGCTCTGGCGAAAGTTCCGGCGCGTACAATCTGGAAATTACCAACGCCGGTCTGCCCGCGCTGTTTTATTTCGGCGACTCGGATATCCGCAGTCTGCTTAACTAGTTTTTGGAGGCGAATTTCGAATTGAATGACGACGAAAAAAATATGCGTCTGGCTTTGGCTGAGGCCAGGCGCGCTTACGAAGAAGGCGAAGTTCCAATAGGTGCCGTTCTCATTGACGAGGGCGGCATTTTAGTTTGCGGCAACCACAATCGCATTGAGCAGCTGGGCGACGCCACGGCTCACGCGGAAATTTTAGTCCTGCGCGACGCCAGCAAAATTTTTGGGCGCCGCCTGACGAACTGCACGATTTACAGTACAGTTGAGCCCTGCGCGATGTGTGCCGGAGCTATGGTTTTGAGCCGCGTCGGCAGGCTGGTTTATGGCGCGGTCGATTCAAAATTCGGCGCGGCGGAGTCCATTTTCAACGTCGTCGACAATCCCGCGCTTAACCACCAGCTGAAAGTTACCGCCGGCGTTCTGGAATTTGAATGCCGCGAGCTTATGAAAAAGTTTTTTGAGAAACGGAGATTTTGAATTAAACAAAAAAAGCGCCCCATGGATGGGGCGCGGGCCGTCACAGGTCGCCGGAAGCGACCTATGCGGCCCAGCTTTCTTTGCCAGCGTTTCTTTCTCGAAAGAAATGCTGAAACAATAACTGCTGAAACCAGAAACGCTGATTATTTATTAGTAAAGGAAGACCACCGCAGTTTTTTCGAGGAAGCCGGAAATATCATTTTCGCTGAGGATTTTGTTGGCGTCGGCGACGCTGATAATCGGCGTGGAGTCGAAATCGTCCATGCGTTCAGCGCGAATGACGAGCGGATTGGAACCGGCGCGCGAAGCCTGGCTCATGCTGTCGGCGTAATCCGCCATGCCGTATTCGATGACGTAATCGGGGTCAATATTTTTGTGTCCGTAAATTTTGGTGCCGTGGGAATTTTTAATGACGGGGCTCATGACGGGCTGGACGTGGAAGCCGCGGCAGTCAATGACAACGCCGGTGTAGCCGCCGCGAACTGTTATGTCAATGGAAACGTTGGGGCGAACGGGTTCCGGCGCAGGAAAAGGCTCAATGCGCTCGTGGCGTTCGAGTACCGCCGCCGCAAGGCTGTTAGTCGCGCCGAACATAGGCAGTTGCATTGTGACTTCATAGGCGCCGTCGCTGGAAAAAGCCTCGTCAATAATCTGCGCGCCCTTGATAACCGCTTCGACTCTCAGATTAACCGTGTCGGATTTGAGCATCGCCATTTCAACAGTAGTTTCGGCGTCAACCTGCACGCCTTCAACAATTTCAGCCAGCTGGCGGTAAGCGTCAGCAATAGCCGCGCGCCGCGCCAAAAGTCTTGCCTGAGCCGCCCTCGTACCCGTCGGCGGAACGCCCGAGCCGGTTACCGTGATTGTCTGGCTGTTCCAGTCCGCGCCCAATGCCGCTTCTGCCGGAAAACTCGCCAGCAGTAAGACTGCCATCAGCAGTGCGCCGAATAATTTCATTCCAATTTTCATGGCTGTTACCTCCCAAAAATTTTTTTTTAATTATATCGTTCAAATCTTAACGCCGCATTAGAAATTCGTTAAATTTTGCTGAACTGAATGTGGTACAAATTGCTGTACAGCCCGCCGAGTTCCAGAAGTTCTTTGTGCGTGCCGTGTTCGCAGATTCTTCCCTTGTCGATAACGAAAATCTGATCCGCGCCGAAAATCGTACTCAGCCGGTGAGCGATAACAAAGCTCGTGCGCCCGACCATGAGTTCATCAAGCGCCGCCTGAACAATTTTTTCGCTTTCAGTATCGAGCGCGCTGGTTGCCTCGTCCAGAATCAGAATCTGCGGATTTTTCAGCATAGCCCGCGCGATAGCCATGCGCTGGCGCTGTCCGCCACTAAGGTTCAAGCCGCGCTCGCCAATATGCGTCTGGTACCCTTCCGGCAGTTCGCGAATGAATTTATCAGCGTTCGCCGCAACCGCCGCCGCTATAACTTCCTCGTCCGTGGCGTCAAGCCGACCGTAGCGGATATTCTCCATGACCGTCGTGCTGAAAAGCAAAGTCTCCTGCGGAACGATACCGATCTGCTCGCGCAGAGAATTAAGCGTCACATCGCGAACGTCGTAGCCGTCAATTTTAATCGCGCCAGCCTGCACGTCGTAGAAGCGCGGAATGAGATTGGCGATGGTTGATTTACCGGCGCCGCTGGGACCGACGAAGGCTATCATCTGCCCAGGCTGAACTTCAAAGCTGACATCTTCCAGCGCGTTGTGCTTATCGTCATAGGAAAAAGTTACGCCCTCCACGCTGACCCTGCCGGTAATTTTAGGCAGTGGAACTGCGTCCGGCTTATCGTTCACGGTTTCTTCCATGTCCAGCACGGAAAAAATCCTGTCAATCGCCGCCATTGCCTGCTGCATTCTGCCGTAGATTCGCGAAAGTCTCTTAACCGGATTTGCCAGATTCACCGCGTAGGTTAAAAAAGCGACCAGCGAACCGGCTGACATTATCCCGTTGACAACTTCATAGCCGCCGAACCACACGATTAGCGTTACCGCCAGCGCCGCCAGAAATTCTACCGTCGGCGTCAGCAAACTGGTGAGCTGCACGTTTTTCATGACTGCCTGGAAGTTCAGCATATTTTCCGCGTGGAATCTTTTTATTTCGTAGTCTTCGCGCGCGAACGATTTTACCACGCGGATTGACGAAATGCTTTCCTGCAGCATAGCCGTTATGCCCGCTATTCGCTCCTGTATCAGCGTTCCGGCGCGCTTGATTTTCCGCCCGAAAATTTTCATTGCGTAGCCGACCATTGGCACGGTTATCAGCGTCAGCAGCGTCAGTTTCCAGTCGATGTACAGCATTAGCACGATTGAGCCGATGAGTATCGCCGCTTCGGTGAAAAATTCTATCAGATTGTCGACCAGCGCCGCCTGTATCGTGCCAACGTCATTCGTCACGTAGCTCATTGTTTCGCCGGTCTGGTGTTTGTCGAAGTACGCCATTGGCATTCGCTGGAACTTGCGGAACATGACTTCCCGCACGTCGACAACCACGCGCTGCCCTATGTACGAAACGAGGTATGACTGCCAGTAATAGAAAAATCCGCGCACGGCGAAAACTACGACGATGCTCACCGAAATTATGTTGAGCATTGCCATATCGCGTTCGGCGAGCACCTTGTCAATCATGTCCTTGATAATCCACGGCAGGTACAGATTCGCGCCCGACGCTATGATTATGCAGAGAATTGCCAGTCCCAGCCGTCCGAGGTAGGGTCTGATATACGCTAAAAGTCTACGATAATTTTTCATAGCCAGCAACTTCCAAAATTTTTTGAGCGACGCGTTTAGCCGCGCCAGGCTTGCCGAGTTTCGCGCAGGAAATTTTCAAATCCGCCACAACTTTTTCGCGGTGAGTTTCGCCACGGTAGAGCTTAGAAATTTCGGCGGCGATTTTATCAGCCTGAACTTCGTCCTGCAGGAGTTCCGGCTGGATTTTTTTTCCCATTAAAATATTCGGCAGGCTGAAATTTTCAATGTCGACGAGCATTCTGCCAATGAAATAGTTCAGCCGCGCCATTTTGTAGAGCACGACGCACGGCAGATTCATGAGCGCCGCCTCCATGACGACCGTGCCGGAGGTTGCCATAGCCGCGTCCGCCAGCGTCATTAAATCGTAGCGGAATTTTCTGGTGAGAGTGACTTCGACGCCTGACGATTGAACTTGCCGAGATATTTCCGCTTCGTCGACGTTATCCGCCAGCGGCAGGAAAAATCGCGCGGGTTTCGTAGCGGATAAAATTTTCGCCGCCGCCAGCATTTCCGGCAGTATCAGTTTGATTTCCTGTCGGCGGCTGCCTGGCATTAAAAGTACTACGTGTTCGGATTCTGCGACGCCGAAGAATTTTTGCGCGCCGGATTTTGACAGCGACGGCTTGACGGTATCGACCAGCGGGTTGCCGAGGAATGAAATTTTCGCGCCCGCCTGTTCGTAGACCGGCAGTTCAAATGGGAAAATTGCTACGAACTCATCAGCGATTTTCGCGCAGTCCGCCGCCCGCCCCTTTCGCCACGCCCATGCGCTCGGCGGTATGTACGATAAAATTTTTACGCCAAATTCCTTGACGCGCTTAGCCAGCCGCCAGTTAAAATCTGGGTAGTCAATCAGTACGAGCAAATCCGGTCTTTCGACGCGGGCAAGCTCCGTCAAATCGTCCAGCAGTCTGAAAATGCGGCGCAGATTTTTGACGACTTCGACGACGCCCATGACATTGTAGTCCTTGTAGTTGCGGAAAATTTTCACGCCCGCCGCCTGCATTAAATCGCCGCCCATTCCGAAAAGTTCGACGTCAGGCGCCAGATTTTTCAGCTCATGCGCCAGACTCGCGCCGTGTACGTCGCCGGACGCCTCGCCCGCTGACAGCATAATTTTCATAACGATTTACATGACAATAATTGCAATACCCTTTTCGTTGGCGAAGGCAACGGTCGCCGCGCGGTCGACGAGCAGTGTTTTATCCGCCTCGATAGCCAGCGCCGTTGCGCCGACTTCCGCCATGACTTCGACGGTTCTTTTGCCGACGGTCGGCACGTCGAAACGATTATCCTGCTTCGGCTTGGAGACTTTGGTAACAACCGCGCCGCCGTTAGCGAGTTTTCCGCCGCGCAAAATGCAGGCATCCGTTCCTTCGATAGCTTCCATCGCCATGACAGCGCGATTTTTCACAACAACCGTCTGCCCAATGTCAAGGCGACCGAGTTCCTTGGCTATCATGAAACCGTATTCCATATCCTGACGCTCGGCGGCGGAAGGTTCGCGCTCGGTGATAGTGCCGCGCCGTGGAATGAGTTTGCGAATCAGCGCCGTCTGGTCGAACGCCTGAAATCCATTCATCGCCAGTTCGCGGACGAACGCCATCATAATCGTATCGTCGCTGCGGTCGGGCAGGGACATAATCAGCTGGAGCATTCGCGCATCGGGTTTAACGGCGCCGTTGAACAGCAGTTCCTTCGTGACTTTGCCTAGCATCGTGACGCGCGTGACGCCATTTTCCTTGAGATAGCTCAAAATCGCGTCGAGCTGCGCAACGCTTATTGCTTTGTAGTCCGTGGCAATTTCCGCCAGCTGCGAATCTGTTTCCGGCAGAAGCCCAATCGCGTAAACTTCGTAGCCGATCTGGCGCGCTGCCCTTGCGCACTCGACGGGCAGTTTCCCTGCGCCCGCCAGGAGTCCCAATTTTTCCATTTCACAACCTCCATAAATTTATTCTACGTCGCGCCGCTCACGGCAAATCCCGCGCTCAGCATTGCGCAAAAATCTCAGAAAATGTTCGACTTCCTCGCACGAATCAACTTCCTGCTCGATAACCGCGATAGCCTCCGCCAGACTCAAGCCCGAACGGTACAAAATTTTGTAAGCTTTCTTGATAAGCCTGCGCGACTCCAGCGGAATACCGGCGCGCGAAATTCCGACGTTGTTCAGACCGACAACTTTCGCGGGGTGCCCGTCAACAATCGTGTAAGGTACAACGTCCTGCACCAGCTTGCTCATACCGCCGACCATAGCGTTGCGTCCGATTTTAACGAACTGGTGAACGCCCGCCATGCCGCCGATAACAACTCTGTCCTCAACCGTCGCGTGACCCGCGCAGCTCGCCAGATTCGACATGATAACATGGTTCCCCAGCGTGCAGTTGTGCGCCACGTGAATATACGCCATTAAAAGGCAGTCACTGCCGACGCGCGTTTCGTTATCTTCGCCGGTCGCGCGGTGAATCGTGGCGCCTTCGCGAATAACCGTCCTGTCGCCGATAAAAGTATAACTGCGCTCGCCCTTGAATTTCAAGTCCTGCGGAATTTCGCCCACCGACGCAAATTGAAAAATCCTGCATTCTTTGCCAATCGTCGTCCACTTCGCAACAACCGCGTTGGGACCGATATTCGAGCCGTCGCCAATTTCAACTTCGTCGCCAATCACCGTGTTTGGACCGATAATGACGTTGCGCCCGATTTTCGCGCTTGGCGAAACCACCGCACTTTCGTGGACGCTAGAGCCCTCGCCAATATTTTCCAGCTTTACCATATTTCTCCAGCTCCTGCCTCAATCTTTGTTCGTCAGGCTAAAAAGCTCTTCGTTGGTCTTCAGCGCGAATTTAAAATCTGCGGAAGAAACCAGCTTGTCATCGACGTAGCCGTCCGCGTGCAGTACGCCGAATACGCCGCGAACCTTCACAATTTCCGCGCGGGTTATGAGCGTATCGCCAGGAACGATTGGGCGCTTGAATCTTATGTTGTCCATTCCGCCGAACAGCGCGATTTTTCCACGGTGTTCCTCAGGGTACAGCATTGCCACGCCGCCAACCTGCGCCATCGCTTCCAGCTGCAAAACGCCAGGCATGATTGGATGACCTGGAAAATGTCCGACGAACTGCGGCTCGTTCATCGTGATATTTTTCAAGCCGGTCGCCGATTTGAACGGGTCGATTTCCAAAATTCTGTCCACGAGCAGCATTGGCGGGCGGTGCGGAAGGATTTTCATAATTTCTTCAATGTCGAGTACCATTTATATCTCTCCTGTCTGAAATTGGAATTAGAGTTTTGTTAGGCGCAGATTAAATTTTTTCGCGAAAATCCGCGTAAATTTTTTTGGCGAGCGCGGTATTTAGTGCGTGACCAGACGCCGCCGCGATAATGTGGCACTTCACGAAACCCGCCAGCCGCAAATCGCCGATAACGTCCAGGATTTTGTGCCGGACGAGTTCGTCGGGGTAGCGAAGTTCATTCAGCCAGCCGCTGTCGTTGTAGACGATAACGTTTTCAAGAGTGCCGCCGCGTCCCAGACCCATTGCGTGGAGCGCCGCAATTTCCTTTTCGTAGGCGATAGTTCGCGCAGGCGCAATTTCCGCGCGGTAAATTTCCTCGGTGACTTCAAAATCTTCGTACTGAATGCCAATCAGCGGGTGCGGATTAATCGAAGTGAAACTGACGCGAAAACCGTCATAGGGCAGCGCCACGATAAATTTTTTGCCGTCGTCAGAATCGACGCGGTAAACTTTGTCAAGGCGAATTTCGCGGCGTTCAGCGTCCTGCTCAACGGTTCCGGCGGATTTTATCAGCTCGAAAAATCCAATCGAATTTCCGTCAAGTACCGGCGGCTCCTCCGCGTCCATTTCGACCACGCAGTTATCAATTCCGCAGGCGTTGAGCGCGCTCATCAAATGTTCCACGGTGAAAACCTTCGCGCCGCCTTCCTCCAAAGTTGTCGCGCGGATTGTCGAAGTCACATTTTCAGCCGTCGCATGAATTTTCGGCGCGCCAGATAAATCTTTCCTCACAAAAATTATTCCGCTGTCAGTCGCGCTGGGATTTAAACTCAGCTGAACCTCCGCGCCGGAATGCAATCCAACGCCGCTCACGCCGACCGATTTTCGCAAAGTTATTTGCTTCTGCAAATCCCCGCCTCCTTTCCAAAAAATTTCTCAACCATTATAACACCAATAACTTTCAGCGTCGATAACCGCACGCAAAAAAATAAGACCGAGTTGTTCGCTCAGTCGCTAAAAATTTTCGCCGTGTTGATGAACAATCATCCGTTACCGCCAGTTCCAGTTCCACTTCCGCTACTGCTGCCGCTTGTTGACGAAGTAAATTTATCCGCCGTTTTTCCGCCGAAAATAGCGTGTCCGCTACTATCGATGCCGTAAGAATCGCTGGAGCCTATTTCTTCAAGCTTGCCTTCGATGAAAATTTTACCCGACGGCGCTTTTGGCAATCCGTTTTCAAGATAATTTTCCAAATTCGCGTATGTCGGTTTATCGTTTTTTTCCATTTGATAAACGGCGGCAGCAGAATTAATAGCAGCTAGGTCGGAAACAACTTTCGCCGTATTTGTCTGAGCGGTAATTCGTTCAAAGCGCGGCACTGCGATTGTTGCAAGAATGCCAATGACAACGACCATTAAAATGACTTCGAGCGTGGCGAAACCTTTCTGGTTCATCAAAATCCCTCCAAAAAAATTTACGCAGGAATTATAGCAGAAAATTTTAAGGCGTTCAATGGAAATGACGATAAAACTGTTAAAAGGAGGCGAACGGTTATGTACGCGCAAAACGTCGGCGCAGGCGCAGATTTAATTTCGACCGGCAAAAAAGTTATCGCCAGCAAAACTGCCGGCGCTGATTCTGAATACGCCAGACTGCTCAGGAAAACTATCGCGCGAGCAACAGGCGGAGACCCGACGCAGATTTCTACCGTCAAAAGATTCAAGCCAGACGGTTCGATTCAGATAACGACCTACGAAGACGGCGATATAGTCAGCCAGACGAAAATCAAGCCGCACCTCGTCCCTACGCCGGATTTCAGCGCGCCGCCCAAGCCGGACGGTTCGCCGCAGATAAAATTCGAGCAGCGATTCAATTTACTGGAACTGCTCATGCTTTAACAAGGGGGCTTTTAACATGGATGTAAGCACGATTTCCAACGTCATAACTCAGAATTTCGAGCAGGTAACCGCCAAAAACAAAAATGCCGCCCGCTTTGCCTACGCGTCGCACACAGAAACCGTCGCGCAGTTTCAAAACGAAAACTCGACGTTCACTGCCGCATTTGCGCTGGATATTTCATTTGAAGCGCGGCAGGCTCACGCGGCGCAGCAGGAATTTATGGCTGAAATTGACGACAGCGCGGTTAAGGGCAAGGGACTTTCCGCCAGTGCGATTGACCAGCTCCAGCAGGAATCTGAAGCCAATGAACAGACGTTCTTGAACTTGATGATTCAGGCTATGAGCGCGTCGAACGATAAGCTGAAGGGCTGGCTTGACAGCGGCACAGGGATTTTGAATTTTGGCGGCACGAGAATTGACGCGGCGCGTTTCGCCCTGCCGGAAGTTGCAACCAACGCCGAGGACGCCGCTAAGGCTGTGGATGAAGGCGGCGCGTGGTCTGTCGACGCTGTTTCCAGCAGAATTTTCGACCTTGCGACCGCTATCGCCGGTAACGACCCCGAAAAACTCGCTACGATGCGCGCGGCTGTCGAGGAAGGTTTCAAGCAGGCTGGCGCAACCTGGACGGACGCGACTGGTATGAACGACATGCCCGACATTACGCAGAAAACTTATCAGGAACTCATGCACCGCTTTGACAATTTCGGCAACCTCAACGCGTAAAGTTTCAGCGCGAAAATTTTTTCATTCCCTGTCGCACGGCGGGGATTTTTTATTGCCATGCGCGGAATTTGTGATATAATTAGCAAAAATTTTGAAAGGAGCGGTATTATGTTTGGTATCGGCGTTCCCGAACTCGTTTTGATTCTGATAATTGGATTGGTGGTTTTCGGTCCAGGCAAACTTCCAGGCGTCGGTAAAGCCCTCGGACAGAGTATCAAGGAGTTCAAGCAGGCAAACGCTGACGACGAAAAAACCGTTGACGTTACGGATAAGACAGATAAAAAATGACTGAGCCCACTGAAAAATTAAATCCGCCTGACGAAATGCAGGAAGAACCGCTGGACGATGGCTCAATGTCACTGACGGAACATCTGACGGAACTGCGCGCGCGAATCATAAAATCTCTGCTGTCGATAGTGGCGGGAAGCTGCGTTTCGTACTTTTTTCTGGACGAAATTACAAAATTTTTAACGGCGCCGGTCGGCAAGCTGTACTTCATGCAGCCAGGCGAGGCGTTTTTCGCGTATCTTAAAATCGACATCGTTGCAGGGTTTCTAATCGCCCTGCCGGTGATTTTTTTTCACGTCTGGCAGTTCCTGCTGCCCGCACTTACGAAATCTGAACGCTCCGTACTCGGAATTTTGGTACCGGCGTCGGTGATTTTATTTTTCGCAGGGCTGGCATTCGCGTTCTTCCTGATTCTGCCAATCGCGCTGAAATTCTTCATGGGCTTCAACACGCCGGAGCTCGAATCGCTGTTTTCGTTCCAGAAATACCTCGACTTCGTGCTGACGTTCATGCTGCCATTCGGCTTCGTCTTTGAACTGCCGCTGGTAGTTATCGTCCTCGCGCAACTGGGAATGCTAACCAGCGACTTTCTCGGCAAGTACCGGCACATAATTTTTTTCGCGTCGTTCGTCATTGGCGCGTTAATCACGCCGCCGGACGTTATCAGCCAGATTTCGCTGGCAGTGCCGATAATTTTGCTGTATGAAGTCGGCTACCGAATCGTTAAACATGTTTTGCAAAAGTGAGGGATTTTATCATGACTGACAAAGAAAGAATTATTTCAAGGCTGACCGATATTCAACGGGATATTGAGTCGATTAAAGCCAGCGTCGAAAATTCAAGCGAAATTCAGCACGAAGAAAAACTCGACGAAGCGGCAATTTCAAGACAGCTCCAAACGTTGGAGGGAATGCGCCATCTGCTCACGAAAGAAGAAGCCGAGGAACTCGCGGCAGCAGTTGGAGTGTGAACGCAATGAAATATCTTTTAGACAGCAACGTTGTTATCGATATTCTGCGCGACGACGCCGGAGTTACGACACGCTACGAAACCGAATCGCAAAACGGCAACGAAATTCTCACCTGCCCGATTGTCTACTATGAAGTTATTCGCGGCTTTAAAATTTCTAACGCCTCGAAAAAAACTCGATAAGTTTCTGGAATACTTCAACAGCTGGCGTAATTTGCCGCTAAACATAGCCGTCATGGAAAAAGCCGCTGAAATTTACTTTGCCCTGCACCGTGGTAAGCAGATTGAGGACAACGATATTTACATTGCGGCGACGGCGATTGTCAACGGCTGTACGCTCGTCACGGCGAACGATAAACATTTTTCGCGAATTGACGGCTTAAACGTCGAGAATTGGAGGTAATGTTAAAGTAAACTACCCCACGACTAAAGGCGGGGGCTTTCAGCGTCGAAACACTGGGGCTGGTTTACTCAGCCTCTATCCGGTAGATTTCTCATCCGGCTACTTTTAAATGCGCAATGTACGCTATGTTTTTGGTAACGCAGAACTTTAACTGCGAGCTTAAATGCGCTCAAGATTTTACAACAGCAACGACACGAGCTGTAAACCTCCAATCTTAACTTTTCAAAGAGCTAGTTTAATTTTAGCAACTATATTCTATTATGTAAAGAAAGGAAGTGAAAAGTGCGGCAGGGGTATCCGCCGCACGATTCCTGATGAAAAAATTTTTAGCGTTTTTAGTGGCGCTGGTATTTTTTGTGGCGAAAGTCGAAGCGTCGGAGCTGGTGATTTTCCACACGAACGATATGCACTCACGAGTTTTAAACAGCGACGACAGAAACAAATCGATTGGCTTAGCGGAAATTGCGGCGGCAGTCAAGGCGGCGAAGGCGGAAAATCCTTCCATGACTCTCTGGTTTGACGCCGGCGATACTTTTCACGGACTGCCCAGAATTAATGTCAGCAACGGCGAAAATATGATTCCCCTGCTGAACGCGGCTGGCGTTGACATTGTAGTTCCAGGCAACCACGATTTCAATTACGGCGTGCCTCAGCTGAAAAAAATCTCCAAAAAGCTTAAATCTCCGCTCCTCAGCGCCAATGTCACGCTCAAAAAAAATGGCAAAAATATTTTAAAGTCCTACAAAATTTTAAAGCTGGCGGACGGAACGCGCGTTGGAGTTTTCGGTCTGACGACGCCGGAAACTGTCTACAAAGCTTCTCAAAAACATGTCGCAACTGTCAATTTTGAAAATCCCGTTGTCATCGCCCGCGATATGATTAAAAAACTTCAGCCCAAATGCGACGTGATTGTTTGCATTATGCACATGGGCGTTGACCCCGAATCCGAATTTACCAGCGAACGCATTGCCCGCGAGGCGCCTGGTATCGACGTGATTATCGACGGGCACAGCCATACCGAATTGCCGCAGGGTATTCAGATTGGCGATACGCTCATTGCTCAGACCGGCTGCTACGAACACAATCTCGGTCGCGTCACGGTTGAAATTGAAAACCACGAAATTATTTCCAAAAAAGCTGAACTCCTTAACGCCGCCGCCGTTGCAAATCTCAATCCAACGCCCGACGCCGAAATTAAAAAAATCCTCGCCGATATTGAAGAAAAAAATAAACCTGTCTTCAACGAAGTCGTTGCTCACAGCACCCACGTTTTGACTTCCGACCGCAAAATTATTCGCTGCAATGAATCTGAACTCGGCAACTTTATCGCAGATATGATTCGCTGGCGTACCGGCGCGGATTTCGCAATAATGAACACCGGCGGCATTCGCGCTGATATTCCCGCTGGCAACGTCACGCGCGGCGACGTAATGAATGTTTTCCCGTTCGGCAACGTCGTCACTAAGGCTGAAATTTCCGGCAGTGCGATTCGCCAAATGCTTGAACATTCCGTGCACGCTTATCCTAAGGAGTTCAGCGGTTTTCTCTCCGTCAGCGGCTTGACCTTCACGCTCGACGCAAGCCAGCCCGCCGGTTCGCGCGTCAGCGAAATTTACATTGGCGGCGAAATTCTTGACGAAAATAAAATTTACACGATTGGCGCGGACGATTTTCTCTTTATGGGCGGCGACGGCTTCGGTATGCTTAAAGGCTTGAAAATCACCGGCGAATTTGAAACGATGGACGACGTGCTCACTGACTACCTCGAGGAAGTTGGGCTGGGAAATATTTCCTTAGGGCGTATCAAACTTGCTGAAACTCTCGCAAAGGCGGCGTGACATGGCGTTCAAAGACCTGCGCGAATTTATTGCGGAACTCGAACGGCGGGGACTTTTAAAACGAATCAAAGTTCCCGTCAGCGCCGAACTCGAAATTACCGAAATTACCGACCGCGTTTCCAAATTCCGTGACGGCAGGAATGTCGCGCTGCTTTTTGAAAATGTTCGCGGCTACGATATGCCCGTTCTGATGAATCAGTTCGGCAGTTACGAGCGAATGGCGCTGGCGCTCGGCGTGGAAAAACTCGACGACGCCGCCAATGACATTCGCGACCTGCTGCGGCTGCCTTATCTGTCCATGAAAAATCGCATGGGTATCGTCGACATAATTTCGACCGGCAGGAAGGCTATAAATTTCCCGAAGTACGTCAAAAACGCGCCGTGTCAGGAAGTCGTCGAGGAAAATCCCAGCCTCGACAAAATTCCGATTCTGAAATGCTGGCCTCAGGACGGCGGTGCTTTCATAACTCTGCCGCTGGTTTTCACGAAAAATCCTGCGACGGGCAAGCGCAACGTCGGAATGTACCGCCTCCAGAAATTCGACGCCACGACTACGGGAATGCACATTCACATTCACAAAAACGGCGCTGAAAATCTGCGCGACGCTGGCGATAAACTTGAAGCCGCCGTGGCGATTGGCACTGAGCCGGTTACCACCTACGCCGCAACCGCGCCGCTCCCGCGCGACGTGGACGAAATGGTTTTCGCAGGTTTCCTGCGCCACAAATCAGTTGAGCTTACCAAATGCAAGACCGTCGATTTGGAAGTTCCAGCAACCGCCGAAATTATTCTGGAAGGCTACATTGCGGCGAACGAGCTCCGGCGCGAAGGTCCTTTCGGCGACCACACCGGCTACTATTCGCTGGCGGACGATTATCCCGTTTTTCACGTCACCTGCATTACTCACCGCAAAAATCCGATTTACGCGGCAACGGTCGTTGGCAAGCCGCCGATGGAAGATTGTTACCTTGCGAAGGCGACGGAGCGAATTTTCCTGCCGCTGCTCCAGCAAATCGTGCCGGAAATCGTCGATATAAACATGCCGTTCGAGGGCGTCTTCCACAACTGCGTTATCGTCTCGATAAAAAAATCGTACCCGATGCAGGCGCGGAAAGTCATGCACGCGCTCTGGGGAATGGGGCAGATGATGAACGTCAAAACGATAATCGTAGTCGATGCGCATGTTGACGTGCAGAATCTGCGCGAAGTGGCGTGGCGGGCGTTCAACAACGTCGACGCGGAACACGATCTGGAAATTGTTCACGGACCGCTGGACGTTTTAGACCATTCCTCGCCGCTGCCAAAATGTGGCGCGAAACTGGGAATTGATGCCACTAAAACTTTGCCGGAGGAAGGACACCTGCGCGACTGGCCGGACGAAATTTCAATGGCGCCGGAAGTCAAAGCGCGCGTGGATTTTTTGTGGCGTTCACTGGATTTAGACTAAGGAGGATTTTTAATGATTCACGTTTGCTACGGACTGCATGATAAAGACGGGCGCTATTCAAAATTCACCGGCACTTCTATGCTTTCCATGTTTGAAAACACTTCCGCTCCCTCAAATTCTATCATGGTTCACATTTTGCACGATAACACACTGACGGCTGATAATCGAGATAAATTCAACTACATCGCCGGCAAATACAATCAGACGGTGCAATTTTACAACGTTGAAAATCTCTGCGCCGAGCAAATTCAGCTTCTGCGCGAAAAATTGTCGCTGCAGCTGTACACTCGTTTTAGCATTGGAATGTTTTACCGGCTAATGTTAAAAAATCTTCCGCTGCAGAACGTGTCGAAAATAATTTACCTCGACGCCGACACAATCGTTAATCTCGACATTCGTGAACTTTGGGATTATCCTATGGAAAATCATATGCTGGCGGCTACGCCTGAACTCGATGCAACGCGAATGCACATGATAACTAACAAATGGATTTTACATTCCGGCAAGGTTAAGGTTGAAAATTACTTTTGCAGTGGTGTTTTGTGCCTCGACTTGGATAAGGTTCCAACAGATTTTTTTATTCAGGGTGTAAATTGGCTGGCTGAAAATACTCAGTGCGAATGCCCCGACCAGGATTTTCTCAATAATTTCTATTCTACGAATTACGCGCGGCTCCCAGAAAAATTCGATGCTTTCGCGGGTGTTTCCAAGGGACTCGACCAGAACAAAGTCTACCGCAAAATTTATCACTATGCAGGACAGACAGCGCTTACTTTCAATATTGGCGTCGACGCACTCGATAAGCTGTTCTTCTCGTATTTTGTTAAAACGCCGTGGTTCAATGAAAATACAATCCTGCATATGTACGAGGGGACACGCCAGATTTTTGTTGAACGACAGCTTTTCGCCACTCAGGTTTCAGCTTTGGTGTCCGGCAAAAAGCGAATATTCTTCACGCCGCCCGAAAATACCGCAATGGTAAAGCAAATTTTCTTCGTGAGCGACAGTGAAGAAATTATCGCCGCGACGGCAACCGAATCAGTCCAAAATCTGATAGAGATAATGAACAAAAAGCCAGGACAACTGGTAGCCTTCGCGTTTATCGGCAATTATCAGATATTTTTCCAGCGAATGATACAGGCGGGATTCGTTGCGGGGCGCGACTTCGTCGACGCGATGCTGTTCATGTCAGACGCAAACCGCGTGCCGATGAACACATATCCGCTGTTGAAAATGCTTTAAAGGAGGATTCAAGGTTGAATAAACGATTCGGGAACTACGGCGGGCAGTACGTGCCGGAGACTGTCATGCCCGCGCTGCTGGAACTGGAGGCGGCTTATTCGCAGTACAAAGACGACGCAAAATTTCTGGCCGAATTTGAAAGTTACCTGCGCGAATACGCGGGGCGTCCAACGCTTTTATATTTCGCGGAAAATCTGACGGCGCATTACGGCAGGGCGAAAATCTATCTCAAGCGTGAAGATTTACTGCACACCGGCGCGCACAAGATTAACAACGCGCTGGGGCAGGCGCTCCTCGCTAAAAAAATGGGCAAGAAAAAAGTTATCGCTGAAACCGGCGCCGGTCAGCACGGCGTAGCAACCGCAACCGTCGCCGCGCTTTTCGGACTGGACTGCAAAATTTTCATGGGCGTCGAAGATATTGAGCGCCAGAAACTCAACGTCTTCAGAATGAATCTGCTCGGCGCCGAAGTCATTCCCGTTTCCAGCGGCACCGGCACGCTCAAGGACGCCACCAGCGAGGCGATTCGCCACTGGTCGACGAATATCACTGACACCTATTACATAATCGGCAGCGTCGTTGGTCCCGCGCCGTACCCAGAAATCGTCCGCGATTTTCAAAAATGCATCGGCATCGAACTCCGCGCGCAGGCTGAAAAAACTTTCGGCGGACTTCCAAATTATATCGTAGCCTGCGTCGGCGGCGGCTCCAATTCCATGGGCATTTTCTACGAGTTTCGTGCGGATTCTGGCGTTAAGAAAATTGGCGTCGAAGCGGGCGGGCGCGGCGAAGCTACCGGCGACAACGCCAAAACTCTTTCCGGCGCTGGCAGACCCGGGATTTTGCACGGCGCTTACAGTTACCTTTTGCAGACGCCGCAGGGTCAGGTTGTCGAGGCGTATTCAATTTCCGCCGGACTGGATTATCCAGGCGTCGGTCCAGAGCATTCCTACTTCAAGGACACCGGCGCCGTCGAATACGTTTCCGTTACAGACGCCGAGGCGCTCGACGCTTTCAAACTTCTGGCGAAAACCGAGGGAATTATTCCGGCGCTCGAAAGTTCTCACGCGCTGGCTTACCTCGATAAATTCATGGCGAATACCAGCGCCGAGGAAAATGTTGTCGTCTGCCTCAGCGGGCGCGGCGATAAGGACGTTCAGACGGTTGCTAAAATTTTGGGCGAGGCGGTGAATTAATTTGACGCGACTTGAAAAAAAATTAGCGGCGCTGAAATCTGCCGGACGCAAGGGATTTTTCGTCTACATCACGGCTGGCACGCCCACGATTGACGAAAGTTTTCACGCAATGATTGAGGCTGAAAAAGCCGGCGCCGACGTTATCGAAATTGGCATTCCCTTCAGCGATCCGCTCGCCGACGGTCCTGTTATTCAGGACTCCAGCGTTACCGCGCTCCGCAACGGTATCACGCTCGAAAAAATTCTTGAGCTTAGCAGGAAAATCCGCGCGCAGTCCGAAATTCCGCTGATTGGCATGGGCTACATAAATAATTTCATGAGCTACGGCTACGCGGGCGGCAGCGCTCCTTACGACGGCTTTGAAAAATTTATCGTCGACGCGAAGGCTGCCGGTATCGACGGCGTGATTATTCCAGACGTGCCGCACGAAGAATCTCAACAGATGCGTGAAATTTGTAAGCGCCACGAAGTTCACCTTACCGAATTTATCACGCCCGAAACTACGCCCGAACGCATGAAGTCGACCTGCGCGAGCGCCAGCGGCTTTATCTACTGCGTGTCGAATACCGGCGTCACCGGCGTCAAGAAAATCGATTACAGCCGGATTAACGCCAAAATTCTCGAAGCGCGTAAGTTCACCGATGTTCCAATGGCGGTGGGTTTTGGAATTGGCAGCGGCGAAACTGCGGTGCAGGCGGCTCAGAACAGCGACGCAGTTATAGTTGGCTCGGCGGTCGTGAAACTCCTGCACGAATGGCAGTTCAACGACGCTATGAATCTGATTCGCGAAATTCGCACAGCTCTTGATAAAAATTTCGGCGGCTGATTTAAAAATTTTTTCGGCAAAATTTCTGCAGCGGGCAAAAAATTTTTTCGCGCGGCAGGAATTTTTTTTTTCGCATTGAATGAAAAGTTAACTGTCATATAGTGGCTTGGAATTATATTTTAACCTCAAAGCTGAGGGAGGTTGTTAATTTTGGAAAAGTCTACAGTTATAGGATTAATTGCAGGTTTCGTTTCCGTCTTCGTCGGCATGATTCTGAAGGGCGCGCCGCTCTCGTCCATGAATAATCCGGCGGCGTTCCTAATCATTATCGGCGGTACATTCGCTTGCCTTTTCAACGCGTTCCCGATGGACGTAGTTGCCAAGCTGCCGACGCTTTTTAAACTTTTGTTCCGCGCAGAAACCGGCGAGAGCAAAGTTGAAATGGTAAAACTTTTCGTGGAACTTTCGCAGCTGGCGCGCCGTGAAGGTATCCTCGCGCTGGAAGGTCGTATTGCTGATATTGAAGACCCGTTTTTCCGCAACGGCTTGAGCATGGTTATCGACGGTATGGATCCTGATTTTGTAAGCGACGTTCTGGATGCCGAGCTGGCAGTTATGGAGGAACGCCATTCCGAAGCGCGTTCCGTTTTGACGCAGGCAGGCACATACGCACCGACGCTGGGCGTTCTGGGCGCGGTTGTCGGTCTTATCGCGGCGCTGGCTGACTTGTCGGACGTTAATAAGCTCGGTCACGCTATCTCGGCGGCGTTCATTGCGACGATTCTCGGTATCTTCACCGGCTACGTTATCTGGCTGCCCTTCGCGAATAAACTGAAAGTCAAATCCGCCAACGAAATTGCTCACAAGCGCATGATTATCGAAGGAATTTTGTCCCTGCAGGCTGGCGATTCTCCGACGGCGATTCAGGCGAAACTGATGGTCTTCATTCCGCAGAGCGAACGCGGCGAACTCGAAGAGGAGGGCTAATCTATGGCTAAAAAACGTCATAAGAAACACGAAGAAGAAGCCAGTGAAGCCTGGCTCTTACCGTATTCGGACTTGATGACGCTTTTGCTGGCGCTGTTTATCGCGCTGTTTGCAATTTCGCAGACAGACCAGACGAAACTGAATCAGCTGGCGCAGGCGTTCACGGCGGCTTTCAACATGGGCGGACCTTCGTTCTTCGACAAGGCGGGACCGAGCGTCAGCCCACAGCGACAGATTATGACGGACGAAGACGCGGGCAATTCGGCGTACATACAGGAAAACGAAACGCTGACAGATTTGAAAGAGCAGCTCGACGCGTACATTCTGCAAAATTCGCTGGAAGATGAACTCTCGACGCAGCTGGAAGAGGAAGGCTTGATGATTCGCATAAAGGAGCGCGCGCTTTTTCCTTCGGGCTCGGCGGATTTGGTGCCGGAATCCCAGCGAATTGGACCAATCGTCGCCGGACTTTTAGCGGCGGTGCCGGAGCGCGTTCTAATTTCTGGTCACACTGACACCGACCCGATTAATACCGCGCAGTTCCCTTCCAACTGGGAGCTGAGTTCCGTTCGCGCCATGACTTTTATGAAGTACCTGCTGTCGATTAATGAAAATCTGAATCCTGCGCGATTTTCCGCCATTGGCTACGGCGAATACCGTCCCATTGCGCCGAATGATACGCCGGAAAATAAGCAGCAGAATCGCCGCGTCGAAATTCTTATCGCCCGCACGCTTTCTTTCAATCCGAACGAGGGCGTTTATTCTCAAAGCGACGTGGATTTGATTGCGAAATGATTCTGGGAATTGGCACGGACATTATCGAGATTGAAAGGATTCGCCGCGCCGTCAGCCGTGAGCATTTTCGGCGCAGGGTTTTCACCGAAACTGAAAAAAATTATTGCGAAAGTCGCGGAGCTCAATCCGCCGCCTCCTACGCCGCAAGGTTTGCCGCCAAGGAGGCTTTTTTTAAGGCGCTCGGCACCGGCATTGTCACGAGTTTGACTGAAGTTGAAATTCAGAATGACGCCGCCGGTCAGCCGCAAATTTTTCTTCGCGGCAGCGCTGAAATTCTGGCAGCTGAAAAACGCGTCGGCAAAATTTTCGTGAGTCTCAGTCATTCCCGCGAATACGCAACCGCCGTCGCCTTGCTCACTGATTAAATTTTTTCTGGAGGGATTTGCTTTGGTCAAAAATTTATTGACAGCTTTTCTATGCGCGCTGGTTATAGCCGTCGGCGCAAAAGTTTCAGCAGCGGAAATGGAAATGGTATCTTACTCGGCGCAGGTGAAACTTCAGTGGCTGGCGTCCGCCGGAGTCCCCGAAGCTAAAAGGATTTTGAAGGAACTCGGTCAGGTCAACATTTACAGCGAAAAAAATCTGCGCGACTACGACCGCATTGAGAAGGTCAACAGTATCTATCAGGAACTGGTTTACGCGGCGGCGGTGCAGTACGTCCAGCAGAATGACTACAGGAACATTCTCGACATTGGCGGCGGCTATACTCCCCGCGCAATGGTTTTCGCACGCGAAGGCAGAAAATATTTCGGCGGCGAACTCATGGCGGTTGCCGTCAGCGCCGATGAAGTTATGAAAAAAATTCTTGAGCCGAAGTACATGAAAAATATCGTTTACGACGAAGTTCTCGCCGAGGACAACGACGCTTTTTTGTCGGCGGCGGATACTTTTGACGGCAAAATCTGTATCGTCGAGCAGGGCTTGATGATTTATCTGACGCAGGACAGGCTGGCGGATATGTACGAAAATATTGCCGATGTGCTGCGGCAGAACGGCGGCTGCTTCATAACTTCGGACCTGATGACGCGGGAACTGTTCAAGGACATTGCGGCGGCGCTGTACGGCGAGGATCAGGCGCAGATTCTCTACGACGAGACGAAGGATATGTACGAGGAACTTTTCTACGGATTTCTGAACGAGGAAAATTTTAACGACCGGCTTGACGCGATTCAGTATGCGCGGGACGAATTGAACTTGAAGATTCACCATGCGCCGCTGATTTTGGATACGTCGAAACTTTACTGCACGCGGCAGCTTACCGCCGAGCAGGCTGAGAAAATTAAGCAAATCGCCGCGAAAAAATATTTGTGGGTTATCACGGCTGACTGAGCGGGGTGACAGCTTTGAAAGTTGCAATGGCGCGGCAAATGCATGAAGTCGACGCGGCGGCGGCGGAAAAATTTGGACTGCCGGAACTGTCGCTTATGGAGAGCGCCGGACGGAAAGTTTTCGAGGCGGCGCTGAAAGTTTTCGCTGGCGTTGACAAAAAAAATATCTGCGTGCTGGCTGGCAGCGGCAACAACGGCGGCGACGCTCTGGTTACCGCGCGCTATCTTACGAACTGGGGCGCCAAAGTCAAAGTTTTTCTGAGCGGCAACAAAAATCACCGCACTGAGTCGCTGAAAGTCCAGATTAAAATTCTGCGCGAAATGAATGTTGAAATGGTCGCGCTGGAAAATGACAGGGCGTGGGAGCGTCTGCAGATTGCGCTGAAATTCTGCGACGGGATTATCGACGGGATTTTGGGTACAGGATTTTTCGGCGAAATGCGCCCAGGCGCGCTCCGGCTGATTCGCAGTGCAAATTCCACCGGCAAGCCGATTGTTGCGATTGACATTCCGTCGGGCGTGGCGTCCGATACCGGCGAAGTTGGCGACGCGGCGATTAACGCGGCTTGTACCGTGGCGCTGGGTTTGCCGAAAGTTGGACACTACCTTTGCCCAGGCGCGAATTACGTCGGCGAGCTGATTATTGACGACCTTGGTATTCCGGCGAAACTTTTGGACGAAGATTTTCACCAGACGCTGATTGACGACGACCTTGCGATAACTCTTTTGCCGCCGCGTGCGCGTGACGTTCACAAAGGTTCCTGCGGGAAAATTCTGGTCGCAGCGGGTTCGCGCGGAATGACTGGCGCGGCTTCGCTGGCATCAATGGCGGCGCTGAAGGCTGGCGCGGGGCTAGTCACCTTAGCCGTGCCGGAAAGTCTGAATGACCTGTACGAAGTCAAGCTGACAGAAGTTATGACGGCGCCGCTCACCGAAATTAAGGCGGGGATAATCGCCGGCGAAAATGCGCTGGCGGAAATTCTCAGCCGCGCGGAAAAAGTCGACGCGGTGCTGATTGGACCTGGGCTGGGGCGTGACGCTGAAACAATCGCGCTGGTGAAAAATTTAGCCGCAGAAATTGACAAGCCGCTGGTACTGGACGCGGACGGAATTTTTGCATTCAACGGCGCCGCCGAGGATTTGAAGAAATGCAGGCAGGTGCCAATAATCACGCCGCACCTTGGCGAACTCGCCGCGCTTCTGGAAACAACGGTCGCTGAACTCAGGAGCGCGCTGATTCTGAACGTCCGCCGAGCCGCGCAGGAACTCAATACGATAATCGTGGCGAAAAGCGAATGCACGGTCGTTGCGTATCCGAATGGCGAGGTTTTCATTTCGGCGCTTGGCAACAGCGGTATGGCGACGGCTGGCAGCGGCGACGTTCTGGCGGGAGCGATTGCCGGTCTTATGAAGTTGACGCCGTTTGCGCCGCTGGCTGGAGTTTACCTGCACGGCACCGCCGGAAATTTCGCAGCGGAAAAATTCAGCGACGGGCTTACCGCCGGTGACATTCTGGACAATCTTCCCGCCGCCGTTAAGAAACTGCGCGCGCTGCAGAATGGTGGCGATTCGCATGATTAACTGGGGAATTATCGGGATTGGGTACATTGACGGTCGATTCGCGGAAAGTCTCCGCCACGAGCCGCGCAGTGCCGAAAAAGCGTCGGCATTAGCTAAAAAATTCGCCACGGTTTACATTGCGCTGCCGCACGCCATGCACAAAGATTTTGCAATTCGCGCGCTGAAGGCTGGCAAGGCAGTTCTGTGCGAAAAACCCGCCACGCTCGATCTGGCTGAAATTGGCGAGGTTACCGACGTCAATAAAGTTTCCGCGAAAGTTACCGACGGGATTGATTACCACGCCGACGCGGATTTGAATTTTTCCGGCAAATCTGGTAAACTGGAATGCGCGTTCGACAGGAAAAAGTCAAGGCATGCGGTTATTCGCGGCACGCGCGGGCAAAACTGAAAGCGGGGTTATGCCGCTGAGCGCGTCGATTAACTGCGCGAAAATCCTTGAGACGGCGCGAAATAATTTTTAAACTGGGAGATGTTTTTATGAAGGCTAAGAAGCTTTTGACGGCGATTCTTTCGGGAATGCTGGCGTTTGGTTCAGTCGGAGGAGTGCAGGCAGCGTCCCGCGCGGAGGTTGCGGCAATTCACGTAGAAACCGCGGAGGATTTCCAGTACTGGAATGACGATTCGCCGACGAAGCAGAAAATTATTGAGTTCGTGGAAGATGCGATTGACCCTATGAGCCCGTACTACATTCCGCCGGAAGACAGAATTGCAACCTTCGACATGGACGGTACTTTCTACTGCGAAACCGCGCCGCTTTATTTTCAGGAGACGATGTTCCTTTACCGCGCGACCGAAGATAAAAATTACACGCCTCCAAAAAAAATGCGCAAATTCGCTGAAAAAATCAAGCCGAAAATTTACAACAAGACTGGACTTACCGCCTCCGAAAGCAAAACGCTGGTCAGCTATCTGACAAAGGCTTACGAAGGCATGACGCCCGAAGAATACCGCGCTTACGTCAGAAATTTCATGAACGACCCCGAAACCGGCTTGACGAATCTCAAACGCGGCGAGGCTTTCTACCTGCCGATGATTGAAATTATGTCGTACCTCACGAATAACGGCTTTGCGGTTTACATTGACTCGGCGTGCGGCGTCGACACAACCCGCGAACTCGTCGGCGATATTCTGCCAATTCAGAGCGATCGGATTGTTGCCTCGGATTTCGTCTACACTTCGACAAAAATGGACAAAGACGCGCCCGCCTCGCATTTCTTCGACCGCTACAAGGAAAAAATTGTCATTTCAGGCAAGCCGGTTGATGAAAACGCCAAAACTGTCAAGATTTTTTCGATTCTGAATCAGATTGGCAAAAAGCCGGTGCTGGCGTTCGGCAATTCCATGGGCGACAGCGGCATGTTTGAATACACTCTGCAGGACAACAAGTACCGCAGCATGAGCTTTATGGTTCTGTGCGACGATACCGAGCGCGAACTGGGCAACGCCAAGCGCGCGGCGAGCGATAAGGCTTTCGCGGAAAAACGCGGCTGGGAAACCATTTCCATGCGCGACGAGTTCAAAACGATTTACGGCTACAACGTTAGGAGGAGTAACTGATTTATGAAGGCTAAGAAAATTTTGGCAGGTATTCTGGCGGGAATGATGACTTTCGGCGCGTACTTCGTCGATACCGAGGCGGCGACGCGTGACGAAATTTCCGCAATTACCGTCAAGAAAAGCGGCAACTTCAAGTACTGGAACAAAGACGCCGAAGCCATTACCGCGCTGAAAAATTACGTCAGGGACGTGACGAATAAGCGCAGCAAAGATTTCATTCCCGTTGAAGACAGAATCGCGGTTTTCGATTTGGACGGTACGCTGATTTGCGAAACGGCGCCATGCTACTTCGAGTGGATGATGTACCTCGACCGCGCGCTCTATGACGACAGCTACATTCCCTCGGACGCCGACAGGGAATACGCGGAACTTGTTGAATCTGAAATTCGCGCGGGACATTTTCCAGCGGGGAAGTTCCCGAAGGATATGGATAAGCGCCAGGCAATTTCGCAGGAGTCCGTTTTCGCCGGAATGACTGACGCCGAGTTTGAAGCTTACGTCAAAAACTTTATGCGCAAACCCGTCGAAGGGCTTAGCAACCTGCGCTACGGCGAAAGTTTTTATCTGCCAATGGTCGAAGTCGTCAAGTACCTGCAGGCGAATGAGTTCACCGTTTACATTGTTTCCGGCACTGACCGTCCGATTCTGCGGATTCTGGCGGGCGACTTGCTGAAAATTAAGCCGAATAATATAATTGGCACCGACGCTGAATTTCGCGCGGCGAATCAGGGCGATAAGGACGGGCTCGATTACAACTTCACGCGCGACGATTATCTGATTCGCGGGCAGTTCATCATGAAGAATGTCAAGGAAAACAAGGTGCTGAATATCGCGCAGGAAATTGGCAAACAGCCGGTTCTGGCGTTTGGAAATTCCAGCGGCGATTCCGCCATGCTCAACTACACGCTTACCGGCAACAAGCACAAGAGCCTTTCGTTCATGGTGCTTTGCGACGATACCGCGCGTGAACTCGGCAGTCCTTCCAAGGCGGCGAATTGCATGAAGCTCGCTCAGAAAAATGGCTGGGTTACGATTTCCATGCGCGACGACTTCAAAACGATTTACGGCGATAACGTCAAAAGGGATTAAGGGGGAATTTTTGTAATGGAGATTAAATTTGTTGAGGCTAAGACGCTCAAGGCTAAGCCCGACGTTTCAAAGATTGGCTTCGGCACGCATTTCACGGATTACATGTTCGAAATGAATTACAATCCGACCGACGGCTGGCACGACCCGAAAATCGTTCCTTACGCGGATATGGCGATTAGTCCGGCTAACACGACGATTCACTACGGGCAGGCGATTTTCGACGGACTCAAGGCGTACAAGCACAACGGCAAGCCGGTTATTTTCCGCGCCAGTACGCACCTCCAGCGCGTCAATGTTTCGGCGAAAATCATGGATATTCCTGAGCTGCCGTTCGACGTTATGCTCACCGGTCTGAAAAAATTAATCTACACCGAGCGCGACTGGATACCGACGGAAAAGGGGCAGAGCCTGTACATTCGCCCGTTCGTCTTCGCTACGGATAATTTCCTCGGCGTGAACGTTTCCAAAACCTACAAGTTCCTGATAATCCTTTCGCCGGTCGCCGCCTACTACGCGCACGGTTTCGCGCCGGTTAAAATCATGGTCGAAGATAAATACGTCCGCGCGGTACGTGGCGGGCTGGGCGCGGCTAAAACTCCCGCGAATTACGCCGCAAGCCTGCACGCCGGATTGGTTGCGCATGAAAAAAATTATGACCAGGTTCTCTGGCTGGACGGCGTTGAACGCAAGTACATTGAGGAAGTCGGCTCGATGAACATTCTGTTCAAGATTAACGGCGAGATTGTTTCGCCTTCGCCGAAGGAACAGACTTCGATTCTTGACGGTATCACGCGGCGTACGGTTAATCAGATTGCGGCGGACTGGGGCTATCCCGTCGTCGAGCGCAAAATTTCTATCGACGAAGTTATCGCGGCGCATGACAACGGCACGCTTGAAGAAGTTTTCGGTTCCGGCACGGCGGCTGTCATTTCGCCCGTCGGTCTGCTGGAATACAAGGGCAAAGAGTACGTCATCAACGGCGGCAAAATCGGCGACTTCACGCAGAAAATGTATGACTACATTGAGGGCATTCACACCGGCGAAGTCGAAGATAAATTCGGCTTTATCGAGGCGGCTGAATAAAATTCCAGCGCTGAAATTTTTCGCGGAGGTTGAAACGCCTTCGCTTTTTTTGTAGGAGGCAGCGAATTTGAAATTTTTAGCGGCGGTTTTAATGGCGCTGATTTTTTTCGCACCGGCGGAGGCAAAATTCAAATGCGAGGCGCCAGGTCCGACGACTGAATTTGAGCGAATGGCATTCTCGCAGGTTTACCCGACGTATTCGTGGGAGCCGGTGGCGGGCGCGGAATTTTACCAGATACAGGTCATAGATTCGCGCGGGAAAATCGTGAGGGATATGCTGAACACGGAAAGTTTGAACCGCATGACGGATTGGGAGCCGTTCACGGAGGTCGGCGAATATTTCTGGCAGGTGCGGGCGGTAGACAAAAATAGAAAGCCGCTGAGCGACTGGTCGGAGCGGAAATATTTCAGCGTGAAGGCGCCGGTAACTTTTGCAGCGCTGGGCGACAGCATAACGCACGGCGGCGCGGCTTTCATACCGGCGGGGCAGCTTAGCTGTCAGTGGGAAACTTTCTGCGAATTTCCAATAAAAAATATCGGGCGCAGCGGCGATACCACGGCGATGATGATTGAGCGCTTCGAGCGCGACGTTCTGCCTTTCCAGCCGAAAGTTCTGCTGATTCTCGGCGGCTTGAATGATATTCGCGGCGGCGCAACGGCGGAGGAAGTTATCGCCAGTCTGAAAATCCTGCGCGAAAAATGTCTGGCGAATGGAATTACGCCGTACATTGGGACGATAACGCCGATGAACGCGGAAATTATCAGCGGGCGCGGGATTTACCTTACCGAAAAATACTGGCAGTTCGAGCTCGCTAAAGTTAATCGCTGGATTTTGGAAAACGGCGGCGTGGATATTTCAAGCGGGCTGGAAGGCAGAGCCGGTGAACTTCGCGCAGGCTTGACGCCGGACGGTCTGCACCCGAATCTTCGCGGGAAAATTTTTATAGGCAAGGCGATTGAAAAATTTTTGGAGGCGAAAGGTTATGTACGAGCTGACGGTTGAATCTGCATTTGAGGCGGCGCATTTCCTGCGGAACTACCCGGGCAAATGCGCGCGGCTCCACGGACACAGCTGGATTATCGAGGCTGTCGCGCAGGGCAGGGAACTTAACGAGCTGGAAATTTTAATCGACTTCAAGGACTTGAAAGGCGAGCTGGACAAAATCCTTGACGAGTTCGACCACAGATATTTGAACGAAATCCCGCCGTTTACAGATAAAAGCCCGACGGCGGAAAATCTCGCTAAAATAATTTTTGACAGGCTGGCGGCGTCGGAAATTTTCAGCGGCACGACGAAATTGAAAGCTATCAACGTCTACGAGTCGCCCAAATCCCGCGTGACTTACTACCCAGATTAAAATTTACTTTTTCCCGCGCGCGTGTTATTATTATGAAAAAACATTGCAACAGCGGGAGGATTTTTTATGGGGCTGAAGATGAAATCAACGATAGCAGTAAATCTGGCGATAATTTTTGCGTGCGTCTGCATGGGGATTCTTGGCTACATCAGCGCGAACGACGGCTTCAAAAAGGCGCTGGAAATGAAGGCGGCATCTGACGTTAAGGCGCTGAACGAGATTATAAATTCGCGGTACGCGGGCGACTGGCAGATTGTTGACGGCACGCTCTACAAGGGCGATATGAAAATGGACGGCGCCAACAGCGTTGTCGATTCGCTTAGTGCGGTTTGCGACGGCAAGGTTACGATTTTCCGAGGCGATACGCGCGTTGCTACGACGGTGACGAATGACGCGGGGCAGCGCTCGGTTGGTACTAAGGCGTCGCAAACGGTTATCGATACGGTTTTGACGCGCGGTGAAAATTTTGTCGGGCAGGCGAATGTTATGGGTGAGGAACACCACGCCGCTTATCGTCCGCTGAAGAGTGCGTCGGGACAGATTCTTGGAATGCTTTTCGTTGGCGTCAGCACCCAAAAAAACGAAATGGACGACGTTATAAATAATTTTATTTTTTCGACGGTCGTTGCGGCGCTGGTTATCGTGCTGATTTCGGCTGGCGCACTGAGATTTTTTATCGGCAAGATAATTGGAATGATTGATGAAATTATCATGGCGATGAAGAAAATTGCGGGCGGCGATTTGCGCATTGCGGATTTGGCGATTCAAAGCAGCGATGAAATTGGCGTGCTTGCTGGCGGCGTCAACGACATGCGGCAGAAGCTGAAGGATTTGCTGATAGGCGTTGCCCGCAGTTCTGAAAAAGTTGCGGCGTCTTCGCAGGAACTCACCGCCAGTTCGCAGCAGGGTACCGAATCGATAAACATGGTCGCGCAGAATACAACGGAAATGACGGAGGCGGCGGCTGAGCAGTCCCAGACGGTTGACGTTTTACAGAGCACGATTGAAAATATGCGCGAGAAAATGCACGCCCTTCACGCGGAAGCGGGCGATATGAACAACGCGGCGGTAAACAGCGCGAAAAATGCCGCTGCCGGTATGGAAAAAGTCAACATCGCTATCGACATGATGAAAAATGTCACCGAGCAGGTCAACAATTCCGCGCAGGTCGTCGGCAATCTCGGCAGGCGCTCGGACGAAATTGGAAAAATCGTCGGCACCATTTCTGAAATTGCTGAACAGACGAATTTGCTGGCGCTGAATGCGGCGATTGAGGCGGCTCGCGCTGGCGAACACGGCAAGGGCTTTTCGGTCGTTGCGTCTGAAGTCCGCAAGCTCGCTGAACAGTCCGGCGCGGCGGCGGCGAATATTTCCCAGCTTATCGTCACGATTCAGCAGGATACTGTTTCGGCGGTCGAGTCGATTGAGCGCGGCAACAACAGCGTCAAGGAAGGTATGGATTCGGTGCTGGCGACGGGCGAGGCTTTTCGCAGTATAGAAAATCAGGTTGACAAGCTCACTGAAAATGTCCGCCGCAGTATAGAGCATATCGAGGCGGTTAATGCCAGCAGCCACGAAATTCTGAGCGCTGTCGAACGCGTGCAGAAAACTACCAGTAAATCCAGCGACCACGCAACCAGCGTCAGCGCCGCCACCGAGGAGCAGACCGCTACGATGGAGGAAATTGCTGAAGCCAGCCGCAGTCTTGCCGAGCTCGCTATGGATATGCAGAATGACGTTGCGAAGTTCAATCTGTAAAATGAAAGCAGCATAAAAAAGACCCTGTGGAACCGAAATTCCTCAGGGTTTTTAGTTTGCCGGAACAAAAATTTTTATTTCAGAAATTCCGCCGCGTCGACGTATTCAAGATTCAGCGCCTCGGCAACAGCTTTGTTTGTGAGCCTGCCGCCGATTGTGTTCAAGCCTTTAGCCAGACCGAAATCTTTCGCGCAGGCAGCCTTCCAGCCGTCGCCAGCAATTTTCAGCGCGTAAGGCAAAGTTGCATTCGTCAGCGCGAGCGTCGAAGTACGGGCAACCGCGCCTGGAATATTCGCAACGGAATAATGAATCACGCCGAATTTTTCAAACGTGGGATTGTCGTGCGTGGTAACCCTGTCGCAGGTTTCGACCGAGCCGCCCTGATCTATCGCCACGTCGACGATAACCGAGCCGCGTTTCATTTCGCTGACCATTTTTTCCGTGACGAGCTTCGGAGTTTTCGCGCCAGGAATTAAAACCGCGCCGACGAGCAAATCCGCCTGCCTGACCCATTCCGCAATATTGTAGCTGTTCGACATGACTGTTTGAACTCTGCCGCCAAAAATATCGTCAAGATAACGCAGCCTGTCAATGGACAAATCGATAACCGTGACGCGCGCGCCGAGTCCGACCGCCATTTTCGCCGCATTCGTACCGACAATCCCGCCGCCGACGATAACAACCTGCCCAGCCGCAACGCCGCTCACTCCGCCGAGCAGTACACCGCGCCCGCCGTAACGACTCTCCAAGAAATGCGCGCCAATCTGAATCGCCATGCGTCCGGCAATTTCGCTCATAGGCGCCAGCAGCGGCAGACTTTTTCCGTCACGCCCGACGACCGTTTCATACGCAATGCCGGTAACTTTTTTGTCAAGCAGTGCCTTCGTGAGCGCGGGCTCCGGCGCAAGGTGCAGGTACGTGAACAGAATCTGCCCTTCGTGGAAAAGCTCATACTCCGATTCGAGCGGCTCCTTGACCTTGACAATCATTTCCGCGCTGTCGAAAATTTTTTTCTTGTCAGCAACAATCTCGCCGCCGACCGCCAGATAATCTTCATCGCTGAAACCGCTGCCAACGCCTGCGCTCTGCTCAATCAAAACGCGGTGACCGGCTTTGACAAGCGCCTCGGTACCGGCTGGCGTCAAGCCCACGCGATTTTCGTTGTTCTTGATTTCCTTCGACACGCCAATTATCATAACGAACGCTCCTTTAAATTTATTTTGGTGAAGAATACGTTTAGAGAGGCGCCCCAAGGATGGGGCGCCGCCCGCGCCATTCGCCGGATGCGAATGCAGCGGGCAATTTTCTTTGCCAGCGTTTCTTTTTTTAAAAGAAATGCTGATTTAATTTTGAGCCAAAAGAAAGTTAATCCTAAAGAACTCAATGAGAATTTTACACCAAATCCCGCGAAAGGCAAGCATAAAATTTTCAGCGGCACGCGCGGCAGGATAAACGCGACTTTCCTAGAAATATTACACAGAATTTTTATGGGAGGTAACTTTTGAATGAAGGATTACGCAAGCGAATTTATCAGAAACGTGGCAGTAGCGGGGCACGGCAAAACCGGCAAGACCAGCCTGCTGGACGCGTGTCTTTTCAATAGCGGCGCTGTCAAACGCATTGGCAAAGTCGACGACGGCACCAGCGTGCTCGATTACGAAGCCGAAGAAACTAAGCGCAAAATGACCATTGGCGATTCGCTCGCCGTCACCGAATGGAAAAATTACAAGATAAATTTCATCGACACGCCAGGCTATCCTGATTTCGTTGCCGAAGTCATGGGCGCAATGGCTGCCGCTGACGCCGCGCTGATTATCGTCGCTGCAAATGCCGGCGTCGAAGTTGAGACTGAAAAAGCCTGGGCGCTCGCTGAAAATCTCAATCTTCCCCGCGCGATTTTCATCAATAAAATGGATCGCGAACACGCCGACTTCCGCAAGACGCTTGACGATATTCGCGCGAAATTCGGTAACTCCGCCGTCCCTGTGCAGATTCCGATTGGCAGGGAAGATTCGTTCAAAGGCGTTGTCGATTTGATTAATTCCGGCGACGTGCCTGCGGATTTGGCGGACGAAGTTGAAAATGAGCGCCTCGAAATGCTTGACATTATCGCCGAGTACAACGATGAGCTTATGGAAAAATATCTCGAAGGCGAAACTGACAACCTCGACGAAAAGCAAATTTCCGACGCGCTGGCTGAAGGCGTCCGGCAGGCGAAAGTTTTCCCTGTCTTCGTAGGCTCCGCGTTCCAGAATATCGGCGTTGACAAACTTCTCGATAACGTTGTTCAGTACCTGCCTGCGCCAAATTATAAAAACCGCACCGGCACTGAACCCAATTCCGGCGATTTGATTGAGCGCAAACTCTCCGACGCATTCAGCGGGCAAATCTGGAAAACGCTCGTCGACCCGTTCGTCGGGCGCATGTCCTACATTCGCGTTTTCTCCGGCGATATGAAGGCGGACGGCAACTACCAGCTTATCGGCGACGGCTCCGAAGGCACCGAACGTATCAGCGGGCTTTTCACGATGCAGGGCAAAAAGCAAATCAACGTTGACGTGGCGCACGCCGGCGATATTGTTATCACGTCCAAGCTCGCCAACGCCAAAACCTGCGACACGCTCTGCGAAAAGGCAGGCGCTATCAAGTACGAACGCATAAATTATCCCGAACCCATGCTCGCTATGGCTGTCAGCTCCGCGAAAAAGGGCGAGGACGATAAGGTTATCGGCGCTATCACCCGCCAGCAGGACGAAGACCCCACGATTAAGCTTGTCAAAGACCCCGCCACGCGCCAGACGATTCTCAGCGGCATTGGCGAAGTTCACCTTGACATTCTCGGCGATAAGATTCAGCGCAAATTCGGCGTGCAGATGGTTTTGGGTGAACCGCGCGTCGACTACCGCGAAACTATTCGCAAATCCGTCGAAGTGCAGGGCAAGCATAAGAAACAGTCCGGCGGTCACGGGCAGTATGGCGATGTCTGGCTGAAAATTGGTCCGAACAAAGACGGCGACGGCAACGAGTTCGGCAACAAGTTCAGCGAATCTGTTTTCGGCGGCAGCGTCCCGCGCCAGTACTTCCCAGCCGTTGAGAAAGGCACCAATGAAACGCTCGCCGACGGAATTATCGCCGGTTACCCCGTCGTTAATGTCAGCGTCAACCTCTACGACGGCAGCTATCACCCCGTCGATTCGTCCGAAGCCGCCTTCAAAATGGCGACCGCTATCGCTATCAAGAAAGGTATCCTCGCCGCCGAGCCGATTCTGCTTGAGCCTATCGACGAAATTACCGTTCTCGTTCCCAGCGAATACATGGGCGACATCATCGGCAAGCTCAATTCCAAGCGCGGCAAGATTCTCGGTATGGATCCGAAGGGCAAGGGTATGACTGAAGTCAAGGCGCTTATTCCGGCGTCCGAACTTTACAAATACGCCACGGATTTGCGCAGTCAGACGCAGGGACGCGGCTCCTACAGCCTCAAGTTCTCGCACTACGACCCCATGCCCGACAAACTCGCTGAAAAAATTATCGAAGAGAATAAAAAAGCCAACGAAGATAAATAATTTCAGGCTCAAAATAAATTCACAGCCGCCGTGCAAATCCTGCGCGACGGTTTTTTTTGCAAAAGGGCGGTGAAAATTTATGGCGCGAATAATTTTAATTTTGCTGGCTGTACTGCTGGTAAGCGGCTGCGGCGCCGAAAAAATTGCTGAAGAAAAGCCGCCGTTTGTGAAAACTCAGCGCGCGGGTTCTGCTGAAATTGTTTCCGAGAATGTTTATGCGGGCGTCGTCAAGGGGCGCTACGAAACTAATCTGGCGTTCCAGGTCGGCGGGCAGATTATGAGCAGGAACGTCAACGTTGGCGATTCTGTACGCGCTGGCGAAGTTTTAATGACGATAAATCCGCGCGACGTGGTTCAGCAAAAAAATCAGGCGGAGGCGCAAATTAAATCGACGCGGGCGCAGCTGGAACTGGCGCGCTCAAATGTGGAGCGTTACCGCGAGCTTTACCGGCAGGACGCAGTAGCCGCCGTCGTGCTTGACCAGTACGAAACGAGCTACGCCGCCGCAGTCGCCGCCTACGAGAACGCCAAAGCCGCCGCCGTTCAGACTCAAAACGCGCTGGCTTACACGAATCTTCTGGCTGACTTCGACGGCGTAATTTCGGCGATAAACGCTGAATCTGGGCAAATCGTGGCGGCTGGGCAGACGGTTGCAACGCTCGTTCAAACCGCCGAACTCGAAGTCGAAATAAACGTGCCGGAAAATAAACTGTCAGAAGTTGGAATTGGCACGCGCGCGGAAATTTCATTTTGGGCGAACGCGGACAGATTAACCGGCGCAGTGCGTGAAATTTCACCAATGGCAGATTCGGCGGCGCGAACTTACCGCGTGAGAATTTCAATCCCGAATCCGCGCGACGCAATTTATCTGGGAATGACGGCGGAAGTCACCTTCAGCGCGCAGGAAAATTTAGCGGGCGCAGTTTTACTGCCGCTGTCAGCGATTTACCAGACGGGCGACACGGCGCAGGTTTGGATTGTCACGGCGGAAAAAACAGTCGCGCTGAAACCTGTGACGGTAGAAAAATTCAGCGGCAATGAAGTTTTGGTGCGGGGAATATCGGCGCAGGATTTAATCGTAACGGCGGGCATTCACAAACTGCGCGAAGGGCAAACCGTTCGGACGGCGGAGGCGGCGCAATGAGAAATCTTACCGAAGTTTCGCTGAACAACCGCGTGCTCGTCTGGTATTTTATCCTTGTGACGGCGATTGGCGGCGTCTTTGCCTATTTCAAGCTGGGGCGCATGGAAGACCCTGCGTTCACGATTCGCCAGATGATTGTCAGCGCGGTCTGGTACGGCGCGTCCGCCGAGGAAATGCAGGCGCAGGTTACCGACAAGCTTGAAAAAAAGTTGCAGGACGTGCCGAATCTCAAGAAAGTTCGCAGTGAGACGCGCGCCGGTCAGACGATTATTTACGTTGAGCTGAATGACGATATTCCGAAGGCTGACATTCGCCCGACGTGGCGCGACGTGCGGAATTTTTGCGAAGACGTTAAGCTGAATTTTCCCAGCGGCGTCTACGGTCCTTTTTACAATGACAGATTCGACGATGTTTTTGGCTCGGTTTACGCGGTGACGGGCGACGGATTTTCGTATGAAGAATTGCGCGCGAAGGCGGAGGAAGTTCGACAGCTGCTGCTGAGAATTGACGCGGTGCAGAAAGTGACGCTCCTCGGCGAACAGCCGGAAAAAATCTACGTGGAAGTTGCCAGCGCGAAACTTTCTGAACTTGGAATAAATCCGCAGCTGATAGCGTCGACGTTGCAGGCGCAGAATCAAATGACGGCGGCGGCGTTCGTCGAAACGGACTCGGACGCGGTATTCGTGCGGGTGACGGGGCAATTCGGCGACGTTGAGGCAATAAAAAATTCGCCGATAAACGCGGGCGGAAAAATTTTCCGGCTGGGAGACATAGCGACGGTCGAGCGGCGGACTTCAAATCCGGCGGAGCCGAAAATGTTTTACTGTGGCGAACCGGCGGTAGGAATTGCCGTTTCAATGAGACCAGGCGGCAACATTCTGGAACTGGGCGAAGATTTACGGCAGGTGATAGCGCGGGCGCAGGAAAATTTGCCGCTGGGGCTGGAAATTCACCAGGTCTCGAATCAGCCGGACGTTGTAGAAAAATCAATCGGCGAGTTTGTCGAAACGCTTTTTCTGGCGATAGTAATCGTGCTGGCGGTGAGTTTCTTATCGCTGGGACTTCGAACGGGCTTAGTCGTGGCGGGCTGCATACCGCTGGTGCTGGCGGGCGTATTCGTGCTGATGTACATTCTGGGAATCGACCTGCAGAAAGTATCGCTGGGCGCGCTGATAATTTCGCTGGGGCTGCTGGTCGACGACGCGATTATCGCGGTGGAAATGATGAGCGTGCAACTGGAACGCGGGCTGGGACGATTCGAGGCGGCGTGCTTTGCGTTCGAGGCGACGGCTAAGCCAATGCTCACCGGCACGCTGATAACCTGCGCGGGATTTATACCAGTGGCGTTCTCAAAGGGCTTGGCGAGCGAATTTTGCAGCGCGCTGTTTCCAGTCATTTCGATAGCGCTGGTTTTATCGTGGTTCGTTTCGGTAATGGTGGCGCCGCTGTACGGATTTTACATAATTCGCGTCAAAGTTGAAAAAAATTCGGCGGGCGAAGTTGACCCGTACCAGAGCTGGTTCTACAAAAAATTTCGCACGGTACTGGAAAAATGTCTGACGCACAAAGCGCCGGTTTTAATTGGCACGGCAATAGTTTTCGCGGCGTCGCTGTGGGCTATGAAATTCGTGGAGCGTGAATTTTTTCCGCCGTCGCTGAGACCAGAAATCGTGGTGGATATGTACCTGCCGAACGGCTCTTCGCTCAAAGCCACGGAAACTGAGGCGCGGCGCATGGCGGAATTTCTGGACGAGCGCGCTGACAAAATCGAAAATTTTTCGTACTACGTTGGACGGTGCGCGCCGCGTTTTGTTTTGACGCTCAACCCAATCGCCGACACTGACAGCTACGGGCAGTTCATAATCGTGGCGAAAGATACCGACACGCGCGAGATTTTAGCGGCGGAGATTCGCGCTGAGCTTGACGAAAATTTTCCGAACGTGCGTAGCAACCTGCGCTACATTCAGACTGGACCGCCTTCAGATTATCCCGTTATGCTGAAAGTTTCGGCGCCGACTGCGAGGCAGGTTAAGGAAATTGCGGGCAAGGTTGCTGACAGAATTGCGGCTGACCCGAATATTTTTGGCGTGAATCTGGACTGGAGCGAGGACAGTAAAATTGTGCGGCTGGAGCTTGACCAGGATAAAATTCGCGCGCTTGGAATTTCGACGCAAACCGTCGCGCAGATGATTTACACGGAAATTACCGGCGCAACGGCGGCGCAGTTTTACAGCGGCGACAGGACGATAGACATAGCGTTTCGGCTGGCGGAGGAAGACCGGCAGGAAATTTCGCAGCTGAAAAATTTGCCGATATATCTGGGCGCGGCGGGCTACGTGCCGCTGGAACAGATAGCGAAAATTTCATTCGCGGCGGAAGATGGCTTGATAAAGCGGGAAAAACTTTTGCCGACGATAACGGTACAGGCGAACATTTTCAGCGGAACGCCGGACGACGCCACGAAAAAAGCCTATGCAGAAATTGCGGACATTCGCGCGGAATTGCCGCTGGGCTCTGAAATTGCAGTAGGCGGCTCGCTGGAATACAGTCAGACTTCGCTGGCGTACCTCGTCGAGCCGGTACCGGCGCTGATTTTCATAATCATGACGCTGCTGATGTTCCAGCTGCGAAACCCGCTGCAAATGCTTTTGACGCTGTTGACGGCGCCGCTGGGATTAATCGGCGTGAGCTGGGCAATGCTGCTGACGGGCAAAGCGCTGGGCTTCGTGGCGTATCTTGGAATTTTAGCGCTGTCGGGAATGATAATCCGCAACTCGGTAATTTTAATCGACCAGATACAGAAACATTTGGCGGCGGGCGAAACGCCGTGGGACGCGGTGATAGATTCGGCGGTTTTGCGCTTCAGACCGATAATGCTGACGGCGGCAGCGGCGATTTTGGGAATGGTGCCGCTCATGCCGAGCAATTTCTGGGGACCAATGGCGGTTGCGATAGCGGGCGGGCTAATCGTGGCGACGGTCTTGACGCTGCTGGTTTTACCGACGATGTATGCGGCGGTTTACAAAGTTTTTCCGCCGAAATAAAAACTTCTTGCAAAAATATTGCGGGCGTGGTAAAATCTAGCCTACGCGGTTGTAGCTCAGCAGGATAGAGCAACTGCCTCCTAAGCAGTAGGTCGCGCGTTCGAATCGCGCCAATCGCACTCGATAAAATTAGGAGTATTTTTGATGAAAAAATTTTTCTCGCTGCTGATTCTGGCAGCTTTATTTTTATTTGCGTCGAATGTTTACGCGGCGTCATCGTGGCGGGATGACACAACAGTTTCAAAAAATTTCGCGCGGGAGGTTTTAGACCTGGTGAACGTCGAGCGGCGTAAGGAAAATTTGCGTCCGCTCAAGCTCGCCCGCGATTTGAATCACTATGCTCAAGTCCGCGCGAAGGAAATTACCAAAAAGTTTTCGCACACGCGTCCCAATGGCAAATCCTGCTTTACCGCCGTCGCCAGACCGTACCGCATGCTTGGCGAGAACATTGCCGCCGGTCAGAAATCCAGCGCGCAAGTCGTCGAAGAATGGATGAACTCGCCCAGCCACCGCGAAAATATTATGAACCCGAAATTCCGTGAACTCGGCGTCGGCTACCTCTACCAGCCGGAATTGAAGTACAAGCATTACTGGACGCAGTTTTTCCGGCTCAGATGAAACTGGCGGCTGAAAATCTCGGCGTCGAACTCGGCGGAAAAAAAATCCTGCGCGACGTAACTTACACCTTCCGCGAACAGAAACGCACTGCCATTATCGGTCCCAACGGCGCGGGCAAATCCACTCTGCTCAAGGCGCTCTGCCTGCTGAACGAAAATTTTACCGGCGCGGTTAAGCTCGACGGCGTTGACGTGAAAACCTTCGGCAGGAAAAATCTCGCGCAGGTTATGGCGATACTGCCGCAGGAACGCGAGGCTCCGCAGGATACCACGGTCAGACAGCTGGCGGCTTTCGGCAGATTCCCGCACAGAAAATTTTTCAGCGGCGATTCAAAGGAAGATTCTGACGCTATCGACTGGGCGCTCAAAGTTACGCGGCTGACTGATTTTGAAACGCGGCAGGTTGCGTCACTTTCCGGCGGCGAAAGGCAACGCGCCTGGCTTGCCATGACTTTGGCGCAGCTTCCACAGATTCTTTTGCTTGACGAACCCACGACCTACCTTGACATTGCGCACCAGCTCGAAGTCATGGAGATTATCAGCGCCGTCAACAAAAATTTCGGAATGACGATTATCGCCGTGCTCCACGACATAAACCACGTCCGCGCCTACGCCGATGAAGTTGTCGTCATCAAAAACAGCGGCGTCTTCGCGTGCGGCGAACCGAAAAAAATTCTGACAGCTGAAACTGTTGGAAAAATTTTCGACGTGGCGGCGGACACTTTTACAAATTCCGGCGGCGACAGCGTGATTGTTCCCGTTGCCGTCGGACGCCAGAAGGAGGAAAATTCTTGAACTGTTTTATTTGCGGCGGGGAGTTTGAACCGTTCCTCGAAAAAGATTTCCGGCTGAAAAATCTGGGGCGGTGCGAGTATTTGCATTGCGCAAATTGCGGCTTAGTCATTTCCAAAACGCTGTACGAAATGCCGGAGGCGCAGTGGCGGGCGCTGAATCTGGAGTGCCACGAATCGTACCAGGGCTCAGATTTCTGCGACGCCGACCCGCGCTGGCTTGAGCGTCTGCACCGGCAGGCAGAAATGATTTGCGAGCTGTACGATAAAAAAATTTTCAGCCCACGCGAAAGATTTTTAGACTACGGCTGCGGCGACGGCAAGCTGGCTGACATGGTAAACGAAAAATTATCGGCGCCGGCCGTAGAAAAATTCGATGAGTTCATGACGAAGCCGGAATACCTGCAGGAAGTTTCGCCGGCGGAATTTGGCGCGGTTATGACGTGTTCAGTCTTCGAGCATTTAATCGGGCGGCGGGACGTGGAAAAAATCCTGCGGCTGATTAAATCGGACGGCGTATTCCTGCTGCACACGCTGATAGCAGAGGAAGTGCCGCGCGACGCGAACTGGTTCTACTTCCTGCCGCCGCACTGCACTTTCTTCACAAATAAAGCCATGCAAATTCTGTATGAGCAGTACGAATTCAAGGGCTGTGCGTACAACGTCGGCGCGCGAATGTGGCTGATGTTCAAGGACGAATCGCGCTGGCGTGATTTTAAGTCGAAGGATTTGCGCGGGGATTGGGCGCGCTCGGAACAATTTGTGGATTATTGGAAGGCGAAACCGTATCGATGAAAAATTTACTTATAGCGGGCGCGGGCGGATTCGGGCGCGAAGTCTACGATATGATTCTGGAAATGCCGGAATTTCGCATGGCGGGATTTCTGTCGGACGTTCCAACCGCGCTTGACGATTACCCAGAAATTCGCGCAGAAGCTGAAATTGTCGGGACGATTGCCGATTATAAATTTCGCGCGGACGAATTTGTTGTGAATGCGATTGGCGACGTTGCCGGTCGGAAAAAAGTTGCGGCGATTCTGCGTGCGAATGGCGCAAACTTTGTAAATCTGATTCACCCGACGGCTTTCGTGTCGAAGTTCGCCAGGCTCGGCGAAGGCGTGATAATCTGCCGTGGCGCGAGCGTTTCGACGAGTACGACGCTTGGCGATTTTGTTTTGGTGAATGCCAGCGCGATTGTTGGACACGACGCGGAAGTTGGGGCGTTCAGCGTGATTTGCCCGCAGGCTTTTGTTGGCGGGTTCGCGAAGATTGGCGCGGAATGTTTCCTTGGCGCGAATGTTTCAGTCAGCCCGCGAAAAATTCTGGGGCGCGGCAGTCAGGTTATGGCGAACAGTTTCGTTGCACGGGATACGCAGGCGGAGGCGTTCATTACCGGCGTGCCTGGCAGGGAGTTTTGATATGGATAAAATTTTTACGGGCGTGAAAATCGCGGCGATAGCAACCGCGCTGCCGAAAGAGCGGCTGATACTTTCAACGCTGGCGGAAAAATTCGGCGCGGAAACTGTCAGCAAGATTATCAAGTCGACGGAAATAAGCGAACTGCGAATTGCTCCTGCTGGCAAAACTTCAGCGGATTATTGCCTTGAAGCCGCGCGGAAAATTTTTGACGCAGGAATAGTCGCGCCTTCGCAGATTGACGGAATAATTTTCGTGACGGAAACGCCGAATTACCGACTGCCGCACACTTCGGCGGAAATGCAGGCAGTTTTGGGAGTGCCGCACCGCGCGCTGACACTCGACATAAATTACGGCTGCGCGGGCTACGTGTACGGCTTATTCGTGGCGTCGCTGCTGCTCGAAAGTTCCTACTGCCGGAATGTTCTGCTTTGCGCAGGCGACATGCCTTCAAAATACGTGAACGCTGAGGATAAATCGACGCGGCTGGTGCTTGGCGACGGCGGTTCCGCTACGATTCTCACCGCTGAAAAAAATTCGGCGCCGTCGGTCTTTACTTTCTATACCGATGGCGAAAATCTTGACAAGCTTTACGTGCCAGTCGGCGGTTTCAGGGCTCCCAGCGCGCACGGCGTCACGGACATTCTGAAATTCGACGAGAACGGCAACGGGCGCACGCTCGAAGATGTTCACATGGACGGTATGGGCGTCATGAATTTCGTCATGCGAAACGTCAAAAATCTCGTGGCGGAAACTTTGAGCGCGCTGAATCTGAGCGTGGACGCGGTAGATTTATTTGCGATGCACCAGGCGAACGCTCTGATTGTAAAATTTCTGGCTAAAAAAATTGGCGTCGGCGCTGAAAAAATGCCGTTCGCTGCTCAGAAAACCGGCAACACGACCTGCGCGACAATCCCGCTGCTGCTGTCGAATCTGTACGCGGGGCGGAATGAAAATCTGCGCAGAGTTTTAGTATGCGGATTTGGAACAGGCTTAACCTGCGCGGCGGGCGTCATAGATTTGAGCAAAGCGAAAATTTTCCCGCCGGTTGAAATTTGAGGAGGAACTTCATGGAAAATTTTATTGAGAAATTCGCCGAGACCATTGACACCGAGGCGGAAATTACGCCCGATACGAAAATCGCTGACATTCCCGATTGGGATTCGCTGAGCGTGATTAGCGTGCTGACGATGGTCAATCTTGAGTACGATAAAACTTTGCGTCGCGCGGAACTTCAAAAAGTCGTAACCGTCCGCGACCTTTACGAGCTCGTTACGCAATGAACGTTGAGTTTAATTTCAGCGGGCAGAATTTTTTAGTAACCGGCGCGTCGTCGGGAATAGGCAGGGAAGTCGCGCGGGAATTACTGGAAGCCGGAGCGAAAGTTTTTGGTGTAGCGCGGCATTTTCCTGAGCCGGACGAACTTGAAAAATTTGGGCAGGCGTGGCAGCCGCGAATTTTAGACGTGACGCAATTCGACGCGGTAGAAAAAATCGTGGCTGAATTTGTGGAAGCGCACGGGAAACTTGACGGCGTAGTACACTCGGCGGGCGCGGCACTGCTTTTGCCGGTGAACGTCTGGGACTTTGACGCGGCGTCGAAGCTGATGGACGTGAACTTTTTCGCCGTCGCCAATCTCGTAAAAATTTTCTGCAGGAAAAAGTATCGCGCTGAAAGTTTCGCGCAGGTGCTGGTATCGTCGGTCAGCGCGCACAAGGCTCAGAAAAGTTTAGCGAGCTACGCGGCAACTAAATCTGCGGCTGAAATGTACCTTCGCACGGCGGCGCTCGAACTCGCTGGCAAAAATATCCGGCTGAACAGCGTCACGCTCGGCTGGATTTCAAACACGAAAATGACAGCTGCCGCCGACAGCGAAATTCCTGACGTGGCGCGCGGGACTGTCGAAGACGCGGCGGGCGTGATTTTATTTCTGCTGAGCGACCGCGCGAAATTTATAACTGGCGCGAATTTTACGGTGGACGGGGGTTTTCTTTGAACAGGGCTTTTTACGATAACGAGCGCGAAATTGATTTAACGGCGCAGAAAAGTTTGTACCGGCGCGAGAAAAAAGTCAGCTGGGCGCGAACTGGCGTTTTTCTGGCGATGTGCGCAAGCTTTGCGATTGGCTACGATTACTACAGTCATGGATATTGGGGCGCGGTAGTTTTGCTGCTGATATTTTTGCGGCTGGTGAGCTACCACGACGAAATTAAGCGGCGGCAGAAATTTTTGACTTCGCGGCTGAATGTTTTGAACTCGTACATAGTGCGGGCGCGCGGGACGTGGCGCAAGCGTTCCAACGACGGCAGCGCGTATCTTAAGAGCGACACGCCGCAGGACGTTGACCTGTACATTTTCGGGGCGGGCTCAATTTTCCAGTACATATGCGCGGCTCGGACTAAGCGCGGGCGGGACAGATTAGCAAAGGCACTTTCGCCAATGCCGCCGGAAGATTTTTTCGCAGTACGCAGGAGGCAGCACGGCGTAGCGGAACTTTTGCAGAGACCGAGACTTTCGCTGGATTTGGAAGCGTTCGCGCGGCTTATGCCGAACAACCACGATACGACGGAATTAATTCACGCGGTCGAGGAAGTTCCGCCGCACACCGAAAAAATCCTGTACCTGCGATTCCTGCCGCTGCCGCTTTTTCTGATTCAGCTGTTTCTGACGTGGCGCGGAATTTTAGACCCGCTGCTACTGCCGATAGTGCCGTTCCTCTCGCTGATGCTGGCGTTCGCGTTTATGCGGCGGACGGCGGAATTTCTGAAGCCGCTGAAAATGCTTTCGAAGGAATTGCGGCTGTACCAGGGAATTTTCGAGCGGCTGGAGTCGACGGATTTCAGTTCGTCGAGCCTGCGCAAAATTCGGGAAGCGCTCACGCATGAAGTTTCGGCGGCGCAAAAACTGAAAATGCTGTCACTGCTCGTCGAGGTAGTCAACGCGCGCAAAAATCCCGTGGTGTACATTCTTGGGAACGCGCTGTTCCTGCTGGACTTTTTCTGCGCGGCGGCGTTTTTAAGCTGGCGAATCACGGCATCGCGGCACCTGCGCAAGTGGATTGAAGCGTGGTCGGAAATGGAAGTTTTAATCTCGCTGGCGTCGATTGGGCAGACGCGTACGACCTACTGTTTCCCGACGCTTTTAGACGAGCCGGAGCCGAGAATCAGCGCGAAAAATCTGACAAGCCTGCTGATTGCCGATAAGAAAGCCGTTGCCAACAGCGTCGACCTTCGCGCAGGAACGACGATTATCACGGGCGCCAACATGTCAGGAAAAACCACGTGGATTCGGACGCTGGCTAGCGCTGTACTTTTAGCTTACGCGGGCGCGCCGGTCTGCGCAGAGGAATTTGCCGTCAGTCGGCTGGCGATTTTCACTTCCATTCGCGTCAACGACGACATCAGTCAGGGTTTGTCGACTTTCTACGCGGAACTTTTGCGGATTAAGAGCATGATTGAGTTCAGCGCGGAAAATCAGCCAATGCTCATTTGCATTGACGAAATTTTCAAGGGTACGAACGAGGGCGACAGGATTTACGGCGCGCAGGAGGCGATTAAGCGCCTGACAAATTCGCGCAGTATTACGCTCGTCACGACGCACGATTTCGATTTGTGCAATATGACTTCGGCGAACGGCGTCGAAATTTCCAACGCGCATTTTCAGGAATACTACGAGGACGGGCAGATTAAATTCGACTTCAAGCTCCGAGAGGGGCGCTGCACTACCACTAACGCCAAATTCCTGCTCAAAATGGCTGGCATTATCAGCGATTAACTTGAAACTAAAAAACCGTCACAGGGCAATCCTGCGGCGGCTTTTTTTATCCTTAATTGACGAAAAACTTTCCGCGTGGTAAAATTTCCGTGAACACAAAAAATCCCCACACAAAAAACCGTGTTTGAATTATATCGAACGGGTCGGGGATTGTCAATTTCAAGAAAGGAGCAGGGAATATGGTACTTAGCGAAAAAATTTTACGCGACGGGCAACCGAATGAATTGCTCGACATGAAGAACGTCATCTACGTGGTCAAATATCGCCCAAACGGAATGCTTTATGTCGGGCAGACCACTCAGCAGCTGAAAAGGCGTATGCGGCAGCACATTCGCGGTTCACTCGACACAAGCAGAAATTCTCACCTCGACAGCGCGATTGGCAAATATGGTATCGGGGAGTTTGACCTCTACGTTATCATGCAATGCCAAACTAAAGACGCGCTCGATTTTTGGGAGACGTTTTTTATCGCCTTTTTTAACACCAGAGACCCTTATGGATTTAATCTGACTGACGGCGGAGGCGGCACTGTAGGATACCCTTCCGCTAACAGGCGCCCTGTTGTCTGCATGGAGACCGGCGAGGTTTATCCTTCACTGGAGGCTGCGGCTGAAAAAGCAGGCGTTTCGGACAGCTACATGTGCAAGGTCTGCAGCGGCGTAAAAACTACGGCGGGCGGCTATCACTGGCGCTATCAGGACGACGAGGAAAAGGAAATTGTCGAGGTTACTAACGGCATCAGTCGCAAGGTGATTTGCGTCGAGAAAAAAATGATTTTTGATTCAATTGCCAAAGCCGCAGAATGGGCTGGCGTTTCTCGTGACGCGGTTGGACAAGCTTGTCGTGGGCAAATTCACACATCGGCCTATTACCATTGGAGATTTTTAGATGAATACGACGAAAGTGATCCATATCGCGCAGTGAATCCTAAAAGAGAACGCTCTACAGTCAGCGATCCGCGCAAAGTTATTTGTGTCGAAACTGGAGAGATTTTCGACTCGATAAAAGCCGCCGCAAGATGGGCGAAAATACATCATGACAGTATAAGCAGAGTCTGCCGCGGCAAGGCAAAAATCGCCGGCGGGTATCACTGGAAATTCTACGAAGAAACCGACGACGGCGAAAAATAATTCAACAGGCGGCGCGGTTTTCAGATAAATTTAAAAATCTTTTTCTGAAATTTTCGGCAGGATTTTTAGCAGGCACGTAGAAATTCTTCTGAAGATAAAGTAATAATCGGAGTTTCTTAGGTTTGTAGTGTTTCTGTCGAAGTTTTTTATCTGTTATTGAGGAGGGTAAACTAATATGAGAAAAACTGAGTGCTTATCCTGTATCTTGAGTGGCGGACAAGGGAGCAGATTAAAAGCGCTTACCAAGACCGTTGCAAAACCCGCTGTTCCTTTCGGGGGCAAATATCGTATCATCGATTTCCCGCTTTCCAACTGTGCAAATTCCAACATCGACAAAGTCGGAATTCTTACGCAGTACAAGCCCTTCGAACTTCATCAGTATCTCGGCAACGGCGCTGCGTGGGATCTTGACCGCAATGGTGGCGGACTTTTCATTCTCCCGCCCTATGCACGCGAAAAGAGCGCTGACTGGTATCGCGGCACAGCTGACGCCATTTATCAGAATCTGAACTTCATTGACCTCGTCGACCCCGATTACGTTCTTATTCTTTCCGGCGACCACATTTACACGATGAATTACGCGTGGATGCTGCAGGCGCACAAAGACAACAACGCGGACGCGACGATTGGCGTATTTGAAGTTCCGTGGGAAGAGGCTCCGCGTTTCGGCATTATGGCGACTGACAAGGAAACCGGACGTATCGTCGAGTTCCAGGAAAAACCGAAAGAACCCAAATCCAATCTCGCCTCCATGGGTATTTACATTTTCAGCAAGCCGTTCCTCAAGAAATACCTCGAAGAAGACGGCGTCAACGAAAATTCCAGCCACGACTTCGGCAACGACCTTATCCCGAAAATGCTCAACGACGGCGCACGCATGTTCTCCTACGCGTTCGACGGCTACTGGAAAGATGTTGGCACGATTGAAAGCCTCTGGCTCGCGAATATGGACCTGCTGCAGGATCCTCCGCCCTTTGAGATTAACGGCGACTGGAAGATTTATTCCTCGAATCCGTCCATGCCTCCGCACTATATCGGACCCGAAGCCTCGGTTAAACGCGCTATGATTAGCGAAGGAGCAAAAATTCTCGGTGAAGTCGAACATTCCGTGATTTTCTCGGGCGCAAGCGTCGGCAAGGGTGCTAAGGTTACTAATTCCGTCATTTTCCCTGGCACAAAAATCGAAGACGGCGCGGTTGTCGATTACGCTATCCTCGCGCAGGACGTTACAATTAAAGCTGGCGCGAAAGTCGAAGGCAAGGAAGGCGAAATTTCCGTCATTGCTGAAAATGAAGTCGTCGGTTAATTTGAATTTGTTCGCCAGCCATTTAAAACAGGAGGTGCTCTGCATTGAAAACAGTAGTGGGGATTGTAAATCTTCAGGAAAGTAACGAATTACTCAGAGAGCTCGCGGCAACCCGCGCGGTAGAGGCTCTGCCGTTCGCCGGACGCTATCGCGTCGTCGACTTCTCTCTTTCAAATATGATTAACTCCGGCATTAACAGCGTCGGACTCATGCTGCCGGATTATTCCCGCGCGATTCTCGACCACATCCGCTCTGGTAAAGACTGGGATCTGGCACGCCGCCGCGACGGCTTGACCTACCTGCCCGCCGCTCTGCCAGGCAATGACGCACGCAAAGGCGATTTGAAAGACATTTACGCCAACCTCGATTTCGCTGAACTCAGCGATAAGAAATACGTGCTTTTCGTCAACGCCAGCTACGTCTACAATATCGACTTCCAGGAAGTTCTCAACTTCCACAAGAAAGCCGGCGCCGATATTACCATGCTCTATAAGACCGTCAGCGAGGACAAGGAAGGGCAGACAATTTCCATTCAGACCGACGAAAACGGCAAGGTTACTGACATTGCCGAATCCAACGGCGTGAAACAGGGCTCCAAAGTCGTGCTCAGCGCGTACCTTATGCCCGTGCCGACCTTCGCCTATATCGTTCGTTCGACCTACGAGCGCGGCGGACAGGATTTCCTTATCGATGGAATTATGCGCCACACGACCGAGCAGAAAATTTTCGCTTACGAACACAAAGGCTACGTCGCACGCATTAACTCCACCGCCGCTTATTACAAAGCCAACCGCGACTGCCTCAATCCCGAAATCTGGGGCGAACTCTTCATGAACCCCGACCGTCCGATTTTCACAAAAGTCAAAGACGAAGTTCCCGTTCAGTACAAAGACACCGCCGAAGTCAAAAATTCGCTTATCGCTAACGGCTGTATCATTCGCGGTCGCGTCGAAAACAGCATTATCTTCCGCGGCGTCAAAGTCGGCAAGGGCGCTGTCGTCAAAGATTCAATTCTCATGCAGCGCTGCGACGTTGAGGAAGGCGCACGCGTCGAAAACATCATCTGCGATAAAAACGTTATCATCACAAAGAACCGCTGGGTGAAAGGCGTCGAAACGTTCCCGTACATCATGACCAAGAACGCGCGCATCTGAGCCTGCGGCAGTTTCGGCTATCATTACTCGAACAGCAAATCCACAA
>JAGABT010000012.1 GCA_017614505.1 Selenomonadaceae bacterium | reverse complement strand
TCTTTCGAGAAAGAAAGTAACCAAAGAAAGCTGGGCCGCATAGGTCGCTTCCGGCGACCTGTGACGGCCCGCGCCCCATCCATGGGGCGCTCCCTAAGCACGTGCGTCCATGGCGCGCTCCCTAAGCACGTGCGTCCATGGCGCGCTCCCTAAGCACGTGCGTCCATGGGGCGCTTCTTCAAATAACTAAAAACTAACAACTAATAACTAACATGGAGGGAATTTTTAAATGACTACTGAAGTTATCAACGGCGCTGAAGATAAGCTCAAGAAGAGTCTGGACGCGCTCAAGAAAGAGTACGGCACCCTTCGCGCAGGGCGGGCAGCTCCCAGTTTGCTTGATAAAGTGATGGTTGACTACTATGGCACGCAGACGCCCGTCAATCAAATCGCCAACGTCACAGTTCCTGAGCCGCGCATGATTATGATTAAGCCCTACGAGAAAAAATCGCTCAAGGACATCGAACGCGCGATTCAGAAATCTGACCTGGGCTTGACGCCAAATTCTGACGGCGTGGCGATTCGCCTGACAATCCCGCAGCCTACGCAGGAACGCCGCAAGGAACTCGTGAAAGTCGTCGGCAAAAAGGCGGAGGAAACCAAAGTCGCCATGCGCAATATTCGCCGCGACGGCAACGAGGCTATCAAAAAGCTTGAGAAGGACAAGAAAATCACTGAGGACGACCGCAAGGACGCGCAGGATCAAATGCAGAAACTGCTTGACAAATACATCAAGCTCGTCGACAGCACGAAGGCTGCCAAAGAGAAAGAGGTTATGGAAGTTTGAACGAAGGCGAATTGCTGAGCCGAGTCGATAAGTCGAAGCTGCCGCGCCACGTGGCGATTATCATGGACGGCAACGGGCGCTGGGCGAGCGGGCGCGGGCTTTTGCGCAGTGCGGGACATTCCGCCGGCGTTAAGACGCTCAAAAAAATTTTGACGACTGCCGTTAATCTCAAACTCGAAGCGCTGACTGTCTACGCTTTTTCCACAGAAAATTGGAAGCGACCTTTAGCCGAGGTCGACTTTTTAATGCATTTGTTCTCGGAGTACCTTGAACGCGAGAAGCGCGAAATGCATGAAAAAAATGTGCGCATTCGGTTTCTGGGGCGGACAGAAGATTTTTCGCCGCTGATTCAAAGCCAGATGCGCGACGCCGTGGAACTCATGAAAAATAATACCGGCGTCAAGTTCAACATTGCGGCGGATTACGGCGGGCAGGACGAAATTATTCGTGCGGCGCAGAAACTCGCGCGGAGGGTTGCAAGTGGCGAAATGCCTGCTGAAAATATCGACGCGGCGGTTTTTGAAAGTGAACTGGATACAGCCGGTCAGCCGCCGGTGGATTTGCTCATTCGTACCAGCGGCGATATGCGGCTCAGCAATTTTCTGCTCTGGCAGGCGGCGTATGCTGAATTTTGGTTCACGAAAACGCCCTGGCCGGAATTTACGCCGGAAGAATTTATCGACGCGCTGATAGATTTCGGCAAACGCGCAAGGCGATTCGGCGGCGTAACATAAGGAGGAAGTTGGTAGTTGGCTTTACGAATAATCACAGGGATAATCGGAGTAATCATCGCGGCGGTCGTGATACAGCTTGGCGGCGCGCCATTCGCGGGCTTCGCGATATTTCTGTCGCTGGTAGCGTGGCACGAATATTCCAGCGCATTCCGTCGCGCGGGCTTCGACACGGCGTACATTCTGAGCGCGCTGACTTTAGTTTTGCTTTTGTTCTGCGCGTGGCTGGGCAACATCGAGGAACTGCTGGCGGTTCTGACTTTGGGTTCGCTGGCGATATTTCTGCTGACGGTTTTGCTGTCAATGCGCCCGACCGAGGCTTGCATTTCGGTAGCCGGATTATTTTACATCGGGCTGCCGTTTTCGCATTTGATAATGCTGAGGTTTCTGGCGGACGAGCCGCATCAAATAGCGTCGCTGGTGAATTTTGCGAATTTCGTCAGCGAAAAGGCGGCGGCAGTCGGTGAGATGAGCTTTTTCCAGACTATAGCGAATCTGAACATGGACGACGGCTGCGCGCTGATTTGGGTACTTTTTGCGTGTACATGGGCGAGCGATATCTTTGCTTATTTTATCGGCACGGCGATTGGTTCGCACAAGCTGGCGCCTTCGATTAGCCCGAACAAAACCGTTGAAGGCATTCTCGGTTCGCTTGTCGGCACGACGCTCACGGCGATAATTGTCGGCTGTTTCCTTTTCGGCTTCCCGCTCACGCAAATGGCGACGGCTGGCGTGCTTATTGCGATTGTTGCGACGCTCGGCGATCTGGTTGAGTCTGTCATTAAAAGATTCACCGGCATCAAGGATTCTGGGATTTTGTTCCCTGGACACGGCGGCGTTCTCGACAGATTTGACAGCGTGCTCTATACCGCGCCGGTTTTTTACTACTTCATCGTTGCTTCGCGGATTGTCTGAGGCGGCGCCATGATTACGAAACCTATGGCGATTGAATCGCGCAGTATGGAAATTATCGCGCCGCACCTTGCCGGTCTGAATCTGAGCGCGGACGAGACGAAAATTTATTCGCGGATAATTCACGCGGCGGGCGACGTTGACTACGCGCCGATTATCCAAATTCACCCCAGCGCGATTGGCGCGGCTAAGGCGGCGATTCTGGCTGGCGGAAATATTTTCACCGATGTTGAAATGGTGCGCACTGGGATTAACAAGCGCGCGCTGGCGAAATTTGGCGGCGAAGTTTTCTGCAAAGTTGCGGACGCCGAAGTTAGAGAAATTGCCCAGCGCGAAGGAATTACGCGTTCGATGGCGGCAATGCGTAGCTTCGGCGAAAATCTGAACGGCGGGATTGTGGCGATTGGTAACGCTCCCACGGCGCTGTTTGAAGTTCTTCGGCTGGTGCGTGAGGAAAATATTTCACCGGCGGTGATTATCGGCGTGCCGGTTGGTTTTGTCGGCGCCGCTGATTCAAAGGCTGAGCTTGCCGCGCAGGAGAAAATTCCTTACGTCACGGTTAGCGGCACGAAGGGCGGCAGTTCTATCGCCGTCGCCGCTGTCAACGCCATTCTGTACATTCTTGACAACTCAAGGGATTAGCATGAAAAAAATTCCACGAATAATAATTGCCGCCACGCAGAGCGGCTCTGGCAAAACTACGATAACCTGCGGGATTCTGGCGGCGCTGAAGTCTCGCGGCGTGGACGTACAGGCGTTCAAGGTCGGTCCCGATTACATTGACACGGGCTACCACGAAATTGCCAGCGGGCGTCCCGCACATAACCTTGACAGCTGGCTCGTCGGGCGAGAAATGCTCGGCTGGATTTTTTTTAATGCCCTCAAATCGCCCACAATCGCCGTTATCGAGGGGGTAATGGGTCTGTACGATGGTGGAGCCGCTGGCGTCAGTTCGACCGCCGAAATTGCCAAAATCCTGCGCGCGCCGGTCGTTCTGGTTATCGACGCCAAAAGCATGGGCGCCAGTGCCGCCGCCGTCGCGCTGGGTTTCCGCGAGTTCGACAAAGATTTGAATCTGGCTGGTGTCATTCTCAATCGCATTGGCTCCGACAGCCACGCCAGAATGATTGTCGACGCGCTGGATAAAATCGGCGTGAAATGTTTCGGCGCCGTCAGACGCAACGCGGAATTTGCCCTGCCGGAACGTCACCTCGGTCTTGTTCCTACCGCTGAAAATAATTTTACCGCCACGCTTGAGAAAATCAGCGCGACCGTCAGTGAGCAGGTAAATCTTGACGCGCTGCTTGAACTTGCCAACGCCGCGCCGCCGCTGGATTTTAAAGTTTCCGCCGCTGAAAAAGTTCCTGTAACCTGCAGAATTGCCGTAGCGCGTGACGCCGCGTTCAACTTCTGCTACGGCGAAAGTCTGCGCGTGCTTGAGAATTTCGGCGCGGAAATTATTTTTTTCAGCCCGCTTGAAGATGAAACTCTGCCGGACGCTGACGGCTTGATAATTGGCGGCGGCTTTCCTGAAATGTTCGCGGCGGAGCTTGAGCGCAATAAAAAAATCCGCACTGACATTCGGCTGGCGGCGGAAAATGGTCTGCCGGTCTTTGCCGAATGCGGCGGCTTTATGTACCTGATGAACTCAATCGCTGATTTCAGCGGGAAAATTTTTGAAATGTGCGGCGTGATACCTGCGCGCGCGGCGATGACTGACCGACTGCAGATGGTTGGCTACGTCGACGCGGAAATTCTGCGCGACTGCGTGATTGGCAGAGCTGGCGATAAACTTCACGCGCACGAGTTCCATTTTTCAATCGCGCAGGATTCAGCCGGAGAAAATATTTTCGACTGTACGCGGCTCCGCACAGGCAGGAATTATCGCGCAGGTTTCGCCGAAAAAAATATAGCGGCGTCGTACCTGCACATTCACTTCGCAGGCTGTACCAACGCCGCCAGAAATTTCGTCAACGCGTGCAGTAATTTCAAACGGAAACGTTCAGCTTTTTGAGCGCCTCACTGGCGGCGATTTTCTCAGCCGCCTGCTTGGACTTGCCAACGCCCGTGCCGTAAATTTCGCCGTTGAGCTTGACGCCGCATTCAAAAATTCTGTCGTGCGGCGGACCGTCCTCGCTGATTTCAAAGTACTCAATCTTAATCGTGTGGTCGGTACCCTGAATGTATTCCTGCAGCTCGGATTTGTAATTCGGCTCGACCTTGCCAATCTTGACGTTCTTAAATTCAATGGCGAGCTGGCGCCAGACGTATTCTCTGGTAACGTCCCAGCCCTGGTCAAGGTAAATCGCGGCGATAATCGCTTCAAAAGCGTCTTCAAGATTCGACGCGCGTCTTCTGCCGTCGTTGGCATCTTCGCTTTCGCTGAGCAGGAGAACTCTGCCAATTCCCAGATTTTCAGCGAGCCTTGAGAGCGTTGCGCCGCAGACGACATTCGAGCGGGTCACGGTAAGTTCTCCCTCGGAAAGATTCGGGAAGGCCTGGTAAAGGTGAATGCTGGACGCCAGTTCCAGAAGTGCATCGCCCAAAAATTCCATGCGCTCGTAATTTTCAACGCCTTCATGTTCCTTGGTGTAGGAGGAATGCGTCAGCGCGGTATCAAGCAGCGCGATATTTTTAAACTGCACGCCGAGTTTTTCCTGAAACCTTTCGAGTACCCGACGCCGCGCGGCGTCAATTTTATGTTCTGTCATAGTTCAAACCTCGTCCGGCAGGCGCGTCCATTCAAATTTTTGTAAATCCATTTCAATCCTCAACTTTTTTCAGAACCACGCAGGCATTGTGTCCGCCGAAGCCGAACGAATTTGACATGGCGATGCGAACATTCTGCGCGCGGGATTTATTCGGCACGTAGTCAAGGTCTAAGCCTTCGTCCGGCGTCTCATAATTAATCGTCGGCGGAATAATTCCCTGGTCGATAGCAAAAGCCGTCGCAATAACTTCAACGCCGCCAGCCGCGCCGAGCATGTGTCCAGTCATGGACTTCGTGGAGGAAACTGCAAGCCTGTACGCGTGGTCGCCGAAAACTTTTTTAATAGCCATGGTTTCGCCCAAATCGTTGTAATGCGTAGACGTTCCGTGCGCGTTGATGTAGTCGACTTCCTCCAGCTTGAGACCGGCGCTGTCAAGAGCCAGCTGCATGCATTTCGCCTGATATTCGCCGTCTGGCGCGGGCGTCGTGATGTGGTAAGCGTCGTCGTTTCTGCCGTAGCCAACAACTTCAGCGTAAATGTGCGCATTGCGAGCCCTTGCGTGTTCAAGCTCTTCAAGCACGATAACTCCGGCGCCTTCGCCCATGATAAATCCGCTGCGATTCTTGTCGAACGGACGGGACGCATGCGCAGGGTCATCGTTATGGTCGGAGCAAAGTGCCTTCATTGCGGCAAATCCGGCTACTCCCGCCTGAGAAACTGCCGCCTCGGTGCCGCCAGCAAACATAATTTCAGCCTCGCCGCTCTTAACCGCCAGAAACGCATTGCCAACCGCATTCGAGCCGCTCGCGCAGGCTGTCACGACACATTCGCTCGGACCGTGAAGTTTCAGCGCGATAGAAATTTGTCCAGGCGCCATGTTCGCAATGACCATGGGAATAAAGAACGGGCTGACTTTCGACGGACCTTTATCAAAAAGCTTCTGGTACTGCGCATGAAGTGTAATCATTCCGCCAATCCCGTTACCAATGAAAATCCCAATGCGGTCGCGATTTTCAGCGTCAAGGTCAAGCCTGGAATCAGCCAGCGCAAGTTTAGCGGCGGCAACGGCTAACTGCGTGTACCTGTCCATTCGCTTGGAATCTTTCTTATCGATAAAATCATCTGGATTGAAGTCGCGAACTTCGCCGGCAATCTGGCAGGCGTATTCCGTCGGATCGAAACTCTCAATCCTTGCGATACCGTTCCTGCCTTCCTTCAGCCCCGCGAAAAATTTTTCCTTGCCAATCCCAATCGGCGTCACCGCGCCCAGCCCAGTTATTACCACTCGATTTTTCAATTTAGACGCTCCCTTCGCTGCCGTAAATTTCCTCCGCCTCGCTGACAAGCTGGCTCACAATTTCCCTGACCGGCAGAATTTTTTCAATTCGCGGCATATACTCGCCGGTAAAAACCAGTCCCGTTTCAACGTCGCCCTGCTGCGCCCGCGTCAACGCCCGAACGATACAGAAATTGTGCTTGCACGCCTTCAGGCACGAGTCGCAGACTTTCGGCGGGACGCGCCCTGCCATGACGCGCTTTGAAAACGGCGTCCGTACCGCGCGACCAGGCAATCCGACGGGGCTTTGAATTACTACAACGTCGTCCGGCTGCGACTTCAGATAATATTCCTTGAGCGAAGGCGCCGCGTTCGATTCGACGCTTGCCGCAAACCTTGAGCCCATCTGCACGCCATTCGCGCCCATTCTCAGCATTTCGACAATATCCCTGCCGCTTAAAACTCCGCCCGCCGCTATCACCGGAATTTTCACCGCCGCGCGTATCGGTTCAATTAATTCGCGGACTGAAATATCTGTTCCTAAATGTCCGCCAGCTTCCTTGCCCTCGACGACGATAGCCGCCGCGCCGAGCTTTTCCGAAATTTTTGCCAGCTTCACCGACGAAACTATTGGCACGATTGGCGTTCCAGATTCTTTGCCCCAGGCGAAAATGTCGCGCGAAAATCCTGCGCCTGCCACGATTAAATCTATTCCAGCGTCCATTGCCGTCCGCACAACGCCCGCAAAGTCCGACGCCGCCACCATGATATTTATCCCGACCACGCCGCCCGTCAGTGCGCGCGCCAGTTTTATTTCGTAGCGCAATTCGGGATGCGTCATTCCCGACGCCGCGATTAATCCTATTCCGCCCTCATTGGCAACCGCTGACGCCAGCCGCGCCGTCGAAAGTCTGATTGCCATTCCGCCCTGCACTATCGGGATTCTTGCAACTTTGTTTCCAATTTTTAGTTCCGGAAGTTTCACCGAATCACCTCCGCTTTAAAAAATCCCGCGAAGAAATTTCAACTTCACGGGATTGATTTTTGTCACTGTATACAAGCCGACTTACTGTTGCGCCTCTATGTACTTCACAACGTCTTCCACGGTCTTGATTTTTTCGGCTTTCTCGTCGGGAATTTCGATATTGAACGCCTCCTCGAACGCCATAATCAATTCCACGATGTCCAGCGAGTCCGCGCCCAGGTCGTCCACGAAAGTTGATTCCATTTTTACTTCTTCCGCCTCTACGCCAAGTTGCTCCACGACGATTTTTTTCACCTGCTCAAATGTTGACACCAACGTCACCTCCTTCCAAAGGCGCACTCACATTGCCAGCCCGCCGTCTACGTTTATGACCTGACCGGTAATGTACGCCGCCTGCTCTGATACCAGAAACGCCACGAGATTCGCAACGTCTTGCGGGGTGCCTTCTCTCCCCATTGGTATTTGCTCCAACATTTCAGATTTAATTTTTTCGGAAACTGCCGCCGTCATATCCGTTGAGATAAATCCAGGCGCGATTGCGTTCACGGTAACTCCGCGTGACGCCAGTTCCCTTGCGGCAGATTTCGTGAAGCCGATAATTCCAGCCTTCGCCGCCGCGTAATTCGCCTGACTGATATTTCCCGTTAAGCCGATAACCGAGCTCATGTTCACAATCCGCCCGCCGCGCTGTTTCATCATAAGGCGCGTCACGGCTTTGGTGCAGTTGAAAACACCCTTGAGATTCGTAGCGATAACGGCATCGAAGTCAGCCTCGCTCATTTTAATCAGCAGATTGTCGCGGGCGATACCAGCGTTGTTCACCAGAATATCCAGTCTGCCCCAGCTGTCGACGATTTTTTTGACGATTTCGCTGACAGTTTCAAAACTGGAAACGTCGCCCTGCACGAGCATAGCCTCGCCGCCGAGCGATTCAATTTCCGCCTGAACTTCCTGCGCCTTAGCAAGGTTGCCTGCGAAATTTACAGCAACTTTAGCGCCGCCTTCCGCCAGCTTTAAAGCAACTGCACGACCAATTCCGCGCGAACCGCCGGTAACCAGTGCGACTTTTTCCGCCAGAAATTTATCAGTCATTCAGCGTCCGCCTCCCGCGAAAATATATCACAAACTAACCGCGCTGTCTACAGAAAATCAAACGAGTTCCATCAAAACCATGGGCGCAGCGTCGCCACGGCGCGGACCGAGTTTCAAAATGCGCGTGTAGCCGCCAGTTCTGTCGCCGTACTTCGCAGGAACTTCCTCAAAAACTTTGTGTACAACGTCGACATTAGCCACAGCCTGAATAGCCAGACGGCGCGCCGCCAAATCTCCGCGCTTCGCCAGCGTGATAACTTTTTCGGCGAATTTGCGCAGTTCCTTAGCCTTAGCCTCGGTCGTTTCAATCCGCCCGTGAGTGAAAAATGCAGCGAGGAGACTTTTGAACACCGCCTTGCGTGCGCCAGAGTTCCTGCCGAGCCTTCTATAACTCATGTGCCAATCCTCTCTTCAAATTTATTCTTCAGTTGACAAATCCCGTCATTCTTCAGGTAAGTTGGGACTTGGCTTAAGCGACAAGTCGAAATCATTCAATTTCTTTTTGACTTCTTCGAGCGACTTGCGACCGAGGTTGCGGACCTTCATCATATCTTCTTCGCTCCTGGAAACAAGGTCGCCGACGACGCTGATTCCCGCGCGCTTGAGGCAGTTGAATGAGCGAACCGACAAATCCAGATCCTCAATCGCCATATCGAGAATGTGTTTTTCCCTGTCAGCCGTTGGCTGAGATTCCGTGGGAAGTGCAAAATCGCTGCCGCCGTCAACGTCGAAATTGTCATCGTCGTCATTTTTGCCGTCGTCTTCAATCAGCGTTTCGGGAATAATCGCTTCGAGATTCTGGAAAAGTTTCAAGTGCGACGTGAGAATTTCCGACGCCTTGGAAACCGCCTCGTCCGAGCGCATGGTACCGTTCGTCCAGACTTCCAGAACCAGCTTGTCGTAGTCCATGACGTTGCCGACGCGCGTATCCTGTACCTCGTACTTGACGCGCTGAACCGGCGAGAAAATTGAATCGACAGGAATTGTGCCGATAGCGTCATCCTGCTTTTTATTTTTTTCTGCAGAAACATAGCCGTAGCCGCGCTCGACCGTCATTTCGATTTGCAGACTGCCCTTATCGTTCAGCGTCGCAATGTGCAGCCTGGGATTTTTAACCTCAACATCCGCGTCGCAAATAATATCCGCGCCGGTAACTTCCTTGACAACGCCCTTTTCGCCGTCCACGTCGATTCTGATTGTGTGCGGCTCATCGCCTTCCATTTTAAGGCAGAGCTGCTTGATATTCAGAACGATATTGGTAACGTCTTCGCGTACGCCTGGAATAGTTGAAAATTCGTGGAGAACGCCGTCAACGCGTATTGATGTGACCGCCGCGCCTTCCAGCGAGGAAAGGAGCATTCTCCGCAGACCGTTGCCAATCGTATGACCGTAGCCAGGGTTGAGCGGTTCGCAGACGAATTTGCCGTAGCGCCCGTCCGCACTCATTTCCTCTATTTCGATTTTCGTTTCAATGTCTGTCATTTAAGCATAAACCTCCTGCCGGTGTCGATAATAATCACGACGGGCAGTTTTTTACCTGGAGTACAACTCAACGATAGACTGTTCATTAACGGGAACGTCAATTTCATCGCGGCTGGGGAATCTGACAACGTTGCCCTTGAGATTCGCCTGGTCGGACTCAAGCCACGCCGGAGCGCTGAGCGCGTTGTTCGTTTCCTTCATCATCTTGAAAAATTCGTTGCTCTGGCTTTTTTCGCAGACTTCAATCGTATCGCCGACCTTAATCAGTGCGGACGGAATGTCGACGCGCTTGCCGTTTACGGTAATATGACCGTGGCGGACGATCTGGCGCGCCTGCCTGCGGGTATTCGCGAAGCCGAGGCGGAAAACGACGTTATCAATGCGGCGTTCGAGCAGTAAAAGCAGATTTTCGCCGGTGACGCCAGGCATTGTCTTAGCCTTTTCGTAGTAGTTGCGGAACTGGCGTTCAAGCACGCCGTAAATGAATTTAGCCTTCTGTTTTTCCTTGAGCTGTAAACCGTATTCGCTGACTTTCCGCACGACGCGCTGAGCCTTGCGTTTGGACTGGCGCGCGCGACCGAGAATAGCGGGTTCAAGTCCGAGCGAGCGGCAGCGTTTTAAAGCCGGTACTCTATCTATCGCCATAAAAAATTTGCACCTCCATTAAACTCTTCTGCGCTTGGGCGGACGGCAGCCGTTATGCGGAATTGGCGTCACGTCTTTAATCATGTTGACTTCGAGTCCCGTTGCCTGCAGGGAGCGGATAGCCGCTTCACGTCCTGCGCCTGGACCTTTGACGTAAACCTCAACCTGCTTCAGACCGTGTTCCATTGCCGCCTTAGCCGCAGTTTCTGCCGCCTGCTGCGCCGCAAAGGGCGTGCTTTTACGCGAACCGCGAAAGCCGAGACCGCCCGCCGACGCCCATGAAAGTGCATTGCCGCTCTTGTCGGTTATCGTGACGATTGTATTGTTAAACGTGGAGCTGATGTGCGCCACGCCGTATTCTATGTTCTTGCGGACTTTTTTCTTGGAACGAACTGTTCTCTTAGTTGCCACAGATTTTGCCTCCCAACCTTAGTCTTTCTTCTTGCCCTGGACGAGTTTCTTCGGACCTTTGCGCGTGCGCGCGTTGTTTTTGGTATTCTGTCCACGAACCGGAAGACCGAGACGGTGGCGGCGTCCGCGATAGCAGCCAATATCAATGAGTCGCTTGATGTCCATCTGAACGTCGCGGCGAAGGTCGCCCTCCACTACGTAGTTATGGTCGATGGCATCACGAAGCTTAACAACTTCGTCATCCGTGAGATCTTTCGTGCGGGTATCGGGATTGACGCCCGTCATCTCCAAAATTTTCTGCGACGTCGGAAGTCCAATTCCGTAAATGTACGTCAACGCGTATTCGATTCTCTTATCACGTGGCAAATCTACACCGGCTATACGTGCCATAAATTTTTCACCTCCTTAAAAAAATTATCCCTGACGCTGTTTGTGCTTGGGATTTTCGCAAATGACCATGACGCGACCTTTGCGCTTGATGATTTTGCATTTGTCGCAAAGACGCTTGACCGACGGTTTAACTTTCAAAATTACCGCCTCCTTGACGAATTGATACTGTAACATATTTTTCTGCCGTTGTCTAGCTTTTTCCAGCATTTTTATATGTTACTTTCTTTCGAGAAAGAAAGTAACCTGCGCGGCTTGCGTAGCAAGGCGTGCTCTTTAGCAAGAAAGCTTGCCCGCAACAGTCGCTTCCGGCGACTGGTGACGGGCGGCGCCCCGTCCATGGGGCGCCTCTGATATTCGCGTCTTTTTACTTGATTCGCGCCTTTTTACTTAAAGCGGTACGTTATTCTCCCGCGCGTCAAATCGTACGGCGTCAGCTCAATCGTTACCTTGTCGCCTGGAAGAATGCGGATAAAGTTCATGCGAATCTTTCCCGAAACGTGCGCCAGTACCGTGTGTCCGTTCTCAAGCTGAACCTGAAACATTGCGTTCGGCAGCGCCTCCAGAACTTTGCCTTCGACTTCGATTACGTCCTGTTTCGACATGGCTTGTACCTCAATCCTGCGCCGCGCTCAGAACGCGAACGAGTTCCTCGGTGACTTTAGCGATAGGCTGTCTGCCGTCAATTTCGGTGTACACGCCGGCTTTTTTGTAGTAGTCAATCAGCGGGCGCGTCGAATCTTCGTAAACGCCGAGGCGATTTTTCATCGTCGCCTCGTTATCGTCCGCGCGCTGGAAAAGTTCGCCGCCGCAGTTATCGCACGCTTCAGCACTTTTCGGAGGATTGAACTTGACGTGGTAAGTCGCTCCGCATTTTTTGCAGATTCTGCGACCGACGGCGCGTTCAATCAGCTCTTCCGCCGGAACGTGAATATTAAGCACGCGCGTAAGTTTCATTCCAAGTTCGTCGAGAATTTTCGTGAGAGCTTCAGCCTGCGCGACTGTGCGCGGGAAACCGTCCAGAATAAATCCACCCTTGCAGTCATCTTTCGCAAGACGCTCGCGGACGATACCGATTGTCACTTCGTCGGGAACGAGCGCGCCGGTTTTCATGCACGCCTCAGCCTTTTTGCCGAGCTCCGTGCCTTCCTTGACTGCCGCGCGGAACATATCGCCAGTTGAAATCTGCGGGATAGAAAATTTTTTAACAAGTTCGGCCGCCTGCGTACCTTTTCCGGCACCAGGAGGTCCCATCAGTAACAGTTGCATTTGAGTTCCTCCTAAAAATTATTTCATGAAGCCTTCATAGTGCCGCATAACGACCATCGCTTCGATTTGTTTCATTGTGTGCATTGCGACGCTGACAACGATTAACAGCGCCGTTCCGCCGAAATATACTCCCTGAATGTTCGTTGCTCCTGCTATCAGATTCGGCAGTACAGCGATAAACGCCAGAAATACCGAGCCTGCCAGCGTCAAGCGCGTCAGCACGTGATCGATATAATCCGCCGTCGGCTGCCCGGGTCTTATTCCTGGCACAAACCCGCCGTACTTTTTCAGATTCTCCGCCATATCGGGAATTTTCACCGTAACCGCCGTGTAGAAGTACGTGAAGAAAATTATCAGCACGACGTAGATTGAAGTCTGGAGCGGCGTCCCCCACTGCAGGTAGGCGGCGATTTGCTTAACCCACGGCACGTCCACGAACTGCACGACCGTCAGCGGGAACATCAGAACGCTCGACGCGAAGATTATCGGAATGACGCCCGCCTGATTTACCTTCAGCGGAATGTGGCTCGTGTGTCCGCCGTAAGCTCTCGCTCCTACGACGCGCTTTGCGTAGGTTATCGGAACGCGCCTGTAGCCCGCTTCGACGAAAATTACAAACACAATCATTCCTACGGCGATTGCCGCGAAGAGTACCACGCTGAAATAATTTATCGTGCCCGCCTGCAGGTACTGGTAGATTATCCCGATATTTTTCGGCAGAGCCGCGACGATTCCGGCGAAGATTATCAGCGAAATTCCGTTGCCGACGCCCTGCGCCGTGATTTGCTCGCCTATCCACATTAACAGCGTCGTCCCCGCCGTGAGCGTTATCGCGATGATTAGAATGTTCACGGGATTGGGATTTAAAATCGCCGCCTTCAGACCGATCGACATTCCGACGGCCTGGAAGAACGCAAGCACTACCGTCAGCTGTCGCGTGACTTTCGTAGTTTTCTTGTGTCCTTCCGCGCCTTCCTTCGACCATTGCTCAAGCGTCGGCACGACAACCGTCAGCAGCTGCATGATAATCGCCGCGTTGATGTACGGCGTTATACTCATTGCGAAAATCGAGAATTTGCTGAACGCGCCGCCGGAAAATAAATCCAGCAGTCCGAACAGGCTCCCGTTGTTGAAAAGCTGCTCAATCGCTGTCGGGTCGACGCCTGGAACCGGAATGTGCGTACCCATTCTGAACACGGCGAACATGATTAACGTGAATATGATTCGCTGGCGCAGTTCAGGGATTTTGACGATGTTTGAAAGTGCGTCAAGCACCTCAAATCACCTCAGTTTTACCGCCCGCCGCTTCGATTTTCTGAACCGCCGTTTTGGTAAATCCCTGCGCTCTGACTGTCAGTTTCTTAGTAATTTCGCCGCCGCCGAGGATTCTGATACCGTCGAGAACGTTTTTGATAATTCCTTCCTCAACGAGAGCAACTGCGTCAACTTCGGCGCCGTCGTCAAAGCGGTTAAGAGTCTCAACATTGACTTCGGCGTATTCCTTCGCCCAGATATTTTTGAAACCGCGTTTCGGCAAACGGCGGTAAATCGGCATCTGTCCGCCTTCAAAGCCAGGACGAACGCCGCCGCCCGCGCGAGCCTTCTGCCCTTTGTGACCACGGCAGGAAGTCTTGCCTCTGCCGGAGCCGGTGCCGCGTCCAACGCGCGTTTCGTCTTTGCGGGAACCTGCGGCGGGTTTGAGTTCATGCAATTTCATTCTGACACCTCCTCGACCGTGACAAGGTGTTTGACCTTGAAAATCTGCCCGCGAATTGTCGGGTTATCCGGCAGAACCGCCGTCGAATTGAGCTTGTGCAAGCCCAGCGCCTTTACCGTTTTTATCTGCGTGTCAGGACGGCTTATCAGGCTGCGCGTCAGTTTTACTTTGAGTTTCGCCACGATTGAGCCCTCCTTATACGAAAAGTTCCGCGACGGATTTGCCGCGAAGAGCCGCAACATTTTCTGCGCGCTTGAGCATTTTGAGACCGGCGAGCGTCGCGCGAACCATGTTGTTCGGATTGGACGAGCCGAGCGATTTCGTCAGAATGTCATGAACGCCAGCGAGTTCGAGTACCGCACGCGCGGGACCGCCGGCGATAACGCCAGTACCTTTGGACGCCGGACGCAGCATAACTCTGCCCGCGCCGAAAACTCCAACAACGCCGTGCGGAATTGAGCGTTCCTTAAGCGCAACCTCGACGAGATTTTTCTTGGCGTCGTCAACGCCCTTGCGAATAGCTTCGGGAACTTCAGCCGCTTTGCCGAGACCGACGCCGACTTTGCCGTTACGATTGCCGACGACGACCAGCGCGCTGAATGAAAAACGACGACCGCCCTTGACAACTTTGGCGACGCGATTTATAAAAACAACTTTCTCCTCGTATTCGGGAGTTTCGTTTTCGATTCTGTCATTCCTGTCGTTTCTGTCATTTCTAGGCACCGATTAAACCTCCTTCGTTTAGAATTTGAGACCGCCTTCACGAGCTGCCTCGGCGAGCGCCGCAACGCGTCCGTGGTAAATGTACCCGCCGCGATCGAAGACGACTTCGCTGATACCTTTTTCGAGCGCCTTTTTCGCGATAGCCGCACCGACTTTTTTCGCTCCGGCGATATTGCTGCCGCTGCCCTCGAAGTCCTTATCCATTGAGCTAGCCGCCGCCAGCGTCATGCCTTTTTCGTCGTCAATAACCTGCGCGTAAATGTGCGACAGGCTGCGGAAAACATTCAGGCGCGGACGCTGTGCCGTGCCGGAAATGTGGTTCCGAACGCGCAAATGACGTTTCTGGCGGTTTTTGTTTTTATCTGCCTTCAGAAGCATCTGTAAATCTCCCTTCTTTTTAGTTGTCGGTGGATAATTGCCAGAAAAAACTCGTAACTGACAACTGATAACTGACAACTACTTCTTGCCGCCTGCCTTGCCTTCCTTGCGGAGAATGTGTTCGCCAGCGTACTTGATACCTTTGCCCTTGTAAGGCTCAGGCTCACGCCAGCCGCGAATGTTAGCCGCAACCGCGCCGACCATTTCCTTATCGATACCGTGGACGGTTATCGTGGTGGCGGTAGGAGCTTCGAGCGTGATACCGGCGGGAGGTTCGATAATGACGGGGTGGGAATAACCGAGCGCGAGCTGAAGATTTTTGCCCTGCTTCGCCGCACGGTAACCGACGCCGACAATTTCGAGATTTTTGGTGAATCCCTGCGTGACGCCGACGACCATGTTATTAATCAGCGTGCGGGAGAGACCGTGGAGACTTCTGTGGGTCTTATCATCGGAGGGGCGCGTAACCGTGAGAACATTGCCCTCGATGCTTATTTTCATTTCCTGAGAGATCTTGCGGGACAGTTCGCCCTTGGGACCTTTGACGTGCACCAGATTATCGTCGCTGACATTTACGGTTACGCCGGCGGGAATTTCAATCGGTGCTCTTCCAATTCGTGACATCTTAGCACCTCCAAAATTACCAGACGTAAGCGATAACTTCGCCGCCGAGTCCGTGTTTTCTCGCCTGCTTGTCGCTCATAATCCCGTGCGAAGTGGAAATGATAGCGATACCGAGACCGCCGAGAACGCGCGGAAGGTCTTTTTTGCGCGAGTACTGACGCAGACCAGGTCTGGAGATGCGCTGAATGCCAGTGATGACTTTTTCACGTTCGGCGCCGTACTTGAGGAACACCGTCAAGATGCCCTGCTTGTTGTCCTGCGCGAAGGTGTAGTCTTTGATGTAGCCTTCCTGCTTGAGAACTTCCGCAATAGCGGTTTTGATTTTCGAGCCAGGAATTTCAACTTTTTCGTGATAGACGGAATTTGCATTACGAATGCGCGTGAGCATATCCGCAATAGGATCAGTCATTGCCATAGGAAACCGATATCCTCCCTTCTAAAAATTACCAGCTGGATTTGGTGACGCCAGGAATTGCTCCGGCGTAGCTCTGTTCGCGGAAGCAGATGCGGCACATTACAAATTTTCTCATGTAGCCGTGCGGGCGTCCGCAGATTTTGCAGCGATTGTAGCGGCGCGTCTTGAACTTCGGTTCCTTGCTCCACTTTTCGATTAAAGCTTTCTTCGCCATTTGATAATCACTTCCTCAAAATTAAGCGTTGGCGAACGGCATTCCCATCAGCGACAGGAACTCACGAGCTTCCTCGTCGGTTTTCGCCGTCGTCACGATGATAATATCCATACCGCGAATTTTGTCAATCTTGTCGTATTCGATTTCGGGGAAGATGAGCTGTTCCTTGACGCCGATAGCGTAATTCCCGCGCCCGTCGAACGAATTGCGATTCACGCCGCGAAAGTCACGAACGCGCGGCAGGGCAATGTTCATGAACTTATCGAGGAAGTCATACATTCTCTCGCCGCGAAGAGTAACCTTGCAGCCGATAGCCATACCCTTGCGCAGTTTCCACGCCGCCAGAGATTTTTTCGCGCGGGTGATGATAGGTTTCTGACCGGTAATCTGCGTCAGATCGCTAACCGCCGCCTCAAGCGCCTTCGGGTTGCCGATAGAGTCGCCAGCCGCAATGTTGATGACGATTTTTTCAAGCTTCGGCACCTGCATAACGTTTTTGTAGGCGAATTTTTCCGTCAGAGCGCTGACAACTTCGCCCTTGTATTTTTCCAAAAGTCTGCTCATAATATCCCTCCTTCCAGATTATTTCGCCGCGTCGACGACCTCGCCGCACTTTTTGCAGACGCGGACGTTTTTGCCGTCAACGGTCTTGTGACCAATGCGCGTGGGCTTGCTGCAGGCGGGGCAGACGACCATGACTTTGCAAACGTCGAGCGGCATTTCCTTAGAAATAATTCCGCCCTGCGGAGCCTTGATGCTCGGCTTGGTATGACGCTTGACCTTGTTAATTTCTTCGACGACGACCTGACCTTTTTTCGGCAGCGCCTGGATAATTTTGCCCTGCTTGCCTTTATCCTTGCCGGAAAGCACGACGACGGTGTCGCCTTTTTTGACGTGCAACTTAGTGAGTGACAATTCGGCGCCTCCTCTCTTACAAAACTTCCGGCGCGAGGGAAATAATTTTCATGAAATCTTTTTCGCGCAGTTCGCGGGCGACGGGTCCGAAAATACGGGTGCCGCGCGGAGTTTTATCTTCCTTAATCAGAACCGCCGCGTTTTCGTCAAAGCGAATGTACGAACCGTCGGGGCGGCGAAGTCCCTTGCGGCTACGAACGACGACCGCTTTAACCACATCGCCTTTTTTAACCTGCCCGCCAGGCGCCGCAGATTTGACTGACGCAACGATAATGTCGCCGATATTGGCGTAGCGGCGGAAAGAGCCGCCCAGCACGCGAATGCACATTAAATCCTTGGCGCCGGTGTTGTCAGCGACGTTGAGCATAGTTTGCTGTTGAATCACGGGTTAATCTCCTTCCGAAATTATTTAGCGCGTTCCACGATTTTAACGAGGCGCCAGCGCTTTTCCTTAGACATCGGACGCGTCTCCATAATGGAAACTCTGTCGCCAACATGAGCCTCTTCGTTTTCATCGTGCGCCTTGAACTTAATCGTACGCTTGACGGATTTTTTGTAGAGTTTGTGCTGAACGAGTTCCTCAATCGCCACGACGATAGTCTTGTCCATTTTGTCGCTGACGACTTTACCGACGCGGGTTTTGCGCTCGTTGCGTTTAATTTCTTCGCTCACAGTGAACCTCCTTCCTCAAACGTTCAAAACAATCGGAGTCGAACGATAACCAATGCCCATCCTGTCAATTCCCATATCGATAAGCTGCAGAAAATGTTCGCGCGTGCGAATGCAGCCGCTGCCCTTGACCTTAATCCTGTCGCCGCAGGTTTCCAGCATGACTTTGATAATTTCCGGCGTCGCGCCGTGCGCTTCGTGTCCAGTAAGAAAACCCGTCGAAGTCTTGACGAAATCCGCCCTGGCTTCAATCGCACATTCGCAGGCTTTCTTAACTTCCTCAACCGTCAGCGCATCCGTCTCGAAAATCACCTTAACTTCAGTACCGTACCTGTGGCAAACTTCGACGACCGCCGCAATGTCCGCTGTAACTTCAGCCCATTTGCCGCTGCGAATCCAGCCGTAATTCGCCACAATGTCCAAATCCTGAATCTGGAAATTTTTGCAGTATTCCTCCGCCTGAAGAACTTTCGACGCAGTGGTCGACGTGCCGAATGGAAAATCGCAGACCACGCAGATACCCGTTTTCGTACCGGCGGTAAGCTCAGCGGCGATTGGCAGGCTCGAAGGATTCACGCAGACCGTCGCACAACCAAAGTCGACGCCTTCCTGAATGTAGCGGCGAATGTCAGCTTCGGTAAATTCCGGCTTCAAAACGGACTGGTCGATATACGCGGCAAGTTCCGCAACCGTCATCTCGCTGGCTTTTTTAGTGGGATGAGTCATTGTCGCTGCCTCCTGGATTTATTTGCGAATACCGAGTTCAGTCTCGCGCTGGATTGTCTTAATGCGTGCGATAGACCTTTTCACTTCGCGCAGACGCATGGGATTTTCGAGCTGACCGGTGGCGTGCTGAAAGCGCAGGTTGAAAAGTTCTTCCTTGAGCGATTTAAGTTTTTCCGCCTGTTCGTCCGCGCTCAAATCGCGAATCTCATTAACCTTCATGTGCGTCACCGCCTTTTTCAGCCGCCGCCTCTGCCTCAGCCTTCTCTTCCTCGAACGCGTTATGCGCCGCCTTCTTCGCATCAGCTAAAGTTTCATTGACGACCGGCACGTAAACATCGCCCTGACCCTCGTTCTCGATGAACTTGGTTTTAATCGGCAGTTTGTGACCGGCAAGGCGCATTGCCTCAGCCGCGATTTCGCGCGGAACGCCAGCCATTTCAAACAGCACGCGTCCAGGCTTGACAACTGCAACCCAGTATTCCGGCGAGCCTTTACCAGAACCCATGCGCGTTTCAGCGGGCTTCGCGGTAACCGGCTTGTCAGGGAAAATCTTAATCCAGACCTGTCCGCCACGGCGAATGTAACGCGTCATTGCGATACGCGCCGCCTCAATCTGGCGGTTTGTTATCCACGCCGGCTCCAGCGCAACGAGTCCGTACTGACCGTGAGCGATTTGGTTGCCCTTGTTGGACTTGCCTTTCATTCTGCCGCGAAACTGCTTGCGGTACTTAACTCTCTTCGGCAACAGCATTACTCGTCACTCCCTTCGACGGGCTGAACGCGTTCAGCGCGCTCTTTCTTTTCAGGGAGAATTTCGCCCTTGAAAATCCAGACCTTGATACCAATGCGCCCGTAAGTCGTGTTCGCCTCCGCAAAGCCGTAGTCAATATCCGCGCGCAGAGTGTGAAGCGGAATGCTGCCTTCGCGGTAAGATTCGGAGCGGGCAATTTCAGCGCCGCCCAGTCGACCGCTGCACATGATTTTAATACCCTTCGCACCGAGACGCATCGTTCTGCCGACGGACTGTTTCATAGCGCGGCGGAAAGCGATACGGCGTTCCAGCTGCGACGCGATATTTTCAGCAACGAGCTGCGCGTCCATATCCGGCTGGCGAATCTCCATAATGTTGATGTCAAGCCGCTTGTCCGTGATTTTTTTCAAGCTGTTTTTAATTTCCTCAATCCCAGAGCCGCCCTTGCCGATAACCTGACCAGGTTTGGCGGTGTGTATCGTCAATCTGAGACGGTTTTTAGAACGCTCGGTTTCGACGCGCGAAACGCTGGACTGCGAGAGCTGGCGAAGAATTTCCTTGCGAATCTGAATATCTTCGTGCAGATTTTTCGCGAACTCTCTGTCAGCGTACCACTTGGCGTCCCACGTCTTGACGATACCGAGGCGAATTCCATGCGGATGTACCTTCTGACCCAAACCGTAACCCTCCTTTGATTAATTTTCAGCCGCCGCCTCTTTTTCCGAGACAACAACCGTGATATGCGAAGTGTGCTTCAAAATGCTGAACGCCTGCCCACGGGAACGCGGATGAATGCGCTTGAGCGTCGGTCCCTGGTCGACGAAACATTTCGACACGTAAAGATTGTCGGTGTCCATGTCAAAATTATTTTCGGCGTTGGCGATAGCGGATTTGAGAACTTTGTCGACGAGTACTGCGCCGCGTTTGGGCGTGAATTTCAAAATCGCCAGCGCGTCAGCAATGTCCTTGCCGCGAATCAGGTCGATAACGATGCGAACTTTGCGCGGCGCGATTCTCACGTACTTTGCAACAGCCTTGACTTCCTTTGCCACGAAATAACCTCCTTTCAGCGAATCTCCAGCCGGTTTACTTCAGCTTAGTCTTGCGTTCCTCGCCCGCGTGACCTTTGAACGTGCGGGTTGGCGCAAATTCGCCGAGCTTGTGTCCGACCATATCTTCCGTGATGTAAACCGGCACGTGTTTTCTGCCGTCGTGAACCGCGATTGTATGCGTGATGAACGCCGGAAGAATTGTCGAACTGCGCGACCACGTGCGGATAACTTTCTTGTCATTGGCGGCGTTGAGCGCCTCGATTTTCTTGAGCAGTTTTTCCGACACGAACGGTCCTTTCTTAACAGACCTTGACACTGAAATTCCTCCTTCCGCGATTACTTACGACGACGTACGATAAGCTTGCTGGAAGCCTTCTTCTTGCGGCGCGTCTTGGTACCCATAGCGCATTTGCCCCACTTGGTAACAGGATTCTTGCGTCCGACGGGGCTGCGACCTTCACCACCGCCATGCGGATGGTCAACAGGATTCATGACAACGCCGCGGTTAGCAGGACGAATACCGAGCCAGCGCGAACGTCCGGCTTTACCAATCGAAATGTTTTCGTGGTCGAGATTGCCAACCTGTCCAATCGACGCGCGGCAGTTAATGTGAACCTTGCGAACTTCGCCGCTCGGCATGCGAATCGTGGCGTAATTGCCTTCCTTCGCCATGAGCTGAGCCGCCGCGCCCGCGCTGCGAACCATCTGCCCGCCCTTGCCAATTTTCAGCTCGATATTGTGAATCAGCGTGCCGACGGGGATATTTTTCAGCGGCAGAGCGTTGCCGGTTTTAATGTCAGCTTCGGGACCGGATTCAACTTTATCGCCAACTTTCAGACCGTTCGGAGCCAGAATGTAGCGCTTTTCGCCGTCCGCGTAGTGCAGGAGAGCGATACGCGCGCTGCGGTTGGGATCGTATTCAATCGTGGCAACTTTCGCCGGAATGCCGTCTTTGTTGCGCTTGAAGTCGATGATTCTGTAGCGGCGCTTGTGTCCGCCGCCCTGGTGCCGTACCGTTAATTTTCCCTGCTGGTTGCGTCCGCCGTGGCTTTTCAGCGGAGCGAGCAGTGATTTTTCCGGCTTGTCGGTCGTGATTTCTTCAAACGTCGAAACCGTCATGAAGCGGCGACCGGCAGAATACGGCTTAAATGATTTTATTCCCACTATTTAACCTCCTTCGTTTTTGCTATCAATCGTCAGTGTAAAAGCAGCCACAGAATGTAAGCTATGACGACGAGCCCTACAATTTCCTTGAAAAATTTTACGACCAGAACTATGACGATTATCGCCACCGCCGTTGCAACCACGGCTTCCGGCGAGCCGAAAAATTCTACAAGCTTATCCCAGAGCGCGTTGCCGAACACGAACATCAGCACAGCTTTTATCATGACGCCAGTTCCCCTGGAAATTTTTAAGCGGTAAAGAACTCAATGGTCTCGCCGGCTTTGATTTTGACGATAGCTTTTTTGTAGCTGGCGGTTTTGCCGACGGTGCGACCGCGACGCTTGGTTTTGCCCTTGACGTTGACCGTGTTGACATCTTCGACGGTGACTTTGAAAATTTCGCGGACAGCGTCAGCAATCTGAATCTTGTTGGCGCGCTTGTCGACGACGAAAACATATTTGCTGTCAGCCATCAAATCAGTGGTGCGCTCGGTAATCAGCGGGCGAATCAGAATATCCCTTGCCTCCATTACGCGTACACCTCCTGAATTGTTTCAACGGCGTCTTTCGTGAGGAAAACCTTTTCGCAGTTGAGAATATCGTAAACGTTGAGCTGAGTCGCGCTGATTGTCTTGGCGTTCTGCAGATTGTTGGACGAAAGCACGACGTTTTCAACGAGTTCCTTCGTGATAAACAGAGCCTTGCAGGCGTCGACGCCGAAAGTTTTCTGGAACTCCACGAATTTTTTAGTCTTAGGCGCGTCGAAGTTCAGATCGTCAAGCACGATAAGATTTTCGGATTTAACTTTGTCGCTGAGGACGCATTTCAAAGCAAGGCGGCGCTGTTTACGCGGCATTGTGAAAGCGTAGGAGCGGGGGTGCGGTCCAAAAATCGTACCGCCGCCGCGCCACAGAGGACTTCTGCGCGAACCTGCGCGAGCGCGTCCAGTACCTTTCTGACGCCACGGTTTACGACCGCCGCCGCGAACCATTCCGCGCGTTTTCGTCTGGTGCGTACCGAGCCGCCACGAAGCCATTTGCATGACGACCGCCTGATGAACGAGACCGGCATTCATTTCAACGTTGAAAATTTCTTCGCTGAGTTCAATGTCGCCGACCTTCGCGTTTTTCATATCGTATACTGCCAGTGTGGGCATATTTCACGCCTCCTTTCTACTTTTTCTGCTTAGCGGGTTTAACCGTTTCGCGAACAATGACGAAGCCTTTCTTCGGACCAGGAACCGCGCCTTTAATCAGCAGCAGGTTTCTGTTCACGTCGACTTTGACAACCGTCAGACGCTGAACCGTGGTGCGGACGCCGCCCATTCTGCCAGGCAGCTTTTTGCCCTTGATAACGCGACCGCCAGGACCCGAAAGCATTGCGCCGGTGGAACCAGGCTCGCGGTGGGATTTGGAGCCGTGACCCATAGGACCGCGCGCGAAGTGGTGACGCTTGATACTGCCGGCGAAGCCTTTGCCCTTCGACGTGCCGATAACGTCAACCAGATCGCCTTCCGCGAAAACGTCAACGCCAATCACGTCGCCGATTTTGTACTCGGATTCAGCGGCAAGACGCACTTCGCGAATGTACTTGACAGGCTTGACGCCGAATTTCTTGAAGTGACCGGCGCGCGGCTTATTGACTTTGTTTTCCTTGACTTCGCCGAAGCCGAGCTGAACGCCGTAATAGCCGTCCGTGTCCACGGTCTTGTTACGGATAACGACGTTGTTGCCGCTCTCGATAACCGTCACGGGGATAACCTTGCCGTCCTCGGTGAAAATCTGCGTCATTCCGAGTTTGATGCCCAAAATTGTTTTAGCCAATGTCTGCACCTCCTCAGTTTACCTTGAGCTCGATTTCGACACCGGCAGGAAGGTCAAGGCGGACAAGCGCGTCAACGGCTTTCTGATTCGGCTGAAGAATATCGATAAGGCGCTTGTGCGTGCGCATTTCAAACTGTTCGCGCGAATCTTTGTTGACGTGCGGCGAACGCAGAATCGTGTAGATATTTTTTTCCGTCGGCAGCGGGATTGGTCCCGAAACCATTGCGCCATTCTTGCGCGCCGTCTCGACGATTTTTGCCGCGCTCTGGTCAAGTGCCTTATGGTCGTAAGCCTTGAGGCGAATGCGCAGCTTTTTCTTAGGTGGCTGTTTAGGTGGCAATTTTCTTTCCTCCCAACGCCGTGGCAGTTCCCCTGACGGAAATAATTGCCAAATTCCGCCAGGCAATCTGTCAGGCAAAAATTAAGGAAGAGGAACCGGCAGGGCGCCAATTCCCACTTCCTGCAAAAATTTTAGTGCCGATTAAAAATTACTCGTTGATTTCGATAACGCGACCGGAACCGACAGTGTGACCGCCTTCACGAATAGCGAAGAGCAGACCTTTTTCGATAGCGATTGGCGTGATGAGTTCGACGTCCATTTCAATGTGGTCGCCAGGCATGCACATTTCGGCGGGGTTGCCGTCAGTGTCCTTGAGGTTGCCAACGACGCCGGTAACGTCCGTCGTGCGGAAATAGAACTGCGGGCGATAGTTTGCGAAGAACGGAGTATGACGACCGCCTTCGTCTTTGGTAAGGACGTAAACCTGAGCCTTGAATTTGGTATGCGGATGAATCGTGCCTGGTTTCGCAAGAACCTGACCGCGTTCAATTTCTTTACGGTCGACGCCGCGGAGCAGAACGCCAACGTTATCGCCGGCAACCGCGCTGTCGAGCAGTTTGCGGAACATTTCAATACCAGTGGCAACGGTTTTACGAGGCTCGTCGCGCAGACCAACGATTTCGACGGGGTCGTTCAGTTTCAGTTCGCCGCGTTCGACACGACCAGTAGCAACGGTGCCGCGTCCAGTGATTGTGAAAACGTCTTCAACCGGCATAAGGAACGGCTTATCCTTGTCGCGTTCGGGCGTAGGAATGTATTCGTCAACCGCGTCGAGCAGTTCCATAATTTTAGCTTCCTGTTCCTTGTTGCCTTCGAGAGCCTGCAGCGCGGAACCAGCAACGATCGGAATATCGTCGCCAGGGAATTCGTACTTGCTGAGCAGTTCGCGAACTTCCATTTCAACGAGTTCGAGGAGTTCGGGGTCGTCAACCTGATCAACTTTGTTGAGGAAAACGACGATAGCGGGAACGCCAACCTGACGCGCAAGCAGGATATGTTCGCGGGTCTGGGGCATAGGACCGTCGGAAGCCGCAACAACGAGAATCGCGCCGTCCATCTGAGCCGCGCCGGTGTTCATGTTTTTGATATAGTCAGCGTGACCTGGGCAGTCGACGTGCGCATAGTGGCGCTTTTCGGTCTCGTATTCGACGTGAGCCGTGTTAATCGTGATACCGCGTTCGCGTTCTTCCGGCGCCTTGTCGATGTTTTCATAGGATTCGTATTTCGCGAAGCCCTTCTGGGAGAGAACTTTAGTGATAGCCGCAGTAAGCGTCGTTTTGCCGTGGTCGATATGTCCAATCGTGCCAATATTAACGTGCGGTTTACTGCGGTCAAATTTCTGCTTTGCCAAATTTAACACTCCTTCAATCAGGAAAAATTTTTTATCGATTTTATCAAATTTATAAACTCAGACGACGCTGCCGGTCAATCGCCGACAAATCGTCTTTGTGTCTGGTAGAACCTGCGCGAATTTCCGCCGAATCTTGAATCAGCTCAAATTCTTTCGCCGGATTTTCAGCAACTCATTCGCCCTTGTTTCTCGCAACAATCGCGTCGGCGATAGTTTTGGGAACTTCGTCGTAGTAGGCGACTTCCATGGAATAAGTGCCGCGCCCCTGCGTCTTGGAACGAAGCTCCGTCGCGTAGCCGAACATTTCCGACAGCGGAACGAAGCCGTGAATAATCTGCAGACCGTTGCGCGCGTCCATACCGTCAATCTTGCCGCGCCGCGCGTTCAAATCGCCAATCACGTCGCCCATGTAACTTTCGGGAACGGTGACTTCAACTTTAACGTAAGGCTCCAGCAGAACCGGCTTAGCTTTTTCAGCCGCCGCCTTGAAGGCAAGCGAACCGGCAATTTTGAACGCCGCCTCGCTCGAATCGACTTCATGGAAACTGCCGTCGTAAACCACGGCTTTCACGTCGACGATAGGATAGCCCGCCAGCACGCCGTTTTCCATAGCCTGCTTGACGCCCGCCTCAATCGGATTGATGTATTCCTTGGGAATGACGCCGCCGATGATTTTGCTCTCGAACTCGAAGCCTTTGCCGACTTCGTTGGGGAAAATCTCAATCCAGCAATGTCCGTACTGCCCGTGCCCGCCAGTCTGACGAATGAATTTGCCTTCGGCTTTGGCACTCTTGCGAATCGTCTCGCGGTAAGCAACCTGCGGCTCGCCGACTTTGCAGTCGACCTTGAACTCGCGGAGCATTCTGTCAACGATAATCTGTAAGTGCAGTTCGCCCATGCCGGAAATAATCGTCTGCCCAGTTTCGGGGTCAGTGCGTACTTTGAACGTAGGGTCTTCCTCAGCGAGTTTCTGCAGCGCGATACCCATTTTATCCTGGTCATTTTTCGTGGAAGGCTCAACCGCCACTGAAATGACTGGGTCGGGAAATTCCATGGATTCAAGAATAATCGGCGCCTTTTCGTCGCAGAGCGTATCGCCGGTCGTGGTATCCTTCAAGCCGACCGCCGCCGCAATGTCGCCGCTGTAAACGGTATCAATCTCGGTGCGGTTGTTGGCGTGCATTTGCAGGATACGCCCAATGCGCTCCTTCCTGCCCTTCGTCGAGTTGTAAACGTAGGAGCCGGATTTGAGAACGCCGGAATAAACGCGGAAAAACGCCAGCTTGCCGACGTAGGGGTCAGTCATGATTTTAAATGCAAGCGCGGCGAAAGGTTCATCGTCACTTGCGGGACGCGAATCTTCATCGCCGTTGGATTTAACGCCCTGAATCGGCGGAATATCAACCGGCGCGGGCATGTAGTCAACGATAGCGTCCAAAAGGGGCTGAACGCCGCGATTTTTGTACGACGTGCCGCAGGTAACGGGCGTCATTTTGCAATCGATAACAGCCCTGCGAATGACGGCTTTAATTTCGTCAACGGTAACTTCCTCGCCGCCGAGATACTTTTCCATGAAGTCATCGTCCTGCTCGGCGCAGGCTTCAAGAAGTTTATCGCGGTAGTCACGCGCCATGTCAAGCATGTCGTCGGGAATATCAATTTCCTCGGAAACTTTGCCCAAATCGTCTTCGTAGACAATCGCTTCCATTCTAACGAGGTCGATAATCCCCTGAAAGTTATCTTCCGCGCCAATCGGCAGCTGAATCGCCACGGCGTTGGTGTGCAGGCGGTCGCGCATCATCTGAATGACGTTGTAAAAATCCGCGCCGGTAGTATCCATTTTGTTGACGTAAGCCATACGCGGAACGTGGTACCTTTCAGCCTGCCGCCAGACGGTTTCAGTCTGAGGCTCAACGCCGCCGCGCGCAGTTAAAATCGCCAGCGCGCCGTCCAGAACTCTCAGCGAACGCTCAACTTCGACCGTGAAGTCGACGTGACCTGGCGTGTCGATAATGTTAATGCGGTGGTCTTTCCAGAAACAGGTCGTGGCGGCGGAAGTTATCGTGATACCGCGTTCCTGCTCCTGAATCATCCAGTCCATCGTCGCCGCGCCGTCGTGCACCTCGCCGATTTTGTGGTTGATACCAGTGTAAAAAAGAATGCGCTCGGTTGTCGTCGTTTTACCGGCGTCAATGTGCGCCATTATTCCTATGTTGCGAGTTTTTTCCAGTGAAAACTCTCTTGACACGTTGAATTTCGCCTCCTGCAATTGCGATTAATAAGAGCAATTGCTCTTTGCGCGCAATTTCATGATTCAAACTGAAACTTTTGCGCACTTCGCCAGAAAAAATCCAAGTGTCAAAATTACCAACGATAGTGAGCAAAAGCCTTGTTCGCCTCTGCCATTTTGTGAGTATCTTCTTTTTTCTTAATCGCCGCGCCGATATTATTGGCGGCGTCCATGAGCTCGGCAGAAAGGCGCGCGTCCATGGTTTTTTCGCCGCGCAGTCTTGCGTAGTTTACCAGCCAGCGAATACCTAAAGTCTGACGCCTTTCGGGGCGAACCTCAACCGGCACCTGATAGTTAGCGCCGCCGACTCGGCGTGCACGAACTTCCAATACCGGCATAACATTTTTCAGCGCCGTCTCGAAAATTTCCAGCGGGTCTTTACCAGTTTTATCGCGGATAATTTCGAAAGCGTCATAAACAACGCGCTGAGCAACGCTCTTTTTGCCGGACAGCATGACTTTGTTAATGAATTTCGTAACCGTCTTGTTGTGGTAAACGGGATCCGGCAGAACGTCACGCTTCGGCACAGAACCTTTTCTTGGCATTTAATTTGCCTCCTCTTTAGCAGTTAGCCTTAACAACTAACAACTAACTACTTTTTCTTCGGCTTAGCCTTTTTGGCGCCGTACTTTGAGCGGGACTGATTTCTGTCCTGAACGCCGGCGGTATCGAGTGAGCCGCGAATAATATGGTAACGAACGCCAGGCAAATCCTTGACACGACCGCCGCGAATCAAAACGACGCTGTGTTCCTGCAAATTGTGACCGATACCAGGAATGTAAGCGGTAACTTCAATGCTGTTAGTCAAGCGGACACGCGCCACCTTGCGCAGCGCCGAATTAGGTTTCTTCGGCGTCGTAGTATAAACACGAGTGCAAACGCCGCGCTTCTGCGGGCATTCTTTCAGCGCCGGAGCTGTGGATTTTACTACGAGGCTCTGGCGGCTTTTTCTCACCAATTGGTTTATGGTTGGCACGCATTCCACCTCCTTTCGTTGCTAAAAAAAATATTCCTTCAAAAGCGCACGAATATTATCATTGCAAAAAAAGCTTGTCAAGCCGCGTCAGAACGCCATTTTTATTTACAAGTAATCTTGCGGAAAAACTTTCAAATTGTCAAAAAAAGTATAGTTTCTCCTCGCGCGCGCCGGAAAAAATTTTTCAGCCTTTGAGTTTTGAATACTGCTCGTCATCAACTGGCTCCAGCCATTCGTTGGACGCGCCTTCCGCCGGAATTTCTACCGCCAGATGCGAAAACCAGCTGTCAGCCGCCGCGCCGTGCCAGTGCTTGACTTCCGGCGCAATGTTCACCACGTCGCCTGGCTTGAGCGACTGCGGAGCCTTGCCCCATTCCTGATACCAGCCGCGTCCGCCGGTCACCAGCAGAATCTGCCCGCCCTTGTGATGAATGTGCCAGTTGTTGCGGCAGGCGGGCGAAAAAGTTACGTTGTGAATCGCGCCGCCCTTGTCCGTCAGCGGATTAAGATAAGCCTGTCCGATAAAAAATTTGCTGAACTTTTCCGGCAGCGGGTTGCCGACTTCAAACACGCTCGGATTTTTAATTTCGCTCACGCTAATCACTCTCCTGAAATTTATTTTAATATTATACCCTGCGCGAAAGTTTCAGTCAAAAAATTTTTCGGCTTGCATACGCGGCGGAAATGCGCTAAAATTTTTGGGCTAAAAATTATTTTTGAGGGAGCTAATGAATTTATGAGAAGCGACATCGTGAAGAAGGGCGCCACGCGCTGTGCGCACCGTTCTCTTTTTAACGCCAACGGTTTCGGTCCAGAGGAACTCAGCCGCCCGCTTATTGGAATTTGCAATTCGTTCAACGAAATTATTCCCGGGCACATTCACCTGAAATCTATCACTGAAGCCGCGAAACTCGGCGTAGCGGCGGCGGGCGGCACTCCGATTGAATTTCCCGCCATTGGCGTCTGCGACGGAATTGCAATGGGGCATACCGGCATGAAATATTCGCTGGCGAGTCGCGAACTTATCGCCGACTCGATTGAAGCCGTCACGATGGCGAGCGGTTTCGACGCGCTGATTTTAATTCCGAACTGCGATAAAGTTGTTCCAGGCATGCTCATGGCGGCGGCGCGCTTAAATATTCCGTCGGTTATCGTCAGCGGCGGTCCAATGCTCGCCGGTCGACTTCACGGCAGGGACATCAGCGTCAGTCAGGCGTTCGAGGCGGCTGGCAAATTCGCCGCCGGTAAAATGACGCAGGCGGAAATGACTGAACTTGAAAGCAAAGCCTGCCCCAGCTGCGGAAGCTGCGCCGGTCTTTTCACCGCCAATACCATGAACTGCCTCAGCGAGGCGCTCGGTATGGCGCTGCCAGGCAACGGCACAATCCCCGCCGCGTACAACGGCGCCCGCGCGATTCTGGCTAAGCGCGCCGGTAAGGTCGTCATGGATTTGCTCAAGAAAAATATCTGCCCGCGCGACATTCTCACGCTCAAGGCTTTTGAAAACGCGATAACCGTCGATATGGGAATTGGCGGCAGTTCCAATACCGTTCTGCACCTGACGGCGATTGCGCACGAATGCGGCATTGACATTCCTGCCCAGCTGTTCGACGAAATTTCCGCGCGCACGCCTTACATTACGAAACTCAGCCCCGCCGGTACGCACCACATGCAGGATTTAGAAGAAGCCGGTGGAATTACCGCGGTTATGCACGAGCTCTCGCGGAAAAATCTGCTGCACCTCGACGCGCTTACCGTTACCGGCACCGTCGCTGAAAGAATCGAAGGCGCGGAAATTGAACGCCCCGACGTGATTCGCACCGTGGAAAATCCTTACCGTCCGACCGGCGGCATTGCGATTCTGCGCGGAAATATCTGCCCCGACTGCGCCGTTGTCAAGGCAAGCGCCGTGGCTGAAGATATGCTGGTTTACAGCGGCAAGGCGAAATGTTTCGACAGCGAGGAGACGGCGATTAACGCGATTATGGCGGGCGAAATTCACGACGGCGACGTTGTGGTTATCCGCTACGAAGGTCCCAAGGGCGGTCCAGGTATGCAGGAAATGCTGAATCCGACGGCGGCGATAACCGGCGCTGGTCTGAAGGTTGGTCTGATAACCGACGGCAGATTTTCCGGCGCAAGTCAGGGCGCGTGCATTGGTCATATTTCGCCCGAAGCTATGGAAGGCGGCACAATCGCGCTGATTCACGACGGCGACGTTATTTCGATTGACATTCCGAATCGTAAGCTGGAACTTGAAGTTTCGGACGAGGAACTTGCTGAGCGCCGCGCGAACTGGGTTAAGCCGGAGCCGAAGATTAAGACCGGCTACCTTGCGCGCTACGCCAAGATGACGACTTCCGCGTCGAAGGGCGCCATTGTTCAGGCTTGAAATTTTTTAAAGTGGAGGGAATTTTTTTCTCATGGAAGAATTTGGAAAGCGGCTCGGCGAAATTCTGAGCAGTGAGCAATATATTTTCAACGCGCCGATGAGCGAGCATACGACTTTCAAGATTGGCGGGGAAGCGGACGTTTTAGTTTTCCCGTCGAGCGCCGAGGAAGTCGCGCAGATTTTCCGGCTGGCGAATGAGTTTAAAATTCCCTGCACGATTCTCGGCAACGGCTCCAATGTTTTAGTTTTGGACAACGGCATTCGCGGGGCTGTGATTAAGTTCAACGATAAATTTTTCGGTTCGGTTCGCGTTGAAGGCACGAAAATTATTGCGTGCGCGGGTGCTAAGCTCAAGGACGTTTCCAATTTCGCGGCGGAAAATTGTCTGAGCGGAATGGAATTTGCCTGCGGAATTCCTGGCAGTATCGGCGGCGCGGTTTTCATGAACGCGGGCGCTTACAGCGGCGAAATGAAAAATGTTGTGGCGAATGTCACAGCGGTTTCCGACGCGGGCGAGCTGAGAGTTTTCGCCGCCGACGAACTGAATCTCGGCTACAGGCAGAGCATTTTTCAGACGAACGACTATGCGATTTGCGAAGTCGAACTGAATCTGACGCGCGGGAACTTCGACGAAATTAAAAGCCAGATGGCTGACTTCACGCAGAAACGCGAAAGTAAACAGCCGCTGGAACTTCCCAGCGCCGGCAGTACGTTCAAGCGTCCGCAGGGGTATTTCGCCGGTACGCTGATTGATAAGACCGGCTTGAAGGGCTTACGCATCGGCGGGGCGATGGTTTCTGAAAAGCACGCGGGCTTTGTGGTGAATGTCGGCGGAGCGACGGCGGCTGACGTTCTGGCGCTGATTGAGGAAGTTCGGCGGCGCGTTTATGAAGTTCACGGCGTCACGCTCACGCCAGAGGTCAGGATTATCGGCGAGTAAGGAGTTGATTTGATGATTCATGTTTGCTACGGCTTGCACGACCGCGACGGGCGATATTCCAAATTCACCGGCACGTCCATGCTGTCGATTTTTGAAAATGTTTCCTCGCCGCCGCCTTCGGTGACGGTTCACATTCTGCACGATAACACGCTGAGCTATGACAACTGGCGGAATTTTATTTACATCGCCGGTCGCTACGGGCAGCGCGTAGAATTTCACAACGTCGAGCAGCTCTGCGCCGATAAAATTCAATTCATACAGGAAAAACTTTCCTCCTACCTCGGCACGCGTTTCAGCATTGGCGCGTTTTATCGCCTCATGATTAATCATATCGGACTGCGCAACGTTTCCAAAATGATTTACCTTGACGCCGACACGATTGTCAATCTGGATTTGCAGGAGCTTTGGAATTATTCGCTGGAAAATCACGCGCTCGCCGCCGTGCCGGAATGGGAGGCGACGCGCACTTACATGATTACCAACAAATACGTGCTGCATACCGAAAAAGTCAAGCTGGAAGATTATCTTTGTTCGGGAATTATCATGATGAATCTGGATAAGTTCGGCGAGGATTTTTTCTATGACGGCGTGAACTGGCTGGCTGAAAATCTGCAGTGCGAATCGCCAGACCAGGATATTCTGAATAATTTTTTCTCGACGAATTATCTTAAGCTGCCGGAAAAATTTGACGCGTTCGTCGGCGTCTGCAGGTATCTGGATAACAACGCGCTGCTGCCGAAAATTTATCACTACGCCGGAAACTGCCTCGGTATGAACATGAACGACACATTCAACAGGCTGTTCTTCACGCACTTTACGAAAACGCCGTGGTTCGGACTGGAAACTATTCACCACACCTACGAAACCATGAGCCAGATTTATATCGAGCGTCAAACCTTCGCAATACAAATCGCTAATCTTTTGGCGAGGAAAAAGCGCGCTTTTCTGGTGTCGAACAGAAATCTTGAGGGATTGAAGGAAGTTTTCGCCATAAACGATACCGAAGAAATTTTCACAAGTGATGACGATGACGCCTTTTCTAAGTTAATCGAAGCCATGAACAAATCGCGCGGCGAGAAAATCTTTTTCATTCTGATTGATAATTTTAATGAACTCAATGCCGTACTTCATCAAATGGGATTTGTCGCGGGCGAAGATTTTCTGGACGTTACGGCGTTCCTGCACGACGGGCATGGCGTTCCGCTGCCTGCGTTCACGCTCGTAAAATTGCTCTAGGAGTTTTTATGGCTAAAGCTAAAACTAAATTCGTCTGTCAGGAATGTGGCGCCGAGTTCAGCAAGTGGCTCGGTAAATGTCCCGCCTGCGGCAAATGGAACACGCTCGTTGAGGAAATTGCCACCGAACTTGAGGACAAGCCGCGCCACGCGCTGACTACCGCCTACGAAAATCCGCGCCGTATCGCTGAAGTCGATTTGACTGAACTGCCGCGCTTTTCCACCGGCTCCGGCGAACTCGACCGCGTTCTGGGCGGCGGCTTAATTCCTGGCTCGATTATTTTAATCGCTGGCGACCCTGGTGTTGGAAAATCCAGCCTCACGCTGGCGGTCTGCGCGCACGTCGCCAATAACGACCGCAAAGTTTTGTACGTGACCGGCGAGGAAAGCGCCCGCCAGATTCGCATGCGCGCCGAAAGGCTCAACGCGCTCGCCGACGAACTTTACATCTGCGCGGAAAATAATCTTGAGCGACTTGTTCAGCACGTCGAAAAAATCGAGCCGGATTTACTCGTCGTCGACTCGATTCAGACGATTTACAAAACCGAAATTGAAAGTGCGCCAGGCAGCATTTCGCAGGTTCGCGAATGTTCCGCCTCGCTCATGCGCCTTTCCAAAAGCCAGGGCGTTACAACTTTCGTCATAGGGCACGTCACCAAGGACGGGAACTTAGCCGGTCCGCGCGTGCTGGAACACATCGTCGACACGGTTTTATTTTTCGAGGGCGAACGCAACGCTGACTTCCGCGTCCTCCGCGCGATTAAAAATCGATTCGGCGCAACGTCCGAGATTGGTCTGTTTGAAATGCGCGATACCGGCTTGGCGGACGTTCCCGACGCGTCGAAACTTTTTCTGCCGGATAAAACTGACGACATTGGCAGCGTGATTGTTCCCACAGTCGAAGGCACGCGCCCGCTTCTAGTCGAAGTGCAGGCACTTGTAGCTCCGACGCCTTTCATGCCGCCGCGCCGCACCAGTGATTCCGTCGACTTCAAACGTATTCAGCTCCTGCTCGCCGTACTCGAAAAGCGCCTGTACCTGAAAATTGGCGCCTGCGATGTTTACGTTAAAACCGCCGGCGGAATTAAAATCGATGAACCGGCGACGGATTTGCCAATGACAATCGCGCTGGCGTCCAGTTTCGCCAACAGGAAAATTCTGCCGCAGTGCGTGATTTTCGGCGAAGTCGGATTGAGCGGCGAAGTCCGCGCGGTAAGCAAAGCCCGCCAGCGCGTCGACGAATCCATTCGCATGGGCTTTCAGAATATTATCCTGCCGCGAAAAAATTCCAACGAAGTTTCAAAAGTTCCGACCGGCGTGAACCTGCTGCCGGTCTCAAATCTGCGCGAGGCGCTGAAAATTGCAATGCCACGGGAGGCGGCAGAATGATTATCGTACACACCGGCGACGGCAAGGGCAAAACTACCGCCGCGATTGGATTAGCCGTTAGAGCGTTCGGCTCCGGCTTGAAAGTTCTGATTCTGCAGTTTATCAAGGGCGGACAGACTTACGGCGAACTTGACGCGCTGAAACTTCTGCCGATAGAAATTCGCCAGTGCGGGCGCGGTTTCACCAGCAGTGGAAATTTCGACGAGCATAAAGCCGCCGCCGCTGAAACTTTGAAAGTCGCGCGGGAAGAAATTTTATCCGGCGCGTGGGATATGATAATCCTCGACGAAATAAATTACGCGGTAAAATTCGCGCTGATAACCGAAGCGGAAATGCTCGACCTTCTGAAAATCTGCCCGCCGGAACTGCATCTGGTTTTAACCGGCAGAAACGCTACGCCAGAATTAATCGACGCGGCAGATCTGGTAACCGAAATGACGCTGGTCAAGCACCCGTTCCAGCGCGGCGTGAAGGCACAGCGCGGAATTGAATTTTGACTGGAGGCGGTAACTTGACGCACAAAACTTATCGGCGCGTGAGATTCTACGACACTGACGAAATGGGCGTTGCGCACCACGCGAATTATCTGCGCTGGTTTGAAAACGGGCGCGTCGAATTTCTGCGCGCGATTGGAATTACGCTCAACGAAATGATTGACGACGGGATTTTATTTCCCATCGTGGAAATCAGCGCGAAATATTTTCACCCCGCAAGATTCGACGAGGAAATTGAAATTGAAACGACCGGCGTTGCTGTCACGAAGGCAAAATGGGAGTTCAGCTACACGGTTCGGCGCGTTTCGGACGGCGAAGTTCTGGTGGAAGGTTTCAGCAGAAATGTTTTCACTAATGCGGCGACGGGGAAAATTACTCGGCTGCCGGAAAAATATTTTTCAAAATTCCCAGCGGCGTAACAGGCGCCGTTTTTTTATTGACAGAATTGGCAACAATCTATAAAATATTGCGGTACAAATTGCGTACGATAACCTGTTTTGCTGTGACCGATACAGCCAGCTACCTGGAGGGAAAACTTGACAAACCCTTGATGTCGGACAGCGCACAAAAATTTTTTGACTGCCACGTTAGATTGACGGTTTAGATAAATTTTAGATGGTGACTGACAGAATTTAAGATTAAAATGACTTAGTGAGTATTGGCAAGTTTATTGCCCTCGACGGCTTGGAAAATTTGGCTCAGCGGACAGATTTTCGCAAAAAGTTAGGGGGTGCAGGTTATACTTATTACAATTTCAGTGGCAATCGTTGCAATAATTTTGGGGGCGATAGGCGGATACACGGCGCGCAAACGAACTGCGGAAGCGCAAATCGGTTCGGCGGAAGAGGAAGCGCGGCGGATTATCGCTGAAGCTCAGGAAAGAAGCAGCGCGGAAAAAAAAGAATCCATTCTTGAAGCTAAGGAAGAAATTCACAGAATGCGGCAGGAACTGGATCGCGATACCAAGGAAAGGCGCAGTGAAATTGCAAGGCAGGAACGCCGCGTCGTTCAGAAGGAAGAAAATCTCGATAAGAAAATGGATTCGCTGGAAAAAAAAGAACAGCAGCTGATTAAAAAGGAGGCGCGGCTCAACGAATCGCAGGCGGAATTGGATTTAATGCAGGAAAAGGAAAATGCCGAACTGGAACGCGTCGCCGCACTTTCCAAAGAGGAAGCGCGCAGCATTCTTATGGCGGAAGTTGAAGAAAATCTCAAGCACGACAAGGCTATCAGGATTAAGGAATACGAGACGCAAATCAAGGACGAGGCTGATAAAAAGGCGCGAGAAATTATCAGCATGGCGATACAGCGTTCCGCCGCTGACCACGTTGCCGAGACCACGGTTTCCGTCGTGAATCTTCCGAGCGACGACATGAAGGGTCGAATTATCGGACGCGAGGGCAGGAACATTCGGGCGCTCGAAACGCTCACGGGAGTTGATTTGATTATCGACGACACGCCCGAAGCGGTACTGCTTTCCGGCTTTGACCCGATTCGCAGGGAAATTGCCCGCGTTGCGCTCGAAAGATTAATCACCGACGGCAGGATTCACCCCGCGCGAATTGAAGAAATGGTCGAAAAGGCAACGCGCGAAGTCGAAAACCGCATGAAGGAAACTGGCGAGCAGGCAACTTTTCAGGTAGGCATTCACGGCATTCACCCAGAGCTTATCAAACTTCTGGGACGGCTCAAATACCGCACGAGCTACGGGCAGAACGTTTTGAATCACTCAATCGAAGTGGCGAAACTTGCCGGAATCATGGCGAGCGAACTGGGCGTAGACGTGAATCTGGCTAAGCGCGCGGGTTTGCTCCACGACATCGGTAAAGCTGTCGACCACGAAATCGAAGGACCTCACGTGACGATTGGCGCGGATTTGGCTAAGCGCTACCGCGAAAACAAGTACGTCGTAAACGCAATCGCGGCGCACCACGGCGACATTGAGCCTATTACAGTCGAAGCGGTACTGGTTGCGGCGGCGGACGCGGTTTCTGCCGCTCGTCCTGGCGCGCGCCGTGAGAGTCTGGAAATGTACCTTAAGCGCTTGAAAATGCTCGAAGAAATTGCCGAGTCCTTTGACGGCGTAGAGCGCTGTTTTGCTATTCAGGCGGGCAGAGAAATTCGCGTCATGGTTAAGCCGGAAAAAATCGACGACCTTGCCGCCGTGACGCTGGCGCATGACATCGTTAAGCGGATTGAAAAAGATTTGGAGTACCCGGGGCAGGTCAAGGCGACGATTATTCGCGAAACGCGCGTGGTCGACTACGCCAAATAAATTCGTTCAGCGAGGGCGAAGAATATCCCCTCGCTTTTTTGTAAACGCAGTGCGGAGGAGGTTAAGAATAATGTTCGATTTTTTGAAAAGGGAAAGGAAGCCGAATCCCGACGCGAGCCGGCTTTTAGCGTCAATCCTGGTGGTGTACCCGACAATCCAATCCGTAACCTACGATTCGAAGGAAGATATTCTGGAACTCTCCTTCGCGCTGAACGGGAAATTTTCGCCCAGCGATTTTGAATATTTTTTGAAGTACGTCGGCGAATCTGTCGAGACACTGCACTACCTTGAAGGCTTGAGCGGCGCCTCGATTGAACTGAACGTCGATGGAATTTACGGCACGTGCTTTCTGAACGTCCGGCGCGATATGGCTACGCTAACTATTCGTGAACTTTCGCTGCTGACGGAAATGGCGGCGAATTATTTTGGCGATAAGCTGATTGAGGATTTCGACAGCGCAGTCCCCGACGAAGATTTTCTGATGGAGCAGGAAGATTATCTGGAGCAGTGCCTGAATAATATGCGGCAGTTTCGCGTTGAGGGAAAACTGGTCGGCGTCCGCGAGCAGGAACGCGTTGTAGTTTACGCCAGATAGAAAGGAAAATTTTGTGCGAATTTTAATGGTTGGTGACGTTGTCGGTCGCCCGGGCAGGCACGCTTTCACCGAATACACTGCGAATCTCAGACGCGAAAAGAAAATTGACGTGGTAGTCGTGAACGGCGAGAACGCGGCGCATGGCAAGGGGCTTACGCAGTCCACGTTCAGCGAACTCCTGAGCGGCGGCGCGGATATTATCACGACCGGCAACCACATTTGGGACAACAAAGATGTTTACAATATCCTTGACAGCGAGCCGTATCTGATTCGACCGGCGAATTACCCCGAAGGCACGCCAGGCAGGGGCTTTTGCGTTTACCCGTACCGCGCGAAAAATATCGGCGTGATTAACCTGCAGGGCAGAACTTTCATGCCGCCGCTGGATTGCCCTTTCACCTGCGCCAGCGAAATTCTCCGGCAGATTAAAAACGAATGCGATATAATTCTGGTTGACTTCCACGCGGAGGCTACTGCCGAAAAAATGTCGCTGGGCTTTTTCCTCGACGGCAAAGTTACCGCCGTCGTCGGCACTCACACGCACGTTCAGACCGCTGACGAAAGAATTTTGCCCAACGGTACCGCCTACGCCACGGATTTGGGAATGGTCGGCGCGCTCAATTCGGTTATCGGCGTCGACCCTGAAGCTGCCGTCGAAAAATTTCTCACCTGCCGCTTGAACAAACTCGAAGTCGCTGAGGAAGGCGCCAAAATTTACTGCGCGGTAGTTATCGAGATTGACGACCGTACCAACCGCGCGATTAGCATTGAACGCGTAAAAATTTCCACGAATTAAATCCAGCTGTCATTCACGAAAGCGCAAGTAGCATATTTCAACTCAACAGCAAAGTGAAGGATTTCCGTTATATTTGAAGAATTAACATAACTGAAAGGCAGGTAAGTATTTTTATCTTAAGTGCATTGTGAAAGGATGAATTTTGTTATGGAAATTCTCAAGGTGTCGGCTAAATCCAATCCCAACTCTGTCGCTGGAGCATTAGCTGGCGTAATTCGCGAAAGCGGTGTCGCTGAAATGCAGGCTATCGGTGCAGGCGCTCTGAATCAGGCGATTAAGGCAGTGGCTATAGCTCGTGGCTTTGTAGCGCCGCACGGTATCGACCTCATTTGTATACCTGCTTTTACTGAAATTGACATTGACGGCAACGAGCGAACGGCGATTAAATTAATTGTTGAGCCACGATAAATTTTTTCGGAGGGGAAGTTAATGCCCAGCGATTTGCATACGCACACGAATTTTTCTGACGGCACGCTATCGCCCGAAGAACTTCTGGCTGAGGCAAAAAATATCGGGCTGGTCTATCTCTCAATAACCGACCACGATACGGTTGACGGCGTAAAATATCTTTACGAAAACGGTCTGTACCCGGGCAAGGGGATTAAAATCATTCCTGGCGTCGAGTTCAGCGCGATAAATTCCGAGCGCGACGTTCACATTGTCGGCTACAATATCGATATTTACAACGGCGCGCTGTCCGATATGATTAACGAAATTTCCGAGGCGCGCTGGACGCGGTTCAGTGAAATTGTTCGAAATCTGCAGGACAGAAAGTACAATATTCGCGAAGCGGACGTTCTGCAAATCGCCGGTTCAAGCCGCTCAATCGGCAGGTTTCACATCGCCCGCGCGCTGGTCAGGAAAGGCGCATTCAAAACCGTCCGTGAAGCCTTTGAAAAAATGCTCGGCGCAGGCAAACCCGCTTATGCGCCGCGCTACTTCCCCGAAACGGAAAAAATTATCGAAGTGATTCATCAGGCAGGCGGGCAGGCGATTCTTGCTCACCCGAAACTTGTCGGAGACGATTCGCTGGTTGAGAAAATCTGCGCGAATATCGACGGCATCGAAATTTTCTACCCCTGTCACCAGCCGCCGGATATTCAACGCTATTTGGACTTAGCAAAAAAATTCAATCTGCTAATCGTCGGCGGCAGCGACTTTCACGGCACGGCGTCAAGATTCGTCAAGGCGCTGGGTGAATTTACCATCGCTGACGAACTCGCTAAAAAAATTTATGAACTGGGCATTCGCAACTAAATCGACGGAGGATTTTCAGCAATGGACGTAATAGCCTTAGTCGGTCCCAGCGGCACCGGTAAGAGTCACCGCGCATTACAGGTCGCGCAGGAACACCACGCCGACGCCATTATCGACGACGGAATTTTGATAAAGGACGGACACATTATCGCGGGCGAATCAGCGAAAACCGAGAAAAGCCGAATTATGGCGGTCAGGCGCGCCATTTTCGTCCTGCCAGGGCACGCCGAAGACGTTCGCGCGGCTATCCGCAGAATCCAGCCGCACAGAATTTTGGTTATAGGAACTTCGGAAAACATGGTTCACAAAATCGCTGAGACGCTCAAACTTCCCTCGATTCAGCTGATTATCCGCATTGAAGACATCGCCTCGCGCGCGGAAATGGAACTCGCGCAGTTCCACCGGCTCAAGGAAGGCAAGCACATAATCCCCGTGCCGACGATTGAACTCAAGCCGCATTTTTCCGGCTACTTAATCGACCCGCTCCAGTCGCTGTTCAAACGTTCGAGAGTCAGGCGGCGAAAGCTCGGTGAAAAATCTATCGTGCGCCCAGTTTTCAGCTACTACGGCAAACTTATCATCGACGACCAGGTTATCACTGCGATTGTCAAAAAAGTTGTCGGCACGCGCGAATTTGTTCAGAGTATCAGGCACGTAGCGATTGAGCACCTTTTAAATGGCGACGAGGATCGCGGCTTGCAAATTTCCTGCGACGTTGTGCTGAACTACGGCAACCACATTCCGACGCTCGTCACGCAAACTCAGGCAAGCGTCCGCGAGGCTGTAGAATACACAACCGGCATGATTGTCCACGCGATTAACATTAACGTCAAGGCGCTGTACGTCGATTCACAGCTTTTCCAGTAGCGCGGCAAAATAAAAAACCCTCAGTCAAATTCAGACTGGGGTAAATTTTTTTTGCGCAGGAAATTTTAAATTTCGTCGCCGTCGTTGCTGAAGGTTCTGTCCTCGTCTGCGTCAAAGACTTCGCCGGTTTCAGCGTCAACTTTTTCAGCAGGTTCAGTTTCGACAGCAGTTTCAGCGGTTTCAGTCATGACGGGCTGAACGCCTTTTCTAAGCAGCTCAATAACTTTGGCTTCGATTTCGTCAGCCATTTCGAGATGGTCATACAGATACTGTTCAGAGTCAGCCGTACTTTTTCCGAGTTTCAGTTCGCCGTACCAGTGATTGCCGCCGGATTTTCTGATAACTCCAATTTCAGCGCCGACTTTTAATATCGCGCTAATTTTTGAAAAGCCTTCGCCGTAAATCAAATCGAGTTCGGCAACTTTGAAAGGCGGCGCAACTTTATTTTTCGAGACTTTAATTTTAACCTTATTGCCGATTACGGTTTTATTTCCAGTGATTGATTCGGCGCGGCGAACTTCGAGCCTGACAGTGGCATAAAATTTGAGCGCGCGCCCGCCGGTGGTAGTTTCCGAAGGTCCAAAAGGATTGTAGCCGCCAACTTTTTCGCGCAGCTGGTTGATAAAAATGGCGACAGTTCCTGTTTTGCTGATAGTGCCAGCGAGTTTGCGCATAGCCTTGCTCATCATTCGCGCGTGAAGACCAACGACGTTATCGCCCATTTCGCCGTCAATTTCGGATTTCGGCACGAGCGCGGCTACCGAGTCAATAACGATAATATCGATAGCGCCGCTGCTGATTAACTGGTCAGCAATTTCCAGACCCTGTTCACCGTTATCTGGCTGAGAAATTATGAGCTCGTCGATGTCAACGCCCAATTTTTTTGCGTAAATCGGATCCAGCGCGTGTTCAGCGTCAATGAAAACAGCAGTGCCACCTTGCTTTTGAACGGAAGCAATCATGTGGAGTGTGACGGTAGTTTTGCCGCTGGCTTCGGGACCGTAAATTTCGACAATCCTGCCGCGCGGAAGTCCGCCAATTCCCAGCGCAACGTCCAACGGCAAAATTCCAGTCGGAATTGAGGGAATATCGAGCCTGCCAATACTGCCGAGCTTCATGACGGTACCGTCGGTATATTTTTTGTTCAAGGCGTCTATTGCCGTTTTGAGAGCCGCAGCCTTAGCCTCAGCGGGGGAAAGTTCTTTCTGGTCTTTTTCTTTGTCTTTTTTGGTAGCCATGATTAACTCCTTTGAAAAATTTTAGTTGCCGACTTCGGAGCTTTCGGTTTTGCCCTTCCAGTCGACAAGACCGCCAAATTCATACACCTTTTTATAGCCATGCTTAACGAGAATTTCCGCGGCATCCTCAGCGCGGCGCCCCGTCCAGCAATAAAGCAGCAGCGTCTGATTTTTATCCGGCAGCGCGTTCAGTTTATCAGCGCGAATATCCTCGATTGGCACAAGTATAGCATTCGGAATGTGTCTTTTATTGTACTCTTCTTGTGTTCTGACATCGACAATCAGGAAATTTTTTTCGGTCGCCATAATCTTTGCAGCCTCGTCGGTGCTCAAATGTTTAGGCGCGTTGCTGACACTGCAGCCTGTGCAAATCGCCGCAGCAAAAATAATCAGCGCGAAAAATTTTAGCGCGTTCAAAAAATTTCAGCTCCTGTCATTCAAAACTTCGGTGAGTGTCGCTATCATCGTGGGAATGTCAATCGGCTTTGCGATATGACTGTTCATACCGGCATCTTTGGCGTTCTGAATATCCTCGGCGAAGGCGTTAGCTGTCATTGCGATTATCGGAATATTTGCCAGCGCGGGATTGTCAAGCTTGCGAATGGCGCGCGCCGCCTCGTAGCCGTTCATTACCGGCATCTGCACGTCCATTAGAATTACGTCAAAATCGCCTGGCTTCGACGCCGAAAATTTATCCAGCGCGTCTTTGCCGTCCACAGCAGTTTCCAGCTGGAACCCAAATTCCTCAAGAATCAGCGACGCAATTTCGCGGTTGACTTCGTTGTCTTCGACGAGCAGGACTTTAATTTTCGAGAAGTCAATCTCATGTTCAGCGGCGTCAGTGGAATTTTCAACCGGCTCCGGCTCATCTTCGACGATTGGAAAATCCACGCGGACGATAAATTCCGTCCCCTTGCCCAGCTCCGTCTTAACGCTAATATCGCCGTGCATAAGGTCGACAATGCTTTTGGTTATCGCCATACCCAGACCAGTGCCCTGAATTTTGTTGACGCTGCGGTCGCGCGAATACGCCTCGAAAACTTTAGCGGCAAATTCCGGCGACATACCCATTCCAGTATCCTTGACGCGGAGTTCATAGCTGCCGGTATCAGCCGTAGCGCCGGTCTGCGTGAGCGTGACGGTAACGCTGCCGCCGTCGGGCGTGAACTTGTAGGCGTTGCTGATTAAATTTAAAAGCACGCGGTTCAGATGCGGCGCGTCGCACATGACGGTTTTGTTCGCAACATTCTCGGCGGTCACGGTGTAGCGGACGCCCTTCGTTTCCATCTGCGTGCTGAAAAGGTCACGCACTTCGTCCATGGTCTTGACGATATTGGTTTTCTCGACGGTGAGTTCCATTTTGCCGCTCTCAATCCGGCTCATGTCAAGCACGTCGTTAATCAGCGCGAGCAGGTGTTTATTCGACGCCTCGATTTTGTTAAGGTAGCCGACGACATTTTCCGGCAGACCTTTTTCCTTTTTAATCAGCGTGGTGTAGCCGATAATCGCGTTCATGGGCGTACGAATATCGTGGCTCATATTTGAAAGGAACGTGGACTTCGCCTTACTGCTCTGCTCGGCTTCGACTTTCTGAACTTCCATTTCGCGTTCGCGTTTCATCATCGAATTGTAAATGTTGAACATGATAAACAGCGCGATTGTAATCAGCGCCATTTGCAGCAGATTTTTATTCGTCAGGGAGGCACTCACGTAATCCATCTGGCGTTCAAGATAATATTCAGCGTCAGCTTTTTCGCGCTTGTCGAGAACGGCGCCGTGCTCGTTGAGTTCCTCGGTGTAGTATGCGCTGAGGCTGTGGAGAACGGTTGCGGCGGTATCGTGAGTCGATTCGCGCAGCCACATCATCGACGTGAAGAAAATCAGAAACAGCAGCACAATCCAGACGATTGTCGACTTGCCGAAACGGCGCGCCTCGTCGCGGCTGAAAATGTAGCGGAAAAATACGAAGCCCAGAATGCTCCAGCAAATCAGAATCAGATAGGACTCGGTATTCATGGCGCTGACGACCCAGAAATTCGGAATCATGAAGTACAGGAAAAACATGACCGAAACGACGCCGCCAATCGCGCCGGTGATTTTGACGCGCGTGTTGCCGCAATTTTTCGCGATAATAAAGGCGACAATCGAAGTGTAGGCGTATTCAATCGTTGCGCCAATCGTATTCACGTCGATAATCCAGTTAATTGCCGTGCGCCCGAGGAAAGGTATCGGCAGCGACAGTAGCATTAAAAATAAAATTGCGTTGCGCGGATTCTGGTACGTATTCAGCCGCCCGAACCATTCCGGCAGGAGATTATCTTTCGTCAGCGCGTAAATCAGACGGCTGGCGGCAATATAATTTCCGACGAGACCAGTCACTACGCCGGCGACAACCGTCACTGCCAGAATAACCAAGCCGGTGTGTCCCATAAGCAAATGCACGGCGTGGAAGGTCGGCAAGCTTTCAAGCCCCTTCAAACTTCCTAAATTCTCAACGTATTCAACCCAGTTCCAATAATCCGACGGCACGCCGTAAATTGCGATTATCGTCAGGAAAATGTAAACCAGCGCGCTCGCCAGTATCGAGAAAAATATTATCACGAAAGTTTTTTTCGGCGAGAACGTGAAGCCCTGCGCCGACTGCGAGATTGATTCAAAGCCGACGAAAGCCCACGGCGCCAAAACTATTATGCCGATAACCGCCGAAATGTGGCTCTTATCCGGCTTGAACATTGGCTCGAAGTCCGCAAGATTTATGCCGTGAGAAATGAGCGCGCCCATGCCGATGAGCACGCCGCCGAATAAAATGCACGCCGCCACTGTCTGAACGCGCGTCGCAACCTTACCGCCGCGAAAACAGACAAGACCGAAAATCCAGAGCGCGCTCAGCGATATCAGCGCCTCGCCAAAATAAATTTCGTAGCCGGCAATGTTGTAGTGGAATCCAAACTGGAAAGTATCGCCGAGAAACCTGCGGAAAATCAGCGGCAGAGCCGTGGCGTTCGCCCAGGTTATTGCAATGTAAACCAGAATAAGAAACCACGCACTCATAAAGCCGTGGTCGTAGCCTAAAATTTTTTTCGCGTAAGAGTAGGTGCCGCCGGCGTCGGGAAACTGATTCATCATGAAGTGGTAGTTGTAGCCGATAATCATCATCACGACGCCGCCAATCGCCATTCCAATGGCAGTCCCCAAAGGTCCGGCAATAGGTAAAAACGTCGTGCCTGGCATGACGAACGCGCCCCAGCCTACGGCACAACCAAACGACAGCGCCCAAACATTGAGCGGCGATAAATATCTGTTTAAATTTTTCTGCTCTGTTCCGCTTTCTGCGGTATCCATTTACCATGCTCCCATTTACAGATTCGCGCTGAATGTTTCGCGCATTGTCGGATTTTTCCTGCCAAAAATTTTACATGTAGTCGACGGAAGACTTGCGTTTTTCCTGTTTCATGAAGCCGAACTTCTCAGCGATAGCCTCGACGATTACGAAGAACACTGGGATCAGGAAAATGCCGAGCGTGGTTGCGAATAACATACCGCCGACGACGGCGACGCCCATACCGTTACGCGCCGCTGAACCTGCGCCAACAGCCATTGCCAGCGGCAAGCAGCCGATTATGAATGCCAGCGAAGTCATGAGAATTGGGCGGAGACGCAAGCCCGCCGCCTCAATCGCCGCCTGAATTGGACGCATTCCTCTGTCGACGCGCACTTTCGCGAACTCGACAATCAGTATCGCGTTTTTTGCCGCCAGACCGATTATCATGATTATCCCAATCTGCATGTAAACGCTGTCCTGCAAGCCGGATTTCTGTATTCCGAGCAGTCCGTAGAAAATCGACAGTGCCCATTCCGAAAAGACCGCGCCGAAAATTCCCGTCGGCACCGTCAGCAAAACCGCGAAAGGAACTGTCCAGCTTTCGTAAAGCGCCGCCAGCATCAGAAATACAAATACCAGCGCGAGCGCTAAGACTTGTCCCGTGGAACTTGACGCCTTTTTCTCTTCGCGCGACTGCCCAGACCATTCAATATTGAAGCCGGTGCCAGCCTCTTCGCGGACAACCTCCTCGATAGCGTTCATAGCCTGTCCAGAGCTGTAACCCTGCGCCGCATTGCCCTGAATTGCAACCGCACGGGCAATGTTAAACCGCGAAATTTGCGTAGGACCTGTGCTAAGGCGCGGCGTGATAAGCGAAGCGAGAGTAACCATCTGACCGTTGGAACCCTTGACGAAAATAAATTTCGCCGTGTCCGCCGCCGAGCGGTAATTTATGTCAGACTGAAGCATAACCTTGTACGTTCTGCCGAACTGGTTGAAGTCGTTGACCTGCATGCCGCCGAAATTAACCTGCAGTGCGGTAAAAACATCGCTCAGCTGCACTCCAAAAAGTTTGACTTTTTCGCGGTCGATTTCATATTCAACCGTAGGAGTGGAAATGCTGAAAGTGGTACGCACGCCCTGCAGTTCGGGGCGCTGATTCGCTTTGGCGACGATACGATTTGTAATGTTGTTGAGTTCCTCGTTGGTATGTCCCGCCATATCCTGCAGCTGAAGAGACCAGCCGCCGACGTTGCCAAGACCTGGAAGCGCGGGCGGGTTGAAAGCGAGTACCATAGCCTCTGGCGCGTACATTGAGCCAATTCTGAACATGTGTCCAATACAGGCATTAACCGACGCGTCGGGACCGCGCTGTCCCCACGATTTGAGACTGCCGACGATAATCCCAGCGCTGGGCTTTGAGCCGCCGGAAAGAATATCGAAGCCGGTAACGGACATACAGGCATCAAGCCCGGGTACTTCGCGCAGAACTACCGACGTGATTTTGTCAATCGTTTCCTGCGTGTGATTCATGGAAGTACCTTCCGGCAGATTAATCGACGAGAAAAAGTAACCCTGATCTTCTTCCGGCACGAAGGTCGAAGGCAGGCGCATATAAACAAAGCCCGTCAGAATACAGACAACGGCAAGACAGACGAACGCCAGTCCTGAGCGCTTGATAAAACCGGCGACAATTTTTACATAGCCGTTTTTCGTGCGTTCGAACCAGTTGTTGAAGGCGCCAAAAGCTTTATCGAAAATCCCCTGCTTTTTGTTCGGGTCTTTCGGTTTAAGAATCATCGCGCAAAGCGCCGGCGTCAGCGTCAAAGCGATAAAAGCACTCAGCGCCATGGAAATTGCTATCGTCAGCGCGAACTGACGGTACAAAACGCCCGTCATTCCGCCCAGGAAGGCAACCGGCACGAAAACCGCCGCCAGTACGAACGCGATAGCCACAACCGGTCCCTGCACTTCGTCCATTGCGCGTTCCGTCGCGTCTATCGGCTCCAGCCCTTCCTCCATGTGGTGTTCGACGTTTTCTATGACAACTATTGCGTCGTTGACGACCAGACCTATAGCCAGCACCATTGCAAAGAGCGTCAGTGTGTTTATCGAAAAGTCCAGCAGTATGAACGACGCGAGCGTTCCAATCAGCGATACCGGCACTGCCAGCAGCGGGATTAGTGTCGCGCGCCAGCTTTGCAGGAATACGAAAATAACGACGACAACCAGTACCAGCGCCTCAACGAACGTATGAATAACTTCGGAAATTGATTCGCGAATGTAATCCGTGCTGTCAAAAATCTGGTCAACGTACAAGCCTGGCGGAAGGTCTTTTTTGCCGCGCTCAATAATTTCTCGAACTTGAGCAACGGTCGTCATGGCGTTTGCGTCACTCGTCAGCTGAACGCCGAAACCGACGCACGCCATACCCTTGAATTTACTGACGATGTTGTAGCTCTGCTGCCCCGTCTCGATTTTTGCAACGTCCTTCAGACGAACGAAGCCGCCGCGTCCGTCGCTTTTCAGAATGATGTTGCCAAATTCTTCAATCGTGTTGAGGCGCCCCTGAACTTTGCCGGTGTACTGTTTCTCCTGCCCTTGATTAACCGGCATGGAACCAATGGTACCGGCGGCGGCTTGAGTGTTTTGCTCGTTAATCGCGCTGACAACGTTGGAAACAGTCAGATCCATTTCCGCAAGTTTGTCGGGATTGAGCCAGATTCTCATGGAATAATCCGAGCCAAAAATATTAATATCGCCGACGCCGTTGACGCGCTTAACTTCGTCCATCAGATAAATATCGGCGTAGTTTTTCATGAACGCGCGGTCGTAGGTGCCGTCGGGCGAATACATTGCCAGCATAAGCGCCATATCCTGCGAAGATTTGCGCGTAACAACGCCAACGGACTGCACAGCGCTCGGCAAACTGGCATTCGCCACGGCGACGTTGTTCTGAACTTTAACGCTGTCCATATCGCCGTCGGTGCCGACTTCAAAAACGACGCTCAGGCTGTATCTGCCGGTATCGTCGGAGTTGGAGCTCATGTAGTCCATTCCCTGAGTGCCGTTTACCTGCTGTTCGATAACCTGCGCTATGGTCTGGTCGACGACTTCAGCGTTGGCGCCGGTGTAGGAAGTGCTGACTGAAATTGTCGGCGGAGAAATTTGCGGATACTGCGCAATTGGCAGCTGGAGCCCCGCCAGAATTCCGACCAGCACGATTATCAGTGAAATGACTATTGCGAAAATTGGTCGGTGTATGAAAAATTTAGCCACTCACGCCGCCCCCTTACTGCTTGTTCACGTTGCCTGGCGCATTAGGATTGCCGCTGGTTGCGTTGGCTACAGTGTCCGTATGATAGGGGGTGGTGATATTGGCGAGCGTGAAGCCCATTTCTCCGGCGGTGACGGGCGTAACTGCGAGGTCGACGCCTTCGCGCAGATTCGTCAAGCCTTCGACGATAATGTTATCGTCCGCCGTCAAGCCGCTGGTAACGACGTAGTAACTGCCAACCTGGTTGCCGAGTTCAACGGTTTTGGCAACGGATTTATCGCCTTCGCCGACGCACATGACGAAAGATTTACCGAGGAGCTGCTGAACGGCGCGCTGAGGAACTAAAATTGCATTGGGAATGGTTTCACCGGTAAGTTTGACGCGGGCGAACATTCCAGGCATTAAAAGCCCGCTCTGATTGGGGAAAATTGCCTTCATGATAAGCGAGCCGGTGTTGTTGGCGAGTTCGCGGTCGGTTTCAACGATTCTGCCGGTGTAGGGATATTCCCTGCCGTCGGAAAGCGTTATCGTGACCTGCATCGGATTATGTTCCGCCTGCATAGCCTGAATGGTCATGAACTTGAGGTACTCGTTTTCGCTGATTGTGAACTGCGCGAAGATTGGATCGATTGAACCGATTGTGACGAGCGTGGTGGTGCCTGGCGCCGCGAATGTGCCGATTGCAACATCGTCGACGCCGAGCTGACCTGAAATTGGCGCATAAACTTCGGTGTCAGCCAGATTTTCCATAGCCAGCTGGACATTAGCCGCTGCCGCCGCGCAAGCCGCCTTGCGTGATTCTACCAGTGCGGCTTGAGTTGTCACGGTCTGTTCGGCTATTGCGTTGTTCTGCAGTAGCATTTCGTTGCGCTGAAGGTCGATTTGCGCGTTCTGCAGATTAATTTCCGCCTCCGCCAGATTTGCCTGCGCCGCTAAAACCTGCGATTTGTACTGCCGGTCGTCAATTTTGAAGAGTAACTGCCCTGCCTCTACAAACTGTCCGCCTACCACATGTTTTTCTACGACGTTGCCGGAAACTTTCGCCTGAACTTTGATTTCCTCCGTGCCTAAAAGCTGCCCCGCGTATTCGCTTTCCAGTGGCGTGTCGCGCTGTACGACTTTCATTGCTTTTACCTGGGATTTTGGTGGTGCTGCCTGCTGTTGTTGCTGCTGCCCGCAGCCGGTGAAAAGTGCTGACGCCAGTGCCGTTATGAGTGCCGCCGAAATTAATTTTCGCTTTGAAAAAATCACATTAACTCCCTCCCATTTGAACTTGAAATTTTTGATAATTGTAAAATCTGGCAGGGAAAAAGTCAATTCACGTTGCAGGTATCGGCAGTTTAAAAATTTTTGTAGACAATCTCGGCGGCGGCGGTTAAACTTAGGCAAAAAAATAGCGGAGAGGGTGGGATTCGAACCCACGGTGCCTTTCAGCATCACCGGTTTTCAAGACCGGCTCCTTAAACCGCTCGGACACCTCTCCGTGGTTTGAGAATTATACACTTCAATTTTTCAGCTGTCAAATTTGTTTGTGTGTTACTTTCGTTTGTCTGTTACTTTCTTTCGAGAAAGAAAGTAACCAAAGAAAGCTTGCCCGCAACAGTCGCTTCCGGCGACTGGTGACGGGCGGCGCCCCGTCCATGGGGCGCCTCTTAAGCGCGTGCGTCCATGTGGCGCCTCAACCATATTTGCGTACTTTGCATTAACTGGAGGATTTCTGATGATTTATGTTTTGCCGGTCTTAGCCTCGGCGGCACTTTTCGCGCTGTACAAATTCCTGCCCAATCGGAAAAGTTTCATCTACTTCTGTGGCGCGCTACTGGGAATATTTTGTATTTCGGCATTTGTACAGGGATTGCGCAGTCAGCAGGATTTAATTGACCGCGCGGAAATGGACGAAATTCGCGCTCAGCAGAAAATTTTCAGCGACTGGTACGCCGCCTACCAAAAGGATATTGACCACCTCGACCGCAACTGGCAGCTTTATCACAGCATAGTTGAGACGCTCAAGGACACCGACGTTTACGAGCTGTCGACCTACGAGCAGCTGAGCGACCTGGAAGCCGACGCGCTGGCGGAGCAGACGCACATTCACGCGCTGAACGTTCCCTACGGGCTCGACGAGGAGTGCAGCGCCGCCATTCTTGAAATTATCCGCAAAACCGGCGCCTACGTCGACGCGCAGACCAAAGTCATTACCGCCGCGCGAACCGCCGCCAATCCCGAAAATTTTATAAATCTTTACGTGCTAAACCGTTTAATCAAGGACATTACCATTCGCGAATCGCCCGCCGGTCTTTTTACCGCCGCCGAAATTTCCGCAATCCGTGAAAAATTAACCATACCTGGGGAGGACGACTAATTGAAGAATTTTAAAACGCTCGCTGCCGGCGAAATTTTTACCGCCGATTACGAAGTCAAAAAATCCGTGTTCCTTGCGAACGTCAGCCACGTCGAAACTGAAGAATCTGCGCGAGAATTTTTAAACCAGATTCGCAAAAAATATTTCGACGCTACGCACAACTGCTCGGCGTGGATTCTCGGCGAGACCGGCGATAAACAGAAATCCAACGACGACGGCGAGCCTGGCGGGACTGCCGGTAACCCGATTCTTGATGCTATCAAAAAAAATGAGCTTACAAACATTTGCGTCGTGGTGACGCGCTATTTCGGCGGTATCAAGCTCGGCGCGGGCGGGCTTATTCGCGCGTATTCTCATACCGCCGCCCTCGGTATCGCCGCCGCCAAAATCGTCCGCATGACAACTTTCCAGAAAATCGCAGTGACTGTCGAATACAGTTTCCTCGCGCAGATCGAAAATTTTCTGCGTAATAAAAAAATCAGCGTCGCCAATGCGGAATACGCCGCCGACGTTACGCTGAATCTTTTGCTGGAGCCCGTTGACGTTGATAATTTTCTGGCGGAGCTGACTGAATTAACTGCCGCGAATTTTCTCGCCGAAACGCAGGGCGAAGTTTTAATCCCCGTTAACCTCTAAAAATTTCTCAACCGCCGCGCTGATAATTTCCGAGTTGAAACCTTTCATGGCAAGGTGCTGGCGAATTTTGAGCTTAGTCTTAGCGTCGGGAATTTGCCCGCTGAATTTTTTTTCGACAGCCTTAGCGGCGGCGCGCAGTTCGTGTTCGTAAGTGTCCGCCGGAATAAGATTTTCGATAGTGTCGGCGTCGAATCCGCGTTGAACGAGTTTTGCGCAAATCTGCCGGACGCTCAGAGTTTCCGCCGCGTATAGAGCTTCAAACTGGCTCGCGCAGGCGTCGGCGTCGTCAAGGTATTTTCGCTCAACAAGTCTGGCTATGGCGGCGTCAACTTCAGCTTCTTCGTAGCCGCGCTCCAGTAATTTTCGCCGCAAAACTTTCGAGCTCTGCTCATGCCGCGCCAAAAGTTCAGTTGCCTTTACCAGTGCCGTCGGTCTGGGTTTTCGCATTTTTATTCCGCCTTCCAAAATAAATGAACGCGCCCGCCGCCGCTACGAACGCCACGACGCTTGTCATCTGCGCGCTTTTCAGTAGCCCGAATGCTAAATCCATGTAATCGCCGCGCAAATTTTCCAGCAGGAACCGCGCGACGGCGTAAAGCATGACGTACAGGCAGAAACATTGCCCGCGCGCGTAGTTCGTGCAGCGGAAAATCATCAGCAGCGCCATTATCACAATGTCCAGCTGGCATTCCCAGACTTCCGCCGGATAAAGCGGCTGTGCGCCGTAGGTTCGATAAGCCAGCGTCGTTTCGGGGTAAATTATTCCGAAGTTCGAGCCGGTCGGTGCTCCGAATGCGTCGCCGTTCAAAAGGTTTGCGCAGCGTCCTACCGCCTGCCCCAGCACTATCGCCGGTGCCATTAAATCCGCCAGATGAATCACGTCCAAGCCCTTCGAGCGCGCGTAAAGTCCACCGCTTAGCACGCCCAGAATTATTCCGCCCTGTACCGCCATTCCGCCCTGCCACACGTTCAGAATTTCCGTGAGATGATTCTGGTAATAGCCCCAGTCGAAAAAGAAAACGTCCCAGAGCCGCGCGCCTAAGAGTCCAAAAAAGCCGCCGACCATTCCAATATCGATGATAAATTCCTCGTAGCCGCGCCCGTCCGCCTTCGCGAAAAAATATCCGACGCCTATCGCCAGAATTATCGCGCAGGACAAAACTGCGCCGTAAGCCCGAATCGGGAAATCGCCCACGAAAAATAAATACTGGTGCAAAATTTTCGCCTCCGCCTATGATACGATACGCGCCGCCAAAAATCAAATCTGGGGGCTTGCTTTTTTCAAATCTTTGTGCTAGACTACGTCATGTTCCTCGGGACGTAGCTCAGCTTGGTAGAGCACTACCTTGGGGTGGTAGGGGTCGTGAGTTCAAATCTCGTCGTTCCGACTAAATTTTAAATCGTCGCAGTGGAATTTTCCGGCGGCGATTTTTTAGTAGGAATATTTTTTTCTGCGGCGAAATTTCGATACAGAAAATCAAAAGGGCTCGATAACAGCTAAGATAAAATTATAAAATGCTAAAAAGAATTTAAAAAATATAAGGAGGTGAGTACCGTTACTGAATGCTTTTATGTTGACATGTCCTGCCTGACTCCGTATAGTTTCAACAGCTCTTTGAAAAGTTGGAATATGCGGTTAGCAACTCGTAACGTTGTTGCTGTAAAATTCCGAGCGTACAAAAGGCATGCAGGAAGTTCCACGTTCAAGGAAACCTGCATATGTACCCGTTCGCTAGCGGGGAATTCAAGCCTGTGGAGCGTTACACCAAACGCGAGTAGATTCGTCAAAAGCGGGCGCGTTGAAGCAAATTCTCTTACTCATCGAATTTGCAGGAATGAGACATAAAAGTTTTAACTTTTTATAAGTTCTCAGTAGCGGGCTTTGGCATGTACGGGATAATTTTAATCGCAGTCATGGTCGCAACCGGCGGCGCAATCGCTTTTATCGGCGACAAACTCGGTACAAAAATCGGCAAGAAGCGCCTGTCAATTTTCGGTCTGCGCCCGCGCCATACCTCGATGATTATCACCGTCATCACCGGAATTTTAATCACCGCCGTCACGATTGGCACAATGGCGGTCGTTTCAAAGGACGTTCGCACCGCGCTTTTCGGTATGGAGGAACTCAACGCTCAAATGGCGTCTACGAAACTTGCGCTCGACGAAACTACCGAGAATCTCGCGCAGATGCAGGAAGAATTTGAACGCGCCGACGCCGAACTCGGTAACGCCCGCACTGAAATTTCCAAACTCAAAACTGAACAGGATGAGCTTGCCGCCGAATCTGAACGCCTCAAGGAAGGCAACGAGCGCCTTGAACTTGAAAATTCCAGCCTTACCGCTAAAAATGAAACCCTTGCCAGCACCAATGAAAATCTTGCCGCCGCCAATAATAAACTCGACGCGCAGAATAAAAATCTTGCCGACGCTAACAAAAATCTCGACGCTCAAAATAAAAATCTGACCAGCGCTAACGAAAATCTCAGCAAAGCAAATTCCGCGCTGGAAAGCGATAACAAAAAGCTCAGCGAGTTCAACGTGACTTTGACTTCCGACAACGAAAAGCTTGCGCAGAGCAACATCGAACTTGAGGAACGCGCTCAAAATCTTCGCCGCGGGCTTATCGCCATTCGCGAAGGCGACATTGTGTTTCGCGCGGGAGAAATTCTGGCGAGCAGCGTAATTCGTGGCAGCCGCGAAGTTGAGGAAATCGCCTTCGATCTGAACGTTCTCGCCGATACCGCGTCGAGGAATATCGCTGAGCGTTTCGGCAGCGGCGTCGATACTTCTGTCTGGATTTACCAGCCGGAATTTCAGGAGGCGGTTGAAAATATCGCCGCCAGCAATCAGGATATGGTCGTCAGAATCACGGCGGCGGGAAATCTTGTGCGCGGCGAGCCAATCCGCACCAGTCTAAGCATTTATCCGAACAACGAAATTTACCACGCCGGCGAATTTGTTTTCGCTGACGAATACGAAGTTCAGCGCGAGGACGACGCCGATGGAATTGTACAGCGTTTTCTGGCGGACATTAATCGAATTGCAGTTGCTAGGGGCGTTCTGCCGGACCCGATAACCGGCAGCGTCGGCGTCATGGAAGGTTCCCAGCTTTACGAACTGGTTGACGAGCTGGAAAATACGCGCGGGAAAGTTAAACTTACTGCCTACGCCCGCGAAGATACCCGCTCCATTGGTCCCATTCGCCTCAACATTCGCCTTGAGCGGGAAGCGAAAATTTAAATGAATATCCTCGGAATTGACCCTGGCAGGGATAAATGCGGCGTTGCTGTGCTTACCGACGGCGGCGAAATTATTTTTCAAAGCGTTATCGCCACGGCGGATTTGGAACCGACGCTGAAAAATTTAGTCGCGCAGAATGAACTTGAGCTGGCAATTCTGGGCGACGGCACTACGCATAAAGCCGCTGAAAAAATCCTTCGCACGGTCGGTTTAAGCGTGAAAATCGTCGACGAAAAGCATACTACGGAAGAGGCGCGGCATTTGTACTGGGAAAAAAATCCACCGCGCGGCTGGCGGAAACTTTTACCAACTTCAATGCAGGTGCCGCCGGAGCCCGTGGACGCCCTCGTCGCTGAAATTTTAGTCCGGCGGTTTCTGTCAGCGTCATAATGTATACAATATATTTCGCCGAAGGTACTATACAAAAAGATTATATCGTGATAAAATCTTCAATGTAAGGAGGATGTAAAAAAATGTCAGAAATGCAGAATTACGTTGAAGATATTCTTAATTCGATTAAGAAGCGCGACCCCGATCAGGTTGAGTTTCAGAACACGGTCAAGGAAGTTTTGACTTCAATCGTGCCGTTCCTCGAAAAAAATCCGCAGTACAAGGCGGCGAAACTGCTTGAGCGTATCGTTGAGCCGGAGCGCGTGATAACTTTCCGCGTGGCGTGGCAGGACGACAACAACGTTACGCACGTAAACCGCGGCTACCGCGTCCAGATGAACTCGGCGATTGGTCCGTACAAGGGCGGTCTGCGCTTCCACCCCAGCGTCAACCTCAGCATTTTGAAATTCCTCGCGTTCGAGCAGGTCTTCAAAAATTCGCTGACGGGACTTCCGATTGGCGGCGGCAAGGGCGGTTCTGACTTCGACCCGAAGGGTAAATCTGACAACGAAGTTATGAAATTCTGCCAGGCGTTCATGACTGAACTTTACCGCCACATTGGTCCGCATGTTGACGTTCCCGCTGGCGATATTGGCGTTGGCGGACGCGAAATCGGCTATCTTTTCGGGCAGTACAAGCGCATTCGTGACGCTTACGATTCGGCGGTTCTCACCGGCAAGGGTCTGACTTACGGCGGCAGTCTTACGCGCACCGAGGCGACCGGCTATGGTCTGCTCTACTTCGTCAAGAATATGCTCGACGCGAAAAATATCAGCCTGAAGGACAAGACCGTTGTCATCAGCGGCGCCGGCAACGTTGCGATTTACGCCATTCAGAAGGCGCAGGAATTTGGCGCGAAGGTCGTCACCTGCTCCGACTCCAACGGTTACATTTACGACCCGAACGGTATCGACATTGTGACTGTCAAGCGCATTAAGGAAGTCGACCGTGGCAGAATCGCTGAGTACGAGAACGTTCACCCGACCGCGCAGTATCATGAAGGCTGCCGTGGCGTCTGGGACGTTAAGTGCGACATCGCCCTGCCCTGCGCGACGCAAAGCGAAATCGATCTCGAATCTGCAAAACGCCTTGTTGCGAACGGCTGTAAAGTCGTCGGCGAAGGCGCGAATATGCCTTCTACCCTCGAAGCGATTGACTACTTCCAGAAAAATAAAGTCCTGTTCGCTCCGGCTAAGGCAGCTAACGCGGGCGGCGTCGCAGTTTCCGCGCTCGAAATGAGCCAGAACTCCGAGCGTCTCCACTGGACTTTTGAGCAGGTCGACGACAAGCTCAAGGACATCATGAAAAACATTTACCAGAACGCTAAGAAAAACGCTGAAGAGTTCGGCGACCCCGACAACCTCGTTATGGGCGCGAATATCGCCGGCTTCAAGAAAGTTGCCGAGGCTATGACCGCTCAGGGTATCGTGTAAAAAATCAACGCAAACATTTTTTCCGTCGGTTGGATTTTCAGTCCAGCCGATTTTTTATTTGCAAAAAAAGAGGCGCCACATGGACGCACGCAATGAAGGGGCGCCCCATGGATGGGGCGCGGGCCGTCACAGGTCGCCGGAAGCGACCTATGCGGCCCAGCTTTCTTTGGTTACTTTCTTTCTCGAAAGAAAGTAACAGACAAAACCTTCGAAAGAAATGCTGAAACAAAATTACAAATATCTAATCCAGACATACGCCATGGAAATCATAATTGACAGAATCATAAGCGGGAACGCCGTGCGCATGAAACTGATAAACGAAATTGGTTTGCCGCGCTGCGCCGCCATCGATGCCACAACCACATTCGCGCTGGCTCCAATGAGCGTCCCGTTTCCGCCGAGGCACGCGCCCAGCGCCAGACTCCACCACATTGGCTCCAGATTCGACAATCCCATTTCGCCCATGTCTTTTATCAGCGGAATCAGCGTCGCCACGAAGGGAATGTTGTCTATGAACGCCGAGGCTATCGCGCTCATCCACAGAATCAGAATCGCCGTCGCCGTCACGCTGCCGTTGGTAAGCTTTATCGCCTCCGCCGCCAGCATTTTTATCACGCCGGTTTCAACCAGCGCGCCGACCAGTACGAATAATCCCGCGAAGAAAAATATCGCCAGCCATTCGATTTTGCTCAAAACTTTAGCTATCATTTCCTCGTTGTGCGAAAAAGTTATCAGCAGGAGCAAACCCGCGCCCGTGAGCGCCGCCGTCGCCGTTTCAAGATGAAGCGCCCCGTGCATGACGAACATTGACATTGTTACCGCCAGCACGAACAGACATTTTTTCAAAAGCGTCACGTCCGTTATCTGGCTGTATTCGTTCAGCCGCATAACTTTATCCTGCAGTTCCGGCTGCGTGTGAAGTTTCGGTCCGTACAGCGCGACCATTATCGCTACCGTTACCACGAAAATTATTATCGCCGGTATCGACAGGTTGAAAATAAAGTCCATGAAGCTCAGACCGACCGCCGAGCCTATCATGATATTTGGCGGGTCTCCTACCAGCGTTGCCGTGCCGCCTATGTTCGAGCTGATTATCTGCGCCATAAGGAACGGCTTAACGTCAACTTTCAGCTGCGCCGCTATGTTGAACGTTATCGGCACCGTCAGCAAAACCGTCGTCACGTTGTCAAGGAACGCCGAGCAGACCGCCGTAAGCAAACTCAGCGCAACAAGAAGTTTTACCGGCTGCGCTTTAACTTTTTTCGCCGCCCATATCGCCAGAAAATTGAACAGCCCAGTTTCGCTGGTAATGTTCACGATTATCATCATGCCCATTAAAAGTCCCAGCGTGTTGAAGTCGATATGGTGAATCGCCGTTTCCTGCGAAATTATTCCGGCGATTATCATCAGCATTGCGCCGACGATTCCAACGATTGTGCGGTGAACTTTCTCGGAAATTATCAGCACGTAGGCGGCGATAAAAATTACCACCGCCACCGTCGTCATATCCATTGATTGCTACACTTCCTCAAATTTTGCTGCGTCGATTAGAACTTTTTATCGGTGACAGTGAGCGTGATTTTTTCGCCGTCGCGTTTGATTTTGTAGCTGTAGCTTTTGACGCCGGACATTTCGAGTTCCATTTTCAGCGCGACAAGTTCCATGCCGAGTTGGTCGGTGAGTTCCTTAGTGAAGCCGGATTTCGCCAGCGGTTCAGGCGGAGCCTCTGCCGCCTCAACTAAGCGGCGCTTTTCAGCCTTTTTCGCCGCCGTTAAGAGCTGCGCCTCGACGGACTGTTCTTCGACGTAGTTGCGAATCATATCCTTATCCGTCAAGCCGCGCGGTGGTTTCTTCATCATAAAAATCGTCTCCTAACTATTTACTAATCTTAGCCCATGTATCTTTGAGTCCAACAACGCGATTGAAAACCAGATGCTCCGGCGTAGTATCGGGGTCGACGACAAAATATCCAAGGCGCAGGAACTGGTAATGCGTACCAGCCGCCGTCCAGCGAACGCTCGGTTCAACCAGCGCGTTATCAATAACAATCAGCGAATTTGGATTGAGCGCGCCGATAAAATCTTCCGGCAGGTTACCCTTTTCGTCAGTCGTCAAAAGATAATCGTACAGGCGCACTTCAGCCTTGAGCGCAAATTTCGCGCTGACCCAGTGAATCGTGCCCTTAACCTTGCGATTGGCAGTCTCGCCGCCGGATTTGGAAGTTTTGTCAATCGTGCAGTGGAGCTCGGTAACTTTGCCCGCCGCGTCCTTAATAACTTCGTCGCACTTGATAATATAGGCGTGCTTGAGCCGGACTTCGCCGCCAGGTTTGAGGCGGAAGAATTTTTTGGGCGCGTCTTCCATGAAATCTTCGCGTTCAATGAAAATTTCCCGCGTGAACGGAACGTAGCGACTGCCGCCGCGCGTCGGGTGATTTTCAGCGGGCAGGTACTCAACGGAATTTTCATCGACGTTGGTCAGAACAACTTTGAGCGGGTCGAGAACCGCCATGATACGGTCGGCGTTGTTGTTCAAATCTTCGCGGACGCAGCTTTCGAGCATGGCGACATCGACGAGGCTGTTACTTTTGGCGACGCCAATTCTTTCGCAGAAATCGCGGATAGCCGCCGGAGTAAAGCCGCGCCTCCTCAAGCCGGAAAGCGTTGGCATACGCGGATCGTCCCAGCCGCGCACATGTTTTTCCTCAACAAGCTGGCGGAGTTTGCGCTTGCTGGTGATTGTGTTGGTCAAGTCAAGGCGCGCAAATTCAATCTGGCGCGGGCGGGAATTAACGTCGAAATCCAGCGCGTCAAGCAGCCAGTCGTAAAACGGGCGGTGGTCTTCAAATTCCAGCGTGCAGACGGAATGCGTGATATTTTCAATGGCGTCGCTGAGCGGGTGCGCGAAATCGTACATGGGATAAATCAGCCAGTCATCGCCGGTGCGGTGGTGCGTCGCGCGGGTTATGCGGTAAATGACGGGGTCACGCATATTCATGTTAGGAGACGCCATATCGATTTTCGCGCGGAGAACTTTTTCGCCGTCGGCAAATTCGCCCGCCTTCATTTTGGCGAACAAATCCAGATTTTCTTCGACGCTGCGGTTACGGCACGGACTTTCCTTTCCAGGCTCGGTGAGCGTGCCGCGATAGGCTTTAATTTCCTCGGCGCTCAAATCGTCGACGTAAGCCAGACCGCGCCGGATAAGTTCAACGGCGTACTCGTAGAGCCTGCCGAAATAGTCGGACGCGAAAAATTTCCTGTCCGCCCAGTCGAAGCCGAGCCAGCGAATATCTTCCTGAATCGAATCGACGTACTCAACATCCTCCTTCGTAGGATTAGTATCGTCGAAGCGCAGGTTGCACAGACCGCCGTTGAAATTCGCCAGCCCGAAATTGAGGCAGACCGATTTCGCATGACCAATGTGCAGATAGCCGTTGGGTTCCGGCGGAAAACGCGTGCGAATTCCGCTGGTGTACTTGCCCGCCTTCAAATCATTTTCAATTTCCTGCTGAACAAAATTTATCATCAAAACACCCCTTATAGAAATTTCGCCAATTATCGAATAAAGCGCGCCATGGACGGCGCGCGGGCCGTCACAGGTCGCCGGATGCGACCTATGCGGCCCAGCTTTCTTTGCCAGCGTTTCTTTCTCGAAAGAAATGCTGAAACAGAACTAAAGAGAGCCAATAACTTCAGCGACGTGTTCGCGCAAAAGTTTGACGCCCGCCGCAATTTTTTCGTCCGCAGGCAGATTCTGAACAATCTTTTCGATATACCCGCGCTCGACGATTTTCCGCATAGTCCATGCAAAGTTTACATCGTAAATCCACATGAGCCGGACGATTTTCCTGTCGCCGTTGGTACGAATTTCGCGGTAGTCAACCTGCTCGCCGCGCACGAATTTTTCTACGAAGTCAGGACTAATTTCCGCGCGCTCGACGCCTTTGATAAATTTGGGCATTTTATCCGCATTTTCCTGCGCGAGGAACGGCTCAAGCACGCGGTAAATGTCAAGCTTATCGGCGTCGCGAATGACTTTGGCGAAAAGAATTTTGCGCGCATCGTCCGTCGGCGCGATAACTTTCTTGTTATGCTGCTGAATCGCAAATTCAACCAGCGCGTAATCCGCCGCGTCAAGCTTTTTGAAAAAATCCAGCTCGGCGATAACTTTAATCCCCAAATCAGCGTGGTCTTCGGAATCGGCGTCGTTGAAAGTTTTGTAAATGCTGTACTGCCGGAACCTGCCAACATCGTGGAATAGACCAATAATTTCCGCCAGCTCAACGTCATGCGGAGGAAAATTCAAAGCCTTAGCGAGCTCAACGCAGTTCACCGTAACGTAGCCGGTATGAGTTTCCTTAATCAGAATCCCGCGCTGAACTTCCTCGTCGGCGCTGTAAAAACTTTTCATGTAAGCGCTCATCCAGCGGTGCATTTCGCTCAAAAGTTCACGCATTCAATCACCACCTTGTTTAACCGAACCATTATAGCAGATTTGCGGAAAATTGGAATACGCAAAAACAAAAAAACTCCCCTGCCAGAACAAAGGAGCCGTAAAAATTTCCGCCAGGTTCAGGAATTATCCGCCAGCGTCTTGAAAATCGAGCGAATAATTTCGACGCGGTCAGACGATTTGATATTTTCGTTGCGGTAAAGTTCCAGCGCCATTTGAGAAATGAGCAGTCCTTCGCGGCGCGTAATAATCGTCGTCCGAACGAGATAATCCAGCATTCCTTTGACGACCTCGAACGGCGTAAATTCGTCGATTTTCTCTATCATTTTGCTGTAAAAAATTTTTTTCTCCAGGTCTTCGTCCGTGACAATCGTAATGCGAATGTAACCGCCCATGCCGCGCTGGGATTCGACGCGAAAGCCGCGTTCATGCGTGAAGCGCGTACTCAAAACGTAGCTGATTTGCGACGGCGCGCAGTTTATTTCGCCTGCTAAAGCCGTTCGCTTGAGTTCGACTTTTCCGCCGTGCTGTTCCGAAAGCCGGTCAAGAATGTATTTTTCGATTGTGTCTGCCTTGTTGTTCATCATAAAAATCACCCCGAATCTTTGACATTATATTTGTTGTTTTGATTTTTGGCAAGTTTTTTTTGGAACTGGCGGCTGGCGCAAAAAAAGGAAATTTGCGAATTGTAGGGAATATATAAGCCACGGAGGTTGAGAGCGTGAACAATACGGAAATGGACGACTTTGTAAACCGCGTACGTGAACGCTCCGACATTTACGCCGTGGTGTCCAGGTATTTGCAGCTGAACTTCAGAGGCGGGCGGTACTGGGCGTGCTGTCCTTTTCACGAGGAAAAAACTCCCTCGTTTTCCGTGGCGCCGGACAAAGGCTTATTTTATTGCTTTGGCTGCCACGCCGGAGGAAACGTCTTCAAATTCATTTCGATGATAGAAAACATTTCCTACTTCGACGCGGTGAAACTGCAGGCGGAACGGCTCGGAATAGAAATTCCGTCGCGGCAAAAATCTCCGAAAGAAATTCGCGAAGAGCAGGAACGAAAATCACTGCTGAAGCTCACGGCGCTTGCGAAGGAATTTTATCACAACTGCCTGACGAAAACTGCGCAGGGCGAAGCAGGCAGGAAATATCTTGCCGCGCGTGGAATAACACAAGGCGTTGTCGATAAATTCACGCTGGGCTTTGCGCCGGACACCTGGGATAGCCTCACTAAAGCGCTCAAAGAGCGCGGATTCAGCGAAAGGCAGATTGTTTCAGCCGGTCTTGCGGTCGAAAATAAAAAGGGTTCGAGCGTTTACGACAGGCTGCGCGGGCGCGTGATTATTCCAATCGCAGACGTTTTCGGCAGAGTCGTAGCCTTCGGCGGGCGGATTTTGAACTCCGAGGATGAGAACGGCGCCAAGTACCTCAACACGCCGGAAACGGAAATTTTCCACAAAGGTCGCCTGCTTTTCGGTCTCGACAAGGCGAACAGGGCGATTAGCGCAAAAAATTCCGCCGTGGTTGTCGAAGGCTACATGGACGCAATTTCGCTCGCCAGCGCTGGAATTGAAAACGTCGTGGCAACGCTCGGTACTGCTTTCACAGCGGAACACGCTAAACTTTTGACGCAATACGCTAAGCGAGTGGTTTTCTGCTACGACAGCGACGAAGCCGGTCAGCGCGCAACGATTCGGGCTCTGCCGATTATTCACGGCGCGGGTGCGGAAGTTTTCGTGATTGTCGTTCCCGACGGCAAAGACCCCGACGAGTTCGTTCGCAGGCACGGCAAAGACGCTTTTCTCAAGCTGGTTGAAAATGCGACGCCGCTGCTTGATTATAAGATTCAGTACGTTCTGGCGCACAGGGAGCATATCACGGTTAGCGGCAAAATCGCGGCGGTCAATGAAATTCTGCAGGATTTGGCGGGAATTGAAGATACTGTCGCGCGCGGCGAGTACGCTGTCAAAATTTCTTCCGCACTGCTTCTGGACGAAGATCTTGTAAAAAGGCAGTGGAGCAAAATCGAACACAATGCCGCTCAAGCCAGAAAAAAATCGTCCAGTAAAAATCCGGCGCGTACCAGTGTCCAGAATTTACCGTCGGAAAACCAGCTGATTCGTCAATCCGGCAGCACGATTATCCGCGAGGCGTGGTACGAGTCTGAAGCGCTTGCCTTTGCGCTTGAGCGGGTACCCAAAGAAATTTTTACAAAACTTCACCAGGAAATTATCAGCTATCTTGAAAAATGTCAAGCGGAAGAACGCCGTCCAGACGACGTAAGCGCCGCCAGGGAGCTAAGCGCAGAAGCCGCCGCGGAACTTTCCAGAATCTTAGCGGGCGTCGTTTTCCAATCGCAGGAAAATGAGCGAAAAGCCTTTGACGATTCACTCAAATTTTTGCGGCACGCGTACCTGAAAGCTCTGCATGGCAGGTTAATCAAGGAAGCTGAAGAATATTTTAAATCCGGCGACGAAGCAGCCTCACAGGAAAAAATGCTGGAAACGTTGCGGATAAAAAAAGAAATGGATGAATTGTAGTTTGAACCTGAAATTGCAAAATCATTGAAAGGAGCTACAGCATGACAGAAAAAACTGGGGCTGCCGTGACGAAAGAAACCGAGGCGGTCGAGGCAGAAGATACTGAAGTCGACGTGGAAAATGCCGAAACTGTCGAGCCGCTTGGAGCTGGCATTAATCGTAGCTCTCAGATAGTGGCGATGCTCTTGGAAAAGGCCGATAAAAACGGCAACAAAATTTTTCAAAGCGAGCTTATGGAAGCCACGCAGAGACCGGATTTGTCAGCCGACAAAGAAGCCGCCGAATTTGAAGACATATACACGGAGCTGACTGCCAAAGGCGTTGAGATTATCGAGGACGCCGAGACGAATGCTGATGAATCTGTGTCCGAAATCGTTGAAATTACTCAAACTGAAGAGGCTGAAAAACCCGCTGAAACCGTCGAAATTCCCATTCCCGACGGCGTGACGATTGACGACCCCGTCCGCATGTACCTCAAGGAAATTGGGCGCGTGCCGCTTTTGACTGCGGATCAGGAAGTCGAACTGGCTAAGCGCATGGAAAATGGCGACGGCAGCGCTCAAAAGGAACTTGCGGAAGCTAACCTGCGCCTCGTTGTCAGCATTGCCAAACGCTACGTCGGGCGCGGTATGCAGTTTCTGGATTTGATTCAGGAAGGCAACCTCGGCTTAATCAAAGCCGTTGAGAAATTTGACTATAACAAGGGCTACAAGTTCAGCACCTACGCCACGTGGTGGATTCGTCAGGCGATAACCCGCGCCATTGCTGACCAGGCGCGCACGATTCGTATTCCCGTGCATATGGTCGAAACGATTAACAAATTGGTTAGAGTTTCGCGTCAACTCCTTCAGAAATACGGGCGCGAACCTACCGCCGAGGAAATCGCCAAGGAAATGGACGTTCCTGTTGAGCGCGTGAGAGAAATTATGAAAATCGCGCAGGAACCTGTTTCGCTTGAAACTCCTATCGGCGAGGAAGAAGATTCGCATCTGGGCGACTTCATTGAAGACCACGACGCGCAGGCACCGGCGGACGTTGCGTCGTTTACGCTTCTCAAGGAACAGCTGGCTGAAGTTCTCGGCACCTTGACGACGCGCGAAAAGCAGGTTCTGACTTTGCGTTTTGGACTTATCGACGGCAAGGCGCGAACGCTTGAGGAAGTCGGTAAAAATTTCCACGTCACCCGCGAACGTATCCGCCAAATCGAAGCCAAGGCGCTGCGCAAGCTCCGCCATCCTAGCCGTAGCAAAAAACTTAAGGATTTTCTCGAATAGAAGTTTGGATTAACTTTCTTTCTGTGGAGAAAGAAAGTTACAAAGAAAGCCAGCCCGCTGCATTCGCATCCGGCGAATGGCGCGGGCGGCGCCCCATAGCAAATTCTCCTATTCGTCGAATTTGCAGGGGCGCTTCTTTTTTTACATATGGCGCGCTTCTTTTTTTACGTATGGCGCGCTTCTTTTTTTCCTTTATAACCAGTTTGCGGCGTCCATAGCGTGGTAGCTAATTATAATGTCGGCGCCTGCGCGTTTCATCGCCGTCAAACTTTCCAGCACAATTCGGCGCTCGTCAATCCAGCCGTTTGCGGCGGCAGCCTTAACCATGGCGTATTCGCCGCTCACGTTGTACACCGCCACGGGCAGATTAATTTTTTCGCGTACCTTGCTGACAATATCGAGATACGCCAGCGCCGGCTTGACCATGATAATATCGGCGCCCTCGGCAATGTCCAGCTCAACTTCGCGCAGAGCTTCGCGGGAATTGGCGCAGTCCATTTGATATTGTTTTCTGTCGCCGAACTGCGGAGCGCTGTCAGCCGCGTCGCGGAAAGGTCCGTAAAAGCCCGACGCGTACTTCACGGCGTAGCTCATAATCGTTACGTTGGCAAAATTATTTTCGTCGAGCGCTGCGCGAATCGCCGCAACCCGCCCGTCCATCATATCCGACGGCGCCACAATATCTGCGCCCGCTTGAGCCTGACTGACGGCAACTTTCTGCAGGAGTTTCAGCGTCTCGTCATTGTCAACGTAGCTGCCGCAGAGCCTGCCGCAATGACCGTGGCTGGTGTACTGGCAAAGGCAGACGTCGCCGACGATTAAAAGTTCCGGCACGGATTTTTTTATTGCGGAAATGGCGCGCTGGACGGGGCTTGTCATATCCCACGCGCTTGAGCCAATTTCGTCCTTGTATTCCGGCAGACCGAAAATTTCAACCGCAGGAATACCCAGCGCGGAAATTTTCTTCGCCAGCTCGACGGCGTTGTCAACTGACAGGTGATAACAATTCGGCATACTGGGAATTTCTTCGCGAACGTTTTCGCCCGCCACTACGAAAATCGGGTACACGAAATCTTTAACGTCGAGCGTCGTTTCCCGTACCAGCGCCCGCATGTTTTCTGAGATTCTAAGCCGGCGCGGGCGGATTATTTTATTGAACATCAGCAGCACTCCCATAAAAATTTTTAATAGCGTCAACCAGTCCGGCAATGGTAAATTCCTGCGCGATAACGTCAGCCGTCACGCCGAATTTTTCCAGCGTCTGCGCAGTTATCGGACCAATCGCCGCAACCCTGACATTTTTCAGCCGCTCAGCGCCAACTGCTCTGATAAAATTTTCAACCGTCGAAGAACTCGTGAAAGTCGCCATGTCAAAATCCGCGTCAAGATTTTTTTCAGCGGCGGAAATTGTCTTGTAGGCGGCGGCGACGGTAATTTCAGCGCCAGATTTTTCCAGCTCAACCGGCAGAATGTCTCTGGCAGTTTCAGCGCGAGCCAGCAGGATTTTTTTACCGGCGACCTGATTTTTCAGCGCGTCAATTAAGCTTTCAGCGCGAAACTCAGCTGGAATTAAATCCGCGCAAATACCGTGCTTTAAAAGTTTTTCAGCCGTCGCCCTGCCAATCGCCGCAACTTTAGCATTAGCCAGAGCCCGCGCGTCAAGCCGGAAAATTTTCAAGCGCTCAAAGAATTTGTCGACGCCGTTCGCGCTGGTGAAAATCAGCCAGTCAAAACTATGCATATTTTTTATAGCCGCGTCGAGCGCCGTGAAATTGTCGCTGGGTTCGGCGATTTGAATCGTGGGAAATTCGATAACGCCCGCGCCGAGATTTTCAAGCTGGCGTGTAAGTTTCGACGCCTGAGCTCTGGCGCGCGTAACCAGAATTTTTCTGCCGAACAGCGGCTTATTATCGAACCAGCAGATTTTTTCGCGCAGATTCACCACGTCGCCCACGATAAAAATTGCGGGCGGCGTGATATTTTTTTCAGCAACTTCAGCGGCGATATTTCCCAGCGTCGAAACTAGAACCTGCTGGCTGGATTTTGTACCGTTGCGAATGACGGCGGCGGGCGTATTTTCAGCGCGACCGTTCTCGATAAGCTTGGCAGTAATTTTCGGCAGATTCTCGACGCCCATCAGAAAAATCAGCGTGTCGACGGCGGTTGAAATTTTGTCCCAGCGAATGGTTGACGCGTCATCTTTCTCGTGACCGGTTACGACGGCGAAAGACGTGGCAACGCCGCGGTGCGTGACGGGAATACCGGCGCAGGCTGGCACGGCTATCGCGCTGGTGACGCCGGAAATTATCTCGAAGTCAACGCCATTTTCGCGCAGGGCAAGTGCTTCCTCGCCGCCGCGTCCGAAAACGAACGGGTCTCCGCCCTTGAGCCGCACGACAATTTTTTCAGCGCGCCCTTTCTCAACCAGCAGATTATTAATTTCGGTCTGGCTGAGCGTATGACTGCCGGAAGTTTTGCCAACGTAAATTTTTTCAGCGTTCGCCGCGTAGCTCAAAATTTTTTCCTCAGCCAGCCGGTCGTAAATCACAACGTCCGCCGCCTCAAGAATTTCGCGCGCCTTGACCGTCAGAAGTCCAGCGTCGCCTGGTCCCGCGCCTATCAGATATACCATTCAAAAATCTCCCTTCCGCGCGACAGCCTTTTCGCCAATGTAAGTAACCTCGTAATTTCGTCTGGGCTTAAGATTCGCCACGTCAATCAGAAAATCTACCAGCGGAATCAAAGCCGTCCAACTTGCAGGAATGTCGCACCAGCTGCAATATTCGCGCGGATTTTCGCCGTAAATTTTTATTGTGTACGAATGTCCGCAAAGAGCGCGTATGTATTTTACCTGACTCCAACTAGCATTAACTACAGCGTTTATCAAATTCATATCAGATTCGCTCAAATCAGCGCTATGAAGCGTAAATCTGGACTGCATAAATTTTGTGAGATTTTCGTCTTGAAGGAGTTTAACGAGTGGCGTTTTTTTGTCGACATTGTTATTTTCTACGTATTCAATAATCATAGCAAAAATATCATCAGTCGATTTGCCTTTTTTCCAGAAAACACGGTAAAGATTATTTTGCATTTCGTGAACTTGAAAATTTACTGTTGACCTAAAAGAAGACTCAATCTTCAAATCTAAAATGCGGCGCGCGCTGTCTATTTTAAAATCCAGCCATTTCTTTTGCTCATCTTTCATAAAAACCTTCCTCAGAGCAAGTACATTTTGTCCAGCCGCCGCAAATATTTTTCCAGCCGCGCCAGTTCTGCCGCGTCCGTCACCCGCCGCCCTGAGTAAAAATATTCCACGCGCGGGATTTTATCCGCCGCCTCTGCCTTCAAGCCTGCCAGCTTTATCAGATAGTTCAGCGTGCCCGCGTTCCCGTCCAGAAGTTTCACGTGCGGCGGCAGGATTTTCCGCATCGTGTCCTTGAAATAGTTGAAGTGCGTGCAGCCCAGCACTACCGACGAAAATTCCGCGAAGTCGTACGCCGCAAATTCCGCCCGCAAATATTTTTCTACCGCCGCCGATTCAAATTCCATGCGCTCCGCAAATTCCACCAGCTCCGGCAGCGCCCGCAGTACCGCAAATTCCCGCGCGTGTACCCTGTCAATCAGCGCCTGAATTTTATCGCCGCGTATCGTTATTTCCGTCGCCGTCACCAGAACTTTTCGCGCAGGGAACAAATCCAGCGCCAGCTTTACCGCCGGCTCCATTCCAACTATCGGCAGTGAATATTTCGCGCGCATAGCTCGCACTGCCGCTGAAGTTGCCGTGTTGCACGCCACAACTATCGCTCCGACTTCCTGCGCGACCAGAAATTCAAACGCCGCCTCGACCAGTTTTAAAACTTCCGCGCGAGATTTTGTCCCGTACGGTACATTGTCTTCGTCCGCGAAAAATACAAATTCCTCGTCCGGCAAAATTTTCATCGCGTGATGTAAAACCGACAGCCCGCCTATTCCCGAATCGAAAAACGCTACCTTCAAAATTCTCACCGCTCAATCGAATAAAAAATCTACTGCGAAATAAGCCGCCGCGCCCATGAGCGCCGTCAGCGGTATCGTCATAACCCACGCCTTTACCATTTCCTGCGCAACGCCCCAGTGTACCGCGTTCACGCGCTTTGCCGTTCCTACGCCCATGATTGAGCCCGAAACTACGTGCGTCGTCGAAACCGGCAGGTGCAGGAGCGTCGCGCTGAATACTACGATGGACGAATTTAAATCCGCCGCGAAGCCAGAAATTGGCTCCAGCTTGAAAATCTTTCCGCCGATTGTCCTTATGATTCGCCAGCCGCCAGTCGCAGTTCCTACCGCCATTGCCGTTGCGCACAAGATTTTTACGAACGTCGGCACTTCAAATTCCTGTATGAATCCGCCGCTGAAAAGCGCCAGCGTGATTATTCCCATGGATTTCTGCGCGTCATTCGAGCCGTGCGAAAAAGCCATCGTCGCCGCCGATAAAATTTGCATGCGCCGGAAATTCTGATTAACCGCGTGCGGGCTGAAATTTCCGAACAGCCGGAACAGAATGTTCATGACGATAATTCCCGTGACAATCGCAACGACCGGCGAGGCTATCAGCGCGATAACGATTTTGCCAATGCCGTTGAAGTTCAAGCCTTCCGCGCCGACTGAAATTAAAACTGCGCCAATGAGTCCGCCAACCAGCGCGTGCGAGGAACTGGACGGAATACCGAACCACCACGTAAGCAGATTCCAGACGATAGCGCCGAACAGCGCCGCAATGATAATTTTTTCGTCAACGATACTCGCCGAGCTGACAATATCGCCGCCGATAGTTTTGGCAACGCCCGTTGAAAACATTGCGCCAAAAAAATTCAGCCCCGCCGCCATGATAATCGCATGGGTCGGGTAAAGCGCGCGCGTGCTGACTGAAGTTGCGATTGCGTTGGCGGTATCGTGGAAGCCGTTGATGAAGTCGAACGCCAGCGCCAGGATTATCACCGTGAAAATTAAATATTGCAGTTCAAGCATATTTCATCACGACGCCGCGAATCATGTCAGCAATTTTCTTGCAGTGGTCGAGCGTCTGCTCCAAATCTTCCATAATGTCCTTCCACTTAATCAGGTGGATAACCGCCTTGCTGGCGCCGTGTTCCTTCGCGGCAATTTCCGCCTCGTCGAAGAGCGCGCCAATATCTTCGCGGAAAATGTGATCACCCTTCGATTCGTAGTCCGAAACTTTGTGGACGGCTTCCAGCATTTCGCGCTGATTTTTTTTGATGTCATGCATAAGCTCGAAGGCGCGCAGGAGTTCATTGGTACTGTCAACGAGCAGTTTAGTCATTCGCGCGGATTTTTCAGTGGCTCGACCGGCGTGGTACATGATAATTCGCTGGAGCGCGTCGTGGAGCATGTCAACGCCGGTTGCCAGCTCGCCTGCGATTGAGTAAATATCTTCGCGGTCGATTGGCGTGATAAAGCTCAGGTTCAGTTTGGCGATAATGCGTTCATTAATTTCATCGGCGGCGGATTCGAGCCCAAGAATTTCCTCAATGCGCTCGAAAGTTTTGTTCGGGTCTTTGATAACTTCGTCAAGCAGTACCGCGCCGAGGTGAAAATATTTCGCGTTCTCCAGAAACAAATCGAAAAACTCTGTGTCCTTGCGGGAAAAATTAAACATTTCTGCCTCCAAGTCTTTTTAAAATTTCCGCCATATCGTCCGGCAGCGGCGCGGTAAAATTCATACGCTCGCCAGTTGCAGGGTGCGTCAGACTCAGCGTGTGCGAATGCAGCGCCTGCCCGTCGATAGCAAAAATATTTTTCCGCGCGGTGTACTTTGTATCGCCAAGGAGCGGGTGACCAATCGCCGCCATGTGCACGCGAATCTGGTGCGTCCTGCCGGTCTGCAGTTTGCACTCGACGTAAGTAAAATTTTCAAAGCGCGCCAGAACTTTAAATTCAGTCACAGCGGGTTTGCCGTCCGCCACGACCGCCATTTTCTTCCTGTCAGCTTTATCGCGCCCAATCGCGCCGGTAATAATGCCCGCGCCGTCCGAAATAATTCCGTGGACAATCGCCAGATAAGTCCGCACGGCAGTTTTGCTCTGAATCTGCTCCGCCAGATTTACATGAGCCGCGTCATTTTTGGCGACGACCATCACGCCGGAAGTATCCTTGTCAAGCCGGTGAACAATCCCAGGGCGACGCACGCCGTTAATCCCAGATAAATCCTTGCAGTGGAAAAGCAGGGCATTGACGAGCGTGCCGGAGTGAACGGTTTCGGCGGGGTGAACGGTCATTCCGCGCGCCTTGTTGACAACGATAATGTCGGCGTCTTCGTACAGAATATCCAGCGGCAGATTTTCCGGCAGGTATTCCGCGTCGACGCTTTCGGTTTCGGTGACTGAAATAATTTCGCCGCCGCTCAGCTTGAAACTGGGCTTGACAATTTTCCCTTCGACGGTAACCGCGCCGCTGCTGATAATTTTCTGAATGTGCGAGCGGGATTTATCGGGAAATTTTTCGTTCAGATAAACGTCGAGCCGAAGATTTTTTGCGTCAGATTTAAAATTCATCGCCGTACTCCTTCGACGCGCGGCGGTTCTTCCATGAAAATTATCACGTAGACCATGACGAACATTCCGACGACGACGGCAATGTCAGCCACGTTGAAAATTGGCCAGACTCTGAAGTCGAAAAAATCTACCACGGCGCCGATTTTAACGCGGTCGATTAGATTTGCCGTCGAGCCGCTGACTAAGCAGAGCACGCCGAATTTCAGCAGCCTGTCGGTTTTCGGTATGCGCGGGTAAAAAATTGCGAAAAGTACCAGCAGCGCGCCGCCCATGACTAAAAAAAATAGCCGCTGATTCGGCAAAATTCCGAATGCCGCGCCAGGGTTTGTGACGTATGTGAAATGGAAAAAATCCTGCACGACTGGAATTGATTCGCCGAGCCGCATTGTTGCGACGACGCGCGATTTCGTGAACTGATCCAGCGCGATTATTCCGGCGAACAGAACTTTTTCCCAGTGCACGAGCGCTATCACGACAGCCAGTTCGACGCCGAGCAGAATTTTTTTCAGGATTGGAATGATTGATTTCACGGCGGGCACTCTACTTTTTGACGGGCGTATAAGTGGCGGTAGCGTCGTCCGCGCTGGCTTTGGATTTTTTCGCAGTGGGCAGGAGTTTGGTATCCTGTTCAGCGGGATTTTCCGGCGGCGGAGTTTCAGTCTTAGCGACGCTTGCGGCAGGTTTAGCGTTGGCTTCATTCAGGCTTTGCTCAATTTTCAGCGCGGCGTTTTTGAGCGTATCTGCTTCCGCCTGGCTGGGAATTGAGGCTAAGAGCTGGACAACGACCGCCAGTTCAGATTCAAGCGCGGTGCGAATTTTCAGCAGGAAGGAATTTTTTTCGCGGACAAGGCGTTCATATTCGAGAGCAACGCCGTGGAGTTTGTGCGCGGCTTCATCGATACTTTTTTTTGCGTCAAGCTGCGCCTGCACGCGGATATTCTGAGCTTCGCGCATGGTATTTTCGTGAACGTTCTGCGCCTCGTTAGTGGCGTTATCGCGAATTTCCTTTGCAGTTTTGCGCGCGGAGGTTATGACTTCCTCGGCGGTTTTCTGCGCGACGAGCAAAGTATCCTGCATATTTTTTTCCAGGCTTTTGTAGTGAATAAGCTCCTTTTCGCTGAGATTGGCGCGTTCCTTGAGCTTTTCATTTTCGCGCAGAACTTTTTCGTAGTCGCTGACAATCCTGTCAAGAAAATCGTCAACCTCGCCCTCGTCGTAGCCGCGAAAACCTTTTTTGAACTCGTGATTGTGAATATCAAGCGGGGTAAGCATTCAGCCACCGCCTCCTTAGAAAAATCTTTTCAGCAGGACGCCAATGCGCCCCTTTTTAGTCTGCCCGCGAACTTCAGCGACTTCAAGCCGCCCGCGCCCGCGCATACTCAAAATATCGCCCTGCTTAATCGCCTGCGCGGCGTTCTTAACGGTCTGCCAGTTCAGCTTGACTTTTTCCGCCGCAATTTCCGTCGCCATGCGACTGCGGGACATTCCAAAACCGGCGGCGGCGATAGAATCTGCGCGAAGGGAAGCAACCGTTGCGCTGATTTCCTTGACGCGCTCTTCCTTCGGTTCAATGCCGGCAAGTTCGTCGAGCGAAGTTTCAACGCCAGCGTCGCCAATCCGCGTCAGATTTGCAACGAAGTACTCCGCCATTTTCTTATCGACGAGAATTTTGGCGAACTCTTTGGTTGCGATAATGTCGCCAACGCATTCGCGGTCGACACCAAGGCTCAGAATCGAACCCAAAACGTCGCGATGGCTCAGCCGCGCAAATTCGCCGTTCCATTCCGCCTTAATCACGGCAATTTCAAACACTGGCGTACCGGCAAAATCTTCGTGGCAAAAAGCCGCGCGCTGGCGTTCCGCGCCGACAAATCCGCCGTCGAACTCAACATTCAAATCGCCGAGGCTGCTGGCAATGGTCGTCGCCATTTCCTGTTCAAAGGGCGTAAGGAAGCCGCTGAGCTTGTACTTGCGATTTTTCAGCGCCTGACCGGCGAAATCGACAAGCTTAACCGCCATGTGCTCGCCTTCGGTGCCCTTGTAGTAGCGAATAATTTTTTCACGCGAATCCTGCAAAATTTCAACTCCTCAAAATTTGTTCACAACTTCGATAACGTAATCAATTTCCGCCTGCGTCATGCCGTTGAACATCGGCAGGCTCAGAACTTCGTCGGCGAATTTTTCAGCGATTGGAAAATCCCCGCGCTTAAAACCCAGCGGCGCGTAACATTCAGCCAGATGCGGAGGAATTGGATAATGAATCACGGTCTGAATATTTTCCTGCGCGAGATACTTTTGAAAGGCGGCGCGGTTATCCGTACGGACAACAAACTGGTGCCAGACGTGCTCGGCGCCGTCCAAAATTTTCGGGAGAATTATACGCCGATTTTTAATTTCGTTCAAATAGCGGCGGGCAATTTTTTTACGTTCAGCGTTGAGCTCGTCAAGGTGCGAAAGTTTGACGCGCAGAAGCGCCGCCTGAATTTCGTCCAGCCTGGAATTGACGCCGGCGATTTTGTTATGGTACTTGACTTCGCTGCCGTAGTTCCTGAGCGTGCGAATTTCCCGCGCGAAATTTTCATCGTCCGTAACGACCGCGCCCGCGTCACCGAATGCGCCGAGATTTTTCGTCGGGTAAAAGCTGAAACAGCCCACGCCGAAAGTCCCAGTCATTTTTCCGCAAAACCGCGCGCCGTGAGACTGAGCGCAGTCCTCAACAATCGGCAGATTAAATTTCCTGGCAATCGCGCAGATTTTCTCAAGATTCGCCGGATGACCGTACAGGTGAACGACCATAATCGCGCGGGTTTTTTCGGTAACGGCGGCGGAAATTTTTTCAGCGTCAAGGTTGTAAAATTCGTCCGGCTCAACGAAAACCGGCGCGGCTCCGTTGGCAATGACCGCCAGCGCCGTCGCAATGTACGTGTTCGCAGGCACGATAACTTCATCGCCCGCGCCAATTCCCAGCGCGCGAATCGCCAGCGTCAAAGCGTCAAGACCAGAATTAACGCCGATACAAAATTTCGCGCCGAGATATTCGGCAAATTCGCGCTCAAAATTTTCAAGTTCAGTCCCAAGAATGTACCAGCCCGATCGCAATGCTCTGAGCGCCACCGCTTCGTATTCCGCCTGATAAAGCTGGAACTGCCGCGCCAAAACTGCCAGATTAATTTCCACCGCCGCGCTCCTCAATAAATTTCAAAAATTCGTCGTAGTCGCGAATATAATCCTTCTCGTCGTAGAGTTCGGACGCCAGCACTAAAAGCACCGCGTCCGGCGAAAAATCGTACATTTCGCGCCACATGTCATTCGCCACGTACAAGCCTTCGCATGGACGCTCAAGCGGCACAACTTTTTTTTCGCGCCCGTCGTCGAGCAGAATTTTACAGCTGCCGTGAATGCAAATCAAAATCTGCTCAAGGCTGCGGTGGGCGTGCCTGCCTCGGACGACGCCCGCGCCCGTGTCGTACATGTAGTAGACGCGCCGGATTTGGAAGGGAATGTCCTTGAGCTCTTCCAGCGCAACCAGCTGCCCGCGCGAATCGCCGTGCGGCTGAAAAACATATTTTACAACTTGCACGCTACCACTCCAGTTTACAGCGCGGTAAAATTCCGTCGCCCGCCTTTTCCCAAAGCCCCGTCTGCAGATTTTTTCTGACCAGCGGGCGGATTGGATTTCGCTCCGGCAAATGCTCCAGCATGTACGAAATTATTCCGTCGAACATCTGCGCGAAATTTCCCGCCGCGTCAAGCTCCATCAGCCTGACGATAAATTTTTTGAGCCGCCGGATTTTTTCCGAATCGTCGCCGCTTTCCGGCTTGACCCACATTCCCGCCATTACCAGCCACTTATCGAGGCAGTAGCTGTATTCCTCCGCGTCGCGCAGGAAAAGATTATTCAGCCAGGCAATCGTCGTGAAAGTCAGCATATCAAGCGGCAGTTTAGTCCGAACGTAGGGGTCGTAGGTATTCTGGTCGCCGTGCAGGCGGAACGCGCTCAGACATTCAGCGATAAAAACGCACTTGCCGCCCCTGCTCAGAATCTGGAGCCACGCGTCCAAATCGCCGTAAACCGAGCCGGCAATTCCGCAGAAACAGCCAGTCGAAAAAATTTGCCCGCCGGTATCGAAGTCCCTGAACTCAAGCGCGCGTTTACGAAACAAAACCGTGCTCAGTTCGCCCAGAAAATTCGACAGCGTAAAAAAAATCTGCCGCCCGACTTCCACGCTGCTCAAAACTGCGTCGCGGTGCGGCTGCCACGGATTTTTCCGCTTGACGACGCTGGAATTTTCGTCAATCAAATCGCGCGCCGACGCCACCAGATTTATCTCGCCGTTCAAATCCCGCGCGAAGTACTCCATCATTCGCGAAATTTTTTTCGGATAAAATAAATCGTCGTGCAGGAGAAAATTCACAAACTCGCCTCGGCAGTGATTCAGCAGAAAAAAAATATTTTCCCGCCCGCGATTTCCGAGCGGTCCGCCGTGATAAAAATACTGAATGCGCGGATACTTCGCAAGGTACGGCTGAATCATATTTTTCACGTCTTCGTTGGTTGAGTCGTCGCCGATTAAAATTTCAACATTTGCGTAAGTTTGAGCCAACGCGCTGTCCAGAGCCTCGCGCAGGAACTCCGGCTTGTTGTAAGCGGGAATGAGTATGCTGACCAGCGGCGCGAAATTTTTTCCGTAGCGCTGCCGGAACTGCTCAAGCTGCGCGTGATAATTTTCATCCGGCTTTTTGACGTAATCGCAGTAGTCCCGCGCGAAAGTCAGCCAGCAATTTTCCTGATACGCCACGCCGACTTCAAATCCATTTTCGCGAAACCTGCAGCACTGCGCCGCAACTAAAAAATCTGCGCCGATATTTTCATCCCACGGCAAATCCTTCGACGTAGCGAAAAAGCCGCTGTCGAGTACCTGCGTCGGCTGAAAAAAAAGCGCGTCAATGCCGTGGCGCTCTTTGACTTTGCCGGTTTCGTCGACAAAACTGTAGAGACCGTAGACATTTTTCGCGCGCCGAAAATCGCCGTCAACTGGAATTTCAGAGCCGACAAGTCCGAGCATGCCGATATTTTTCGCGGTGAAAAGGGCGTAAATCGTGTTCCTGAGAATTTTTCCGTCCACACGAACAAGCGGCGCATTCAGATAAATTTTGAAATCAGCGTCGCTGACGGTTTGAAGTTTATTGAGCGAAACGGCGAGATTTTCACTGCGTACGAGCGCGACAATTTCAAATTTCCAGTTTTCGTCTTCAGGGACGAACAGGCGGTTTTCGCGCAGGAGTTTGAGTTCGCGCTGAATTTCGTCCCTGCTCTCGCAGATTAGTACCAGCAGGATTTTCGTTTCGCCTTCGAGCGGAAAATTTTTCTCAATCGAGGAGGGATTTTTTTTCATCGTCGGTGTAAGTCACGGTTACGTTGTTTGGCGCGCATATGAACACATTCTGGCTGACTTTTCTAATGGCGCCGTTGACCGCGTAAATCGTGCCGCTGATAAAATCGATAATGCGCTTGGCTTCCTCGGTATCGGTTTCTTCAAAGTTGATAACGACGGGAATTTTGCTGCGCAGGCAGTTGGCAATGGTTTTGGAGTCTTCAAATTTTGTCGGCTTAATCGTGGTAATTTGCGATTTAGATGACGCGTCATGCTCCGCTGGATTTTCTCTGCCGGAAACCATTGAATTGAAATCCACGACGTTGCGTCCGACGTAACCGGCAGTTACCTGCGGTTCAGGCGGCGGTTCAAAATTCGGCGCCTGCAGTTCCTCTTTTTCGAGGGCTTCGAGTTCCTTTTCCTCGTCCTTATCAGAAATCCCAAAAATTTTGTTCATGATACCCATCGTTTCAAAACTCCTTCGCTAATAAATTCGTTCGCCAAAAATCGCCGTACCCACGCGCACGACGTTTGCTCCCTCCTCGACTGCAATTTTATAATCGTGCGTCATGCCCATCGACAGGAAATTGAAACCTTCGCGCGTGCTTTGAATCGCGCGGAAAATTTCGTTCATGCGGTGAAAGAGCGGACGACAATTTTCAACGTCAGAGTAATTCGGGGCGATAAGCATCAGCCCGCAGAGGCGAAGATTTTGGAGAGCGTCGACAAATTCCATGGTGCTTTGCAGATTTTCTTCGTACACGCCGGACTTGGAGTCTTCCTTCGCCAGATTGACTTGAATGAGCACGTCTTGAACTTTCCCGACCGAAAGAGCCGCCTTGTCAATCGCCGCCGCCAGATGTTCGCTGTCGACCGAGTGAATCAAATCGAAAAGCTGCACTGCCTGCTTCGCCTTGTTTGTTTGCAAGTGTCCTATTAAATGTTTAGTCACCGCGCGATTCAGCGCCGCAAATTTTTCCGCCGCTTCCTGAATTCGATTCTCGCCGATATGTTGAACTCCCGCGTCAATCGCCTGCCGCATCATTTCTACGCCGTGATTTTTCGTGACCGCCACTAAGGTTACCGGCTCATCGAACGCCCGCTGCCTTTGTGCTTTTTCAATTTCGCCGCGCACCACGCGCAAATTTTCAACCACGTCTGCCAAAACCCTCACCTCCGCCGCTAATATTAAAATATTTGCCAACTTTAGTCAATCAGAAAAATCAGCGCTTGACCCAGCCAAATTCCTCGAAACTCTGCCGGTACTCAATCCGCTCGTAAAAATCTTTCATCGTGCTACCGGTCTGAAAAATCGGCACGCGTTCCAGCGCGAATAAATTGCTGCCGAGGTCGACGTTTCCATATTTAATCGTGAAGGCGCCGCGATAGCCGCAGTCTTTCGCAATTCCGGCAATGTGCAGGTTATAAGTTCCCGTCGGGTATGCCAGAAATTCCACTGAGTGTCCGAGCTTTTCTTCCAAAAGCAGTTTTGAGTTTAAAAGTTCTGCGCGAATTTCATCGTCCGGCAGTTCCTCAAGCTTGCGGTGATTCAGCGTGTGCGACTGCGCCGTTACGCCAGCCTGTTCCATTTCGCGCAGCTGTTCCCACGTCAGATACCGCACGTCCCTGCCAACCAGCGCCGGTATGACAAAAATCGTCGCCTTCAAGCCGTAGTACTTCAGAATCGGGAAAGCGTTCGTGTAGTTATCCGCGTAGCCGTCGTCGAAGGTTATCAGCACGGATTTTTCCGGCAGCGAAATTTCTCCGCTCAGCCCCTTGTAAAGTTCCTCCGGCGAAATTGAAGTGTAGCCATTTTCTACGAGATAATCCATCTGCGCGTCGAACTGGTTGACTGGAATTGACAGCGAATTGAAATTATTCTGCACCTGGTGATAATTCAGCACGAGGATTTTCGGTCCCTCAACAATTTTGTCAACTTTCTGCGCCTTGACGACAGCCGTTGCCAGAAAAAATATCAGCGCCGCCGCTAAAAATTTTTTAATCATTGGGACGCTTGCCGGTTTTGCCGGTGAACTTGTGATAGTTTCCGCCCTTGCGCCGGTTCATGAGCTCGCCGAATAAATCTTCCGGCTTAATCCCGTGGTACGCCAGCAAAACCAGGCAGTGATACCACAGGTCGCCCATTTCGTAGAGAATTTCCGAATCCTCGCCGTTTTTGGACGCAATGATAGTTTCAACCGCCTCTTCGCCGACTTTCTTCAGAATTTTATCCTGTCCCGCGCCGAAAAGATAATTCGTGTAGGAGCCCTCGACGGGGTGGCGCTGGCGGTCTTTGATAACGGCGTAAAGTTCGTACAGCACCAGCGCGAGATTTTCTTCCTCAGGCTGGTCAACAACCGCCGGAAGCTGCTGCGTGCCGTCGTCAAGCCGCCGCCCGCTGAAACAGGAATAAGTTCCCGTGTGGCAGGCAACGCCGGTCTGATGAACTTTGACCAAAAGCGCGTCGCCGTCGCAATCGTAGTCAATTTCCTTCACGCGCTGAACGTTGCCGCTGGTTTCGCCCTTTTTCCAGAGCGTCTGCCGACTGCGGCTGTAAAAATGCGTGTAGCCGGTCTCAGCGGTTTTCTGGAGCGATTCGGCGTTCATGTACGCCAGCATGAGTACCTGCCCGCTTTCCTCCTGCACTATCGCCGGTATCAAGCCGTTCGCGTCGAATTTTATTTTTTCAATGTCAATTTTCATTTTCAGTGTGAGCCTCCAGCCAGTTCAAAAAATTTTCATACGCCACGGAATTATCCGCAACGCCAAAAATAATTTTTATCAAATCGTCGGCGTCGTATTTAATCGTGACGCTATTTCTGTCAAAAATCGCTGTGAAGTTCGAGAATATTTTTTCTGCTCGGACGTTTCATTTTGCCAGTGCCGCGTAAACTTTGCGGTTGCGTTCAATCACTTTGCGTGAAGAAGCACGCCATTTAGCATCTTCAATTCGTTCGAGCGCGGCGTTTAAAAAAAATTCCGCGATACTAATTTTTTTATCTGCCGCGTATTCGCTGACGGTTTTATATTCATCGTCGCTCAGATTAATTTCAATCGTCATTACAAATCCCTCCGCCCGCATTTCCCGAATCAAAACCGCACCTCGACGCCGTGCTTTTTCAGATATTCCTTAACCTGCCGAATCGTGTACTTGCCGTAGTGGAAGACCGACGCCGCCAGTACCGCGTCCGCCCTGCCGTCAACCAGCACTTTCAAAAAATGTTCAAGCTCGCCTGCGCCGCCGCTGGCAATAACCGGCACATTCACCGCTTCGCTGACCGCGCGCGTCAGTGGAATATCGTAGCCGTCCTTCGTGCCGTCGGCGTCCATACTCGTCAGCAGAATTTCGCCCGCGCCGAGCGCCACGCCTTTTTTAATCCATTCCAGACAGTCAATGCCAGTCGGAGTGCGCCCGCCGTTCACGTAAATTTCCCACTTGTCCTCGCCGCAGGATTTAGCGTCGACCGCCAGCACAATGCACTGACTGCCGAATTTTTTCGCGCCGTCCGAAATAAGTCTGGGATTTTTAACCGCCGCGCTGTTCACAGAAATTTTGTCCGCGCCCGCCGCCAGCATGACTTTCATATCGTCAACCGTGCGAATGCCGCCGCCGACCGTGAACGGAATGAAAACCTGCGCTGCGCAACTTTTCGCAACTTCAACCATCGTGCCGCGCCCTTCGTGAGACGCCGTTATATCCAGAAAAACCAGCTCGTCCGCGCGCTCGGTATCGTAGCGCTTAGCCAGCTCGACAGGGTCGCCCGCGTCGCGCAGTCCTACAAAATTCGTTCCCTTTACCACGCGCCCAGCTTTCACGTCAAGGCACGGGATTATTCTTTTTGTCAGCATTTCAATCCTCAGCCGCCGCCAGCGCCTTCTCGAAGTCAATCACGCCTTCATAAAGCGCCTTGCCGATAATCGCGCCGACAACTCCATTTTTCTCCTTAGTCTTCAGCGCGAGAATATCTTCAATCGAACTCACGCCGCCGGAGGCGATAACGTCCACGCCGGAACTCTTAGCAATTTTCGCCACGAGTTCGACGTTAATCCCGCCGAGCATTCCGTCGCGCGCAATGTCGGTATAAATAATCGTCGAAACGCCGAAATCGCCAATCTGCGCCGCCAAATCGCGCGCGTCCATTTCGCCGGAATCGCACCAGCCGTGAACCGCAACAATCCCCTCGCGCGCGTCAATCCCGACGACGATGCTGTCTTCAAATTTTTCCGCCGCGTCACGCACAAATTCGGGGTCTTCAACCGCCGTGCTGCCCAGAATCACGCGCGTCACGCCAATTTCCAGCAGATTTTCTATATCGTTCATGGTGCGAATGCCGCCGCCGACTTCAATCGGTATCGTCACGTTGTCCAAAATTCTTTTAATCGTGAAAATGTTAGTCAGAACGCCGTCGCGCGCGCCGTCAAGGTCTACCACGTGCAGAAATTTCGCGCCGGCTTTTTCCAGCTCTATCGCCGTTTCTTCGGGATAATAGGAATATTTCAGCTCGCGTTTGAAGTCGCCCTGCGTCAGCCGCACGCACTTGCCGTCGCGAATATCTATTGCCGGTAAAATCAACATTTCCAACACTCCTTAAATCTGCACAAAATTTTTCAAAACCTGCAAGCCAACGTCGCCGGATTTTTCGGGGTGAAACTGCGTCGCAAAAATACTGCCAAGCTCAACCGCCGCCGTGACTTTTTCGCCGTAGTCCGTCGTAGCCGTTATCAAATTCTCGTTCGACGGCACCGCGTGATAGCTGTGTACAAAATAAAAATAATTCCCGTCGCTCAAGCCCGCCATCAGCTTCGACGCGCCGTATTTAACCAGATTATCTTTCCTGCCAATTTTTATCGAGTTCCAGCCCATGTGCGGAACCTTCAGACCGCCCGCGCGAATTTTTTTGACCTCGCCCTTGAATACGCCAAGCCCGCGCACTTCCGGCGATTCCTCACTGCGCTCGAACAGAATCTGCAGCCCTACGCAAATTCCTAAAAGCGGCTTGTGCATTAAAACCTGCTCCAGTATCGTCGGTATCAAGCCCGTCGCCTCAAGGTTTTTCATGCAGTCGCCGAACGCTCCGACGCCAGGCAAAACTAATTTGTCAGCGCGCTTTAAATCCGCCGCCTCACGCGTCAGTTTAACTTCGCCGCCAACAAAGCTCAGCGCCTTCTCCACGCTGTACAAATTCCCAACGCCGTAGTCAATCAATGCTATCATACAATCACCCACGGTTAAATTCGCAGTTGTGGAAAATTATCCTGCATTGCCGCTATGGCAGGATTTTTTTTATTTGGCGGGAAATTGTTTATAAAAATTTCAGCGGAGGGATTTTCATGGCGATTTTGAAATTGAAACCGGCGTGCAAGGATTATCTTTGGGGCGGACGGCGGCTGGCGGAGGAATACGGCGTGGAGTACAGCGGCGACGTACTGGCGGAGGCGTGGGTTTTGTCTGCGCACCCCGACGGCTCCTCGACGATTGTCAACGGCAAGTACGCTGGAAAAACTCTGCGCGAATACCTTGACGCGGAAGGCTTGGAAGTTTTAGGCACGCACTGCCGCAGGTTCCGCGAGTTCCCAATTCTGACGAAGTTCATCGACGCCAAAGATAATCTGTCGATTCAGGTTCACCCTTCCAACGCCTACGCGCTCAAAAACGAGGGGCAGTATGGGAAAACTGAGTGCTGGTACGTACTCGACGCTGAGCCTGGCGCGTTCCTGTACTACGGCTTCAAGCAGGAAATTTCCAAGGAAGAATTTGCCGCGCGCATTCGCGAAAATACTCTGCTCGAAGTTCTGAACGCCGTCCCCGTCAAGAAAGGCGACGTGCTGTTCATTGAGTCCGGCACGCTCCACGCCATTGGCAAGGGAATTTTAATCGCCGAGATTCAGCAAAATTCCAACGTCACGTACAGGATTTACGACTACGGCAGGGTTGGCGCGGACGGCAAGCGGCGCGATTTGCACATTGAAAAGGCGCTCGCCGTTACCAATCGCATTCCGATTGTCAAGAGCGCTGAAAATTATCCGCACGTAGCCGACTGCGATTACTTCACGATTGACAAGCTCAACCTCGACGGCGTGCTGACGTACCGCGTTCAGGGCAACGTCAACGAAAAATCTTTCCTCAGCATTCTGATTCTCGACGGCACCGGCGTTATCAGCAGCAAGGGCGAAAAAATTTCCTACGCGAAGGGCGATTCGTTCCTCCTGCCCGCAAATTCCGGCGACTGGCAGATTGAAGGCAGGTGCGATGCGCTTCTGACTACGATTCGCGAAAAGGCAAATCCAATTCGCGTCGGCGTGAACATTGGTTCTTCGGAAATTCAAATTGGCGTCGTCAACGAACAGAATCAGATTCTCGCCGCGAAAAAGTATCCTACCAATCCTAAGCGCCCGCCGAACGAAATTATTGATGAGACCGCTGAAAATATTTTGAAACTGCTGGCTGAAAATGACATTCCGCTCGAACAGTGCGTGGGCGTTGGAATTGGCGTGCCTGGCACGATTGACAGGCGGCGCGGCAAGGTCGTTTACTCGAACAATATCCGCTGGGAAGATGTTGCGCTTTCCAAAAGGCTGGGCGAAGTCATTCCCTGCCCCGTGCGCATTGCTAATGACGCGGATTGCGCGGCGCTCGGCGAGGCGATTGCTGGCGCGGGGAAAAATTTCAGCGATGTCGTCATGTTCACGCTCGGCAACGGTGTCGGCGGCGGAATTATTCTGCAAGGCGAAGTTTTTGAAGGCGGTATCATGGGCGGCAGTGAAGTCGGGCATCAGGTTATCCGCGTCCACGGCAGGCTCTGCAGTTGCGGGCGCAAGGGCTGTCTTGAAGCTTACGTGTCAGTTCCCGCGCTTTTACGCGCGGCGGCGCAGGTTGCCGGTAAGGAACTCACGCTCGATGAAATTTTCGCGCTGGCTAAAAGTGAAGATGTTGCCATGAGCGAAGTCGTCGAACAGTACACGCTTATGCTCGGGCAGGGTATCGTTAATATCGTCAACATGTTCCGCCCACAGCTGATTCTGCTCGGCGGCGCCATGAGCGCTTACGTCAAGGATTTAATCGCGCCGCTTATGGATATTCTCAATGAAGACTGCTTCGGCGGCGTACACGCGCCAATTCCCAAAATCGCTATCGCTGAGCTCGGCTCCAATGCCGGTATGATTGGCGCCGCGAATCTTTGAGTTTGTTTTTTATTTGTCACTTTCTTTCGAGAAAGAAAGTAACCAAAGAAAGCTCGGCCGCATAGGTCGCTTCCGGCGACCTGTGACGGCCCGCGCCCCATCCATGGGGCGCGTCTTTCTAGTAATTGCTGGCGGTGCTACAATGCTTAGCAAAATTATTTACTGGTTCAGGTTCGTTGCGGAGACGCTGATTTATATAATTTATCCGCCGGTCTGCCCGAAGTGCGGCGAAATTGCGGACGAATACGGCGCGCTCTGCGAAGACTGCGCCAGCAAAATTTTCCACATCAACACGGAAAAAGATCTGCCGGAAAATATCAGCGGCGTCATGCGAATCACGAAATACCACGACGGTACGCGCGAACTTTTGCTCAGGCTCAAGTTTGAAAATGATTTGAGCGTCCTGCCTGCGATTCACAAAATCCTCGCCGAAGTTTCCGTCCGCGACGAAATTAAAAACTTCCTCGCCAGCGCCGACCTTGCAGTTTACGTGCCAATTCATCAAGAGCGCTTGAAGGAGCGCGGCTACAATCAGGTTGAGCTGATTTTCCGCGACTGGCTCAAGGCTCAGAATTTGCCGAATGGAAATTTTCTCGTCCGCGTAAAGTCTACGCCGCGCCTTTTCAAATTCGGTTTCGCCGAGCGCAGGGAAATTCTGCAGGACGCGTTCAAGCTTGCGGAGGGCGCTAACGTTCGCGGGAAAAACATTCTGATTGTCGACGATATTTACACGACGGGCGCCACGGTTTCCGAATGCGCCAGAGTTTTGCTGGGCGCCGGTGCCGCTAAGATTTTCGTTATGGCGCTGGCGTCGGATTTTGGAGAGTGAACTATGCACGAAGCCGCGCTTGCTGAAAATATTTTACAAATCGCGCAGGAGACCGCCGCCGCCAGTCACGCGCATAAAATTTCCGCCATTGGCTTGAAGCTCGGCGAAATGTCCGGCGTCGAGGTCGAGGCGCTGAATTTTAGTTTCGACGTTCTCAAAAAAAATACGCCCGCCGCTGAGGCTGAGCTGAAAATTACCCGCGTGCCAATCCGCGCGAAGTGCAATAAATGCGGCAAAACTTTTACAGTTGCGCACTACAATTTTTTCTGCCCCGAATGCGACGGGATTTTAATCCTTCAAAGCGGGCGCGAACTGCTGGTTGAATTTGTCGACTGCGAATGATATACTTGCGCTAAGATTTTTGGAACGATTGGAGGAATTTTCGTGAACGACGACCTCAGAAGAATTTTTGAAATGGTGGCGGCGATTAACACGCGCCTTGAAGTGAATGAGCGCTCGATTAAGCAAATCGACCACCAGCTTGCCCTTTTAAATCTCAAGCGCGAGGCTGAACTCAACGACTTTCGCGAGGCTATGAAAAATCTCACCGCCGCCGTCGACGAACTCAAGCAGCTTAACGCAACCGCCGCTGACAATACCGCGCTCACAAAGGCTGTCGACGAGTTGAAAGTCGCCACGCGCAATACCGTCAAGGCGGACGATTTTGTTACGGTTCGCATGGCGCTGCAAAATTCTGCCGTCTCGCTCAACGACGTTAAAAAGCGCGTCGACGGAATTAAATTCGACACGAACAAAAAGTTCAACGAACTTGCCGTCAACAGCGACATCAATCAGCAGGCGATTATGAACGCGCTGGCTGAAATTAAAAATGAACTCGCTAAGCCGGAAGTTCCCGCCGAGAAAAAGCCGGAGCATGATTTTAAAACTGCCGACTGGTGGAGCGGCGATAAGGAGCGTTGAAATTTTTGACAAGAGTTGAAGCACACGTCAACAACATAGCGCTTTCGCACACGATTTTTGATTTGCCGTTCGCGCTGATAGCGGCACTGCTGGCGTCGGGCGGGCAGGTAAACGCGCTGACGATTTTTCTAATCATAGTGGCAGTGACTTCGGCGCGGGCGGCGGCAATGGCGATAAACAATCTGGCGGATTTGCGGTACGACAAACTCCAGCCGCGAATGCGTTACCGCGCAATGGTACGCGGCGAAATCACGAAGCCGGAGGCGCTGATTTTTATATTCGCGTGCCTGCTGATACTTGTGGTGACGGTCGCGCAGCTGCCGCCGATTTGCCTGAAACTCCTGCCGGTGGCGGCGGTGCCGTTCATAATCTACCCGTTCACGAAAAGATTTACCGGCTGGTGCCACATGGTTTTGGGCGTGGCGATAGCAATGGCTCCGGCGGGTGGCTGGGTAGCGGCGGGCGGCGAACTTTTTGCACCGGCTATGATTTTGATTTGCCTGGCGGTAACTTTGTGGATGGCGGGCTTCGACGCAATGTACGGCGCGCAGGACGAAAAATTCGACAAGGCGCAGGGTCTGCACTCGCTGGCGACGGAATTTGGCGCGCGCAGGGCGTTCGAGCTTTCCAAAGTTTTTCACATTATCTGCGTGGCGTGCCTGCTGATAACAGGAATAATTCTGGAGCTGAAACTGGTTTACTTCGCGGGCGTGGCGATAGCGGCGGTGACGCTGGTTTATCAGCACGCGATAGTTAGCCCGCGCGATTTTTCGCAGGTCACGCAGGCTTATTTCATGCGCAACGGAATTGTTTCGGTCGCAATTTTAATCTGCACGTGGCTGAACTTCGCCTGAAAATTCGGGGGTGATTTTTAAAAACCCTCTGGCGCTAAGGAAGTCCCCGTTGCGGCGGAGGCTTTTTTAGTTTGCAAAAAAATTCTCAACCATTCCAAAATCTGATTGAAATATAATCCGCGTTATTGTATAATCGCCGTGTAGAATTTTTGGATTTTTTGAGGAGGTTTTTAAATTGATTTACACAGTTACATTTAATCCGGCGATTGACTACATTATTCGGCTGGACAAGCTCACGACCGGCGCGATTAACCGCGTGAACTATGAGCAGGTACTTGGCGGCGGCAAGGGCATCAACGTTTCAATCGTGCTCGGCAATCTCGGTCACAAATCCACGGCGATGGGCTTTCTGGCTGGCTTTACCGGCGACGAAATTGTCCGCCAGCTGCGCGACTTCAACGCCGCTGACGATTTTGTCAAGCTCGACGAAGGTTTTTCGCGCATTAACGTCAAAGTCAAAGCCGACGTGGAAACCGAAATTAACGGTCAGGGTCCGAAAATCAGCGACGCCAAACGCGATGAACTTTTCGCTAAACTCCAGAAACTCGGCGCGGGCGATACGCTTGTAATTTCCGGCTCCATTCCCAACACGCTCCCCGACGATATGTATGAGCGCACTCTTGAGCCGCTGCAGGGCAAGGGCATTCGCGTGGTCGTCGATGCCGAAAAAGGTCTGCTGCTTAAAGTCCTCAGATTCAACCCGTGGCTTATCAAACCCAATAATCACGAACTCGGCGACATGTTCGGCGTCAAACTCACCAGCGACGCGGAAATTATCGAGTACGCTAAGAAACTGCAGGAAAAAGGCGCGCAGAACGTTTTAATTTCCATGGCTGGCGACGGCGCAATTCTCCTTACCGCTGAAGGCAAATCCTACAAATCGCCTGCGCCAAAAGGCAAGCTCGTCAATTCCGTCGGCGCAGGCGATTCAATGGTTGCCGGCTTTATCGCGGGCTACGAAGAGTCCAACGGCGACTACGAAAAAGCCTTCCACATGGGCGTTGCTACCGGCTCGGCGTCCGCTTTCTCCGAAAATCTTGCTACCCGCCCCGAAGTCGAAGCGCTCCTCAAAACTATCGAAAAATAATTCGCCGAGGCGATTGATATGAAAATCACAAACTTTATTTCCAAAAAATCCGTAGCACTGAACGTACACCCCACGACGAAACATGAAGCTATCGATATGCTGATCGATTTGCTCATGACTGCGGGCGCTATCAAGGACAAAGAGGCGGTGCGGCGCGATATTCTGGCACGCGAGGCGCAGGGTTCGACCGGTCTTTCCAACGGTCTTGCCACCCCGCACGCGCAGGATAACGCAATTAAAAAAGTTTCAATCTCAATCCTGACAGTTCCCGAAGGCGTCAACTTCGACTCAATCGACGATAAACCCGCGCGACTTTTAGTTCTGTTCGCCGCTCCGCTCAACGCCGACGCCAATTCCATGACTGAAATGGGGCGCCTTGCAGTTTTGCTGATGGACGCCGATTTCAAGGAAAAATTAATCCGCGCAACTTCCGTCGACGAAGTTCTCAAGGCCATCGACGAGAAAGAGGCTGAGCGCTCCCGCACAGAGACTCCCGAAATTTCCGAGAACACCAAAATCATCGCAGTTACCGCTTGCCCGACTGGAATTTCTTCTTCGTTCATGGCGCGCGAGGCTCTCAAAAACTGCGCACAGAAACTCGGCATGAATATCCGCGTCGAGGTTTACGGCGCCGCCGGCGTCTACCATTCGCTGAGCGCTGAGGAAATTAAAAACGCTGACGTGGTTATCGTCGCCGCCAGCAAGAAAGTTCCAATTTCCCGCTTCGACGGCAAAAAAATGCTCCAGACCGCTGTCGGCACCGCCATTCGCAAGCCCGAACAGCTTTTCGACCGCATTAAGGCGGGGCAGGCGCAGGTTTTCCACGCCACCGAAGACGACGAACCTATCAGCTCCAAAATCTTCAAGAAAATCAAAAGCATCTTCAGCTGACGGGAGGCTGCCGCAATGCGTAAAATAATTCTCCTGCCGGTACTCGCGCTGGCAATTTTCCTGGTCGGCAGTACCGCCTACGCTGGTCGGCAGGATTTCATTCTTGTCAACCGTTGCGGGCAGGCGATAACGGAAATTTACTGCAGCGCTACCGATAACTGGGAAGAAAACGTCCTCGGCGGCACAATTCTCTACAACGACGAAACTTTTCAGCTGAATTTCCCTGCAGACCAGACCGCGCGCTACTGGGATCTCAAAATAGTTTTTGAAGACGGTCAGGAACTTTACTGGGGCAGCCTCGACCTGTTCAGTATTTCTGAAATGACGCTCGATTCTAACGGCGCAATTCACACGCAGTAAGGATAAGTAGAACGATAGAATAAAATTCGCGCTGAAAATTTCGGTACGATTAACAAAGCTTAAAGCGGCGGCTGTGAATGATTTTTCTTCCAACTCCGCAGCCGCCGTCAGGAGTTATAAAATTTTTTCAGGGAGAGTGAACTAAATGAGAGTAACCGATTTGCTCAAAAAAGCGAGCATCGAACTCGGCGCCAAAGTCAAGGACAAGCCGGATGCCATAGCGCATCTGGTAGACCTTATGGAAAAGGGCGGCAACCTCAAGGACAAGGCGCAGTACCTTAAAGACGTGCAGGCGCGCGAGGCGTCTGGTACGACGGGGCTCGGCGATGGTATTGCTACGCCGCACGCCAAATCCGCTGGCGTTAAGGAAGCCGGTCTCGCCGCTATGACAATTCCAGAAGGTATCGACTTCCAGTCAATGGACGGCAACCCTGCGCGACTTTTCTTCGCTATCGCGGCGCCGGACGGCAGCAACGACGAGCACTTGATGATTCTTTCCAAGCTCGCCACGATGGTTATGGACCCCGACTTCAAGGAAGCACTTATTGCAGCTAAATCCAAGGAAGAATTTCTGAAGATTATCGACGACAAGGAAGACGGCAAATTCCAGGCGCCTGCGGGTGCCGCCAGCAACGCGCCGGTTTCAACTGCCGACCACATTCAGATTCTGGCGGTTACAGCCTGCCCGACTGGTATCGCTCATACGTTCATGGCGGCGGAAAGTCTGGAACAGCACGCCAAAAAGCGCGGAATTTCGATTAAGGTTGAAACGAACGGTTCCGGCGGCGCGAAAAATGTTCTGACTGCCGAGGAAATTGCCAAGGCGGACGGCATTATCGTTGCGGCGGATAAAAACGTTGCAATGGCGCGTTTCGACGGCAAAAAGGTCGTTATCACGAAGGTTGCCGACGGTATCAACAAGGCTGATGAACTTATCGACCGCGCTATGGACGGCTCGGCGCCGGTTTATCACGCGAAGGCTGGCGAAAGTGCCGGTGACGCTGGCGGCGGCGGCGAAAATGAAAGCGTCGGGCGCCAGGTTTACAAGCATTTGATGAACGGCGTCTCGCACATGCTGCCTTTCGTTATCGGCGGCGGTATCTTGATAGCGATTTCGTTTCTGATTGACGGCGCGAGCGTTGATTTGAACAGCCTGCCTGCTGAAGAACGCGGCAAATTCGGTTCAATAACTCCTGCCGCTGCGGTTTTCATGGGAATTGGCGGCGCGTCTTTCGGATTTATGCTGCCGGTTCTCGCCGGATTTATCGCCATGTCGATTGCTGACCGCCCAGGTCTTGCGGCAGGTTTCGTAGGCGGCGCGCTGAGTGCTGCTAACGGCTCTGGCTTTTTGGGCGCACTGCTCGCCGGTTTTATTGCCGGTTTCCTCGTGAATTTCCTCAAAAAGGCGCTGTCTGCACTTCCTGCGTCTCTGGAAGGCACTAAACCGATTCTGTTCTACCCGTTGCTCGGCATTCTCGGTATTGGCTTGATTTGTAATTTCGTGATTGGTCCGCCTGTCGCTGGCGTCAACGAATGGCTGAAAGATACGCTCGGTCATATGGATCCTTCCGCGAAACTCATGATGGGCGCGGTTATCGGCGGTATGATGGCTATCGACATGGGCGGTCCTTTGAACAAGGCGGCTTATGTTACCGGCGTCGGCTTGCTGGCTGACGGCAACTACTACGTTATCGCGGCGGCTATGGCTGGCGGTATGGTTCCTCCGCTGGCGATTGCTCTTTCCACGATTTTCTTCAAGAGCAAGTTCACGCTCAACGAACAGAAAACCGCTCCTACGAATATCATCATGGGCTTTTCGTTCATTACTGAAGGCGCGATACCTTTTGCGGCTGGCGACCCGCTCCATGTCATTCCTGCCTGCGCGATTGGTTCAGCGATTGCCGGTGCGCTCGTTATGATGTTTGACTGCACGCTCATGGCTCCGCACGGCGGTATTTTCGTCGTTCCCACGATTGGCAACCCTGGCGGCTATCTCGTTGCGATTGCGGTCGGCGCGGTTGTCGGCGGCGCGATTCTCGGTATTATCAGAAAGCCGCGTCCGCAGGAGTAATTTTGATTCAGCATTTCTTTCGAGAAAGAAACGCTGGCAAAGAAAGCTTGGCCGCAACAGTCGCATCCGGCGACTGGTGACGGCCGGCCGCCCGTCCATGGGCGGCCACTTTTTTTTTGCGTATAAAACGCTAGCACGCCCCGTAAGCAAATCCTCCTACTCGTCGAATTTGCAGGGACGGCCACTTTTTTTGTCTTATTTAAAAACATAACTGTCGAGCCGCGCGAAGGCTTCTTCAATCAGCGCGAACGGCGACGCCAGCGACATTCTTATTCCGTGCGGGCAGTTGAATAATTTTCCGTCGTGCCACGTTACTCCGCAGTCCCAGCCGCGCTTTAAAATTTTTTCCTGTGGAACGCCGCAGTTTTCGCAGTCGAGGAATATCATGTACGTACCCTGCGGCACGCCAACCTTCACGCCGCGATAATTTTTCGTGATATGTTCACAAGCGTAGCGCAGATTTTTCTCAAGCACAATGTTCAATTCGTCCGCCCATTCGCGCCAAGTCTCGGAGTAAGCGCCAATCAGCGCGTGCATTGAAAAAACGTTCGGCGAATTGTAATGCGTCAGGCTGGATTCTTTTTCAGCGCGCTCTCTAAGCCGGCGGTTGAAAATAATTCTGTAGGCGCCAACAATTCCGGCGAGGTTGAAAGTTTTCGACGGCGAATAAAATGCGGCGGTATTTTCGCGGGCGTAAGCGCTTACCTGCTGCGTCGGAATGTGCTTATTTCCGCTGAAAATTATGTCTGACCAAATTTCGTCTGAAATGACAAAAACGCCGTGACGCTCAAAAATTTCAAACGCAGTTTCAAGCTCGGCGCGCGTCCAGACCCGACCGCAGGGATTGTGCGGCGAACACAGAATCGCCACGTGAATTTTATTTTCGACGATTTTCCGCTCCATATCCTCGAAGTCCATGCGCCAGATATTTTCGGCGTCCAGAATCAGCGAGCTGTGAATCAGTTTGTAGCCGTTATTTTCCGCCACGACGCTGAAGCCAACGTAAGTCGGCGAGTGAATCATAATGTTGTCGCCGCGCGAACAGAGCACGTTCAGAATGTTCACCACGCCGCCGAGTACGCCGTTTTCGTAGGCGATATGCTCCGCCGCCAGATTTTCCACGCCGTTGCGGATTTTCTGCCAGTCGATAATCGCGCGGAAATATTCTCCGCTCAAATCGAAGTAGCCGAAAATCGGATGCCGCGCCCGCTCAATAATTTTTTCAACAATCGACGGCGCAGTTTGAAAATTCATATCGGCAACCCACATCGGAATTGAGTTGAAACCTTCGCGCGGAGGCTCCGGCGTAAAGCCAGGATTTTTACCTAAGCCGTCAATCGCCAGCGCATCCTTACCGCGCCTGTCCAGAATCGTCTCGAAGTCGTACTTCATGCAAATTCCCCCAGTGATTTTGCCAGTAATTGTACGGAAAAATTTTTTCACAGTCAAATTGCTTTACACCGCCGCCTCAATTAATCTATAATTCCTGGAATGGATTAAGGAGGCTTTACTATGAAAAATGCTGTACACTTCGGCGCGGGCAATATCGGGCGCGGGTTTATCGGCTTGCTGCTGAGCAAGGCTGGCTACCACGTGACTTTTATCGACATTATCGACCAGCTGGTTGACGACATTAACAATCTCGGCAAGTACAACGTGCAAATTGCCGGTTCATCTGAAAAAATTCTCGTCGATAACATCAGCGCGATTGACAGCGACAGGGACGACGTTGCCGTTGACGCCGTTGTCGACGCCATTGCCGAGGCGGATATTGTCACCACGGCGATTGGTCCAAATTCGCTGAAGTACATCGCGTCGAATCTTGCGGAAGGATTGAAGAAACGAATCGCCACGAATAAAAAGCCGCTGAACGTCATCGCCTGCGAAAATATGTTTGGCAGTTCAACCACGCTGAAAAATTTCGTCTACGCGAAACTGACGGACGAAGTTAAAAACGAACTTGATAAACTCGTCGGTTTTCCTGACGCCGCCGTCGACAGAATCGTTCCCGATCAGCCCTACGGCGAGAAACTCATGGTAACCGTCGAGGAATTTGCCGAATGGGACGTGGATTCGCGCGGCGTTATCGGCGACCTTTCGCAGATTAAAGGTCTGACGCTGGTTGACAATCTCAACGCGTATATCGACAGGAAAATTTTCACGGTCAACACCGGTCACGCGGCGATTGCCTACCTTGCGTACCAGCGCGGAATTAACGACATCGCCAATGCTATCCACGTCAACGAAATTCTGCAGACTGCGCGCGACGTCTGGGCGGAAACTTCGGCGCTGCTAATTGCTAAGTACAGATTCGCTCCGGCGAGCCACCGGCGCTACGTTGAGCAGGTTGAAAAAAGATTTTCCAACGCGTATCTTTCGGACGAAGTTATTCGCGTCGGGCGGAACCCAAAGCGTAAACTTGCGCCGGAGGACAGAATTATTTATCCGGCGAATCAGCTTGCCACTCACGACATCAATCCAGAGGCGCTGGGCAAAGTTGCTGCCGCCGCCTTCAAGTTCGACTACGACGGCGACACCGAAGCCGTTGAAATTCAAAACTACATTCTGGCGAATGGTATCGACGCGGCAATTACGCACTTCACCGGCGTCACGCCAGGCTCAAGACTTTTCTACATTATCAAGAAAAACTTTTAACTACCTAACAAAAAGAAGCGCCCCATGGTGCAAGTGCGAACTGGTGAGCACCTGCTTGCGCCGCCCGCGCCATTCGCTGGATGTGTGCGCGGCTTGCGTAGCAAGGCGTGCTTTCCGCAGCGGGCTGTCTTTCTTTGTAACTAAGCAAATGCTCGTACTCCTCGCATTTGCATTCTGCACCAGAAAGAAAGTTAAGCATAACGTCAAGCTTTAATCGTAGTACGGCGGAGTTTTTTGAGAATATTGCGCGCGAGGTTGCAAATCGCCGCCTTGAAATCTGGCGCCTCCTCGGCGACGTAGTAGAGGAACGCCTCGTACTTTTTGTAGTTGGCGCTGTCGATAATATTATTGATAATATTGAGGCAGGTGGACTGATCCTGCAGGCGAATGCGGGCGTTGCCGAAAACCGTGCCGTAGCCGAACCAGTTTTTAATGAGTTCGCCGACCTGCGGGTCGTAGAGGTGCGGGAAGCGCTGAATCATTTGAAAATAATTCGTGATAGCGGCAGAAAGTTTATCGTCGGACAAATTTCCGCTGAGGTACTTGACGGCGCTGGCGCGGACTGCCGGAAGTCTCTCGTGCAAATTCCAGAAGCAGGCAAGGTAGGAGCGAATCTGGTCGGGGCGGGTTTCGGACAGGAAATTTTTAATGAGCTCGTCACTGTCGAGCCTGCCCTGATAGAAAAGCGCCGCCCGCGACGCCGCGTAATGGTCGCTGGTCTGCTCAAGTTCGACAAAGGCTCGATTCGCCGACGGGTAATTGACGTAGCCGAAGTAGTTGCAAATCACGGCGTTCACAATTTCCTTAGGGCGCTGCGCGAAATTCCCTTTGAGCCCCAGGCTTTTGAAAAGCTGTTCGCTGATATTTTCGCTTGACGCCGAGCGGAGAACATTCAGCGCGTCGTACAGACTGCTGGAGCGGTCGTCGTCCCTCGTCACGCGGTTAATTGCTTCGATAATGACGGATTTTTTTTCTTCGCCGCTGCTGGCAATTCGGTATTTCTCGGCGAAGTTGCTGGATTTGGGATTAACCATGTCGCGAATGAGTTTCTGCACGTAAATTTTGGAATCGCGGAACCGTTCGGGATTGAGCCGCGCGAAATCTTCTGGGAAGTTCAGCGCGAAATTTTTCTTGAAAATGTTGCCAATCTGCTTATCAGCGTGCGTGCCGCTCAAGTCATGAATCATGCTGAGAATTTCCGGCACGAACTCTTCATTCTTCGACTCCATGAGCGCGCAGAAACAACCGTAGCTGACTTCCTCCTGATAGTGGAAGTTGTCGTAAATGTAGCGCAACAGATTCACGTCGCCAATTTTTCCTACGGCAATTTCGCAGACGGTTATCGCCTGCTCCCACTTCCAGACCCTGAGAATGTGCTCAATCGAGCTGAGAAAATTTTCGTTCTCGCGGTAGACAAGGTAAACAACGTCCGCAATATCGGAGACGAGGCGCTTGTTTACAAAAAGGTGCGCCGCAATATTCGACGTGTACAGCATGACTTCAATCGGGCAAACTTCGCCGTGGTAGTTGCGAATCATGGCGCGCGAAAGCTGCATGAATTTGTTTTTAAGGTCGCGCAGCTGCATGGTAGGATTGTCGCGGAAAATCTGCCACAGCGCGCTGAACTCGTCCAAATCGGATTTTTCAAACTGACCAGTGAAAAGCTGGTTGCTCTTCATGTTTACGATAGTTCTGCCGGTCGTTATGCTCCTGTCATTACTTTTAATTTCGGCTGTCGCTTCGGGAAAGTCCTCCATGTTGAGACCTTCAAAAGCTTCTCCAAGATTATTCATGGCACTCACCTTTTGATTGATTTATTTTTCCACGGTATCCACAGTCAAATCGAAAACCTGACGGCGCGCGTCCTGCAGGTGCAGTTTCATTTTCAGAAAACGGTCTTCGTCAATTTCGTAGCTGATACGAGCGACGGTATTCGGCTCAACCAGCGAGTTAAAAGTTTGCGCGTAGTCGTAGAGGATACGCATTTCGGGATCCCACTGGCTTTGACCGGCGAACAGGTGGAATCTGACGCCGTTGGAACCTACGTGGAAATCGTGTTCGACTTCACCCTGGCAGGGAATTGCTACGTTAGCGTCGATAATTTTCATCGGCAGCTGATTTTCCACGTCGATAAAAATTGCTTCAGCCAGGCGCGGACGTTCGTCTTTCTGCGGAGCGGCTGAAATTTCCGGCGCCTCCTCGAAAGGTTCATAAGTTTCCGCGCTGGTATCCTCGTCGCTTATATCGACCATTTTTTCCTTGTGAATTTTGGCGGTGATAAATTTGGACATTGCCGCGCCCAAAGCCACGGCGTCCATAGGATTTTCGGCTTTTAACACAGGACATTTGCAGAATTTTTCCAGCGCGGTTTTTATCGGCAGGTATTCCGACATTCCGCCGGTAAGGAACACGCAGTCAATTCCGCGCTCGCCCATCGACTTCAATTTTTTCAGCAGTTCATGCACCGGCTTAATAACGTGCTTATCGCGCAGTTTATCCGTCAAATCTCGCTTCGGGTGCCGGTAATCGTCGCTGAAAAACATCTGCGTGTATTCCTGGTATTCCTTGTAGGTAACGTCGAGCTCAACATTTTCGTGGTCAAGAAATTTTGCCAGCTTCCCGAAAGTGACATTGGTAATCGAATCTTCGTCGTAGCCCATACTCAGCTGCGTGCTGTACCATTTTTTGTACGCCTCGCAGAACGGCATAATCTGCGTCACCAGATCGTTGCGAATTTCCGGCGACTCGATAGCCGAATCTGGAATCTGATAGCGCTGGAAAAGCTTGTTCAGAACGCCAATGGCAACCTGTTCATCGAAATCGTTGCCGCCGAACTCAGTATACCTGCCGGTTATAACAAAGTGAATGTCGTAGACGCCGTTCCTGTCAATCTGCAAATCGACAACGCAAATATCGCAGGTGCCGCCGCCAATGTCGTAAACCATCATGCGTTTGGTCTCGGTGAAGTCAATCGTGTCCGAATCGCCGGAAAGAATCTGGTCGTTGATGTAGCTGTAAAGGGCGGCAACCGGCTCTTCGAGGATTGAAACTTTTTTGAATCCGGCGAGGTTGGCTGCCCTTACGGTATCGCTGATTTGATTCTGGCGGAAAGACGCGGGCACGGTAATTGTGACGTCGGGGAAAACGTCATCGCCTCGCATCATAATCGTCCGGCGAATCGTGTCGTAGCAGACCTTCAGAATTTCAGAAGCTGCCTCAACCGGCGTGTAATTGTTGGCGTATTCGACGTTGCGTCCCATATCAATTTTGGTATTGTAGAGAATGCGCTTGTCGGCGCCAAAACTTTTGCGGTCGTGCGCGTACATTCCGACTTTGACTTCATCGGTATCGAAAAAAAGCACGCTTGGCAGGTAAAAATTCCTGTCAACGCGCGTCGCTGTCACGTACTGATTGATAGGGTGAACCATAGACTTCAAAATTCCGTACTTGGGCTTTTTGCAGGTCGCCATTACCGTGTTGGTCGTACCCAAATCAATTCCCACGTGAATATTTGACTGAACATTTGCGTCGCCGTTCAAGTTAATCTTCCTCCTTTTTCATGGAAATCAGCGGAAGAACCAAATCCTCGCCCTTGTAGCGCCAGCCTGGGTACTTGAGGACGCCTTCATTAAGACCTTCCTTAATTTCCTTTTCGTTCACGGAATAGTTTACATTTGCGTCGTCGGACGTGAATTTGATTTTCCTGCCGAGCTTTTTAGTTTCGTAGGGGGTTATGCCGAGGTTGTTGAAAATGAAGAGCAGATTTTGAATCGAAGTTCTGACTTTTTCCGGCGTAATTTCGCTGGCGCCGAGGTGCATGAGAAAGAGCTCGTTAAGCGGGGCGCCGTACTTGCCGTCGCACAGTCCCTGGAAAATTTCGCGCAGAGCCTTGGAGTACTGCGAAAAATCGCTGCGGAAATCCTGCGACTTCAAACTTTCGTAGTAGGCGAGGTCGCGCTGCAGGTTGTAAATTTCCGAATCCTTCTGCGCGACAATCATTTCGTATTTTTTGGTAACCTTGTCAACGTCGCTCTCGACGTTTTGATCCGTGCGAATGCGCGCCTTGCCGTTCGCGTTGCTCTTATCGCGGCGGGCAATTTCCTCAAGAATGATGTCGTTCAGGTAAAGGAGTTCCGGCTTGTAAGGCGTGAGTTCGCTCTGGAAGTTCAAGCCAAAATTTTCGCTGCGTTCGAGAAGGTATTCGCGCATGATTTTTTTGCGGCTGTCGCCGAAGAAATTTTGAATGTTTCGCGAGAGCTGATTGGTCTGGTGGCTGATTTTTTCGCGCAGGTCGTCAGGATTGGTTGCGCCGTTAGCCAGGGCGATTTTGACGTTGGCGGAGGCAAGCAGGTCGAACAGAACTTTTTCGTCGCGAATCGCGCTGACTTTGTTGCCGAAAATGACAATGCAGATATTTTTTTTCTGGCGGGCGTATTCTTTAACTTCGTCGCAGTAGGCGTATTGAGGAAATTTCTCGCTCCAGCCGGCTTCGAGGCTGTCGAAGAAGTCGAGGAACTCGCCGTTGGTTATCTGAATTTCAATCAGCGCGTCGAGTTTGAGCTTGAAGATAATTCTGTCGGTTTGCGGGACGGATAATTTTTCGCAGAGGCGCAGGAAAATATCGCGGCGTTCCGCTTCGCGTTCAGAGCGGCGGCTGGCACTGCCGGAGGGTTTTTGACGTTTGAGGGCGTCCTTTACGACGGTATCAGCCAGCGTCAGGAACGGCTCCTCGAATTTTCTGAGCAGCGTCAGGAAAGAATTGTAGTCGTTTTCGCTCAGTCCCTGCACGTAGCGGCGGTGGAAGCGTTCAAATTCGCGGGCAGTTTCATTTTCCAGTTCGACGTCGGAAAAATTGCAGCGGTCAAGGCTGGCATTGCGCATTTGTATTTCGTCGACCGCCAGAGAATAATCCTCCGCCAGATAGAGCTGTTCCATCATCACGCAGCTGGCAAGGAGCTCAATAAAAAATTTTCTGGCGCGAATTTTTTCCGGCGCGTTCGGGAAAATGTATTCTGAAATTCGCCGGTAGTCTTTGCCAAATTCAGCGAACTCTTTCAGGCGTTTTGCGTCCCCGTAAATTTCCATGATGTAATAGTCGCGCTGCTGCCCGTAGGAAAAATTCTGCCGCACCAGTACGCCGCCCGTCAGGTGAAAGAGCAAATCCACCTTCAAGCGTTCAAATCCTGTCAAATTAAACTGGTTGTCCAATTTTGAGCCACCCCCAACTAAAATCTGCAAATGCACAACATTTAAATTATAATCAGCAAAAATTGCGGCGTCAACTTGAAAAAAAATCCCGCCTGTGCTTATAATATCCGCGAAAAAATTTCACGAACGGAGGGTCTGTATGAAATTGCGAAAAGCAGTGATACCGGCGGCGGGGCTCGGCACCAGATTTCTGCCGGCGACGAAGGCTCAGCCGAAAGAAATGCTGCCAATCGTCGACAAGCCGACAATCCAGTACATAATCGAAGAAGCCGCGGCGGCGGGCGTCGAAGATATAATAATCGTCACGGGCAGGAGCAAGCGCTCAATCGAAGATCATTTCGACCGCTCAATCGAACTGGAAATGGAGCTGGAAAAAGCGGGCAAATCGGACTGGCTGGCGATGGTCAAATCAATTTCGGAAATTGCGAACATACACTTTATCCGGCAGAAACAGCCGCTGGGACTGGGACACGCGGTTTTGACGGCGAGCCACTTTATCGGCGACGAGCCTTTTGCGGTACTGCTGGGCGACGACGTGGTAGTTTCCAAAAAGCCGGTACTTCAGCAGATGGTTGAAGTTTTCAACGAGTACAAGACTTCGATTCTGGGCGTGCAGGAAGTTTCGCCGGAAGTCGTACACCGCTACGGAATTGTCGACTGCCGCCACGTGGACGACGACGTTTACAAGGTTCGCGATTTGGTTGAAAAACCGGCAAAAGAAAATGCGCCAAGCAATATCGCGATTCTGGGGCGATACATTTTGACGCCGGCAATTTTTGATTATCTGGAGAATCAGACGCCAGGCGCGAATGGCGAAATTCAGCTGACGGATTCTTTAAAGCGGCTTGCCAGAGATGAGGCGATGTACGCTTACGTTTTCAAGGGACACCGCTACGATGTCGGCACGAAAATTGGATTTCTGCAGGCGAATATCGAATTTGCGCTGCGCAACCCCGAAGTTGCCGAGGATTTGAAAAATTATCTGGCGGAGCTGAATACAAACATGGAACAAATGCTGGCTTATGAATGAAATTCTGCTAATTGCCGTGGGAAATTCGCGCAGAGTATTTTGATTCACAAACGCCGACGAATCTCCAGCTTACGATTGAGCCACGCGCTTTAAAAGTTCAGCGCAGGCGCGGGAAACGTCGCTGTAGGTTGCGGCGTAGTTGTCAGTCATGTAGGGGTCTGCAACGTCGCGGTGTTCACCGGCGAAATCCATCATCAGAAAAATTTTGCCGTCGGGGTCGCCGCCGGAAATTTCCTTGAGGTCGCGGACGTTCATTTTGTCCATACCGATAATGTAATCGCAGTTCTGGTAATTCGCGCGGGTGAACTGTCTGAAAGTGCGGAGCTCGAAGGGGACGCCGTGGATTTTGAGTTCGTGGCAGGTGCCGCTGGAAATGGGCGTGCCAACAGACGCGTGGCAGCCGGAAGATTCGACGGAAATTTTATCGCTCAAGCCCGCCTGCGCGACGAGATTTTTCATGACATATTCCGCCATCGGCGAGCGGCAGATATTCCCGAAGCAGACGAAATTAATTTTCAACAAGGCGCTCACCCCCAGCCATTCTGCGGAGGAGGATTGAGACCTCGGATTTAAGCGCCTGTGACTGCCGCTGGTGGTCTTCAGCGATTTTGAGCGTGGACGGGCGCTTATCATCGAGCCACTTCGCGTAATCGTCGGCGTAGTTTATTTCGAGGTCGCAGATTTTCAGGAAGAGATTCTGCAGCGTTTCAGCGGATTTGGGGACAGACAGACCGAAAAGTTCCTGCTTGCGTTCTTCCCAGTCCTTTTTGTAAACGTCGAGCATGAGCGTGCGTACCTCGGCGCGAACGCTGTCTTGGTTGAGAGCGCCAAACGCCGCAAGTTTTGAATATTGCTGTTCCGCTTCGAGAATTGTGGCGTCATGGCGACCGGCAATTTCGCCAGCCTTTTCAAGGTAGTTGTCAAGCTGCGAGCGGCGAACTTCCGTGAGAGTGTTGACGAACTCCTGGAAATTCTTAAGGCGGACAATTTTCCATGCGCCATTTTCCCCGCGCGAAAGTTCGGTTTCCAGAATAAATTCGCGCGAAAGTTCCGGCTGGTAAATTCTGATTCTGGCAGTAGCGTTGTTCTCGTTAGCGGGATTAATGTCGATGCCGTCGAGCCCACGGTATATGATTTTATCAAGACCGGTGCGCGTCAAAAGTTCCTGAACTCCGGCGTGATTCTGCGCGTTGAAGTCGCCGGTAGTCACGTAAGAATCGACGGCGGCTTTCAAACTCGTGAGCAGCGGCGTCTTTAAAATCTCAGTGAAATTTTTGAGCGCATCTTTCGTGTCGTCGTTCAGAACGCGCTCGAAATCAGTCAAGCCGTCAATCAGACTGCCGTAGCTGTCGTTCAGCAAGCCGTCCACGTCGACAAAGCGATAAAAATTTTCCTTGTCGTGGTCGGCAACAGCCTGCTCAGCGATTTTCACGGCGTATTCGGGCTTGCCCTTGTCGGTACCAGAGTAGAGGTACGCGCCGCCGCCGATTAGAACTGCAGCCAGCCCGACGCCTGCGCAGATTTTCAAATTTTTTGCGTTCAATTCAAACTCTCCCTTAACGAATTTTCTGCTGAAATATTCGGCGGAGCTGAAAGTTATTCCTGCAGTTCAGCGCAGCAGATTATTCGCGTCGAAATGGGCGGAATACTCGGTCAGAACACTGGCGGAATGAATTTGCCATTTCGACTCCGCAATTCGCCGCTGTGAAATTTTTTCCTTCAAATAAAAAAGCCGGAAGCCATTCGCCTCCGGCAGTACAGGTTCCGATATTCGCACTGAATCAGCTGTCAACGTTTTCCTCACCGCTGATGATTTTTGAAACTCTGTCAAAAGCCTCTTTGTTGTTCACGCCTCTGATTGTAAGTACCAGACTTTTTTCCGGCATGATACCGAGATTGACCAGCGACAAAATGCTGGACGTGTCGCCGACCTTCGAGCCGGACGCAATTTCAATCACGCAACCAGTTTCCTCCGCCGCCTTAACAATCAGCGCGCATTCGCGAAAACAAAGCTTGTTCTTCGCAACCAGAATGAATGAAACAACAGCGGGGCGATTTTCAACGACTTTTTCAGCCAAAGACCTCGCCTCCTTGCGGGTAACCATATTTTTAGTATTCGTTTTATATGCAAATTTCATTTTGATTTTCTCCTTCCAGAAACATCGTCCGGTGTCAACTTTTCGGCGCCTGATAATGTTCGCGTCAACCTCCCTGTTGACGGTTGGAATTTTAACACGGATTTTAAATCTGCGCAAGCGGAAATTATTATTATTCCAGAAAAAATTTTCTCGGATTCGGCAAGAATTTTCCGCTGATTTTCAGATTCAACTAAAATTCCCGCGCTTGACGTTGGATTTTGCAGGAAATATAATATGCGGAGTGTTACTCAGAAAATTTAGGACGGAGCGGCAATGGACGAAGAAACTCAGGACTTAAGCGAGGAAGAAATAGCCAGGCGTAAAGCGGTCGCGCTGAAGTACGACATTCTGCAGGACGCCGCGCCGCGCGTTATCGCCAAGGGCAAAGGACACGTCGCGGAACACATTCTCGCCGCCGCCCAGAAAAATTCCATTCCCGTTTATCAGAACAAAACGCTCGTCAATATGCTCATGGCGCTGGAAATCGACCGCGAAATTCCGCCCGACCTGTACAAGGCTATCGCCGAGGTCATGGCTTACGTTTACAAAATGGACAAGGATAAAGAGCGTGCCAACGCCGCGCGGAGTCTCAACGCCCGTCGCCCGCTGATTTAGGAAGTGACAGCCGTGCCAATTTTCAACGCGCCGATTCTGGAAATTTCCGCCGCTGAAACCCGACGCTACGCCGGTCTGAAAAAGTCCGCCAGCTTCGACGAAAAACAAATTGCTGACGCCTGCGAAACCGCTTTGCTCCTGCTGGAAGTTCGCGGCGTCTGGAAAATTTACGACTACGACTGCGCGAATCACCGCGTTAAATCCACGCCGGATTTTTTTATTGAAGGCGCGTCGATTGTCCAACACCTTGCCGGTTGCGAAAAAGTTGCGTGCCTCGCGGTTACCGTCGGCGAAAATATTGAACGCGAAGTCACCAGAAATTTCAGCGCGGGGAATTACGTCGCCTCGGTGCTTCTGGACGCTGCCGCTACTGCCGCCGTTGAGCAGGCTGCCGACGCCCTCGAAAAAGTTATCGCCCGCGAAGTTGCTAAGGAAAGTTTCAAAATGCGCTGGCGGTTCAGCCCAGGCTACGGCGACTGGAAACTGGAAAATCAGCGCGAATTTTTCAAACTCACCGGCGCCGAGGAAATTGGTATGCGCCTCAGTTCCGCGCTCATGCTCATTCCCAGAAAATCCGTCACCGCCATCATCGGGCTCGAAAAAATTACTTCCAATGAAAAAACTTACCACGCGAAAAAATCCTGCGCGACCTGCAGTAAACTCGACTGCCCCGCGCGAATTGTTTAAGGAGCTGGTCACTTGCAGAAATTTGAAAAATGGCAGGGCTGCGGCAACGACTTCGTGATTTTCGACCGCCGCGCGAATAATTTTATTGACGGCGCTGAAAAAATTTCGGCGATTTGCGACAGACATTTTGGCGTTGGCGCGGACGGCGTCATTTACGTCCTGCCTTCAGAAATTGCTGGCGTTCGCATGAGAATTTTCAACGCGGACGGCTCCGAGGCGGAAATGTGCGGCAACGGTATTCGCTGTTTCGCTAAGTTCCTGCTCGGCGAAAAATCCGGCAGCCTCAGCGTCGAAACCGGCGCCGGTGTCTTAACCGTCGAAGTTGCCCAAAATCTCGTGACGGTCGATATGGGCGAGCCGATTCTCAGCGCTGAAAAAATTCCAGTTACCGGCTTCGGCAGTTCAAAAATTATCAGCGAAAATATTTCCGTCGGCGGCGAAACTTTCAGAATGACTTGCGTTTCAATGGGCAACCCGCACTGCGTGATTTTCGTCGACGATCTGAGCAGAGTTAATTTCGCGCAGATTGGTCCGCAGTTCGAGACGCACGAAATTTTCCCGCGCCGCACTAATACCGAATTTGTGCAGGTGACCGGCGAGAATGAACTCAGAATGCGCGTCTGGGAACGCGGCAGCGGGATTACGCTGGCTTGCGGTACTGGCGCCTGCGCGACGGCGGTTGCGGCGAATCTGAACGGGCTGGCGGGAAAATCTGCCACTGTTCACCTCGACGGCGGCGATTTGCATATTGACTGGCGCGAAAATAATCATGTTTACATGACAGGCGCGGCGGAAAAAGTTTTTGCGGGGAATTTTTTATGTTGAGAATGGTGAACGTGGGCTTCGGCAACGTCGTGGCGGCTCAGCGAATTGTGGCGATGATAAATCCCGAATCTGCGCCGAGCAAAAGAATCGTGGCTCAGGCGCGGGAATGCGGCAAACTCATTGACGCTACGCACGGCAGACGAACCCGCGCGGTGATTGTTATGGACAGCGGGCATGTGATTTTATCTTCTCTCCAGCCGCAAACTATCGGTGAGCGCCTCGGCAAGGAAAAGGACGAAAAAATTATCGCCGTCAAGGAAGTGGAAAATTAGATGGAAAAAGGTTTGCTGATTGTAGTTTCGGGCGCCAGCGGTACCGGCAAGGGTACGGTCTGCAAGAAATTGCTGGCGGAAATTCCCACGCTTTACTATTCGATTTCCGCTACGACACGGCGCCCGCGCGTTGGCGAGACTGACGGCGTTGAATATTTTTTTCTGACGCGCGAGGAATTTCAGCGCTGGATTGACGAAGGAAAATTTCTGGAGCACGCTGAAGTTTACGGAAATTTCTACGGCACGCCCGCGCATAAAATCGAGGAGCGGCTTGAACGCGGCGAAGATGTTCTGCTGGAAATTGACATTCAGGGCGCGCTCAACGTCATGGCGAAAAAGCCCGACGGCGTCTACATTTTCCTGCTGCCGCCCAGCCTTGAAGAGCTAAGCAACCGCATTAAAAATCGCGGCACCGAATCGCCGGAAACTTTCGCGCGGCGTTTCAAATCTGCCGTCGGCGAAATTGAAACTGGGCTGAGGTACCAGTACGCCGTGGTAAACGATACCGTTGACGCCGCCGCCGAAAAAATCAAGGCGATTATCGCCGCTGAACGCTGCAGGGTCAGCCGCAACGCCGCTCTTTTTCAGAATCTGACAAATTCCAAGGAGATGTAAAATCTTGAGCATTTTAATTCCGAGCATGGTAAATCCTTCGACAGACGACATGGTCAAGCGCACGCAGAGCCGCTACACGCTGGTAATTCTGGCGTCAAAGCGCGCGCGCCAGCTTTTAGCGGGTGAAAAATGCCACGTCGAAAATCCGTCGAACAAATTCGTCACCGACGCGATGGAGGAAATTTACGAAGGCAAAATCACCTACGAAATGAACGGAGAATCGCCGTCATGAACGAGCTCGACGGCAAAAATATTTTAATTGGCGTGACCGGCGGAATTGCGGCGTACAAGGTCGTTGAGGTTGCCAGCCGCCTCAAAAAGCTCGGCGCGAATGTCCGCGTTATCATGACGAAGGCAGCCGCTGAGTTCGTTGCGCCGAGGACTTTTCAGGAAACTACTGGAAATGCCGTGTCCGTCGAAATGTTTGCGGGCGCGGTTAATTTCCACGTCGAACACATTGCGCTGGCGAATTTCGCGGACGTTGTTCTAATCGCTCCGGCTACCGCGAATTTTCTGGCGAAGGCGGCTCACGGTATCGCCGACGATTTGCTGACGACCGTCGTGCTGGCTACGACCGCGCCGATGATTGTCGCGCCTTCAATGAATACGCACATGCTTGAGCACCCCGCTACGCAGAAAAATCTTGAAATTCTCGCGTCGCGCGGCGTTCAGATTCTCGACGCGGCGACCGGCTGGCTTGCCTGCGGGATAAACGGCAAAGGGCGTCTGCCGGAGCCCGAAGATATCTGCGCTGAAATTGTTAAATTTTTTGCGCCAAAAATTCTCAGAGGCAAAAAAATTCTCGTGACCGCCGGAGGAACAATGGAGCCAATCGACCCCGTGCGTTTTATCTGCAACCGTTCCAGCGGCAAAATGGGCTACGAAACTGCCCGCGCTGCGCAAATTTCCGGCGCCGAAGTCGTTTTAATTTCCGCAAACGTCAGCGTCGCCCCGCCGCCAAATGTCAGGCTCGTCAAAGTTGAAACTGCGCTTGAAATGCGTGACGCCGTGCTTGCCGAGTACGATTCGGTTGACGCCGTTGTTATGAGCGCCGCCGTTTCCGACTACCGCGTTAAAAATGTCGCCGCGCAGAAAATTAAAAAGGACGCCGAAAGTTTCACGCTCGAACTCGTTAAAAATCCTGATATTCTCCGTGAACTCGGCGCCCGCAAAACTAATCAGCTGCTCGTCGGATTCGCCGCCGAAACTCAGAATCTTATCGAGTACGCCCGCGCGAAACTTACCGAAAAAAATCTTGACTTCATCGTCGCCAACAACGTCGCGCAGGAAGGCGCGGGCTTCGCCGTCGATACCAATATCGTCACGCTCATTCACCGTGACGGCGCTGTTGAAAACTTCCCGAAAATGAGCAAAGCCGCGCTTGCCGAAATTATAGTTCAGCGTGTTGCTGAAAAACTGCATTGAATGAAGGGGCGCGCCATGGACGGCGCGCCGGCCGTCACAGGTCGCCGGAAGCGACCTATGCGGCCAAGCTTTCTTTGGTTACTTTCTTTCTCGAAAGAAAGTGACATAAAAAAACCTTCGAAAGAAAGTGACATACACGACCTTGCAGGAAAATTTCTTAAATCTGCCGAATAAGTTGTAATTTCCAACTGAAAGGCAGATTTTTTTAATTGGTGTATTTATTGAAATTCGGCGCGAGCTGGGTACTGCCGCCAGGAATTTTCGTGATTCTGCTGGTGATTCTGACTGGCTGCCTCGTGAAACTCAGCGGTCGGCTGGCGATTTTCACAGGAATTTTTACGCTGATTTTCTATCTGCTTTGCACATCGCTTGTCGCCGATAGAACCATGGGCTGGCTCGAAGGCAAATTCCAGATTTCGCCGGAAAAACTGGTAAAAGGCGACGTAATTGTCATGCTCGGCGGCGGCGCAATTCGCGATTCGCAGGACGTTGACGGCGAAGGAACTCTTTGCGCAAGTCCCGCCAATCGCCTGCTTACTGCCGTGCGTCTGCAGAAAATTTTAAACGTGCCAATTCTGCTCAGCGGCGGGCAGGTGTACTCTGATTCCGGCTCCGAGGCGACAATTTCCGGCAGAATTTTGCAGTCACTCGGCGTTCCAGAAGATAAAATCCTGCTCGAAACTAAGAGCGTCAACACTACGCAGAACGCAATTTTCTCCGCCGAAATTCTGCGCGAAAAAAATTTCCAGCGCCCAATCATCGTGACCAGCGCATTCCACATGAATCGCGCAGTGCTGAACTTTTCGCGGCAGGACTTTGAAGTTATCCCGTTCCCGACAGATTTTCTCGTACCGCGCAACCCAAGTTTCCACTATACAAAACTGCGCCCGCAAGCCGAAGCGCTGCTGATAAACGTCACAGTCATGCAGGAAGTCTTGCGGACGTTCGTCACAGAAATTTTCAACGTGTGAGGTGTAATGTAATGAGCAAGTTGATTGTACTCGAAGGCTCCGACGGCTCCGGCAAGGCGACGCAGACAACCCGTCTTCTTGAGCGCCTTCAGAATCTGCGCGTCAACGTCATGCGCGTCAGTTTCCCGAATTACGAATCTGAATCTTCCGCGCTAATCAAAATGTATCTGCGCGGCGATTTCGGCGGCAGTGCTGAAGACGTGAACCCCTACGCCGCCTCGACTTTTTACGCCGTCGACAGATTTGCCAGTTTCCAGAGCTGGAAAAATTTTTACATTGGCGAGGGCGTTGTGCTTGCTGACAGGTACGTCGGCTCGAATATGGCGCACCAGGCTGCCAAGCTCAATCGCAAAGCCGACCGCGAAAAATTTCTGAACTGGCTCGACGACCTTGAGTACAAAAAATTTCAGCTGCCGCGTCCGGATTTGACTATCTTCCTCGACATGCCGCCGGAAATTGCTGCCATGCTTCGCAAAAGGCGCGGGCGCGAAGACATTCACGAATCCGACGCCGCCTACATGATTAAATCCTACAAGACCTACAAGGAAATCGCCGCCAAATTCGGCTGGAAAATTATCAACTGCGCTGAGAATAATTTTGCCCGCAGTTCGATTGACATTCACGAGGAAATTTTCCGGCTCGTTGAGGAAATGATTATTTACGGCTAAGGGAGTGGCGACTTGCTAAAAGAAGTTTTGATTGTCGAAGGGAAAATGGACGTTGCCGCCGTGAATCGTGCAGTCGAGGCTGATTGCATTGTTACCGGCGGTTTTCATTTTAACCGGCGGACGCTGGCGAACATTGCGGCGGCGTACAACAAACGCGGGATTATCATTCTGACAGACCCAGATTCGGCGGGCGAGCGTATCAGAAAATTTCTGGCTGAAAAGTTTCCGAATGCGAAACACGCCTACATTCCGAAAGTTGAAGCTGTCGGCAACGGCGATATTGGCGTTGAGCAGGCGTCGCCCGAATCTATCAGAAAGGCGCTTGGCAAAGTCCGCACGCTTGAACTTAATCCGCGCGAAGAATTTACCGCTGCTGAAATGGTTGGCTTTGGTCTGGCTGGCGGCGAAGGCAGTTCCGTTCTGCGCGACAGGATTGGCGCGGCGCTGGGGATTGGCTACGGGAATGTTAAAACTTTCGTGAAGCGCCTGAACAGCTACGGCGTGACGCGCGCGGAATTTATGGAGGCGCTGGAAAATGTTACATCCGAAAATCGCTGACGTATCGGCGACGCGGCACATTCTCAAAACATTTGGCTTGCGGGCGTCGAAGCGGCTGGGACAAAATTTTTTAATCGATTCAAACGTTGTAAAAGCAATCGTGGCGGCGGCGGAAATTTCAGCGGGCGAGGAAGTTCTGGAAATTGGACCTGGAATTGGAACTTTGACGCAGGGACTGCTTGAGGCGGGCGCGAAAGTCACGGCGGTCGAGCTGGACAAAAAATTACCGGCGGTGCTGGCAGAGACGCTGGCGGGCTACGAAAATTTCAAGCTGGTTCAGGGCGACATTTTGAAAGTCGATTTGGCGGAGCTGATGCCGGCGCCGTTCAAAGTCGTGGCGAATCTGCCGTACTACATCACGACGCAAATTTTGCTGGCGCTGCTTGAAAAAAAGCTGCCGATAACGAAAATCGTGACGATGGTACAGCGCGAAGTTGCGGAGCGAATGACGGCGGCGCCAGGCTCGAAAACTTACGGCGCAATGAGCGTGGCGGTGCAGTTTCGCGCAGAAGTGCGCGTGGCGTTCGACGTGCCGCCGGAAAAATTTCTGCCGAAGCCGGAAGTTACCAGCTCGGTGGTGGTCTGCGACGTTCGAGAATCGCCGGTCGAAGTTGCGGACGAAGAATTCTTCATACGCGTAGTGCGCGGCGCATTCGGGCAGCGGCGTAAAACTTTGGCGAACTCGCTGGCGGGCGCAGGATTTCAGCGCGAAAAAATTTTGCAGGCGTTAGCGGCGGCAGGAATTTCAGCTGAGCGTCGCGCGGAAACGCTTTCGATTGAGGAATTTGCAAAGCTGGCGTCTGTACTTTGAATACATTCGCGGGCGGCTTTGCAAAAAAGTTTCTACGTGGTATAATTCGCCGGTATCTTAAAAATAACGGGAGGGCTTTTGATGAAGTCGGAGTTCACTCTGAAACCTGAGCGGTGCAAAGGCTGCGGAATTTGCGTGGCGTTTTGCCCAAGACAGGTTTTAACGCTGGATACGCTGGGGAAAGTTTACGTGGCGAATCACGATAAATGCATAGCGTGCGGGCAGTGCGAACTGCGCTGTCCTGACTACGCGATTTTCATGGACAAGGTTGTTCCTAAAAAAGTTCAGCGCTTTGACGAGACGACGGGGCTGAGCATAACTGTCGAGGAGGCTGAAAAATGAGCGCGAGACTTATGCAGGGCAACGAGGCGGTTGCGGAAGGCGCGCTGGCGGCAGGCGTCAGATTTTTCGGCGGCTATCCAATCACGCCTTCGACGGAAATTGCCGAGGGAATGGCGAAACTTCTGCCGCAGGTCGGCGGCACATTCATACAGATGGAAGACGAAATTGCGAGCATGGGCGTAGTTTTGGGCGCGTCGCTGGCAGGGAAAAAAGTTTTAACGGCGTCTTCGGGACCAGGAATTTCGCTCAAGCAGGAGCTTATCGGCTTTGCGGCGGCGACGGAAATTCCCGTGGTCATCGTGAACGTGCAGCGCGTAGGACCTTCGACAGGGCAGCCTACAGCGCCTTCGCAGGGAGACGTAATGCAGGCGCGCTGGGGGACGCACGGCGACCATTCGATAATCGTGCTCAGCCCGTGGAGCGTGCGTGAGGCGTTCGATTTGGCGGTACGCTCGGTGAACTACGCGGAAAGATTCCGCACGCCGGTAATTCTGCTCATGGACGAAATTGTCGGACACCTGCGCGAAAGTGTTGAACTGCCCGCTGAAAATGAAATTGAAATTTACCCGCGCCGTCAGCCGAAAAAATCCCGCGCTGAAGGCTACGAACCTTACGCGCAGGACGAAGATTTGGTGCCGAACGTTGCCAATTTCGGCGAAGGCTACCACGTCCACGTTACCGGCTTGATTCACGATGAAACTGGTTTTCCGAGCGGCAGTCCGAAAGTTACGCGCGAATCGATTAAGCGCATGCACGAAAAAATTTCCCGCGCGGCTGATGAAATTATCGACGTGCAGGAAGAATTTATGGACGACGCGGAATTTGCGGTCGTAGCGTTTGGCGGAACTGCGCGCACGGCTTACGAGGCTGTTCTCAATGCGAGGAAACGCGGCGTCAAAGTCGGTTTTATCAGGCTGGTTACGATTTTCCCGTTCGCGGACAAAATTATTTCCGAGCTTGCGAAAAAAGTTCGCGGGCTTATCGTCGCTGAACTGAACTACGGGCAGATTGTCGGTGAAGTTGAGCGCGCGGCGAAAGGTCAGTGCGCCGTGAAACTCTGCGCGAAATACGACATGACGATTTTCGAGCCGGAGGAAATTGAGGCGGCGATTGATGAAATGGTTAGCGAGGTGAATGGCAATGAGTGAGCGCTCCTATGAAAAATTTTTCCGGCAGAATCGACTGCCGCATTTGTGGTGCCCTGGCTGCGGTAACGGCATTGTCATGAAGGCTATCGTGCAGGCGGTCGAGAAAAAGCTCGGCTGGACGCAGGACAACACGATTATCGTCAGCGGGATTGGCTGTTCTTCGCGCGCCAGCGGCTACATGGACTTCGACACGCTCCACACGGCGCACGGCAGGGCTATTCCTTTCGCGACGGGTATCAAGCTGGCGAATCCCGCGCTGAATGTTATCGTTATCACGGGCGACGGCGACTGCACGGCGATTGGCGGCAACCATTTCATTCACGGCTGCCGGCGCAACGTCGATTTGACGGTAATTCTGTTCAACAATAACATTTATGGTATGACTGGCGGACAGGCTTCGCCAATGACGCCGCTCGGCAAAAAGGCTACGACTGCGCCTTACGGTTCGATTGACAGACCGTTTGACGCCTGCAAGCTCGCCGAGGCTGCCGGTGCCACTTACGTTGCGCGTTCGACGGCGTTTCACGTTCAGCACTTGACGAAAATGATTGAGGACGGCTTGAGCAACAGGGGCTTTTCGTTTATCGAGGCGCTGGTTCAGTGTCCCACGGCTTATGGGCGCCGGAATAAAATTGGCGAGCCTGCGAAAATGATGGCGTGGATGCGCGATAACGCCGTGATGAAAAATGTCTGGGACAAGCTCACCGACGATAAAAAGACCGGCGACAAATTTCCGATTGGACTTTTCTACCGCGCGGAAACTGAAACTTACGACGAGGCGTATGAACACGTCAGAGAAATTGCCGGAGGTGCGAAATGAGAAAACAGTTGAGATTATCCGGCTCCGGCGGGCAGGGCGTGATAACTGCGGCGATAATTCTGGCGGAAGCGGCGGTTTCCGAGGGCAAGCAGGCGGTTCAGTCGCAGTCTTACGGACCTGAAGCGCGCGGCGGGGCGTCGAAATCCGAAGTCATAATTGACGACGAAAAAATTTTCCACCCGCACGTTAAGGCGCCGGACTTCGTGCTGGCAATGACGCAGAAGGCGGCGGACAAGTATTACACGGATTTAAACCCCGAAGGCGTGCTGATTCTGGACGAAGATTTGGTGCCGGCGCCGCCCGCGTTCAAAAACATAATCCGCGTGCCGATAACTAAACTGGCAGTTGAAAAGGTCGGCAAGGCGCTGTTCGCAAATATCGTCGCGCTGGGCGTGCTGGCGAAAGTCACAAAGCTCGTGGACTTCGAGACAATAAAAAAATCCGTGGCGAATCGAGTACCGCCGCACACGGTCGAACAAAATATGCTGGCGCTTGAAATTGGATTCAACGCCGTAAACTAAAAAGAGGCGCCCCATGGACGGGGCGCCGCCCGCGCCATTCGCCGGATGCGAATGCAGCGGGCTGGCTTTCTTTGTAACTTTCTTTCTCCACAGAAAGAAAGTTAATTTTATTATAGCTTATTCCTTTTCGAGTTCGAGCCTTCCGCGTTCCTGGAGCTGCCAGCCGCTGACACTGACGAAAGTTGCGGGGCGTTCAATGATATATTTTCTGAAAACGCCGCCGTTGTAGTCCATGTCAAAAATCTGCCTGAGTCCGCCGCTCTCGTAAACGACCTTATCGCAGGGGCGCATTGGATTGGGAACGATGGCGTAAATATTTTTCGTGTCGGGAATTTTCCACGCCCAGTAGTTGCTCTCGCTGACTTCGATAGCGGGCAGAAAATTCATTGCGCCGCCGTAGAGCAGCATTCGCAGGCTGTTATCGTAGACAAATTTTTCGCACGCCTCAAGCTGTCTCGGAACGTTCATGCTTCCGGCGAGCAGATTGTAATCCGCGATAAATTTTTCCCAGAGACTGGCGTATTCGTCGTTTCCTTCAGCGGTTGCCTCCTGCGCAGACTTTCGCTCCTCTACGCTTTCTTCGTCAAAGCCCATGCCAAAAGGTTTAATGTCCGGCAGCGTATGCACCACGCGCGGATTTTTTTCTTCGATTCGCTTTTCAAGGCGCTTGACGTTGTTGGAAAGTTTCTGGATAGAATTTTCCAGCTTGCTTACTTCAAGTTCGCGCCGCCGCGTTGCCCACAAAAATGCAAATCCTACCAGCAAAACTAAATTCAGAGCCAGACTCAAAATTATCAGCATGTTCGCGGTTTCCGGCGCCAAAAGCGCCTGAGCTTCCACAGTTTCCAAAATAATCACCTGCCAAATCTTTCAAAATTCGACCGAAAACATTCTTTCATAAACGCCGGATTTTGTCAACTGCAAAAAAATTTTTCCGCCAGCTATGAACTAAATTCCAAACGTGTTATAATGCAGTAAATTTTATTTCCGACGAATGAGGTGGGATTTTTGAAATTATTTTTAACCTTCGCGCTGACTTTCCTGTTAGGAATGCGCACGACTTTTGCAATGCCGGAAATCATGCCGCTGGAAAAAGTTCAGAGCGGAATGAACGGCGTTGCCTATACCGTCGTCGACCAGAGCGGCGCAATAGAACCTTTCGACGTAAAAATTATTGGACTTATGGATAACGGCAAAGGCTCCTCGAAAATGATTATGGCGGAGGCGTCCGGCAGCGTCATAGACAAAACCGGCGGCGTCCTGCAGGGTATGAGCGGCAGCCCCGTTTATATCGACGGCAAACTCGTCGGCGCGCTCTCTGCCGGTATCAAGGAAATGAACCCGCGCACTTTTTTTATCACGCCAATCGAGAATATGCTCAAAATCTGGGACTTACCCGACATCAAGGAATTTGCGCCGCCCGTTCAGCTGGACGAAAAAACTGATGAAACCGAAACTGATTCAGAAGTTCCGGCTGACGAAGAAAAATCTGCTGAGGAAAAATCCGTCATGTTTTTCAGCGGCTTCGACAGCAGCGGCTTGAAATTTCTCGAACGCGAAATGAAACCCTTCGGCTTTGAAAATTTTTTCGTGGCAGCAAAATCCGATACCGCCAGCCAAATCAAGTACAACGCCACGATTAAGCCTGGCGCGGCTATGGGCGTGGCGGTCGTCTATGGAGATTTTCTCGTTGGCGCAACCGGCACTGTTACCGCCGTCGACGGCAACCGAATCCTCGGCTTCGGGCACCCCTTTTCGCACGGCGGCAACGTCAACTATTTCATGACTGACGCTTCAGTTATCGCCGCGGTCAACGGCGTTATCGGCAACGGCATGAAAATTTCCAGCGTCGGAAATATCATCGGCAGAATCAATCAGGATCGCGAATCTGGCGTCGCCGGTATTCTCGGCAATTTCCCTTCGACCGTGCCAATCAACGTCACGATTAAAGACGAAACGCTTGACAAAACCGAAACTTACAGCGCCAATATCGCCTACAACGAAAATCTGCTGCCGAAACTCGGCGCGGCTATAGCTTATTCCGCGTTCAACAAAACCGCCGATGAAACTGCTGAAGCCACCGTCGCCGTCGATTTCGGAATTAAAACCAACGCCGTGGAAGATGGAAATATCACGCGGCAAAATGTTTTTTACAGCACCGCCGACGTCGGACAGCAGGCAATTACTGAACTCCTGCAGGCTTTAACGCTCGTCTGCTCGAATACTACCGAAGAATCAGCCATTTCAGGAATCGATGTGAACATGACGCTCAACCGCGAAAGGCAGACCGCCTCGCTCGTTTCCGCCTTCGCAGATAAAAAACGCGTCAAGCCTGGCGAAACTGTCAACCTCGTTATCACGCTCCAGCCCTACCGCAAGCCCGAAGATGTCATAGTCGTGCCGTATACCGTCCCGCTCAATCAAAAGGAAGGTCCGCTGGTACTTGACCTGCACGGCGGCGCGCTCGTTCCCGTAGTTCCGGCAAATACCAACGTCGTTAAGCCTTCCACCGGCACGCCTAAGAAAATTTTCGACGACAAAATTAAAAAGCTGATCAGCGCGAATAAAAATAATCAGCTGATAATTGAGCTCGGCGCCGCCAGCATTCCCAAAACGCAAAAGGAAATTCTGGAAAATATCAAGCGCGCTAAAAAAGCTCAGGAGCGGTTCAAGAAACTCGGAATAAAGCCGCCCACGCCTGCGAATAACAAGGTTGACACGAAGTATATAATTGACAACGTGATTCAGGTGACAATCAACGTCGATAAAATTTAGCCGGAAGGATTGAAGAGTTTGGAGAGACTTGTTGTACACGGCGGGAAAAGGCTTCAGGGCACGGTTAAAATCAGCGGCGCCAAAAATGCCGTGCTGCCGATTATCGCCGCCACTATTCTGGGACAGGACGGGGAAACCCGCCTCGAAGAAGTTCCCAACCTTGACGACGTGAAAACTATCAGCGCGGTTTTGCGCACGCTCGGCGTCAAAGTTCGTCACGTGCCGGAAAAAAATGAACTTTTCGTCGACGCGGCAAATATCGAAAATGTCACGGCGCCTTATGACCTGGTACGGAAAATGCGCGCGTCGTTTCTTATCATGGGACCTCTGCTCGCGCGGCACGGCGAGGCGAAAATTTCTCTGCCTGGCGGCTGCGCTATCGGCACGCGTCCTATCGATTTGCACTTGAAAGGTTTCGCGGCGCTCGGCGCTAAAATCGAAAGCGGACACGGCGATATTTCCGCAGTTGCGCCCAACGGCTTGAAGGGCGCGCGGATTTATCTGGACTTCCCCAGCGTCGGCGCGACGGAAAATATTTTAATGGCGGCGTCGATGGCTGAAGGGCAGACCGTTCTTGAAAATCCTGCGCAGGAGCCGGAAATCGTCGACCTTGCCAACTTCCTGAATATCATGGGCGCGAAAATTCGCGGCGCCGGTACGAACGTCATAAAAATCGAAGGCGTCAAAAAGCTCGTGGCGCATGACTACACGATTATTCCCGACCGGATTGAAGCCGGTACCTACATGATAGCCGCCGCCATGACGCGCGGAAATGTTTACATTGCCAACGCTATCAGCGAGCATTTGAAGCCGGTTATCGCCAAGCTCAAGGAAGCTGGCGTGACGGTTGTCGAGGACGTGGACGGCGTTCGCGTTTCCTGCGACAGACGCCCGCGCGCGGTTGACATTAAGACTCTGCCCTATCCTGGTTTTCCGACTGATATGCAGGCGCAGTTCATGGCGATGCTGACAATTTCCGAAGGCACGAGCGTCGTTACCGAAACTGTTTTTGAAAATCGGTTCATGCACGTGGACGAGCTCCGGCGTATGGGCGCCAAAATTAAAATCGACGGGCGGACTTCAATCGTCGAGGGGCGCGAAAAACTTACCGGCTGTCAGGTTAAGGCTACCGACCTTCGCGCGGGCGCCGCTATCGTCCTAGCCGGTCTTGTGGCGGAGGGCGAAACGCAGATTGGCTACATTCACCACATCGACCGCGGCTACGATAATCTTGTTGCGAAACTCGTCAGCCTCGGCGCCGATATTAAGCGCGTCGATAACTAGAGCAGGCTTTTAAATTTTTCCAGCGCGGATTGTTTCAAAGCGTTCGCCCTTTCGCGCAGGTTTCTCCCTAAATGCAAAAATTTCTGCGCGACTTTCGCCAGCTTGATTTTCGTCCACTTGAACGCGAACTTCAGCCGCGCGCGCACTTTGTTCATTATTTTTCGGGTGAACGCGAACCACTGCAGGAGCGTCAGGAAAATTGTCGAGGCGATTGGCGGCAGGAATCCGGCGTCGACGTACCGCAGCACGAAATAATTTGCCAGCCAGTTGAAAGTTGTCGTGACGAAATGCCATCCCTGCCACAGCAGATAAATTATTTTTTCCCAGCAAATTCCGAGTAGGCTGCCTGCAAAATTGAACAGCACGCTGACGAATTGCAGAATCTGCCCGAAGATTGTGCTTATCCAGCCGAAGCCGAGCATCGGCACGAAGATTATTATCCCCAGCGTCGACGTTATCAAAATGATTATTTTACGCATAAATTTTCTCCGCTTAAAAATAAAAGCCGGCAGGACTGAAAATCCCGTCGGCAATTTTTTTGCGTGCAACGAAGTTTTATTCCACGCGGGAAGTGTAAATTTTTCCGTCTTTTATCGTGAAGTTGATGAACTCGGACGACGCGCTCTCGTTATTCGGCGTGATAAACTCGAAGCAGTAGAGGTATTCGCCGTCAGCAATTTCCTCGACGGCAAAGCGCGGCTTGTCGCCAATTTTGAACGTGTCGACTTCGACTTCAGTAAAATCTGTATCGCCGCCGCTGATTGAAATGCCATAGTGGAGCGTGGTAATTTTGTCGCCGGCTTTGAGCTTAATCAGATTTTTGTCGGACATTCCGCGTTCATTGACGCCGCGCACGCCGAGAATTTTGTAGCTGGACTTTTTGCGGTCGTAGACAACTTCGAGATTCGCGCGGGTGCCGTTCAGCTTAATCGGAATGGAATACAGGTTGTAATTGTCCTCGCTGGCGGTAACTTCGATGTAAACGGGGTGACCGTCAAGCATTGGCCATGTGCCGTCGAAATGGTCGCGGAAAAATCCCTTGTCCCAGTCCAGTTCAATATCCGCGCCGCTGCCGAGGTACAGAATCAAATCGTTCGCCTCGTCGACGTAAGCCAGGTTGCAGACGACGTTGGCGAGAATTTCAGTCTGCTCCTTCGTCAGCTGAACGAAAGCGTTATTCTTGCTGTCGATTTGAATCGGCGTGTCCTCAAGGTCTTCGATAGCGAAAATTTTAGTTTTTAATTCTTCCACAACGACTGGTTCCTGAACGATTTCGGTGTTGAGTAAAACTTCGGCGTCGAGAGGAAGTTCGCCGGAAAGCAGGTGGTAGTACAGATATTTCTGCGGACGCGGCGCGGATTTAATTTTCGCGTACATGTTGAACATTCCAGCCTGCCCGTCGTAGGGGTAGAAGGCGGAAAGTCCCGTGCCACGGTCGCGGTAGACGCCGCGAACTTTGTAGACAACGGAGTCACCGATAGCGTTAATCAGATTGTTGGAAGTTTGCGGCAAAAGTTTCTGGGAACGCTTAGCCAAATCGCCAATGTCGAGCATGTCGAAGTAGCCTTTTTCGCGGGTATTGCCGCCGTAATTTTCCGCGCGCTTAGCGTGACGGGCGAAGGTTGAGAAAAACTGGCGCGGATTTTCAGCGGAAAGTTTCAGCGCCTCAATTCCAAAATTTTCGTAGGCTTTACGGAGCGCGGGCATTTTTGAAAGGTCGACGACGGAAAGCGTGACGGTATCTTCAGTCATGACGGTTTCGCAGCCGGCGAAGTAGGTATCGCAGATAACTTTACCGAGCGCGTCGCCGCCCATTGCCGGATTATTTCCGAGCGCGGTGAGCAGACCGGTGTATTCCCAGCCGTTGCCTGGTTCAGCCTCTTCAGAAGCGACCATGTAGCGCGACAAGCCGTACAAATTGTTCGCCATTTCGTAGGTACCCATAAGGCAGGTGTCGAAGCCGATAATTTCAAACGGCGGATTTTCGGGATCAGCGTCGTAGACCGAAACGAAAGCGTCACGGACTTCGTTCAGACTGAGCGTGTTGTTAGTGCGTTCGTCCTGACAGAGCCCGAAGACGCTGCCGCCGCCGTGATCCCAGAAAATGAAGACGCGGTGGTCGGCTTCAAAATTAAGCTTGCCGTAGAGCAGAAAGCTGGCTAAAGTGTCAGAATCGCCCATATCGCTGTCGATAAGGGTATCGAGTTCGTGCAGACCGGTGGAATTGTAGAGGTAAATATTTGTCTGGTCGGCTTCCATAAGGGCGTTTTGCCATTTGGTCGTACCGCCGGCCTGAATCAGCACGCTGACGTTATCTGGAATTTTGGCGTTAATCATTTCCTGCAGGTCGTGGCTGGCGGAAGCGTAGTTCGATTCGAGGTCGCTGCCGCAGATGTACCAGTAAACCAGCCAGCTGTCAGTGGCGTTGTACTTGTCGGCGAAGTGAACCGGCGTGGCGGGCGTATCCTCAACCACTTCCATGCAGCTTGAAACTGCCAGCGCGAGCAGAAAAACTGCGCACGCCAGCAGAATTTTTATCGAGCGTAACAAAGCCAGTCCCCCTTTAATCGTCGCGCTTGAAGCGGCGGACGGCGTTGATGATACCGCTCACGAGATTTGGATTATCGGCAGCGTCATTTTTCACGCTTTTGGAATTTCCGCCGGACGCGTCGGCAGTTTTTTTCTTAGCCTTCGCAGCCTTAAGCTTGGCGGCGGCGGCACCCAGACCGGATTTTTTTTCTTCACTCATTTTTATTCCCCCATAAATGTTTTTGCTAATTATAACAAAATCTGCGCGAATGTAAACAAAAAAGCCGGCAGGAAAAATCCCGTCGGCGAAATTTATATAGGTGGTGAAAATCTTACGCAAGAACTTTGGCGAGGCGCATGTACTGCGGGTCGAGCTGCTTTTTGTTATTAACGGCATCGTGCAGGTTGATTGAGACGACGTGTCCGCGATTGAAGCCGAAAACGATGTCGCTCAGTCCGGAAATAATTGCAAGCGCTGCGTGTTCACCGAGGCGGCTGGCGTTTACGCGGTCGATAACCGTGGGGGAGCCGCCGCGCTGAATGTGACCGAGTTTGGAAACGCGCGTATCGAGCCCAGTTTTTTCGGCGATTTGCGGACCAATGTCGCTGGCTTTACCGGCGCCCTCGGCAACTACCATGAGAACATAGCGCTTGCCGCGTTCGTAATCTTCCTTCATGTGTTCGCAAATCTGGTCGAGGTCGAAGGGTTCTTCGGGGACGAGAATGTATTCCGCGCCGCCGGAAATTCCTGCAACCATTGCGAGCCAGCCGCTGTTGCGTCCCATGACTTCGAGAACGATAACGCGGCGATGAGCCGAGGCGGTATCGCGCAGTTTGTTCATGGCGTCGATAATCGTGTTAGCCGCCGTGTCACAGCCAATCGTGTATTCTGAACCCCAAACGTCGTTGTCAATCGTGCCAGGCAGTCCGACGATAGGCAAGCCGGTTTCCTGACTGAGCGTGGACGCGCCGCGCAGAGAGCCGTCGCCGCCAACTACGACCAGTCCCTGAATGCCGCGGTCGACAAGATTTTTGTAGCCTAGCATACGACCTTCGGGCGTCGTGAAGCGTTTGCAGCGCGCAGTTCCGAGGAACGTGCCGCCGCGCTGAATGATGTCGCTAACGTCTTTGGAGTTCATTTCGAAAATGTCTTCGTCAAGCATTCCGTGATAGCCGCCGCGAATTCCCCAGACCTTTACGCCCTGATGGAGCGCCGTCCTCGTTACCGCGCGTACCGCCGCATTCATGCCCGGGCTGTCGCCGCCGGATGTCATTACCGCTATACTTTTGAGCATATAAAAATCCTCCCTTACCGAAAATGCAAACCAACCTTTTGGCGTATGATAACACAAATTCGGCGATTTGCAAATATTTTTTTGAGAGTGTATCTACTTTCTTTCGGTGCGAAAGAAAGTAGCAAAGAAAGCAGCCCGCTGAAATCGCGTCCAGCGATTTGCGCGGGCGGGCCGCCGTCCATGGCGGCCCTCTTCTAGCGCTTGCAAGATTCACTTCAACGAAATATAATCTAAAAAAATTTCGAGGAGTTTTGATATGCTGGTTTATCCTGAAACGAAAATTTATGTGCTTTGTCCGAGCGGGCGGCGCAGCGAGACGGCGGATAACTGCCACTGGCTCTGCGCGCAGCTGATTCGCCTCGGCGTCGAAGCTTACATGGTTTACCTGCCTGGCGGCGGCGAAAATATTTCCGTCGACGATTTTTATCTGCGCTACAATCTGCCTTACGATACCGGCGTTGAGGACAGCGCGAAAAATATTTTAATCGTGCCAGAAGTGGCGTCGACGTACCTTTACTTCACTAAGCAGACGCGCCGTGTGCTATGGTGGTTCGACGTGGACAATTTTTTCCGCGACATGGGCGAGCGGCTCGTTCAGCAGTTCGATAACATTTTGACGAAGCCCATGCCGAAATTTTTTACATTCAGCCACTTCGATAAAGATGTTGAGCACTGGGCGCAGTCCGAATACGCGCGGCAGTTCCTCAAAATCAACGGCGTTCCTGACGAAAAAATTTTCACCGTCAGCGACTGCCTCAACAAAAATTTTCTCAACTACGCCGCGAAAATCGATACCGCCGCTAAAAAAAATCTTATCGCTTACCGACCAGTTCCAAACCGCGACTTCACCGGCGTTGTTAAAAATCTTGTCAAGGACGTGGAGTGGCGCGCTGTCGAAGATTTAACGTCGGCGGCTATGCAGAAACTTTTCGCTGAAGCTAAGGTTTACGTGGATTTCAGCGACCACGGCTCGAAGGATAAACTCACGCGTGAGGCGGCGATTTCCGGCTGCGTGGTCATAACCGGCAGGCGCGGCTCCGCGGGCAACGACGCGGATTTTAACATTCCGGCTGAATTTAAGTTCGACGAAACTGTAAACGCGGCGCTGGCGGCGGCTGAAAAAATTGGCGACGCTCTTGAAAATTTCGACGCTGAATACGCCAGGCAGATTGAGTTCCGCGAAAAAATTCTGCGCGAAGGCGAAACTTACCTTGAAGAAATTGCCAGTGCTTTGGGCGTTGCCGTGCCGGAGAAAATTGCCATTGGAATTGTTCACGGGCTGGACGATATTGGCGCGGACGTGGCTGATATTCTTCTCGCGCAGGACGCCGAGCTTTTTCCAGCGTTCATAATCGACGACGACGCTGACAATTCCGCCGCCAGCATTATCCACGAGCAGAATCGCAGTTATCTGAACCTTGACAGCGGGCGCAGGCTTGAAATTATTTCGAGCGCGGACGCGAATTTTCTTTACGGCGTGGGGCGTATTCAAAAATTCCTGCGCACTTCCAACGCGGCGGCTGAAATTGATTTTGTGCGCGAAAATTTAAATCCTGCTGAAGGTGATGTTATCGAACTGGATTTTGAGGTTGAGAGCAATGACTGACATTGAAAAACTGAGTATGATTCTGGCGAATAGTGAACGCGCGGTATTTTTCGGCGGCGCCGGTATGTCGACTGAATCTGGGATACCAGATTTTCGGAGCGCTGGCGGAATTTACAATCAGCGGTTGAATAAAAATTTCCGCCCAGAAGAAATGGCGTCGCACACTTTTTTCATGAACTGCACCGAAGATTTTTTCGATTTCTACCGCACGCGCTTCGTGTACCTTGACGCCAAGCCCAACGCCGGTCATCTTGCTCTGGCTGAACTTGAACGGCGCGGGATTTTATCTGCCGTCGTCACGCAGAATATTGACGGGCTTCATCAGGCTGCCGGTTCCAAAGTTGTCTACGAACTTCACGGCTCGGTTCAGCGGAGTTTCTGCATGGAATGCGGCGAGCGCTACGATATGAATTTTATCATGGAGCATAGGCCCATTCCGCACTGTGAAAAATGCGGCGGTATCGTTCGCCCCGACGTGGTGCTTTACGAGGAAAGTCTCGACGATAAAATTTTAAAGGCGTCAATCAAAGCCATTGCCGAGGCGGATACGCTGATTATCGGCGGCACGAGTTTGATTGTTTATCCGGCGGCGGGGCTTGTCGATTATTTCAGCGGCGCGCATCTGATTCTGATTAACAAGACGGCGACGCGCGCAGATTCTGACGCCGAGTTTGTCATTCGCGAAAATATTGGCGAAACTTTGAGCAGGGCGGTGGAACTGCTTGGACGATAAAAAAGTCGCCTTCATAACCTGCGTCAACAGCGATTACTGGTACGACGAATGCACGCTTTACTTGAAAAATTTGAACGTGCCCGCCGGTATGAGCGTCGAAATTATTCCCGTGCGAAATGCCGCCGCTATGACTGCCGGTTATAACTTTGCCATGAAAAATTCTGACGCGAAGTACAAAATTTATCTCCACCAGGATACGCTCGTTGTCAACAAAAATCTTATCGCTGACCTGCTGAAAATTTTCGCGGACGAAACGATTGGAATGGTCGGAATGATTGGCTGCGTGAATCTGCCGGCGACGGGCGTCTGGTGGGACGGCTTGCGAACTTTCGGGCGCGTTCTGCATGCGTGCGAGCCGGAAAGCGTTGTCGATTCGGAATGCGCCGAGCCGGAAGGCGATTATCAGGAAGTCGAGGCGGCGGACGGATTATTTCTGGCGACGCAGTACGATTTGCCGTGGCGCGAAGATTTATTCGACGGCTGGCACCTGTACGATTCGTCGCAGTGCAAGGAATTTCAGCGCGCCGGTTACCGCGTCGTTGTGCCTAATCAGTCGGCGGATTTCTGGTGCATACACTGCCCGAAGGAGAAGCCGCTTGACCCGAAGTACCGCCGGTATCAGAAAATTTTCCTGCGCGAATACGGCGCCGAATTGCAGCCGGAGGTTTGAAATGGAAAGTCTGGCGGATTTTATTGGCGGCGACGATTTTTTTGAGCGCATTCTGATTGTCGAAAGCGGCGGTTACATTCCAGTTCTGCGCGAAAGATTTCCGGCGGCTGAAATTTATTTTGTGACGACGGACGAAGATTTTACTGACGCCCGCGCGAAAGTTTTTGTGCTGGATTATCGGGAAGAGCGCCTGCCGTTCGAGCGGGAATTTTTCGACGCGATAATCGGCGATTTGACGCTGGAAGTCGTAGTCAATCCGCAGGACATAGCGGCGGGCTTTTCGACATACCTGAAGGAAACGGGCGTGTGGCTGACGAGTTTCCGCAACATACGCCACTGGAAAATTTTGGAAAAGCTGATGCACGGGCGGTTCCGCGGAATAGTTTCACGGCTCTACACGCGGGCGGATTTTGAGCGCTTACTCTACGCGTCGTTCTACAAGCACGTAAGATTTTCGCCGCGGATAAAACCTGCGCCGCCGGAACTGCTGGAAAAATTGCTGGCGTGCGGCTTTGAAAATCTGGCGGGCGATTTGGAAGTAGAATTTTGGCTGGTACGCGCCGCGCGCTCAATGCCGGAACTTTCGCTGCTGAAGTCAATGTACACGCCGGAAATTCGCGCAGAATTTTCTCGGTTATTAAAGCGGGTTGAGTACGGCGTAGACTTACCGGCGAGCGTTGAAAAATTCTGGGCGCTGTACGATTCAGCCGGAATGTTCGCAGACTACGCGGCGGAATTTATCTCGGCGGTGGTAGTTCATCGCGAAAGGTTTTTTGAGAATCTGCGGGCAGGTTCAGCGCGGCGGGAAATTGAAGAAATTGCTGACGGGGTGGAAGATTTTGAATGACGAAATTTTTATGCGTGAGGCTTTGAAAATCGCGCGGAATGCTGAGGGGCGCACTTCGCCGAATCCAATGGTCGGCGCGGTTATCGTTCAAGGCGGCAAGATTATCGCTGAAGGCTGGCACAGGAAAGCCGGTACGCCGCACGCCGAAATTCACGCGCTGAATATGGCTGGCGCGCTGGCTGAAAATTCTACAATGTACGTGACGCTTGAGCCCTGCTCTCATTTTGGCAGAACGCCGCCCTGCGCGAACAAAATCGTTGACGCCGGAGTTTCGCGCGTCGTTGTCGCCATGACTGACCCAAATCCGCTGGTTGCAGGTCGCGGCATTGAAATTCTGCGCAAAGCCGGTATCAGCGTCGACGTTGGAATTCTGGAAAGCGACGCCCGCCAGCTCAACGAAGTTTTTATCAAGTACATCACGCAGAAAATTCCTTTCGTGACCGCCAAATTCGCCTGCTCGCTTGACGGGAAAATCGCCACGACAACCGGCGAATCTCAGTGGATAAGCTGCGAGGAAGCCCGCGCTTACGCTCACCGCCTGCGCGACGTGAACGATGCGATTATGGTGGGAATTGGCACGGTGCTTGCGGATAATCCCAGCTTGACGACGCGCATTCCCGACGGCAAAAATCCCGTGCGGATTATTGTAGACAGCCAGGCTCGCACGCCGCTCGATTCCAAAATTCTAACTGACGCTCAGGCTACAACGATTATCGCCGTAAGCAGAACTGCGCCGTCTGAAAGAGTTGTCGCGCTGAAAAATCTCGGCGCTGAAATTATCGTGGCTGGCAAAACGCAGGTTGACTTGAAAATTCTGATGAGCGAACTTGCCCGCCGAGAAATTACTTCGATTCTGCTGGAAGGCGGCGGCACGCTGAATTTTTCCATGCTTCGCGCAGGTTTCGTCGACAGAGTTCTGGCTTTCGTTGCGCCGAAAATTATTGGCGGGAAAAATGCGCTGACGCCCGTTGAAGGCGAAGGCTTTGAAAAATTGGCTGACGCCGTTGCGCTAAAAAATATTTCAGCTGAAAAAATCGGCAGCGATATTCTGATTCGCGGTGACGCAAGTTAAATTTTTATTAGCAGAATGAAGGAACTTTCGCAAGTCGGGCGAATAGTAAATAATAATTGTTTGAAATGCATTAGCGAGCGTTCGGAATGAAGGAGTGACGTTGATGATTCGTGTATTGATTGCTGACGACTCAGCGTTTATGCGAAAAGTCTTATCTGATCTGTTCGCAAAACAAAGTGACTTTCAGGTTGTGGGAACAGCAGTCAACGGTAAGGACACAATAGACAAGGTAAAAAAATTTCAGCCGGATATATTGACGCTGGACGTGCAAATGCCGGTAATGGACGGGCTGGAGGCGCTGGCGATAATAATGGACGAATGTCCGCTGCCGGTAGTCATGGTCAGTTCAATGACACAGCGCGGAACGGACGCAACGATTCGGGCGCTGGCACTGGGCGCAGTGGATTTCGTCAGCAAAGCCGGCGGACCAATTTCAAAAATTGACACAATCGAAGATGAAATTCTAGAGAAATGCCGTGCAGCCGCGCTGTCGCACGTTTCAAAAACTCAATCACCATCCAAGCCGCTGGTTTATACGTCAAAACCTGCACCAGCTCCAGAAACGCCGCCAGCCATGAAAAGAATCGAGCCGCGACGCAGAACCGGTTTAGTCCTGGGGCAAAAACCAGTTATACACAAAATACCGGCTCCCACTCCAGTAAAACCTATAACGAATCAGACATCGAACAGTTTAAGCAATAAAAAGTTGGTTGTAATTGGAACTTCCACCGGCGGACCGCAGGCGCTGCAAACAGTCATAACAAGACTGCCAGGGGATTTGCCGTGCGGCGTCGTAGTCGTGCAGCACATGCCCGCAGGCTTTACCAAATCCCTCGCCGACCGCCTCAACTCTATCAGCGAAATTGCCGTGAAAGAAGCTGAGAATGACGAAATTATTAAGGCTGGACAGGTTTACATTGCGCCTGGAAATTTTCACCTGCGCATTTCGCCAATCGCCGGCAATGGCAGGAAAATCGTCCTAAGTCAGGAGCCGCCCGTAGGTAACCACCGCCCCGCCGTCAACGTCATGTTCGACTCCGTCGCGCAGTTTGGCAGGGAGCTGGTCTCCGTTATCATGACTGGTATGGGCTGTGACGGCTGCGAGGGTATGAAGAAAATCAAGGCGCACGGCGGCTACTCTATCGCGCAGAATGAAGAAAGCTGCGTTGTCTATGGTATGCCCAAAGCCGTCGTCGACGCGGGGCTGGCGGACGAAATTCAACCACTGACTAAAATTGCTGAAGCTATCGTTGAAGCTGTTCGACGCTAAGATAATTAGGTTATGGGCGGTGCCTGTAGCCTTACCTATAACCTAAACAGGAGGAATACGAATGGAAACTAATCAATACATGGAGATGTTTCTGGACGAGTCGCATGAACATCTGCAGTCGCTTAATGATGGTCTGCTCAGCCTGGAAAACAACGCGGAGGATTTGTCGGTACTGAACGAAATTTTCCGCAACGCGCATACGCTGAAAGGCATGTCGGCGACAATGGGCTACAACAAAATCGCAGAACTCACGCACGAAATGGAAGACGTGCTCGACGCGCTGCGCAAGGAACAGCTCAAAATCACCGCCGATATTACCGACACGCTCTTCAAATGCGTCGATTCGCTCGAACAGATGATTGACAACGTCGGCAGCGGCGACCCCGAGGATTTGATTGACGTTTCGGATCTTGTCACCAAACTTTCGTCGATTCTGAAAGGCGGCGGCGCTCCTTCTTCGCCCGCACCCACGGCGGCGGCAACTGCTCCCGCAACGGCTCCGGCTACCGCGCCGACTCCGGCTCCTGCGGCTGAAATTAAGAATTACGCCATTGATCTGACTGAAACGGAAAAATCTGTTTTCCGCGAAGCACGCAGCAGCGGTATGAGCGGTCTGCATTTGACGGTTACGCTCGCCGATTCGTGCCTTTTGAAGTCCGCGCGCTCCTACATGGTCATGAACGCCCTCGACGAAGTTGGCGAAGTTATCAAGACCATTCCTCAGGCGGAGGATTTGGAGCAGGAAAAATTCGAGCATTCATTTGAAGTATTTTTAATTACCAGCGCGGACAATCAGGCGGTGAAAGATGCCGTCATGAACGTTTCGGAAGTGCAGGACGTGGAAGTTTCTGACGTTGACCCCGACGCGAAAGATACGCCAGCGCCTGCGCCTGCACCTGCACCAGC
>JAGABT010000011.1 GCA_017614505.1 Selenomonadaceae bacterium | reverse complement strand
ATTTTTTAAAAACCAGCGGCAAGTTCGGGCGTTGTACGGCGCGCAGAAATTTTTCCGCCTGCAACGCCGAATTTTTGCCGCGAAATTACAGAAATGAGGCTGCTTGTATGAAACAGACGGTTATTCTCGGCAACATTATCACCATGGACGAAAAGCGTCCCTTTGCTAAGGCGGCGCTGGTCAAAGACGGCGTTTTTGCTTACATCGGCGGCGCTGAGGAAACGAAAACTCTCGCCGGTTCGGACGCGCAGATTCTGGACTACGGCGAGAATTTTATTTACCCAGGTTTTATCGACGGTCACGCTCACGGCTGTTTTGCCGGTTACCGCGCTATCGGGCAGGCGAATCTCGCGCAGACTGGCTTGACTGACTACGCCAAATACCGCGAAATTATCAAAGATTTTATCGCCAAAAATCCGCAGCGCGAAATTTATCTGGCGGCGGGCTGGATTCAAAATTCGGAATATGTCACCAAGACTTATCTTGACGAAATTTGCTCCGACAAGCCGCTGATTATGAATACCGGCGACGCTCATTCCTGCCTGCTCAATACGAAAGCGCTGGCGTGGGCTGGTATCGACGCCGCTTACGCTAAGAAAATGGGCTACGACCTTGTTCATGTCGACGAGAACGGCGAGCCCGACGGCTTTATCTGCGAGGGACCTGCTTTCGCCGTTATCCACAACGTTCCAGTTACGGTTGAGGAGGCAAAAACTTATATCCTTGCGTGGCAGGATTTCGCCATTTCAAACGGGCTGACTGCAACCGCCTTTGCCGGTGACGACCTGCGTTTCCCTGAAGCTGAGGCTTATTACCAGCTGGAGCAGGAAGGCAAGCTCAAACTGCGCACCTATGCCAACGTGATTATTCCTGACAACGCCGAAAATCCGAAGGCGGAAATTGCCAACGTTGCCGCAATTCGCGCCAAATACAGCGGCGAATATTACAATATCATTGGCGCCAAGGTGCTTTTGGACGGCGTGGTTGAAGCTCATACCGGCTGGATGCTCGACGATTATCTTGACCAGCCTGGCTATCACGGCGTGGAGCGTTTCAATGACCATGACAAAATGGTCGCGCTGATTGTTGCGGCGGACGCGGAAGGGCTCAGCGTTCACGCGCATTCTGTTGGCAACGGCGCGACGAAATTTATGCTTGACTGTATCGAAGACGCGGAAAAAATTACCGGCGACCTTGACCAGCGCAATATTCTGGCTCACCTGCAGTTCGTTACCGACGAGGATATTCAGCGCATGGCGAAAACCCGCTCCGTGGCTGTAGTGCCGCCGCTCTGGACGGCGAAAGTGCCTGGCAATTATGATACGGAAGTTAAATACGTCGGTAAGGAATGGGTGGATAACGCCTATCCGATAAAATCTTTCTTCGACGCGGGCGCGAACGTCGTTTTCCATTCGGATTATCCAGTTTCGCCGCTTATGGACGTCAAGCTCAGCATTTATATGGCGGAAAAACGCGCGTTTCCGCAGATTTTAATGAGCGGCGATACCCAGCGCAATATCAAGGAAGCTATCACCCGCGAACAGTCTCTGCGCGCGCTGACAATCAACGTCGCCCGCCAGTTTCATCAGGAACACCGCCTCGGCTCAATCGAGTTCGGCAAAATCGGCAACATGACGGTTTACGACTGCGATTTCCTCCACGCCGATATTGAAAAAGTTGTGCAGGCAAATCTTGTGGCTACAATCATCGACGGCGAGGAAGTTTACAAGGCGTAAGATTTTTTAAAAACCAGCGGCAAGTTCGGGCGTTGTACGGCGCGCAGAAATTTTTCCGCCTGCAACGCCGAATTTTTGCCTGCAAAATTATCGAAATGAGGCTGCTTGTATGAAACAGACGGTTATTCTCGGCAACATTATCACAATGGACGAAAAGCGTCCCTTCGCGAAGGCGGCGCTCGTTAAAGACGGCGTTTTTGCTTACATCGGCGGCGCCGAAGAAGCCAGGAAAATCGCCGGTGCCGACGCGCAGATTCTGGACTACGGCGAGAATTTTATTTACCCAGGTTTTATCGAAGCGCACTGCCACGGTCATATGGCAGGCGACCGCGCTATCGGGCAGGCGAATCTCGCGCAGGCTGGATTTGCTACCAATTACCCGAAGTACCGCGAAATTATCAAGGCGTTCATAGCGAAAAATCCCCAGCGCGAAGTTTATGTGGCGTCGGGCTGGAACGAAAATGAAGAATACGTCAGCAAGGCTTATCTTGATGAAATTTGCGCGGATAAGCCGTTGATTATGACTACCAGCGGCGGACATTCTATGCTGCTCAACACGAAGGCACTGGAATGGGCTGGCATTGACGCGGCGGCAGCGAAGAGATACGGCTATGATCAGGTTCACGTCGACGAGAACGGCGAGCCTGACGGTTACATTTGCGAACTGCCGGTAGTCGAACTTATGCCAAAGCTCCCCAGTACTTTTGAGGACGCCAAAAACTTTTTGCTTGAATGGCAGAATATCGCTTTCAGAAACGGCTATACTGCCGCCTCGGACGCTGGCGTTGAACTGAACAATCCGCTGGCTTTTATGGCGTACCACGAGCTGGAAAAGGAAGGCAGGCTGAAACTGCGCACCTATGCCTATCTGCTGATTCCCGACAATCCTGAAGACCCGAAGGCTGAAGCTGCCCTCGTTGCCGAAAAGCGCGCGAAATACAGCGGCGAATATTACAACATTATCGGACTCAAAACTTTCCTCGATGGCGTTATCGAAGCGCATACCGGCTGGATGCTCGAAGATTACGCTGACAAGCCTGGCTATCGCGGCGTGGCGCGTTTCAACGACCATGACAAAATGGTCGCGCTGATTGTTGCGGCGGACGCGGAAGGGCTCAGCGTTCATTCTCACTCCATAGGCACCGGCGCGACGCACTTTATGCTGGACTGTATCGAAGACGCGGAGAAAATTACCGGCGACCTCGACCAGCGAAATGTTCTGGCGCATTTGCAGTTTGTGGCGGACGAAGATATTCAGCGTATGGCTAAAACCCGCTCCATTCCGGCGGTGCCTCCGCTTTGGACGCCGAAAATGCCTGGCGGTTATGATATGGAAGCCGCCTACGTCGGCGAGGAGCTGGCGGGGAATGCTTACCCGATAAAATCTTTCTTCGACGCCGGCGCGAACGTTGTTTTTCACTCGGATTATCCACTTTCGCCAATGTTGGACGTCAAGCTCAGCATTTACATGGCGGAAAAGCGCGCGGTTCCTGAAACGTTAATGCCTGGACTCGACACGCGGCGCAGCAACAGTGCCAAAGAATCTGTCACCCGCGAACAAGCTTTGAAAGCATTGACTATCAACGTCGCCCGCCAGTTCAAGCAGGAACACCGCCTCGGCTCAATCGAGTTCGGCAAAATCGCCAACATGGCAGTGTTTGACTGCGATTTCCTCCACGCCGATATTGAAAAAGTCGCGCAGGCAAATCTTGTCGCCACAATCGTCGACGGCGAGGAAGTCTACAAGGCATAAGAAAGGACTATTACAATGGCTGAACAGAAAAAAGATGCCAGAGCTATCCGCGCAGACCACATGGCGCTGGTGAACAGGAAACAGGCAGAAGTTCGCGCGCTGTACGGCGAAAACAGGCGCATTACCGGCGACTACGACAAGGCGCTGGCGGTCAAATGCGTCAACGGCACTTTCGTCGGCAAAAAGACTGATGGCGTCATTGCGTTCAAGGGCATTCCTTTCGTCGGCAAGCAGCCGGTCGGTGAACTGCGCTGGAAGGCGCCGGTTGCTTACGTTGCGGACGACGGCGTTTATGAGGCGTTCTACAACGCGAAAAGTCCTCGCCAGAAAGTCAGCGATACCGAGCACGCGTCGCTTTACGTTCAGGGCGAAGACTGCCTGTATCTGAATATCTGGAAGGCGGACGATTCAACGGCGAAAAAGCCGGTAATGGTCTGGATTCACGGCGGCGCCTTTGAACTCGGCGGAACTGTCGAGCCGGTTGCCGAATTGCACAATTTCGTTAAGGAAAATCCCGACGTTATCGCCGTTTCAATCGAATACCGGCTGGGCGTCTTCGGTTTCTTCCACCTTTCGCACCTGCCTGATGGCGCGGATTATCCTGACGCTCAGAATCTCGGATTAATGGATCAGCTCACCGCGCTCAAGTGGATTCACGAAAACATTGCTAATTTCGGCGGCGACCCTGACAATGTGACGATTTGGGGCGAAAGCGCCGGTGCCGCGAGCGTAACACTGCTGCCGCTCGTCAAGGGCGCTCAAAATTATTTCCACCGCGTTATCGCGCAGAGCGGCTCGCCCGTTTTTACGCGCTCGACTGAACAGGCGATTGCCTGCACGAATGAGCTTATGGAAATGCTCGGCTGCAAGACCGTCGCTGACCTGCAGAAACTTGACACCGATAAATTCGTTGAAGCCTCTGGCATACTCGGACTGCGCGTGTGGGCTGAACGCGACGGCAATTTCCTGCCGCTCAATCCCTACGACGAATACGCCAGCGGCGCCGCGAAAGACATTGAATTTCTGCAGGGCTGCAACAAGGACGAGCTGGGATTTTTCATAATCGGCTTCGGCTTGGAAGGTTTCAATGACTGGGCGGCTGAACGCAAGGCTAATAAACTCGCGCAGCTTACCGACGCGGAAAAAGCGCTCGTCGAAAGTTTCTGCAAGGAACGCGGCGAAGACTACGTTTATGCCGACGGACAGCGTGCGCGTTCCGCAGTTTTGTTCGACCAGATTGTTTTTGCCGCGCCGCTCTTCAGACTTTCGGAAAATCAGACCAAAGCCGGCGGCAAATCCTACACCTATTTCTTCACGCCCGAATCTACCGACCCGCTGGTTAGATGCGGACACTCGGTAGAGCTCGCGTCAGTGTTCAACCACCCTGAGGTTACTGACGAAACTGGGCGCGCGTTCGACGAAACTTTTTCCAAAACGCTGCGCAAAATGTGGGTGCAGTTCGCTAAGACCGGCAACCCTTCGCTCAGCGCGGAAATTTCGCCCGACGGCAAGGCGCATGACTGGAAACTTTACGACCTGCAGGATAAATATTGGATGGTCTTCGACGAATTTGACATCCACCTCGAAAAGGAATCGCAGAAAAATTTCCTCGACTGGGAGCGCACCTACTTCCTCTCGAAATACTACTGCATTTGAAAGCTCGAATCAGAATGTCTCAGACTGCGGAAAAAATTTACAGGAACGCGAAAATTTACTCCGTTGCGCTGGACGGCACGGAAACACGCGCGGCGGCGCTAAGGATGTGAAGAAATTCGCCGGTGCCGCCGCCTTTAAAGTATTGATGACCGCGAAGGAATCTATACCTTGACAAGCAATCGGGGGGGGTAAAATGCGTTCGGCGTTATAACCTCAAACGAAAGGATTTGATTTTTTTGAAACTCGATTATCAGATTGCGGACAGAATTTATAAAAACGCGAAAATTTATTCCGTTGCGCTGGACGGCACGGAAACGCGCGCGACGGCACTGGCTATCAAAGACGGCAAATTCGTTTATGTCGGCGACGAGGCGGGCGTCAAGGATTGGATTGGCGCTGGCACTGAAATTATTGACTGCGGCGGCAACAGCATTATCCCTGGGCTCGGCGACGCGCATATGCACCTCGCTCACGCCGCGAAAAAATTTGGAACCTGCAGTTTCAGCGGTATCGTGCCGAATCCCAAAACTGACACGCCCGAAGGCGTCATCAAGCAGATTCAGCAGACGCTCAAAGCCTACGTCGACGCGCACAAAGACGCGGCGGTTATCAGAGGGCTCGGCTGGGACAGAGAGTGGTTTTCCGGCAGTCTTCAGGGCATCGTCAGACCGTTCACCCGCCACGATATTGACGTGATTGTTCCCGATAAACCCGCCGTTTTGATGTCGTACTGCGGACACAGAGTTTTGCTGAATACTAAGGCGCTCGAAGCCGCTGGCATCACGAAAGACACCGACGACCAGAACGGCTTGATTATCAGGGAGGCGGACGGAAATCCCAGCGGCTATATCAAGGAGCCGGTTGCCTATCTGCCCATAATCAACAGCATTTCGAATTACGAATTTTCGGCGCAGGAACATCGTGACTGTCTAAAGCAGGCGTTTGCAATGTTCAATAAAAGCGGGCATACGCTGTTATGCGACTGCCAGCAAAATGAATCGTCCTACCCTGTACTCTCTGAAATGGCGCGGAACGGCGAGTTCACTGCCAGAGTTTCCGGCGTCCACAACATCAACGACGCGACGCGTGAGGCTGACCTTGCTAAGGCAATCGCCAATCGCACGAAATTTGATGTCGACGGGCTTTTCAAGGTTGACACGATGAAATATTTCGCGGACGGCGCCCTCGCAATGATTGAGCCTTATGCTGAAACTGCCGCGGCTGTTGGCAAAGAGCCTGGCACGCGCGAGACGATTCTCTGGGACGAAGCGCATATGGCTGAATCTATGGCGCTCGCCAACAAAGCCGGTTTCAATGTCCACACGCACGCTATGGGCAATTACACCATTCGCAAAGTTGTCGACTGCTACGAGAACGCGCAGAATCTTTATCCCAATCCCAGAATCAGAAACATTATCGCGCACTGCACATTTATCACGCCGGAAGACAAAGTTCGCATGGGAAGGCTCGGCATTATCGCCAGCATTCAGCCTGGCTGGTTCAGCGACAGCCCGACCGACCAGAAGGTTTCGGTTGCTTACTGGGGCGAAGATGTTGTCAGAAAAACTTATCCGAGCCAGTCGCTAATCGATAACGGCGTAATTTGCGCTTACGGCTCAGACTTTTTCGTCAGCCCGTCTTACGGTCTCTCGGGTATTCAGGTTGCAATGACCAGAAAAAAAGTCAAGCTTGATTCGACTTACGAGCTTTACAAAGACGTTCCCGCCGCCGCGCCGGAAGAGCGCGTCAGCCTCAAGGAAGCGCTCAAGGCTCATACGATTCACCCCGCGTATCAGGCGCATTTGGAAAATGTCACCGGCTCAATCGAAGTTGGAAAATCCGCCGATCTCGTCGTTCTCGACAGCGACCTCGAAAACACTCCGGCTGAACAGATTCAGGATATTCAGATACTCGAAACCGTCTTCATGGGCAAAACTGTTTACAAGAAAGGATAACTTATGAAAATCGATTATTCTCAGAAAGCCAGCTGGTATCAGATTCCGGCTGTCATCAAAGCCGTCGACACGTTTTTTATCTACCCGACGGAATACATGGGCTTGAACGAAGGCGACGCCGATTACGCCACGCTCGACAACGAAGAAATGCTGAATGGCGTTAAAAACGAATACATGGGACAGGCAAGCGCGTATGAAAATTCTACCAACGTGTTTTTGCCGTACTACCGGCAGGCAAGTCTGCGCTACGCTGCGGAAGTCTGGAAGAAAACCGGCAGCATCGATGCGGCGCTTTACGGCATTCCCTACGACGACCTTGCCGCCGCGCTCGACTACTACTTTGAGAACTACAACGGCGGACGCCCGTTTATACTCGCCAGTCACAGTCAAGGCTCGGCAATGGCAAGGCTCGTGCTGAAGAAATATTTCAAGGAACACCCCGACTACTACAAGCGCATGATTGCGGCTTACGTCATTGGCTATTCTATCACGAAGGAAGACCTTGAGGAAAATCCGCACTTGAAATTTGCGACCGGCGAAACTGATACCGGCGTTATCGTCAGCTGGAACACCGAGGGCAGGCAGAACGTTGAGGAAAACGCGTCCAACGTCGTGGTGCTGCCTAATGCAATTTGCATTAATCCGCTCAACTGGAGCCGCGACGAAACTTACGCGCCCGCCAGCGAAAATCTCGGCTCGTTCGTAGCGAATGAAAAAACCGGCGAATACGAATTTATTGACGTTGGTGCTGATGCGCAGATTAATCTTGCTCGCGGTACCGTCGTGACGAACGGCAAAGTTCCGCCGATGCCCGAATACGTCGCCAAAATTTCTGCATATCTCTTCGGACCCGCCGGTCGCCACGAAGAAGACTACGCGTTCTACTACAACAATATCAGAGACAACGTGGCGAAACGTATCGCGGCATACTTTGCGAATCTGGCGACGGATTATTCCAGAGCCGCCAGCTGGTATCAGATTCCGGCTGTCACCAAAGCCGTCGACACGTTTTTTATCTACCCGACGGAATACATGGGCTTGAACGAAGGCGACGCCGATTATGCGACGCTCGACAACGAAGATGTGCGGCAGGGTTTGCCTGGAGTTTACTTGACGCAGGCGAGCGTTTTTGAAGACGCCACCAACATTTTTATACCGTACTACCAGCAGGCAAGTCTGCGCTACGCTACGGAAGTCCAGAAAAAAACCGGCAGCATCGACGCCGCAATTTCCACCATTCCCTACGACGACATTACCGGCGCGCTGGATTATTACTTTGAGAACTGCAATGGCGGGCGCCCGTTTATCCTCGCCAGTCACAGTCAGGGCTCGGCTATCGCCAGGCTCGTGCTGAAAAAATATTTCAAGGAACACCCAGATTATTACGCGCGCATGGTTGCCGCCTACGTCATCGGCTACGCCGTCACGCAGGACGAACTCGACGCCAATCCGCATTTGAAGTTTGCGACCGGCGAAAGCGATACCGGCGTTATTGTCAGCTGGAACACTGAAGGTCCCAAAAACGTCGAGCTAAACGCAAAGACCGCCGTGCTGCTGCCGAACGCGATTAGTATCAATCCGATTAACTGGAAACGCGACGACACTTACGCTCCCGCTAGCGAAAACCTTGGCTCGCTCATGCCGAACATAGAAGCTGGCAGGTACGAAATTGTTGACGCTGGCGCGGACGCGCAGGTTATACCTTCGCGCGGCGTTGTCGTGACGCACGCCGAAATGGAGCCATTCCCCGAGGAACTCGCTGAAATTTTCAACGCGGCATTCGGTCCCGACGGCAGGCACGAAACTGACTACGCCCTCTACTACAACAACATCAAGGACAACGTGGCGAAACGCATTGCGGCTTATCTGGCAGGAAAGGATTGATTTTTTATGACTACTGTAAAAACGCGCTACGGCACCTTCAACGGCTTCGTCGACGAAAACGGCGTAAAAACGTGGCTCGGCATTCCGTTTGCTCAGCCGCCCGTCGGCAAATTGCGTTGGCAGGCTCCGCAGCCGCTGGCGCCCTCCAACAAAACTTTCGACGCCAAAAAATACGGCAACGACCCTATGCAGGCGTCAATGAAACTCGGCAATCTGGTTGACGGCTTCCCCACAACGGAAAGCGAAGACTGCCTGACGCTCAACATTTGGGCACGCGGCGAAGGCAAAAATAAGCCGGTAATGGTTTGGATTTTCGGCGGCGGTTTTGTCTGCGGAAGTGCAAGCGAACCGACCTACAACGCCAGCAATTTCGTTTCCGCGCACGATGTCATTATCGTCACGATTAACTACCGCATGAACGTTTTCGGCTTCATGAACCTTGCAAGCGTCGATTCTTCGTTCGAGGACAGCGGTTATCTGGGAATTAAAGACCAAATCGCGGCGGTGCAGTGGGTTAAGGAAAATATCGCGGCGTTCGGCGGCAATCCTGACAACATTACGGTTTTCGGCGAAAGCGCCGGCTCAATTTCGACTTCTTTCCTGACAATCGCTCCAACCGCAAAAGGTCTGTTCCAAAAAGTAATTCCGCAGTCGGGCGCCGTCGGTTTTTGCAGAACGCCCGAAGGTTCAACTCAAGTTACGAAAAGTTTTATGGAATCTTGCGGCGCGAAGACCGTTGGCGACCTCATGAAGAAATCCGGCGTCGAACTTCAAAAGGCTTACGCAGAATTTATTTCCACTCGCGAAATGAACGTTGCGGATTTTTATCCGACGTGCGACGGGAAATTTTTGCCGCTTGACCCGTTCAAAGCGCTCAAAGACGGCGCGGCTCGCGGAATTAAAATTTTGACGGGCACGACTGCCGACGAATGGCGTTGTTTCCTGATGGCTAACGAAAATTTGTTTGAACTTGTTCGCAGAGACCCGCAGGATATTTCGCCGATTTTTTCGCGCTACACAAAGCAGACGAACGAAGAAGTTTACAAAGCGTGGCTTAAAAATAGTCCCGATACCGACGACACTTACGGCGATTTTGCAACGCAGGCAGACTGGCGCGTCGCGCAGGAGTTGGAGGCTGAATATCAGTCGGCGTTCGAAGACGTTTATCATTATCTGTTCACGCAGCAGCCTTCGCCGCCGCTGGAATATCTGGGTGCGTTCCACGCGCTCGACCTGTCGTACACTTTCAACGTACCGTACATTGTTCCGAATCCTAATCAGACGCTCGTGAAGGTTATTCAGGCGGCGTGGGCGGCTTTCGCGGCGACTGGCAATCCCGACAACGAACTCATTCCGCACTGGGAAAAATACACCGCCGACAACCGCTGTACAATGGAGCTCAACTCCAAAGGCTGCGTCCTTCACAAAGATTTGAACACGCAAAATCTCAGCGCCCTGCGCTACCTCTACGAAAACTAGGAGGAAAATTTTTATGAGTGAACTCACCGTCAAAACGCGCTACGGCACCTTCAACGGCTTTGTCGACGAAAATGGCGTAAAAACGTGGCTCGGCATTCCCTACGCTCAGCCGCCCGTCGGCAAACTCCGCTGGCAGGCTCCGCAGCCGCTGGCTCCGACCGACAAAACCTTCGACGCCAAAAAATTCGGATTCTCGGCTATGCAGGAGGACGATAAGCTTGAAAAAGCGTCCCAGAATCCGCAAAGCGAAGACTGCCTGACGCTCAATATCTGGAATCGCAGCGACAAGAAAAATCTGCCGGTTATGGTCTTCATTCACGGCGGCAGTTTTATGCACGGCGGCACCAGCGACCCGACCTACAGCGGCACGCACATTGCGAAGGCGCACGATGTCATTGTCGTTACGCTCAACTACCGGCTGAACATTTTCGGCTTCCTGAACTTAGGGCTGATTGATTCGGCGTTCGCGGACAGCGGGCATCTCGGTACGAGCGACCAAATCGCGGCGCTGAAGTGGGTCAAGGAAAATATTTCCAATTTCGGCGGCAACCCCGACAACGTGACGATTTTCGGCGAAAGCGCTGGCTCCATTTCCTGTTTCCTGCTGTCGGTTACGCCCGCCGCCAAAGGTCTGTTCCAGAAAGCAATTCCAGAATCGGGACCTACGCGCATGGCTCACGAGGCGTCGCACGCCGGTCAGCTTTTGGAAGATTTTCTGAAGTTGAGCGGCACGCGCAAAATGAGCGACCTTATGCAAAAATCCTCCGCCGAGCTCAGAGATATTTACGTGAAACTTTTTGAAATGCGGCGCGGCACTGCTCATTCCGATTACTGTCCGGCTTGCGACGGGAAATTCTGGCCGGCAGATCCTTTCAAGGCACTCAAAGACGGCGCCGCTCGCGGGATTAAATTCCTGACCGGCACGACCGCTGACGAGTGGGGATACTGGCTGCTGTACGACCCAAATTATTTCGCTGACTTCCACGAAACGCACGAAAAAATTTCGCCAATCCTGTCGCGGTACAAAGCGCGCGTCGCCTGCTCCGACAGGGAACTTTATGCGGACTGGCTGAAGGGCAATCCCGATACTCCGGCGAATTACAGGGCGTTTATCAATCAGATGGATTGGCGCGTCCCGCAGGAACTCGACGCCGAAAATCAGTCGCAGTTCGAGGACGTGTACTACTACCTGTTCAGCGAAATGAGCGAGCGCAAAGAACTGGGCGCGTTCCACGGAATAGAATTGGGTTACGTCTTCAATTCGGAACCCGATGAACCCTGGATGACGCCGAATCCGCAACTCGTCAAACAGGTTCAGGCGGCGTGGACAGCCTTCGCGACGAACGGCACGCCCGACAACGAACTTATGCCGCACTGGGAAAAATACACCGCCGACAACCGCTACACCATGGAGTTAAACTCTGAGGGCTGCGTCCTCCACAAGGATTTGAACACGCAAAGTCTTAACGAAATGCGCTACCTCTGCGAAATTTAAAATCCGCGCGACTCAAACCTAATCCGCATTTCGACGGGCAGAGGATTTTCCTTTGCCTGTCTTTGCGGCGGAAGTGAAATTCACTATGAAAAAACGCAACTTTATCCGATTGTTTGAGCGGAAAAAAAGTTATATCGAATCACGCTTACAACGCGACTATATCAAAAACGGCGTCGCTACGATTTTCTGCCGCATTACCAGCTACAACGATATTGTCACGCCTTACAGCGTCAAAGGGCACGAAGTGACAGACCTGGAGTTTATCGAGTATCTCATAGGCGCCGCCAAAGTCATTCCCGACGAACACCCGCTGGTTCTGAACATTGTCGAGGACTGCCTGTCTGAAGAGGAACGACAAACCATTCGGAATGTCATTCATGATGATCTCGCCTATAATTTTGGTATGGTTGAGCATGAAGAGCATCGGAAATGGAAAATTTTCCTTTATACGATTGTTGGGCTGATTCTCGCCGGAATTCTTTTAGTGCTGACGGAAACCTGGAACAACATACCGCGCGAATTTTTTTTCCTGCTATTCTGTTTCATGGGCGATGGAGTTTTTGAATACGTCTTCTTCACAGGGCACGAACTCCGGCAGGAAAGGCGGCTGGCTGGACGGCTCGCCAGCATCAAAATTATTTTCTCCAAAACCTACGAGCCGCCAGATTACGATGAACAGGACCTCGACAAGCTTTACACCGAGCTTGCACAAGATAATCAAAATCCATGAACTACGAAAGGATTGTGAACTATGGAAGACCTTAAAGCAATTATGCGCGCCAAATATGGCGAGAACAAACGCATTACCGGCGACTACGACAAGGCGCTGGCTGTCAAGTGCGTCAACGGCACCTTCGTCGGCAAGAAAATTGACGGCGTTATCACGTTCAAAGGTATTCCGTTCGTCGGCAGACAGCCGGTTGGCGAATTGCGCTGGAAGGCGCCGGTTGACGTTGTTGCAGACGACGGCGTTTACGAAGCCTACTACAACGGAAAAAGTTCCTGCCAGCAGGAGGGCGACCCTTCTTCGTTTTATGTACAGGGCGAAGACTGCCTGTATCTGAACGTTTTCAAGGCGGACGACGGCGGCACGAAAAAGCCGGTTATGGTCTGGATACACGGCGGCGCCTTCGAGACCGGCGGCTCAATCGATTATGACAGCTACAATCTGGTAAGGGAAAATCCGGAAGTTATCGTCGTCGTCGTTGCTTACAGGCTCGCCGCGCTCGGTTTCCTGCACCTTTCGCATTTGTCTGACGGCGCGGATTATCCCGACGCTCAGAATCTCGGCTTGCTCGACCAGGTTGCCTCGCTCAAGTGGGTACATGAAAATATTGCCAGCTTTGGCGGCGACCCCGATAACGTGACGATTTTCGGCGAATCTGCCGGCGCTGGAAGCTGCACAATGCTCCCGCTGATTAAAGGCTCGCAGAAATATTTCCACCGCGTCATTGCCGAAAGCGGCGCGCCTTCCCAGTGTCAATCCACGGAAGAGGCTATCGCCTGCGCTAATGAAATTCTGGCGGCGTTCAACTGCAAAACCGTCGCCGACCTGAAGAAAATCGACGCCGAAACTTTCACCAAAAAGGTCGGAGAAATGTTCGGGCTGTTTTCAACATTCCAGGTTCGCACAATTCCTGAGCGCGACGGAAAAATCCTGCCGCTTAATCCGTGGGAAGCTTATGCCAGCGGCGCGGCGAAAAATATTGCGTTCCTGCACGGCTGCAACAAGGACGAAATGAATACCTTCTCTGGCATAATGGGTGAGGAATTTTGGAAATCGTGGGTCTACAGCCGCGAAAACCAGAGATACGCCCAGCTGTCTGACAAGGAAAAAGCGCTGCTCGAAAGTTATTACAATGACCTCCAGTGCGAAGACTGGGAACGCGCGAGCAAAATTTTCAGCCAGAGCTGGTTTATCGCGCCGCAAATCCGCCTTTCCGAGGAACAGACCAAAGCCGGCGGCAAATCCTACACCTACTATTTCACGGCTGAATCCAAATTGCCGATGATTAAAAGCGGGCACGCGATTGAAGTTGCGATAATATTCGACAACAAGGCAGATTCCGAAGCCGCTGAAGCAGTTTTCGACGAAAATTTCTGCAAGGCGATGCGCAAGATGTGGGTGCAGTTCGCTAAGACCGGCAACCCGTCGCTCAGCGCTGACATTTCGCCCGACGGTAAGGCACATGACTGGAAACTTTACGACCTCGAAAACAAGCCGGTTATGGTTCTCGCCGAGTCCAACATTCACATGGAAAACGAATCCGCGCTGAAAATCGTCGACTGGGAGCGCAGCTATTTCCTGACGAATTATTACATGCTCTAAAATTTCCGCCCGCCGAGGTGAAGAATGAAAAAATTATTTACCGTTGACAATTTTATAGTTGCCGGAATTTCTGGTATCGCTTATGGGCTTGGCTTTAAAATCCCGCAGATTCTCGGCTACGAGGAATGGCAATGCGGTATAATCTGTATGGTCGTCGGCTTCGCGCTGGACAAACTGGCGAACACTATTGTTTTCAGCAAGACAGTGCAGAGCAGTAAAACTAACAGGGTTCTGGCTGTTATCGGCTACATTCTCTTTTGCGCGTCGATTGAGTACGCCTTCGCGGAGATTAAGGACATATCCATTGACGATTATGCGATGGAGGGCTACGCTTATCTGGTTGTGCCGACGATTTTGGGCTTTGCGTTCAGCATGGCAGTCCGCTGGTACCGCGTCCGAAAAATCCGCGAGCGCTACGGCGATGGCAGCGGCGGCTTTATGTTCGACAACCTGCACGAAAAAGTTGACCTCGACGAATTGAATAGCCAGAATCAGCAAATTCACGGCGCGTTTGATACCGACTGCGCGGTAAAAACCAAAACCGGTTTCTTCGTTGGCGAAAAAATTAAGGACGCGCTGTTTTTCTGCGGCATTCCCTACGCTAAGCCGCCCGTCGGCAAACTTCGCTGGAAGGCTCCAGAGCCGCTGCCGGAATCTGAAGACGTGTTCGAGGCAAAATATCTGGGCGCGTCCGCAATTCAGGTTGACTACGACGGTTCGCCTTTAAAACTTCACCGGCAAAGCGAAGACTGCCTATATCTGAATATCTGCGTCGGCGCTCAGAAGACCGATAAGAAAAAGCCGGTTATCGTGATTTTCCACCACGGCGATTTCTCCTACGGCGGCGCCGCCGACCCAATCCTCTTCGGCGGGCAGTTCAACAAAATTTATCCCGACGCTATATGCGTCACCTTCAATTACCGCCTTGGAATTTTCGGCTTCATAGATTTTTCTGAAGTCCCAGGCGGCGAGAATTATCCTGACGCGCTTAACCTCGGCTTGCTCGACCAGATTGCCGCGCTCCGCTGGATTCGCGAAAATATTTCCAGCTTTGGCGGCGACCCCGAAAAGATTACCGTCATGGGCTTTGAGGCGGGCGCGCTCTCAATCAGCCTCCTTGCGGCGTGCGAACAGGCGAAAGGTTTGTTCAAAAAAGCGTTCGTATTCCACGGCAGTCCAATGGCGGCTTACGGGACGCCGGAAGTGTCGCGGGAACTGGCGAAAAAACTTCTGCAGGAAACTTCGACAACGACGATGGCGGAACTTTCGCGGCTGCCGATGGAACGGCTGAAGAAAGCGTCTCAAAAACTTGCGCTGAATTTATCCGCACCGACCCGCGACGGCAAATTAATTCCCGTGGACGCTTACGCCGCTTATCTGAATGGCGCCGCTGCCGGCGTCGAATTTCTGATTGGAATTGCGGCGAACGAGATGCAAATTTTCGAAGCCGCCGTCGGCAGTCAGAAATACGAAAACTCCATAACCCGAGAGCTTGACTACATTTTGAATTACATTGACGCCAATAATCCCGCCGCCGTGCAGGACGTGAAAAATTATATCGCGGCGCGAATGGCGGCGACGTCGGAATTTGAAGCAAAAGCTGAGGTCGTTGAGCAGGTCTACGCTTTGAGTACTTATCAATGCGCAAAAAGACTGGCGGACGGCGGCAACAGAGTTCATCTGCTTTGCTGGGGCGTTAAGCCGGTGATTGAAAAGCTGGGTTCCGGCACGGTCGATGTGCTGGCGGCGTTTCTGGGTAACAGCGAGGCGGTGCAAATTTACGGCAGTATTCTGAATAAGGACATTGCCGAGACGCTCCAGACACTGTTTTGGAAATTTGTGAGCGGCAAAGAATTGCGGCTGTACAACAACGAAATCAAGGGCGTCGGCGACTTCGACTGGAAAAAATTTCCGCAGGCGCTCATTGTTTCCGAGAAAGAAATTAAATGCAAGCCGATTGTGGACGAGCTGACTGAAGTCAAGGCTCTGATAAAAATTTTCGCGGAATGAAATTTTATCGCGCGGTGTATTGAAGCCGCGCTTTTTTTTTGGAGCAAGACTAAGGCGGCGGGCGATTGGCGCAATGGTTTTTTTTGTGGTATAATCAGCGCGAAAATTATTTAGGAGAGTGATAAAATGCCAATGACGATGAGTGAGAAAATCCTGGCGCGGCACGCGGGCTTGGACTCGGTGGAAGCGGGGCAGCTCGTGATTTGCGATTTGGATTTGGTGATGGCGAATGACGTAACGGGACCGCCTTCGATAAAGGAATTTGAAAAAATTGGCGTGCCGGTCTTCAATCCAGAAAAAATCGCGCTGATACCCGACCACTTTCAGCCGGCGAAGGACATTAAGAGCGCCGACCTTGCGAAAATTATGCGCGACTTCGCTAAGAAAAATAAAATCAGGCACTACTACGAGGCGGGGCGCGTCGGGATTGAGCATGTGATTCTGCCGGAATTTGGAATCGTTGCGCCTGGCATGCTGATAATCGGCGCGGATTCTCATACCTGCACATATGGCGCTGTGAACGCTTTTTCGACGGGCGTTGGCACGACGGATTTGGCGGTTGGACTGGCGACGGGCAAGGCGTGGTTTAAAGTTCCAGAGGCGATTAACGTCAGGCTCACGGGCAGGAAGCCGAAAAATATTGGCGGCAAGGACGTTATTCTGACGCTTATCGGGAAAATTGGCGTGGACGGCGCGCTCTACAAATCGCTGGAGTTCAGCGGCGAGGGCGTGGCGGAACTTTCTATGACGGACAGGCTGACGATTTCAAACATGGCGATTGAGGCGGGCGGCAAGGCGGGGATTTTCCCGTTCGACGAAGCGGCGAAATTTTACGTTGGCACGCGCGTCAGTTATCCCTACAATCCCGTTGCGGCGGACGAGGGCGCGAAGTACAGCGAGACGATTGAAATTAATCTGAGCGAGCTGAAACCTGTTGTCGCGCTGCCGCATTTGCCGGAAAATGTCAGGCGCGTCGAAGATTTGGGCGAAATTAAAATTGACCAGGTGGTTATCGGTTCCTGTACGAACGGGCGGCTGGAAGATTTGAGCATAGCGGCTGGGATTCTGAAGGGGCGCAAGGTTCACCCCGACGTTCGCTGTATCGTCATTCCAGGCAGTCAGGAAATTTACAGGGAGGCAGTGCATTGCCACTGGATTGATATTTTCATCGACGCTGGCTGCGTAGTGAGCTGCCCGACTTGCGGTCCGTGCCTCGGCGGGTACATGGGAATTTTGAGCGCGGGCGAGCGCTGCGTTTCGACGACCAACAGGAATTTCCGCGGGCGCATGGGTCACGTCGACAGCGAAGTTTATCTGGCGGGGCCGCACGTGGCGGCGGCGTCCGCGGTTCTCGGCAGAATTGCTACGCCTGATGAGATTTAAGGGATTTTCAGCATTTCTTTCGATTATGTCACTTTCTTTCGAGAAAGAAAGTAACCAAAGAAAGCTCGGCCGCATAGGTCGCTTCCGGCGACCTGTGACGGCCGGCGCCCCGTCCATGGGGCGCCTCTTCTGATTCGCGATTTATTGGAGGAAATTTCAAAATGCAAGTTAAAGGAAAGGTCTGGCGCTACGGCGATAACATTGACACTGATGTTATAATTCCGGCGCGCTATCTGAACACGTTCGACCCCGCCGAGCTGGCGAAGCACTGCATGGTTGACATTGACGAGAGTTTTGCGGCGAATGTCAAGGCTGGCGATATTATGGTTGGCGGGAAAAATTTCGGCTGCGGTTCGAGCCGCGAGCATGCGCCGGTTGCTATCAAAGCCAGCGGGATACCTGTTGTCATTGCGGCGAGCTTCGCGCGGATTTTCTACCGCAACGGGATTAACATTGGTCTGCCGCTGCTGGAAATTGGCGACGATGTTGAAAAGATTCACGCGGACGATATTTTGAAGATTGATACCGATACCGGCACAATTGAAAATCTTACGACCGGCGATGTTTTCCATGCGCACCCGCTGCCTGGCTTTGTGCAGGGTATTGCGCAGGCTGGCGGTTTGATTAGCTATGTAAAAGAGCGCGGCACTCTCAGCGCGTAAAATATTGTTTTGCGGCTCGGCGGTAACGTCGGGCTTTTTTATTTCTTGACACGGAAGATTATTCCAACTAAAATTTTCAGAAAAATTGATTTGGATTCTTGAAAGGAGACGTTCGTCATGGAATTTAAGCTTCAGCGTTTTGCCGACGTGATTCATGGTACTTCCGGCGGCGACTACGGCAGTAATATCGGTGATAATACGCAGGTTTATGGGCTGGCGGGCAACGATACCATTGAAACTGCAAACAGCAAAAATGTTTTATTGATTGGTGGCTCCGGCAACGACGTTATTCACATGACGGGCGGGAGCGGTACGCTGAACGGCGGCGCCGGTGCGGACACTTTCAAAATTTCTTACTCCAGCGCGAATACGATTTCCGCCGTGATTGAAGATATTGACCCCACGAATGACAAGCTGGTTATAAACTACACAGGCAGCGGTACGCCGAATATCCGCTACAGCACGGTCGGCAGGGATATTGTTCTGACGGACGAGGCGGGCTATCTCAACGTTACGCTAAAAGGTTACCGCGAGGCGAATGATTACTTTGACGGCGTAGCTCACGAAAATGTCTGGGAAGTTTTTAAGATTGTCAATCAGGAGCGCGAGGCTCAGGGTTTGAACTGGCTGATACTTTCGCAGGGCTTAATTGAAGGTGCCTCAATTCGTGCGGTTGAAATTGAAGATACTTGGGGGCACACTCGCCCAGATGGAACGTCCTTTTTCACTGCAGTTGAAAAATCCTACAACAGCTGGGGAGAAAATATTGCTGCCGGTTATGGTTCGCCAGAAGCCGTTATGGTTGGCTGGATGAATTCAACAGGACACCGCGCCAATATTTTACGGGATTATTTTACTAAGCTTGGTGTTGGATATTTTTATAAATCCGGCAGTTACTATGGCGATTACTGGGTGCAGATGTTCGGCGGCGCGTTGAATGAAACTGAAACCGTGAGCACTTCCGCGATTCTCAGCACAAAAACCACGCTTACAGCCAACGGCGTTACTCAATCCGCCTCGACGCTCGGAAATATTTCCGCAATCAAATATGCCACTGTCACAGGCACGGCGGCGGCTGATTCTTACAGCAATACGGAGACTAATGCTGTACTTGTTGGTCTTGCTGGAAATGATACCGTTTACAATCACGGCGATAACGTTACGGTTGAAGGCGGCACGGGAGCTGATTTGATTATCAACGGTCAATGGTACGGCAGAGGCGGCGTCAATGTAAGTCTGAGCGGCGGCGACGGTAACGATACGATTAGTTCCAGCGGCTCAAATTCAAAGCTTGACGGCGGTGCGGGCAACGATTTGATTTACAGCGGATACTACTTCTACGAGTCGTGGGGCAGCGATGGTTTCCTTTCCGACAGCGGCGTTGCTTCTCTGAATGATACGAACGACACCTATCGCGTCACGATTAGTGGAGGCAAAGGCAACGACGAGATTCACAGCCGAGGTAATGGCTCCAACGTCTTCATTTGTAATTCCGGCGACGGTAACGACACGATTTACGGCTACACTTCAAGCGACACGATTTCAATCACAGGCGGCGCCTATACAAAATCTACCGTTGGCAGCAACGTAATTATCAGTGTTGGTTCCGGCGCAGTGACGCTCGTAGGTGCCAGCGGCAAAACTCTCAACATTCAGGGGACAGCAAATGAAAGTTTGAAAACCGGAAAAAATGTCTACAGCTTTGAAGAAAGCGTCGGCGCTAATGATGATCCTATGAATATTTACTACTACCGTCCGGCAAACTGGTCTGCTGGCGATGCCATAGCGCTGGTACTTCACGGAATGAATCGCGACGCCGAACGTTATCTTTCTGACTGGCAGTCACACGCCGATAAGAACAATGTGCTGCTTATTTGCCCGGAATTTACTGAAGAAAAATTTCCAGGTAGCGGCTATTACAACACCGGCAACGTCATGAGAAATGGCAGTCTCCAAACAGAAGATGAGTGGGTTTTCCCCGTATTAAACAGAATTATTCGTGATGTAAAAAATCGCGTCCAGTCATCTGACAGCAAGACTTTGCTTTTTGGGCATTCTGCAGGCGCTCAACTGGTTCATCGTTACGCGATTTTTAGTGAGGAGGAAGATTTTGACGTTATTATTCCTGCAAACGCCGGCTGGTACACAATGCCAGACAACAGCATTCAATTTCCCTACGGATTGAAAGGCACGACTGTTACGGACGAGAAACTAATTGCAACTCTGGCGAAGCCCGTAGTTATTTTGCTTGGCGAGCAGGATATTGTACGGGATGACAATCTTCGTACAACGCCAGAAGCGGACGCGCAGGGCGAAAATCGTCTGGAACGCGGCAAAGAATTTTATCAGCAAATGAAAGATCAGGCTGCGGCACTTGGCGTTCCTTTTAATTGGAAAATTTCTATCGTCGAGGGCGTAGGACACAATGATTACAAGATGGCAGCGGCGGCAATGGATATTTATACTGGCTTTTTAGAAACTGGAGAAATTATTGTTCAGGAAATGCTACCCGCCGGAATTTCTATCAGCAATTCAATTCTTACCGCGTCCAGCAATTTTACCGGCAGCAAAATCGATTTAGCGAATTATTCCAACGTCACCAAAGTCAACGCGTCTGCACTTTCGCGCGGTGTTACGATTGTCGGCTCGGCGGCAGCGAACTCAATCAAGGGCGGTAGCGGCGCGGATACAATTTCTGGCGGAGCTGGCAATGATACAGTTTCGCTCGGCGGCGGCGCGGACATTTACATTTATTCCAGCGGCAACGATTTAATTCAAGATTACGCGGCGGCTGACAAAATCAAGCTCGCCAGCGCGTCAATCACTGGCAGTTCACTCAGCGGCAACAACGTCGTGCTCAAAACTTCAAGCGGCAACCTCACCGTCCAAAACGGCAAGGGCAAAAATATCACGGTCATTGACAAAAACGGCAACACTACCACGAAAACTTATCCCGAAAGCACTCTGCCAGCTGGAATTTCTATCAGCAATTCAATTCTTACGGCGTCAACTGCTTTTACTGGCAGTTCAGTCGATTTGGCGAATTACAGCGGCGTTACCAAAGTCAACGCCTCGGCTCTTTCGCGCGGCGTCTCAATCGTCGGGACGGCGGCGGCGAACTCTATCAAAGGTGGCAAGGGCGCAGATACAATCTTTGGCGGCGCAGGTAACGATACCGTGAGTTTGGGCGGCGGCGCTGATATTTACATTTACAGCGGCGGCAACGATTTAATTCAGGACTACACCGCCGGCGCAGATAAAATCAAGCTAGCCAGCGCGAACATAACCAGCGCGAGTATTTCCGGCTCAAACGTCGTGCTGAAAACTTCCGCCGGAAACATTACACTCAAAAACAGCAAAGACAAAGCCATTACCGTTATTGACAAAAACGGCAACACTACTACCAAAACTTATCCCGAAAGTACCGTTCCCGCCGGAATTTCCGTCAAAGGCGCCGTCCTCACAGCGTCCACAGCTTTCACCGGCAGCTTAATCGACCTGGCGGATTATTCTTCAGCTGTAACGAAAGTCAACGCCTCGGCACTGTCGCGCGGCGTCTCAATCGTCGGGACGGCGGCGGCGAACTCTATCAAAGGTGGCAAGGGCGCGGATACAATTTCTGGCGGCGCAGGTAACGATACCGTAAGTTTGGGCGGCGGCGCGGACGTTTACATTTACAGCGGCGGCAACGATTTGATTCAGGATTACACCGCCGGCGCAGATAAAATCAAGCTAGCCAGCGCGAGCATAACCAGCGCGAGCGTGAGCGGCAGCAACGTCGTTCTGAAAACTTCCAGCGGTAACCTCACTGTGAAAAATGGCAAGAATAAAAATATCACCGTCATAAATTCGCGCGGCGCTGAAACTACCAAAATTTATCCCGAAACTTCCAGCGACAGTTTGCCGAGCGGTCTCAGCTACGATTCATCGAAGAAAAAACTCACCGTCGGCACGAGCTACAGCGGAGCGGCTATCGATTTGAAAAATTACGCCACGACCACCAAAACCGTCGACGCCAGCGCCTTCACGAAGAAAATCAGCATTACAGGCAACAATCTCGGCGATTCGATTAAGGGCGGCTCCGGCAATGATACGCTCACCGGCGGCTCGAAGGCAGATACGATTTACGGCGGCAACGCTAACGATAAACTCTACGGCGCTGCTGGCAACGACAAACTCTACGGCGACGCGGGCAATGACACGCTCACCGGCGGTGCTGGCGCTGACACGCTTACGGGCGGCGACGGCAAAGATTTCTTCGTTTACGCGAGCGGCGACGGCAAAGACGTGATCACGGACTACACTTCCCTCCAGGACAAAATTAAAATTACCAGCGGCGAAATTTCCGGCACCAGCTACAGCGGCTCCGATGTCATTTTCAGCGTCGGAACAGGCTCCATTACCGTCAAAAACGGCAACGGTAAGAAAATTACAATCGTCGACGCCGCCGGCAAAACTTCTACTAGAACTTACAGCAGTGGCAACGGCAACGCGGCAGTTCCGTGGTTTACCGAGGACGACACTAACTTTGTTGGCAGCGGCGCGCAGCTGGGTGAAATTACTTCAAAAAATTATTCAGTCAGCGATTTCGAAACCATGGATACTACTGCGACTATCGCGCAGGCGAATCTCCTCACGGTAGCTTCCGGCGAAAAATGAAACAGCGCTGATTCAAAATTAGAATAAAATAAGGACATATTCAGACGGCGAAGGTGTCCTTTTCTTTTTATTTTCATTGTATTAGAATTTGATTAAAATTTCAGAAAACTCTTGACATGGGGGATGGAAGAGTGTTACAATACAAAGAAGTTTTTGTTTCGGGAGTTTTAGGAAGGGGAGGATTTTTATGAATGGGATTTCTTTCGAGTTGCAGCGCTTCGCGATATACGGCTCCGACGGCAATGAAACGCTCAGTAACAGTGCCAGCAGCAATGTTATCTATGCTTATGGCGGCAACGATTCTGTTTACAATGAACGCAACAACTATGCCAGAATCTACGCGGGCGATGGCGCTGATACGGTCTACGGATATTACGATGGCTATTGTACAATCGACGGCGGCAACGGCAATGACAGGATTATCAACTATGGCGGATGGTACAATTCGATGAATGGCGGCGCCGGCAATGATGTGATCAGTTTGAAAAGTGTTGCGGGATACACTTACAAGCACACCGTCAAGGGCGGCACCGGCAACGATACGATTTACAGCAACAGCTTAGCTTCCGTGAGCAGCGGCGGCTCCATCTATCAGTATGCTTCCGGCGACGGCAGCGACATTATCTATGGCTACACTCCCTACGATACAATTTCAATCACGGATAATAATCATTATTAGCAGTTCCTGACAGCGTCCTTGTGCTTGTATTAGCGCCCCATGCAGTTGAAATGGATCCGTTCAATACGCGTATCTGAGCGTTTTTAGAATCTTTGAGCGTCACTTTGCCACTGCCGACACTAACGATAAAATCATTTCCACTGGTAGTTGTACTGTAGCTGCTGCCGGAGGAAAGCGAGACAAAATCCTGAGCTGCTTCAAAGCCATAAATTACGTCATTGCCGTCGCCGTTAGCATATTGAAAATAGTTATATCCCCATCCATACTTGTTGGTTCGGTAGATTGTATCGTTGCCCGCGCCAGCATTAATTCGAGTATAATCAGCACTGACGCTTATTATATCATTTCCTGCATTGCCATAAATCGAATTATAACTAGCGTTAACGCTTATTATATCATCGCCGTCGCCAGCATAAATATTAACGCTGTCGCCGCTGTTTCTGATTGAATCAGCGTAAGCCGTGCTGTTGATAACGGTGTTGCTGGTAAAATTGGTGAGGGTGACGCCGCTGGCAGGAACGGTATCCTCTTCCTCTTCGTAATAGCCTTCAATGGCTGGCAGTAAGCTGGCGTTCACACTTTTCAGCGTCATGGCGCCGGAGCCGACCTTAATAACGAAGTCCGAGCCGCTCCACATGGTAGAGTAGCTGCCCTCGCCGTCGTCTATGGAAATTGTGTCGTATCTTTTTGCGTAGTAAATGACATCGTTGCCGTCGCCGGTGTAGTACTGGTAAATGTTGTATCCGTCGTAGTTGTCCATGTAAACGGTATCGTTGCCTGTGCCTGGGTTAATGGTTGCATAGTCCACGTCGCCTTCGCTTATATCGATAACGTCATTGCCCTCGCCGCCGCTAAGCGAAGAGTTCCAAAATCGTCCGACGATTGTATCGTTGCCGCCCAGCGCGTCTATCGTTACCCCTTCATGATAACCTGGATAGGAAAAATTATCCGCGTAGGAGTTGCCTTCAATATACTGGTAGTCAATGTCAGCAACAGAAGGGAGTATTGTTTCGATAAGACTGCCGTTGTAAACCAGATTAATCGAAACTCCGCCGGTTTCTTCGTCGCCGTAGTTGTAAAGGTATTCTGTCAGGTAAATCGAGCCGTAATCCGTGAAAATTTCTACGCTGCCGTCCTCGCCGAAATAATAAAACGAACCAATTTCGTCCTCGCCGCTGACAGTTTCAATGTAATTTAACTCGAGAGTATCTTCTGACGTGAAGCCGCTGATAGTCATATAGCCGCCGTTGTACACGTATGCGTAGCCCGCAACGTCTTCAGCCTCTATGACAACCTCGCCCTCGGTATCCATACCGCCCACGCTGAGCAGGTTTTCTTCAAATGAGAATGCCGGATCCTCTGCGTATTCGTCGTAATAAGCATAGATAGACATGCTCTCCACGAAGGTAATGCTGCCGCCGCTTCCCATATACGCCGTTAGGCCATAGCCATTCAGCCCAATGTGCGTAACGTAGTCGTCGTTAATTATCACCGAGCCCGAAAAGTTCTCTAACATATCGTCGCCGTCGCCGTAATTGTAGATAAAAAAATTTCCGCTGTCGCTGTTAAAGTAAATGTTGTCGTCGCCCAGACCGCCGGCGATTGTGACATCGTAACCATAATTGGTAATTTCGTCATCGCCGTCACTCGCAACGATGTAGACGCCATCATAATTGTTTTCAAATTCGCCGTCAACATTGATTGTTGCGAAAAGCTGTAGGTTAAATTGGTTCTTCATAAAAATTCCTCCTTGCAATGACGAACGAACACTCCGTGTAAAAAAATCTATGATATATTATAATTTTTTACCGCAGATAATTCAAGATTTGCCGTTGAGTTTTAATCAAATCTTAATAAAAAAAGACCCGCCATTTCTGACGAGCCCGAGTGGAGTTGTTAGTTATTAGTTGTCAGTGTGAGGAAGTCTGACTGCGCGATAGTTTTAAAATCGCCGCCGGTCTCAAGATTCGTGACGGAATAATTTTCAGCGCAAATATCGTCGAGGCGCGCGCCGTTGGAATTTCTGCCGTAAATAAAGTTATCGTCGACGACAAGCTCCGCCAGCGTAGTATTTTTGAACGTGAGAACATTCGCCGCACTGCCGACCGTCACCAGAACATTGGCGCCGCTCTGCACGCTCTTGCTGACGCTGCCGCCGGTAATTTCAACCGAATCCGCGCCGCCGAACCCAAAGATAACGTCCTTGCCGTCGCCCGCCGCGTAGCTGATTAAGTTGCCGTTGCCGTTTGAATAAATCGTGTCAGCACCTGCGCCGCCGCTAATCGTAACATCTTCCGCACCGCTCGACAGGCTGATTAAATCCGCGCCGGCGCCGCCGTAAATTGAAACCTCATTGCCGCTGTTGTAAATCTTATCGTTGCCAGCCAGCGCATCAATCCGCGCGCCGGTAATCGTGTTTGAAATGGTATCCGCGCGCTCCGAGCCCTTGATTAGCGCCGCCTCGTCGCTCAGCGTGATAATTCCGCCGCTAATTTTGAACTCCTCGTTCGCAACGTTGCGCAGGACAATTTTGCCGCTGCCAATCTGGAAAGTCGCATTGGCACCGCTCCAGGTCGGAGTGCCGACGTTCGCGCCGCTGACTGAAATCGAATCGCCGCGCGTAAATCCAAGAATCGTATCCGCGCCGTCGCCAGCTTCGTAAATGAAAAGATTCGAGCCGCCGCCGCTGTAAATCGAATCGTTCCCCGCGCCGCCAATAACCGTGGCGTTCATCGCATTTTCGCTGAGAGAAACTCTGTCCGCACCGGCGCCGCCGTCAATCAACGCGCAGTCATTGTCGACGATAACGGTATCATTGCCCTCGCCGCCGCTGATTGTAACTTCGCTGCCGGTGAGCGTGATTCTATCGTTGCCGCCCAGCGCCTCAACCTGAATGTTGTTGTCGCTTACCAGCGTGGTATCCGCTTTTTCGGTCAGATATTTCGTCATGTCGAACGCGGAAATAATATTATCTTCAATCGCCAGCCTGCTAATCTGCGCGTCGCGAATCGTGAGAACGTTGGAGCTTGAACCGACCGTCACCAGCACATTGGCGCCGCTCTGAACGCTCTTGCTGACAGTTCCCGCCGTAATTTGAATCGAATCTTCGCCGCTGAATCCAAACACAGTGTCTTTGCCGTCGCCGCTGCCAAACTGAATGACGTTGCCGCTGCCGTTGCTGTAAATCGTGTCGTTGTCCGCGCCCGCATTTATCGTGACGTTGCCAGCGTCCGCGCCGAGGGAAATTTTATCAGTACCGGCGCCGCCGTCTATCAGCGCGGTATCGCCGTTCGTGATAATCGTATCGTTGCCAGCGCCGCCTTCGAGCGTGACGAGGTTGCCGGTATTGGTAATTTTATCGTTGCCGGTGTTGCCGCTGATTGAAACGTAGCTGCCGCTATTGCTGAGCGTATCGTTACCGGCGAGCGCGTCAATCGTAGCCTCGTCCTCGGCGTTGGTGTAGCTGTCATTTTTCGCCGTCAGAATTACAGGCACGGCGCCTTCGCGGAAAGTTATCACGCTGTCTTCGAGGCTGAGATTGTTCAGCGAAATATCCTTGAGCGTGATAGCGTTGGAAGTGCCGGTGCCGACGTAAATTATGACATTGGCGCCGCTCTGGACGGAACTGCGAATCGCGCCGCTGGTAATTTCAATCGAATCGGTGTCGCTGAAGCCAATGATAAAGTCCTTGCCGTCGCCGGTGCCGTACTGAATCAGATTGCTCATGCCGTTGGAATAAATTGTATCGTTGCCCGCGTCGCCGGAGAGCGTGACTTCCTCGCCGCCGTTAATCAGAATGTCATTGCCCGCGCCGCCAGAAATGTACGAGAAACTGCCCTGGTTGGTTATCGTATCCTTGCCGCCCAGCGCGTAAACCGTGGCGTCGTCGTCCGAAACTGTGAAACTATCCGCGCCGCTCGTCAAACTCATTGGATATTCCGGCAGAATTTCTTCAGTGTAGGTTATCAGATTATCGTCAACGCTGAGATTTCCGATAGAAATATTTTTGAATGTGAGCACATTCGCGCTGGAGCCGACGGTCACCAGAACATTCGCGCCGCTTTGCAGGATTTTCGTAACTTCGCCGTCCAGCTCGACAGAATCATTTTCGCCGAAGCCAAAGATAACGTCTTTGCCGCCGCCGGTTTCGTACTGAATGACATTGCCCGCGCCGTTCATGTAAAGCGTATCAGCGCCAGCGCCGCCCACGAGCGTGTTGCCAGTAGCGTCCGCGTCGAGGGAAATTTTATCTGAACCAGCGCCGCCGTCAAAGTAGCCGTAGTTGCCAGAAATTTTCAGCGTATCGTTGCCAGCCAGCGCGTAAACTTCAGCCTCATCGTCCGAAACTTCAAGGGTGTCGGCGCCTGAAGTAAGAAATTGGGGATATTCTTCGGATTCAACGCTGGTAATGAAGCCTTCGGCGTCAAGAATGAGTTCGCCGTCAAGCTGCATATCCTTAATGGTGAGGACATTTGACGAACTGCCAATGGTGATTAAAATATTCGAGCCGTTCTGCGCGACTTTCGTGAGACTGCCACTGGTGATTTGAATAGAATCGCTTTCGCCGAATCCAACGATAACATCCTTGCCGCCGCTGTACCGAATCAGATTTCCGGCGCCGTTGGTGTAAACGGTATCGTTGCCGGCACCGGCGGAAATTGTGTTGCCGGTAACGTCCGCGCCGAGGGAAATTCTATCGTTGCCCGCGCCGCCGTCGAGCAAACCGTCATTGCCGCTGGAAATTAAAGTATCGTTGCCCGCCTCGCCAGCCAGCGTTACGCGGTCGCCGAAATTTATCAGCAGGTCGTTGCTGACGCCGCCGTTTATGTATGAATCGCCGCCCTCGTTTTCAATCGTATCGTTGCCAGCCAGCGCGTAGACAGTGGCGCCATCGTCCGAGAAAGTTTCATTGTCCTTGCCGCTCGTCAGACTCAGCGGATAATCCGGCTCTTCAATAATTTCGTCGGTGTAGGTTATCAAGCCGTCTTCGACGTACAGATTTCCCGCCGCCAGATTTTTGAAAGTCAGGACATTCGCGCTGCCGCCGACGGTAACCAGCACATCGCCGCCGCTTTGCACCGAAGTCCGAATGGAGCCGCTGATTTCGACAGAATCATTTTCGCCGAAACCATAGATAACGTCCGAGCCGTCGCCTTCGCCGTACTGGATAATATTTCCGGCGCCGTTGGTGTAAATCGTGTCGTTGCCCGCACCGCCAGCGATTGTATTGTTCGAGGCGCCGTCTTCAAGCGAAATTTTATCAGCGCCAGCGCCGCCGTCCAGCAAACCGTCATTGCCGCTGGAAAATAAAGTATCGTTGCCGTCGCCGCCCGCCAGCGTGACTTCCTCGCCGAAATTTATAATCTTATCAAGACCGGCGCCGCCGTCCGCGTAAACGTAATGCCCTTCGTTGGTGATTGTGTGGTTGCCGGAGCCCGCGCGAATCGTGGCGTAATCCTCGGTGTTGTTAATTTCGAGTGAAGGAACGGTCGGCGTCGGAATAATCCCGTCAGTGTAAGAAATCGTGCCGCCGCTGACGCTGAGATCTGAAAGCGCAACGTCGCGGATTGTAATGACGTTGCTTGTGCCGCTGCCGACGGTAACCAGCACATTGGCGCCGCTCTGAGAAGTTTTGCTGATTGTGCCGCTGGTAATTTTAATGCTGTCCTCGCCGCCAAAGCCGTAAATCATATCCTTGCCGTCGCCGCTGTTGTAAACAATCACGTTGACGCCGCCGTTGGTGTAAATGGTATCGTTACCGGCGCCGCCCGCAATTGTGTTGACGGTCGCGCTGGAGCTGAGCGAAATTTTATCAGCGCCCGCGCCGCCGTCAATCAAAACTTCGTCGCCGCTGGAATTAATCGTATCGTTGCCAGCCCCCGCGTCAATACTCACGCTGGAGCCGCTGTTGGTGATTCGGTCGTTGCCGCCGCCGCCAGAAATTGAAACTTCGTCGCCGGTATTTGAAATGGTGTCATTGCCAGCCAGCGCGTCGATCGTCACGCCCGCTTTGGAATTGCTGAGAACGTCGGCGCCCGCCGTCCCGCTGATTAATTCTGAACCTCCGCTGCCGGTATCGTCGCCCAAACCGAGATTTTCCAGCGTGGTATCTTTAATTGTGAGGACGTTCGCCGTGCCGCTGCCGACCGTGATTAAAACATTCGCGCCAGACTGCACAGCTTTGGTAACGGTGCCGTTAATCACCAGCGAATCGTTTTCGCCGTAGCCGACAATCGTATCCTTGCCGTCGCCGGTGTTATAAACAATCACGTTGCCGCCGCCGTTGGCGTAAATCGAATCAGCGCCCGCGCCGCCAACGAGCGTATTGCCCTCGGCGCCGCCGTCCAGCGAAAGAATGTCATTGCCCGCGCCGCCGTCATAGTAGCCGTAGTAGCCGGAAATTTTCAGCGTGTCGTTGCCCGCCTGCGCGTAGACCGTGGCTTCATCGTCTGTGAAACTTGCATTGTCAGCGCCGCTCGTCAGGGTAATCGGATAATCGATGCCACCGCCGCTGCCGGTATCTTCGCCCGCCTCAGAAATTACCGTCGTCATGAGCGCGCCGTCGCCGATTTTTATGTTGAGGCGTTTCTCGGCGCCTTCCAGAATCGTGATTTTGCCGCCGCCGCTCACGTTGATAATCACGTCGTCATTTTCGGTGTAGTACGCGCTGGTTACGCTGCCGTCGACGATGTGCAGGGTGTCCGTCATGTTAAAGCCGTCGATAACGTCCGCGCCGCCGCTATACTGAATCACATTGTTCATGCTCTGCAGGTCGATTGTGTCATGGCCAGCGCCAGCGTTTATTGTGTTCAGCGAAGCGTTGCTGGAAACGTCAATGTAGTCGTCGCCCTCGCCGCCATTCACTGAATTATAACGGCTATAATGATTATTTAACTGGAGCCTATGATACGGGAAATTTTATTATCAATGGCAACGGCGGCAATGACTTTCTTTATAATTACGGCAGCAAGGTCACAATAAATGGCGGCTCGGGAGACGATTTGATTGTCAACGGCGTTGCAAGTGGTTATGGCAACAGCGTGACTATAGACGCAGGCATCGGTAACGATACAATTAATAACGATAAAAAATTTGTTTCGATAGTCGGAGGCGCAGGAAACGATCGTATTAGCCTTGGCTCCAGCGCGAATAATAACACCATTCTAGGTGGTATCGATAACGACACTATTTACCTGAACAGCGCGACAACCCTCGGTAATGTCTACGTTTACAATTCCGGCGACGGCAACGACAGCATTATCGGCGTCAGCAACTATGACACAATCAGCATAGGCGGCGGCGCCAGCTACAGCACGCAGCTTAGCGGCTCCAATGTCATTATCAGCGTGGGAAGCGGCAAAATGACGCTAGTAGGCGCCAGCAGCAAGAGTTTCAAGCTCCTGCCAGCAGATTCAAAATCAATTTCTCTGACGAGCGGCGCTGATACCTACACTAACAGCGTAGCGGGCGCCACGATTTACGCGCAAGCTGGCAACGACAAAATTACCAACACCAGCGTGGCAAGCGCGGCGGTGATTTATGGCGGCGACGGCGCGGATACCATCCGCAACACCGGCGACAGCGTCAAGATATACGGCGGCGCTGGCAATGATAGTATTCATAGCGGATATTACAATAGTTTCAGTGATTTAGGCGGAATAAAAATTACGATTGACGGTGGCGACGGTAATGACACAATTTTGAATGACGAAGGCGGAGATACGGTTCAGATTAATGGCGGTGACGGCAACGACGTAATTACCAATAAAGGTGCTTTTGTGACGATAAATGCCGGAATTGGCGATGATAAGATTTACAGCGGCTACAATAGCTCCATAAACGGCGGTTCAGGCGATGATGTTATCAGCCTAAATAATCAATCTGGGAATATTTACGTTGTAGGAGGTGTTTCATACAGCGGGCGCGGTAACACGGTCGTCGGCGGTAGCGGGAACGATACAATTTACGGCAATGGCTCCAGCGGCAATTTCGGCGTTTTATATCAATATGCCAGTGGCGACGGCTCCGACCTAATTTATAACCTCAACACCAATGACACGATTCACATAACCAGCGGCAGCTACAGCACGCAGGTAAGCGGCTCGGACGCGATTATTTCCGTCGGTAGCGGCTCCATGAATCTCAAAAACTACGCTGGCAAAAAATTCTGGCTGAAAGTCGGCACGGCGGCGGCGAGTCAGGTTTCTATCGTCAATAGCGACACTCCCGTTACAATCAACAACACCATTTCCGGCGCAACGCTGAATGGCTCGTCCTACGTGGATTCGATTAAAAACAGCGGCAGTAACGTTCTGATTTCTGTGAAGGGCGGCAATGACAAAGTTTACAACACCGGCACTACCGTCAAGATTTACGCGGGCGACGGCGACGACTCGATTTATTCAAACAACAGCAATTACTCCGGCGCTTACGTGACAATCGACGCAGGCGCGGGCAATGACACTATCACAGGGCGTTTCGGAACTTCGTCAATCAATGCGGGAGCTGGAAATGACAAAATCAGTATGTCCGGCGACGTAGACGGCGCAACGATTATCGGCGGGCTCGGCAATGACACGATTTATGGCGACAACAACGACGGTTTTAACTACTACATATATGCAGAAGGCGACGGCTACGACGTTCTCAGCAATACCCGCAGCGGCGACAGAATCAGCATTACCGGCGGCGAATATTCCCGCGCGACCGTTGGCAGCAACGTCATTCTTAGCGTCTACAAGAGCGGCTCAAGCGTTGCAAGCGGCGCCATAACCGTCGTAGGTGGTAAAAATTCCGGCACAATGCCTGGGACGATTTACGGCACTGAAAAGCCATTGAGCGTCACGATTAACAACACGGTCTCCGGCACTTCGGTTACCGGCACGGCGTACAACGATTCACTCAAAAACTCCGGCAATAAAGCCACAATCAGCGGCGGAGCGGGCGTCGACACGATTTATAATACCGGCGCGAGCGTTAAAATTTACGCCGAGGCTGGCAATGACACGATTTACAATTCCGGCTCTTACGTGACGATTGACGCAGGGGCTGGCGCCGATACTGTCTACGGTTCGTACAGCTACGGTTCGATAAACGGCGGCGCCGATAACGACAGAATCAGCCTTTCCAGCGGCTCGTCTTATGGAAGAAATACGCTGGCGGGCGGTACCGGCAACGATACCGTTTACCTCAACAGCGCGACAACCATTGGCAATGTCTACGTCTACAATTCAGGCGACGGCAATGACAGCATTCTCGGCGTCAGCAACTATGACACAATCAGCATAGGCGGCGGCGCCAGCTACAGCACAACTACCAGCGGCACTAATGTTATTGTGAGCGTAGGCAGCGGCGCGATGACGCTCGTCGGCGCAAGCAGCAAATCTTTCAAGCTTCTGCCACTTCTTAGCCCATTCACAACGCTGAACGATTCCTACGCCAACACTGTCGCCAATACAGTTCTGAGCGCGCTGGCTGGCAATGACAGCGTTGTAAATTCTGCGCAGAATGTCACAATCTACGGCGAGGCGGGCAGCGACACTCTCACCAGCAGCGCGAGCAATGTCTATATCGACGGCGGCGCAGGCGCAGACAAAATCAGCGTCGGTAGTTCAGCCAGCGGCGTAACGATAAGCGGCGGGGCTGGAGCAGATACTATTTATACCAATGGCACCAGCAATTTGATTCAGTACGGCAGCGGGCAGGGCAAGGACGTTATCTTTGGCTTCGGCGGCGATGACAGCATTGAAATCACCAGCGGCAGCGTTACCAAAATCGCGCAGAGCGGCGCCAATGTTCTGGTTACAATCGGCAGCGGCACCAGCAACGTCCTCACGCTTAACACTGTCGCGCTGGAAAATCTCAGCGTCAGCGGCGGTGTCATTACCTGGGAGAGCATTACCGCCGGCGTCACAATCAACAACACGCTCAACAGCCAAACTCTGACGGGCGGCGCAGGCGACGACTCTATCTACAACAGCGGCAAAACAATCAAAGCATATGCAGGCGCGGGCAACGACACCATATACAACTACGACGGCGATAAATCGTACATTGAGCTGGGCGACGGCAACGATTCGCTGTACGGCTACGACAACGATAGTGTGACGGTAGACGCAGGCGCCGGCAACGATACACTCACGGGATCTTACTACAGCTCAAGGATAAGCGCGGGCGCCGGTAGCGACTATCTCATTATTGGCGGCGGATCTTCAAAGACGATTTATGGCGGCGCAGGTAGCGACTATATCAGCATTAGCGGCGGCACGGTTGATGGCGGAGACGACGCGGACACGATTTATGCTTATTATGGTTCGATAGATGGCGGCGCGGGCGCTGACAGAATCAGCCTCTACAGCGACATTTGGTACGGCTATAATACAGTCAAGGGCGGCACCGGCAACGACACTATCTATGGCAACGGTCTCAGCATTTACGGCAATCTGTACCAATATGCCAGCGGTGACGGCAATGATACGATTTACGGCTTCACGACCGCCGATACCCTGCACATTACCAGCGGCAGCTACTCCACCACTAAGAGCGGCAATGATTTTATCGTGAACGTAGGCAGCGGCTCCGTTGTGCTGAAAAATGCTCTCGCTGATTCTTACAACAAAATTCATTTGAAAAATTCTTCCGGCACTGTGGCGGTTTACAATGACGTAAAGGCGCGCTACGGCACCTCCGGCGCTGATACTTTGGTAAATCCGCAAAACAATTCCAGCGTGGCTATCTATGCGCAGGGCGGCAATGACTCCATTTACAATTGTTATGGCTCCAGCGTGACGATAGACGCGGGCACAGGCAATGACTCCATTTACAATTATGGCTACAGCGTGACGATAGACGCGGGCGACGGCAATGACTACATTTACAATTATTATGGCTCCAGCGTGACGGTAGACGCGGGCGACGGCAATGACTACATTTACAATCATTATGGCTCCAGCGTGACGATAGACGCGGGCGACGGCGCTGATACTATTCGCAATTATGGCTCCAGCGTGACGATAGACGCGGGCGCGGGCAATGACTACATTTCCAATTATTATGGCTACAGCGTGACGATAGACGCGGGCGCGGGCGCGGACATTGTCAGCCTTTACAGTAGCCTTTATGATTCTAACAAGGTCACAATTTCCGGCTGCACCGGCAATGACACCGTTTATCTTAACGCCTATACTACCATTGGCAATGTCTACGTCTACAACAGCGGCGACGGCAGCGATTTAATCTACTACGCCACGAATTACGACACAGTTTCAATCGGCGGGGCTACCTACAAGCGCTCGACCGACGGCAGCAATTTAATCTTGAGTGTGACTGGCGGCGGCGCTATGACGCTCGTTGGCGCGGCGAACACGGCTGTGAATATCAAAGGCAGCCTTGAGCCGGACGATAACGGTCTGGTTTACAATTCCGCCAATACGGCAATGACCGTCAAGACGAACTACGCCAGCAGCACGCTCAAGAGCGCGGATTATCCTTCCACGGTCGTCACGATAACCGCCACTGCGCGAACGGGCGGCATGAACATAACCGGCAACGCCAAGGCTAACAAAATCTACGGCGGGAGCGGCGCAGATACAATCGACGGCGGTACGGGCAACGATACTCTGTACGGCGGCGCTGGCAATGACGTTTTCGTTTACAGCGCGGGCAGCGACGTGATTGCGGACTACGAGAGCGGCGATGTAATAACTCTGTCCAGCGGCTCAGTCAGCGCGTATTCGGTAAGCGGTTCAGACGCCGTGTTCAAGATTGGCTCCAGCACGCTCAAAGTCAAAAACGGCAAGGGCAAGGAAATTGTCGTCAACGGCAAAACTTATCCGACGATAGACAGCAGAATTGTCAGCCTTACCAGCGGCGCCGACAGCTACACCAATACAGTTGCGGGCGCCACGATTTACGGTCTGGCGGGCGCTGACACAATCAAAAACAGTTTGAGCGGCGTTTATATCGACGGCGGGGCTGGCGCTGACAAAATTTCCAACACCGGCGCAAGCGTCACGGTCTATGGCGGCGCTGACGCAGATTCGATTTACAATTCTGCCAGCTACGTTACAATCAGCGGCGACGCTGGCAACGATACCGTTACCAATACTGCCAGCAATGTCTCAATCAGCGGCGGGGCGGGCACCGACAAAATCAGCCTCGGTTCCAGCGCGAGCGGCGTGACAATCTCCGGCGGCGCGGGGAATGATTCGATTATAACCAACGGCAAAGGCAATCTCATTCAGTACGCCTCAGCCGACGGTAAAGATACCATTTACAATTTCGGCGGCGACGACTCAATCAAAGTTACCGGCACGATTGGTACGCCGACAGCGAGCGGCGCCAATGTTCTGGTTACGATTGGCAGTGGTACCAGCAACGTCATTACTATCAAAGATATGAGTCCGAGCGAACTTGAAATTTCCGGCGGCGTCATAAAGAAAAAACCTCTGCCGATAATCAGCCTTACCAGCGGCGCCGACAGCTACACCAATACAGTTGCGAACGCCACGATTTATGCGCTGGCGTGGAACGACACGATTAGCAATACCAGCGTTGCGAGCGCAGCGGTGATTTTTGGCGGCGATGGCAATGATCGAATTTCCAATCAAGGTTCAAGTGTGACAATATACGCTGGCACTGGCGATGACTCCATTTACAATTATGTCGGTTACGTGAAGATAGACGGCGGCGACGGTAATGACACGATTACCAGTGATGGTTCTTACGTGACGATTGAAGGCGGCTTAGGTGCTGACACGATTTACAGCGCATACAACCTCTATAACTCGATTAACGGTGGAGCTGACAACGACTGGATCACCCTCTCCAGCGGATCTTCGCTCTGGGGGAGAAACACTATCCTCGGCGGCACCGGCAACGACACCGTTTATCTCAACAGCGTGACCACCCTCGGTAATGTCTACGTCTACAATTCCGGCGACGGATACGACACGATTTACCACCTCACCAGCTACGACACGATTCAAATTTCTGGCAGCTACAGCACCACCGCCAGCGGCTCCGACGCAATTATTTCCATAGGCTCCGGCTCAATGACGCTGAAAGATTATGTCGGCAAAAAATTCTGGCTGAAAGCCGGCACGGCGGCGGCGAAGCAGGTTTCAATTAGCGGTAATTCCAAGCTAATTTCTCTGACGAGCGGCGCCGACAGCTACACCAATACCGTTGCGAACGCCACGATTTACGGTCTGGCGGGCGCTGACATAATCAAAAATAGTCTGAGCGGCGTTTACCTCGACGGCGGGGCTGGCGCAGACAAAATCTCCAATACCGGCGCGAGCGTCACGGTGTACGGCGGCGCAGACGCAGACTCGATTTACAATTCTGCCAGCTACGTTACAATCAGCGGCGACGCTGGCAACGATACCGTTACCAATACCGCCAGCAATGTCTCAATCAGCGGCGGGGCGGGCGTAGACAAAATCAGCCTCGGTTCCAGCGCAAGCGGCGTAACAATTTCCGGCGGCTCCGGCAACGATTCTCTCTACACCAATGGCAAGGGCAATTTGATTCAGTACGCAAGCGGCAACGGCAAGGATACAATCGTTGGCTTCGGCGGCGCGGATTCAATCCAGATTGTGTCGGGAACCGTCAGCCTGAAGCAAAGCAGTGCGAATGTTCTTGTGACAGTGGGCGGCAGCGCGTCTAACGTCCTTACGCTGAAAAACGTCGCGCAGGAAAATCTTAGTGTGAGCGGCGGCGTGATAATTTACGTCGACAAGCCGGAATATCCCAAAACTCTTACCAGCGGCGCGGACAACGCTACCATTTCTGTAAGCAGCGTTTACCTGGACGCGGGAGCAGGCGCTGACAAAATCTCAATCGGCGGCAGCGCCAGCAACGTTACGGTTTATGGTGGCGCTGGCAATGACACGATTTATTCCAACGGCAAGGGAAATATTTTCCTGTACGCGGCGGGCGATGGCAATGACTGCATTACCGGTTCCAGCGCGAAAGATACACTGGAAATTTCCAGCGGCACTTACTCACTGTCCGGCTCAATCGTCAGCGTTTACAGCGGCGATACTTTCAAGGGTAAGATTACTTTAAAGGGTACGCTGCCCGAAATTATTGGCACTCTTAAACCTGATGACGAAACGGAAACCGGCGTGATTTCGCTTACCAGCGGCAACGATACCGCTACCATTTCGACTAACGGCGTGACTGTCAACGCGCTGGCCGGCAACGATGTGATTAAAATCAGCGCAGATAATACCTACATAGACAGCGGTGCGGGCGACGATTCAATCAGCCTTGAGAGCGGCTTCACCGGCAACACTATTGTTGCGGGCAACGGCAAGGATACCATTGCGAATTTTGAAATTGTAAACTCAATTAAAGCTGCGGGCTCAATTACCGGCGCCGCTAACAGCGCGAATAACGCCACCTTCACGATTGACGAATCAAATAAAATCGTTGTCAGGGACGTTAAGCTCGACGAGCTGCAGATAATAAACAACGTTATTACCTACCGAACCGAACTGGGATATATTTCCGGCACGGAATACGCTGACACTATTCCGAATTATCTGCGCGGTGCCAGAATCAAAGCGCTCGGCGGCGCTGACGTGATTAATAATTATGGTGAAGCGGCAACGATTTATGGCGGCGCTGGCAATGATATAATCTACACTAACGGCAAGGAGAACGTCATTTGCTATAGCGCATCCGACGGCAAGGACAGCATTTACGGTTTCGGCGGCAGCGATTCTATTAAGATTGAGGGTACAATCAGCAAATATCAGGACAGCGGCTCAAATTTACTGGTAACGATTGGCACCGGCACCTCCAATGTTATCTGTCTTAAAGATATTTCGAAGAGCGATGTGAATATCGACACGCTCAGCGGCTGGATATGTGTTGATAAAAGCATAATCGTCAGGTCGAATGGTGATGACACGCTGAATAATACCGTTGAATCCATGAAGATTAGCATGCTGGGCGGCGACGATAGCGTTACCAACAGCGGCGCTCATGCTTATATCGATTTGGGAACTGGACACGACTACATAACAAACAGTGGCAACGGCGTAACGATTATCGGCGGAGAAGGAGACGGTAACGACGAATTTATCAACAGCGGCAACAGCGTTTTTATTTCTGCAGGCGGCGGCAATGATGTTATGGTCGTAAGCGGCAGCGCGAAAAACGTAACCATTAGCGGCGGCAAGGGCAACGACGAAATTACTCTTTCAAGCAGTACAAAAAATAATGTTATTCAGTACGCCAGGGGCGACGGCGAAGACGTGATCTACGGGTTCAACAGTAAATACGACATTCTGACAGTCACCGGCGGAAGTGTTGATGCGGTCAATACTAACGGCAGTGACGGGATTTTGAAAATTGGAGATGAATATATCACAATCGTCGGTGCCAGCGAAAGCGTAATTAATGTGAATGGCTCAAAGATTAGCCTGTCTGGCGCACTGCCAATTGGAATATCTTTGAACAGCGCGAAAACTGCGGCGGTGATAACTTCAAGTCTGACAGGCGATGTCGTTGACTTCAGCAGCTACGCTGACGCGCAGAGTGTCACGAGTATTTCTGTGGCGTCAAGTTTCAATCGTGCTATTGAGATTATCGGCAACGCTAAAAACAATGTAATCACTGCCGGTAAAGGCGGCGCTACGCTGAACGGTGACGGCGGAAACGATACTCTTATCGGCGGCAATGGCAAGGACATTTTTGTTTATTCTTCAGGCGCCGACGTTATCCAGAAATATTCTACAACAGATTCAATCAGTCTCGAAGGCGGTATAGCTATTGATGACTATGCATCGCGTACAATCAAAGGAGATGTCTATTTCTACACGGATGACGGCGGTTCAATTCAAATTAAGGACGGCGAATATATCGACAAAATAACTGTCATCGATTCCAATGGTAAGTCCAAGGTTTACAGCGCTAATTCTTCAAGCGGCTCCAACGGCTATTGGTTCACCGACGATGACAATTTCATTTCTGACGCCGCGCAGCTGGACGAAATTTCCTCGGAAGATTATTCCGTTACCAACCTTGAAAACATGGCAACTTCGACTTCAATCGCGCAGCTTTCCATTGCGCCGTACAGTTCGGAAAACTGATTCAGCATTTCTTTCTCGAAAGAAACGCTGGCAAAGAAAGGGGGCCGCATAGGTCGCTTCCGGCGACCTGTGACGGCCCGCGCGCCGTCCATGGCGCGCTTCTTAAGCGCGTGCGTCCATGGGGCGCCTCTTTTTTTGCTTTACAAAAAATTTCCTGTGATTTATACTTTTAGAGTTTGTTTAAAAAAGGGGGCAGGAAATTGGAACTGGCTAACGATGCGATGATAATCACTGCGTTCGTGTTTTATATTGGGCTGATGATGGCGATTGGTGTTTACTACTACCGGCAGACGAAAAACATGAGCGATTATTTTCTGGGGAACCGCCGCTTAGGCGCGTGGGTGACTTCGCTCAGCGCCGAGGCGTCGGATATGAGCGGCTGGATGCTCATGGGCGTGCCTGGCTTCGCTTACCTTGCAGGTCTCAACGCTGGCTGGATTGCCGTTGGAATTGCTATTGGAACCTGGGCGAACTGGCAGTTTGTAGCAAAGCGCCTGCGCAGGTACACCGAGCTGGCTGGCAACGCGCTGACACTGCCGGAATTTTTGCAGAACCGCTTCCACGACGAGAGTAATTTGCTCCGAATCGTGCCAGCAATTTTCATACTGATATTTTTTATTTTGTACACTTCGAGCGGCTTCGTTTCCGCGGGCAGACTTTTTGAAACGGTCTTCGGTCTGGATTTTTCCATGGCGATAATTCTGGGCGCGGGCTCAGTCGTATTCTACACGTTGATTGGCGGATTCTTAGCCGTCAGCCGCACGGATTTCATTCAGGGCGTCATGATGTTTTTTGCAATTCTGGTCGTGCCAGTCTGCGCGGCAATGTCCCTCGGCGGATTCGGCGAGACAGTCAGCGCGATACAAAATTTCAAGGCGTCAATGTTCGACCCGTTTCTGAAGCCGGACGGCTCCACGATAACCGCGCTGGAAATTCTTTCGCTCATGGCGTGGGGCATTGGATATTTCGGGCAGCCGCACATTCTCGTTAGATTCATGGCGGTAAAATCGACGGCGGAAATTCCGCAGGCAACGCGTATCGCAATGACCTGGGTTATCCTCAGCCTGGCGGCGGCGGTCGCAGTTGGAATGGTCGGCACGGTCTACCTTTCAACGCCGCTCGAAGGCACGGACTCCGAAAAAGTTTTCCTCGTCATGACGAACAGTCTTTTCCCGCCAATCGTAGCTGGCGTGGTCTTGAGCGCAGTCTTAGCGGCGATAATGTCTACGGCAAGTTCACAGCTGCTGGTTGCGGCGTCGGCTTTCGCGCAGGACTTCTACAAAACTTTGCTGAAAAAAGACGCGAGCCAGAATGAGCTTGTCTGGATTTCGCGCGCGTCAGTTTTAATAATCGCGTCGATAGCGGTTTACCTCGGATTCAACCCCAACAGTTTCATTCTGGACATGGTTGCCTACGCGTGGGCAGGATTCGGCGCGGCGTTCGGACCGGCGATTCTTATGAGCCTGTTCTGGAAATGGACGACGCGGCGCGGCGTTATCGCCGGAATTATCGTGGGCGGCGTGACGATTTTGGCTTGGAAAAATTTTGCGCCGTTCGAGCTCTACGAAATTGTTCCTGGCTTTATTTTCTCGCTGGTTGCAATTTACGTCGTCAGCAAGTTCGACGCGAAACCTTCCAAAGAGATTCTGGATACGTTTGAAGCGGTCAATCGGAGCAAGATTTAAATGAAAAAAATTGCGGTACTGATTCCGTGCTACAACGAAAGTCTGACGGTAGAAAAAGTCATAAGCGATTTCCGGCGCGAACTGCCGACGGCGACGATTTACGTCTACGACAACAATTCGACTGACAATACCGCTGAACTTGCGCAGAAAGCTGGCGCTGTCGTCCGGCACGAATACCGGCAGGGCAAGGGCAATGTGATTCGCTCGATGTTCCGTGACATTGACGCCGACTGCTACATTATGACGGACGGCGACGATACCTACCCCGCCGAATACGCCCGCGCGATGTGCGAAATGGTTTTGACTGGCAGGGCTGATATGGTTATCGGCGACCGGCTCAGCGCGACGTACTTCGAGGAGAACAAGCGCCCGTTCCATAACTTTGGCAACTCGCTGGTTCGCGGCTGTATAAATACTTTCTGGAGCGGCGGCGCGAAAATCCTCGACGTGATGACCGGCTACCGCGCCTTCAGCCCGATGTTTGTTAAAAGTTTTCCAATGCTTTCGCAGGGCTTTGAAATTGAAACCGAAATGACGATTCATGCGCTGGATAAAAATCTGCTGCTGCAAAGCATTCCCGTGAACTACCGCGACAGACCCGCTGGCAGTTTCAGCAAGCTCAACACTTACGTCGACGGCGCGAAAGTTCTGCTGACGATTTTCAACCTGTACCGCAGCTACCGCCCGCTGAGATTTTTCGGCTTGCTGTCGGTAATGCTCATGCTAATCGCGCTGGCGCTGTTCACGCCGGTTTTTATAGAGTTCATCGAGACGGGCTTAGTGCCGCGTTTCCCGACGCTGATAGTCAGTTCGATTCTGGGACTGAGCGCGCTGTTATCGGCGGCGTGCGGGCTGATTCTGGACACGATAGCCGTCAACGCGCGCAAGGATTTCGAAATAAAAATGAACCTGCTGAAAATTTTACTGGACAGGAGAATCTGAGTGGTACGCTGGCTGATTGGCGGCGCGGTAATTTTTCTATGCGCGGCGCTGGAAATTCACGGCTCGTCGCTTGGAATGTACGCCGAAATTCTGGGACACCCTGAGCTCAGCGACGTGATTCTAGGCAAGGTGCGCCCAATTCGCTCCGATGAATGGGTAGTGTTCACGCCGTTTGCATTCTCGCAGTACTTCGCGGGCTTCTCGACTGTCAGCGAAATTATCCGCGCGGCGTCGACAAATGTATTTCTGACGTACGGGCAGGCGGCGCTGCACCCAGCGGTAATTTTCCGACCGGCGCAGTGGGGCTACTTATTTTTCGACCAGGGCTCGGCGCTGGCATTTTTCTGGACGGCGCGGCTGATAGTTTTGCTGCTGGTTTCGTACGAGTTCGCGCGGCTGATTCTGCAGGCTGAGAAAAAATTTTCCGTGCTCTACGCGATAATGGTCGCATTTTCGCCGCTGGCGCAGTGGTGGTGGTCGGTGAACAGCGTCGCGGAAATTCTGGCTGCCGGTCAGGGAATAGTCGTCTGCTGGAAAATTTATATGAACAGCGGCAGATTATTAGCGGCAGCTGGATTTTTATGGTGCGCAGGGATTTTCATTTTCGGAATTTATCCGGCGTGGCAGATTTCCTTCGGCTACGTATTTTTATTCTGCCTTATTGCCGTGACGAAAAATTCTGCGCTGAAATTTTTGCGGAGGGACAAGACATTTTGGCTGGCAGGCGCTATAATAGTACTGGCGCCGATTTGCCACGCAGTTTTTTCTGCGCGGGAAATGATTCAGTTGCAGCTGGCGACGGAATATCCAGGGCAGAGATTTTTAGCGGGCGGCATAATCGACGTGGAAAATCTGCTGATATACGGGGCGAGCGCGGCGTTGCCATTCGCGGACATCGAGGAGCTAACGAACAACTGCGAGGCAGCGTGCTTCTACTCCATGGCGCCGCTGGGATTTTTAATTCTGGCGTGGCAGATTTTCGCGGAAAAAAAATTCGACGCTGTAATGGTCGCGCTGGCGGCGGCGGTAATTTTCCTGACGACGTGGGAGCTGTGGGAATATCCGGCGTGGCTGGCGAAGGCGACGCTCCTGAGCAAGACTACACCGACGCGGACGCTGGCGGCGATAGATTTTGCGCAGCTGGCGATGGTATTTCGCGGGCTGAGCGTGACGGAAATTAAACTGCCGAGACCCGCGCGAACAGTTTTGAGCGTGGCGATTGCGGCGCTTACGACTTACTGCGTCTGGTATTTTATTTCGGAATGGCTTGTACCGTGGCGGCTGATTCTGATTTTCGCCTTCGCGGCGGCAACGGTTTATCTTTTCGTCAGCTTTGAAATTCGGCGGCGGCTGGAAATTCTGTGCGCGATGATGCTGGTGATTGGCGCGACGGTCAACCCGATAAATTCCGGCGTCGACGCGGTTTACGAAATGCCGGTCGGGAAAAAAATTGCCGAGGTTGTTCAGCGCGAAGGAAAATCGCTGTGGATTGTCGAAGGCAAATCTGTGGTACTGAACGATTTCCCAATAATGTTTGGCGCGCCGACGATTAACAGCGTCAACGTCTACCCCGTACTGGAGCGCTGGCGGAAACTTAATCCTGCCGCCGAGAAAATTTATAACCGCTACGCCCATATCAGCGTTGAGCTGAGCGCCGCGCCGACGGAATTTATTTTGAACGGCGACGATTATTTTACCGTGAAGCTGAACGCCGCCGATTTGCCGAAACTTGAGGCGCGCTATATTTTCTCGCGTGACGGCGCGCTGGAAAATTTCTCGACGCCCAGGGTTAAAATCCAGAAAATCTACGAAGATGCCGGCAGTTACATTTATGAAATCCACTGAACCGAAAGGAAAGTCATGCCAAAAGTCAGTGTAATTCTGTCCTCGTACAACCACGCGAAATATCTCGCCGCGTCGATTCAGAGCGTGCTGGAACAAACTTTCAGCGACTTTGAGCTTTTAATTTTCGACGACGGCTCGACTGATACCAGCCAGGAAGTTATCCGCTCCTTCGACGACCCGCGCATAAAACTTTTCCTGTACGAAAAAAATCGCGGACCGTACTACGCAATTCAGGAGCCGCTGGAATTTTCGCACGGGGAATATATTGCGTTCCATCATTCCGACGACATCTGGGAGCGGGACAAACTTTCTGCGCAGGTGGAGTTTATGGACGCGCATAAGGAATACGCCGCCTGCTTTACGCAGGTGAAGTTCATCGACGAGAGCGGCGCGCCGTACGATTTGCCGGAAGGGCACCCCTACAAGCTGGTTTTCAAGAAAAAAAATCGCTCGCGCGAGGAGTGGCTGAATAATTTATTTTGGAACCTGAACTGCTTCTGTAATCCCAGCGTGCTTTTCCGAAATGAGCGGGAAAATTTGGCGCTGAATGCGTGCCTGTGGCAGTTGCCAGATTTTTACATGTGGCTGAACCTGTGCAAGCGGCGCAACGTCTACGTGCTTGAGCGCGAGCTGATAAATTTCCGGCTGCGGCGCGAAAATCAGAACTCGGTGAGTTCGCTGAGCCTGGAAAAATCCATACGCGTCTCGAACGAAACGTACTTCACGGCGCGGGAATTTTTCTCGCTGACGGACGACGCGCAGGAGTTTCTTAAAATATTTCCAGAGGCGAAAAAATATTGCGTCGGCGGAGAAATTCTGCCGGACTTCGCGCTGGCGAAACTGTGCCTGGAACACCACCTGCCTTCGTATCAGAAACTGGGACTCGAAAAACTTTACGCGCTACTGAGTAACGCGGAGACAGCGGCGACCCTTAAGAAACTTTACGGCTATGACGAAAAAATTTTTATGAGGGACACCGGCGCGGCGGACGTTTTCGGAATAAAATTTCAAGTGCCGTTGCTGCACAGCTGCCTTTACGTGGATTTTGGCGCGGGCTTCAGCGAGGAAGATTCTCTGCGCGAACTTGTACAGATTGGGGCGGGCGGCGCATTCTTCGCTAAGTTCACCTGCCCGATGAAAGGTTCCGTCCGACAGTTGCGTTTCGACCCCGACGATAAAAATCTGATGCTGATTCGGCTAACGAAAATTCTGGTCAACGGCGTCGAGGTCACGAATTTTTCCAGCAACGCTCAGGAAATTCTGGACGAATACCATTTATTTTTGAGTACGGATCCCTGGTTCACGATAAACTGTGAAATTGTTGGCGCTGAACTCAGCGTAGAAATTTTCGGGGTCGTCGAGCAAAATCCACTGCCCAAACTCGAAAAGTTTTGCACCAACGCGAGCCAGACCATTAAGGCTCAGGCGAAACAGATTGACGAACTGAACTCTTTAAGCTCCGAAAAAGTGAGCGGGCTAATGCAGACGCTGAACTCGCTGAAAGAATCTATCAAAAAAATTTTAGGGTGAATTTAGATGAAACGACTGGGGATTTTTTGCACGTACGACAGCGAGGGAATTGTCGATGATTATATTCTCTACCTGCTGCAGGAAGTAAAAAAAGTCCTGAGCCACCTTATGATAATTTGCAACGGGACACTGACACCGGAAGGCAGGGAGAGTCTGGAAAAGTTCACCGGCGATATTTTTGTCCGCGCAAATACTGGCTTTGACATAGAGGCCTGGAGGCAGGGTATTCTTAGCAAAAAAGAGGAGCTGGCGCAGTACGATGAACTTTTACTGTTCAACGATTCGTTTTACGGACCGTTCTATCCTTTCGAGGAAATTTTCTCTAAGATGGACGAGAAGCCCGAAGCGGATTTCTGGGGGCTGACGATTCATGGGCGCATGGAAGACGAGCTGCACATTTGTCCCTACGGCTACATTCCAGAGCACTTGCAGTCGTATTTTCTGGTGATACGGCGGCGACTTTTGCACAGCGAAGAATTTATCAGCTACTGGCAAAATTCCGACGAGGCGCAAACTTTTAACGACGCGATTCGCTTTCACGAGGTCGGTTTCACCAAGGAATTTTTCGACCGAGGCTTCCGCTACGCTGCCTACTGCGATACCCGCGACTGGGAAAAAATTTACGACGTGAGCATTGATCACTCAATTATTTCTACTGAGGTATTGCTAAAAAAATATAGATGTCCTATAATTAAGCGGAAGGTTTTTTTGACACCGCGCGAGCATTTTTTACGCGAAAATTACGGCGACGAGCCACGCAAAAGTTTGGAATTTATCAGAACTCATACAAATTACGACTTGCGGCTCATCTGGCAGAATCTGCTGCGTAAACAAAATATCGCCGAAACGAAGGCGCACCTTGGACTGGATTACGTGCTGTCAGAAAAAGCTCCGGCGCCGGTTCCCAAAGACGTGCTCACTCAAACCGTCGTCGTTGCGCACCTTTACTACGAAGATTTATTTCCCGAATGTCTGGACTATCTGAAGAATCTCCCGCCGGAAATTACGCTGATAATTACCGTGAGCGCCGAGGCAAAAAAAGTTTGCGCAGAAAGTTTGTGCAAGGAAAAAAATGTCAGCGCCGAAGTCAGACTGGTTTCAAATCGCGGGCGCGACCTTTCAGCCCTGCTGGTAGGCTGCGCGGATGTCTTCAGGAAGTTCAAGTACCTGTGTTTCATCCACGATAAAAAATCCGTTCGGGAACAGGAGTCGGTTGCCGTCGGCTCAGCTTTTTTCCGCCTGCTTTGGAGCAATATGCTGGCAAGTCAGGGATTCGTGCAAAACGTTCTGGCTACCTTTGAAGACGAGCCGCAGCTGGGCTTGCTGGTTCCTCCGCAGCCCTACAACGGCGGCTACAAGCTTTTGTTCTTCGACGCAAAATTCTGGTCGGGCGCCTGCTACGATAAAACTGTCGAGCTCGCCGCCAAACTCAATATCCCAGCGAATTACGTCGGCGCGCAGTTTGCGCCGCTGGCTATCGGCACGGTTTTCTGGTGCCGCACTGACGCCCTGAAAAAAATTACCGATGCAAACTGGAAGCTCGAAGATTTCCCAGAAGAACCCATGCCTATGGACGGCACCATTTCCCACGCACTCGAACGCATTCTGCCCTTCGCCGCCCAGGCTAACGACTTTTATACCGGCTGGCTTTTCTCCAGCGACTTCATCAGAGATCAAATAGAGAATTTTATCAACTTTGCAGTTAATATTCGTGCCACGTTGCCGCCGCCCGCGCCGCCTCCGCCACCTACGCTCACCGCACTACTCAAGGCGCACGTGCCGCAGAAATATTGGTTCCTGCTCAAGCCGATAAGAAAATTTTTACTGAAACTCGGTTTCAATCCGTGACGGACCGGAGGTGTCACAAATGGTTTTTCGTGTATTCGTTGAAAACGGCTACGATAGCGACGCTACCCGTATTGCCAATAATCTGCGCTGCAATTACAACTGCGAGGCGCTGAAGAAAATCCGCACGTTCGATCGCTATGACGTTGAAGGTCTGTCCGACGAAGAATTTGAAAAAGTCTGCAGGGAGTATTCTGTCTTTCAGGAGAGCTACGAGGATTTGCTTTACGAACTCCCGCGCAATCTTAACATGAACTTCACTTTTGCCGTCGAACTCAGACCAGGCACGCGCGATGACAGGGCTGAAGCGGCAATGGAGTCAATTCAGGTTGTCACCGGCGGCGAACGCCCGCTTGTCAAATACGCTAAGGTATATTCGTTCGTCTTCCAAAAAAATATTCCGTTCTACATTGAGGAAGATGACTGGGAGCGCTTGAAGAGCGACATTGCCGACAGGCTCGACACGCAGGAAGCGGATATGGAGATGCCGGACATACTGGAAGAATATTACGAGACGCCCGACGGCGTTGAAATTCTGCGCGATTTGAAGTTCATGAGCGACAGCGATTTGAAGTTCGAACATAAGCGGCTCGGTTTAGCTATGAGCCTGGCGGATTTTAAATTCTGCCAGAAATATTTCCGCGACGTTGAAAAACGCTCGCCGACTATCACCGAGATTAAAGTTGTCGATACTTACTGGTCTGACCACTGCCGCCACACGACTTTCAACACGGCTATCGATGAAGTTACATTCGCCGACGGAAAATTCAAGACGGAATTTGAGCAGGCTTACGCGGAATATCTTCAGGATAAGCTGAAAGTTCTCGCCGCGAAAAAAGCTAAGGCGGAAGCTGCCCGCCGCGCTGCCGAGGAAAAAGCTAAGGCTGAAAAACTCGCGCAGGAAAAGGCGGAGGCTGAAAGACTTGCCGCTGAGGAAAAAGCTAAGGCGGAGGCTGAAAGACTTGCCGCTGAGGAAAAAGCTAAGGCGGAGGCTGAAAGACTTGCCGCTGAGGAAAAAGCTAAGGCGGAGGCTGAAAGACTTGCCGCTGAGGAAAAGGCGGAGGCTGAAAGACTTGCCGCTGAGGAAAAAGCTAAGGCTAAGGCGGAGGCTGAAGCGAAACTTATCGCCGAGGAAAGTCCCGCTGAGGAAAATCCCGTCACGCTCATGGATATTGGTACGATTGCTGCGAAGGCGCTGAAAATGGCTGGCGGTCTTAAAGAGCTCGACGAATCCGACGAAGTAAACGCGTGCAGCATTAAAGTTAAAGCTAACGTCGACGGGCAGGAAGAAGACTGGCTCGTCATGTTCAAAAACGAAACGCATAACCACCCGACGGAAATTGAGCCCGAAGGCGGCGCGGCAACCTGTCTTGGCGGCGCTATTCGAGACCCGCTTTCCGGCAGAGTTTATGTTTATCAGGCAATGCGCGTCACCGGCGCGGCGGATCCTCGCAAACCGGTTTCCGAAACTTTACCAGGCAAGCTCCCGCAAAGTTTTATCACTACCGAGGCGGCTGCAGGTTTCAGCTCCTACGGCAATCAAATTGGTCTGGCTACTGGGCAGGTTCGAGAAATTTACAACGAAGGCTATCTTGCCAAGCGCATGGAAATTGGCGCAGTCATAGGCGCGGCGCCCGCTGAAAATGTCGTTCGCGGTACTCCTGCGGCAGGCGATTTGATTCTGCTTGTCGGCGGAAGGACTGGACGCGACGGGATTGGTGGCGCTACAGGCTCCAGCAAGGTGCATACGACTGAATCTATCAAAACTTGCGGCGCGGAAGTCCAGAAAGGCAACCCTCTTACCGAAAGAAAAATTCAACGGCTCTTCAGAAATCCGAATGTCAGCAAATTAATCAAGCGCTGTAACGATTTTGGCGCGGGCGGCGTATCTGTCGCCGTGGGCGAACTGGCTGACGGTCTCGTGGTTGATTTAGACGCTGTGCGCAAAAAATACGAAGGTCTTGACGGTACCGAACTGGCAATTTCAGAATCGCAGGAACGCATGGCTGTCGTTCTGGCGCCCGAGAATCTGGAGGAGTTTTTAAAATACGCCGACGAGGAGAACGTGGAGGCTTACGTCATCGCAAAGGTGACTGAGAAAAACAAATTGGTGATGCAATGGCGCGGCGATGAAATAGTCAGCGTCAGCAGGAATTTCCTGAACACCAATGGCGTTCGTCAACACGCACGTGTAATCGTCGCGCCGGTGGGTAAGTACGCCCGCCAAACTCTTTCCGGCGATATTAAAATTGACTGGCTTAATAACCTCAAAAAACTTAACGTTTGCAGTCAGCGCGGACTGGTTGAGCAGTTCGATTCGACTGTTGGCGCGGGAACCATTTTGATGCCATACGGCGGAAGAAATCAATTAACACCCAGTGAGGGGTGCGCGGCAAAACTTCCTGTTCCAGGCGAAACCAAAACGGCGACCGTAATGACTTTCGGATTCGACGCGAAAATCTCTGCGTGGAGCCCTTATCACGGGGCGATAGATGCGGTGACTTCGAGCCTTGCCAAATTGACGGCGATGGGCGCGGATTTTTCTAAGTCCTATTTGAGCTTCCAGGAATATTTTGAGAGATTGGGCGACGACCCCAGAAAGTGGGGCAAACCCTTCGCGGCGCTGCTTGGAGCATACAAGGCACAGAAAAGATTCGGCGTAGCGGCGATAGGCGGCAAAGATTCGATGAGCGGCACCTATGAAAATTTAAACGTACCTCCGACGCTCGTGAGTTTCGCGGTGGCGCCGGTGGACGCGGATTGGGTGATTTCGCCAGAATTCAAATCTTCGGGGAACAAGGTCTACCTGATAGAATGCGTTCGCGACGGGAATAACGTGCCGGAATTTCGCGAACTGAAACGGAAATTCGCTATGGTGCATCAGCGCATTGGCGAACGAAAAATTATTTCGGCGATAAGCATTGGCGTTGGCGGAATTGCTGAGGCTGTTTCAAAAATGGCGATAGGCAACGACGTTGGCTTCAGATTCAGCGAGAAAGTTAAACTGTTCGAGAAAAATTATGGCGGTCTTATCGTAGAGGCGGCGCACGGCGTTGAACTGGACTTCACAGAGCTCGGCGAAACTATTGACGCGACGCAAATCGAAGTTGAAGGCGTTACAATTACTCTCGACGAAATTAAAAACGCTTTGAATGAGCCGCTCGAAAAGATTTTCCCGACGCAGGTTGAACCGGCGGACGAAATTAATTTCAGCGCAGACCTCTACAAGGCGGATATTCGCAAGACTTCCAAAGTCAAAATTGCGGAGCCGCGCGTGTTCATTCCTGTTTTCCCAGGCACGAACTGCGAGTACGAAAGCGCAAGATGCTGGAGGTTTTCAGGCGCCAAGCCAAATTTGCTGGTCGTGAGGAATTTGACGCCGCAAGCCATTGAAGAAACTGTCGCAGCCATTGTCGCAGAAATTAAAAATTCGCAGATAATCATGTTTCCTGGGGGCTTCAGCGCGGGCGACGAACCCGACGGCTCTGGGAAGTTCATCGCGGCCATGTTCAGGAATCCGCGCATTGCGGAAGAAATTACGAAATTTTTACAGCGCGACGGTTTGATTCTCGGAATTTGCAACGGGTTTCAAGCTTTAGTTAAGCTCGGTCTTCTCCCCTACGGGGAAATTCGCAGGCTCGACAAAGATTCGCCGACGCTCAAGCACAATTCTATTGGGCGGCACGTCAGCAGAATGGTACGCACGCGCGTCACGAGTAACCTTTCGCCGTGGCTCGCTGGGAACGCCGTGGGGGATGTTCATACAATCGCAGTTTCGCACGGTGAAGGTCGCTTCGTCGCTAATGAGGACTGGCTCAGGAAGTTAGCCGCTAACGGGCAGATCGCTACGCAGTACGTCGACTTTGATAATAATCCTACGCAGGAATTTCCGCTCAATCCCAACGGTTCAGTTTGCGCTATCGAAGGTATTACCAGTGCGGATGGCAGGATTTTCGGCAAAATGGGACACTCAGAAAGAATCGGCGACAACGTCTGCAAAAATGTCCCTGGCGATAAAAACCAGCACCTCTTCGAGGCGGGAGTCAACTACTTCAGCTAGTGTTTGCGTTGTGTTTAACTTTCTTTCTGGTCAACTACTTCAACTAGCGTTTGCTTTGTGCTTTTTTTATTAACTTTCTTTCTGTGGAGAAAGAAAGTTACAAAGAAAGACAGCCCGCGGTGTTCGCGTCACGCTCTCAACGCGGGCGGCGCCCCGTCCATGGGGCGCCTCTTAAGCGCGTGCGCCCATGGCGCGCCTCTCCAACGTCTCCTACGATTTGCGGTTTTTAAAAAATTAATCGAAAAAAACCTTGTTAGGGTTTGTCTCAAAAAAAGCTGCGGTGACGCGGCGGTTTTGTTGTGTAAATTTTTATTTCAAGCGGCTTATCTTCAAGCCGTGATTATTTTTTTAAGGAGTTGGACACCATTAAATTCAAGCCCATTGAGAAAGCCGATAAACCCGTTTTCGACGCGTTCTACAGAGCCGGTCACTGCGAAAGTTCCAAGTACACCTTCACGAATATTTTCATGTGGCGCGCCCTGTACGACCTTCGCTGGGCTGTCGAAGATGACGTTCTCTACGTTTTCGCAGGCGATACCGCGTGGCAGCCATTCGGCGCCGCTAAGAAAATACACGGCGCTATAGAAAAAATTCTGGAGCTGACCTGCGAATTTGCATTTCTGGAAAAAAGTTTCGTCGCCGAGCTGGAAAAATATCCCGCCGCGCAGTTTGAAATTTCTTCAGACCTCAGCAAATCCGATTACGTCTACCGCGCGCAGGATTTGATAAATCTTTCAGGGCGGAAATTCCATGGCAAGAAAAATCATCTGAATCAGTTCTACAAGGATTATCCGGCAGCACAGTACACGGCGATAACGCCGGAAATAATTCCGCAGTGTCTGGAGCGGCTGGACGCGTGGTACGAAGCGCAGGTTGCAAACTTCCCAGCGCTGGCAGAAAATCTGAGCTATGAGCGTCGCGGTATTCAGGAAGTCTTTAGCGACTTTGAATTTTTCGGGCTGAAGGGCGGCGCGATTTTACTCGGCGGAAAAATCGTAGCGTTTACGTTCGGCGAAATGTTAAACTCTGACACGGCGGTTATCCACGTCGAGAAGGCGGACGCCGAAATTCGCGGCGCGTACGCGGCGATTAATCAGCAGTTTCTGGCGAACGAATGGGCGGCGGTCGAGTTCGTGAACCGCGAGGAAGATTTAGGGATTGAAGGTCTGCGCAGGGCGAAAGAGTCTTACCGCCCAGTTAAAATGGTCGACAAGTTCAGCGCGAAGGTTGTCGGTTGAAAAGTTCATATTGCGCCAATCGCCCGCCGGTGGTAAAATTCGACGCTCGGAGGTGATTTAATGTTAGTTGCTGAGATCTGCGCGAATCTGCCCGCGAAAAATATCGACCAGACCTACACCTACGCCATTCCCGAACGGCTGAAATTTTTAACTGTCGGCTGGCGCGTTATCGTACCTTTTGGCAGGCAGACGATTGACGGCTTTGTTATGCGCGTGCGAGAAACAGACGAAACTTTTGAGTTCGAGCTGAAGGAAATTGCGGACGCCGTTGACGACGAGCCGTGGTTTACGCCGGAAATGCGGCTGCTGTCGCGCTGGCTGGCGGATTTTTATCTGTGTCCGCTGGCGCAGTCGATGACGCTGTTCATGCCAGGCGGCAAGAGTAAAAAAATCAGGCCGAAGTTCGAGCGCGTCATAAAATTAACCGGCACGTTCGATGAAAAATTTTTCGCAAAGGCGCCGTCGCAGCTGAAACTGCTGAAACTTTTGCAGGAGCGCGCGGAAATTCCAGCCGCCGAAATAAAAAATCCCTCAGCGATAAGAGCGCTCGTCGAAAAAAATCTGGTCGTCGTCGAAGAGCGGCGAATCCTGCGCGACAGCTACGCGGCAGTTAAAACCGAGGCGAAATCCCTGGAACTGACGCCCGAACAGGCATCGGCAATAGCGGCGGTAAAACTTTCGCTGGAGCAGAAAAAATTCCGCGGGTTTTTACTGCACGGAGTGACAGGCTCCGGCAAGACGCAGGTTTACATTGAGCTGGCAAAAATCACGCGGCAAATGGGGCGGCGCGCCTTAATTCTTGTGCCGGAAATCGCGCTGACGGGGCAGATTGTTCAAAGTTTCAAGGCGCATTTTTCGGACGTGCTGGTAATTCACAGCAAACTGAGCGTCGCCGAGCGCAGCGATACCTTCCACAAAATCCGCAGCGGCGAAGTCGGAATTGTTATCGGCGCGCGGTCAGCGCTTTTCACGCCGGTTTCTGACGTTGGATTGATTGTCGTGGACGAGGAGCAGGAAAATTCGTACAAGCAGGAAAGTCCGCCTTACTACCACGCGCGAATTGTGGCGGAGGAATTTGCCAGGTTTCACGGCGCGGCGATAGTTTTCGGAAGCGCAACGCCGAGCCTTGAAAATTATTACCGCGCTCAAGTCGGTGAGCTGGAATATCTGGAACTGCCGCACCGCGCGTTGAATCAGCCGCTGCCAGAAGTTGAGCTGGCGGATATGCGCGCGGAACTCAAAGCCGGTAACAAAAGCGTGCTGAGTACGGCGCTGAAAAATCTGCTGTCTGAAACTTTTGAGAATCACCAGCAGGCGATAGTTTTGCTGAACCGGCGCGGCTATTCGACTTTCGTCATGTGCAGGGACTGCGGCGAGGTTATCAAATGCCCTGACTGCGGCAAAACCATGGCGTATCACGCGGATAAAAAACTTCACTGCCACAGCTGCGAAATTGAGCTTGAGCCGCCGAAAATCTGTCCCGCGTGCGGCAGCGACAGGATAAAATATTTCGGCACCGGCACGCAAAAGCTGGAGCAGTTCCTGAAAGATGAACTGCCTGAAGCGAGAATTTTGCGAATGGACAGGGACTCGACGGCTAGAAAATTTGCACACGAAGAAATTCTGGCAGCGTTCGGGCGCGGCGAGGCGGATATTTTATTCGGCACGCAGATGGTAGCGAAGGGGCACGATTTAGCGGGCGTGACGGCGGTAGGAATTCTGAGCGCGGACGGGATATTATTCTTCCCAGATTTTCGCGCGGCGGAACAGTGTTTCGACCTGATAACGCAGGCAGCGGGCAGAGCCGGTCGCGCAGATTTGCCTGGCAAAGTCATCGTGCAGGCGTACAATTCGGGCGCGGACGTTATAGCGCTGGCGTGCAGGCAGGATTTCAAAACTTTCGCCGAGCGGGAACTGCCTAAGCGCGAATTTTTATTTTTCCCGCCGTTCAGCCGCCTTGTGAAATTAACCTTCACGTCGAAGGACGAGGCGCGGGCGCGGAGTTTCGCCGAGCTGATTGTAAATTCATTCAAACAGGAAGTGCCGCCGAACTCCGTGGCGCGGCAGGAAATTTTCGGACCGATACCGGCGGCGGTGGCGAATTTGCGCGGCGAGTTCAGATTTTCAGTGCTGATAAAATCGCTGGACTTGGACGCGGTAAGGGGATTTTTAAGGTTCCACAGCCTGCATAAATTGCCGGAAGTGCAGATAGACTTCGACCCGACAACGACAAATTAAAAAAGAAGCGCCCCATGGATGGGGCGCCTGCGCGGCTTGCGTAGCAAGGCGTGCTTTCCGCAGCGGGCAGCTTTCTTTGCCAGCAGCAACTGCTCTTACTCATCGCAGTTGCACTTTCTCGAAAGAAATGCTGATAATAAAAAGCCCAAAACGCAGAAAAGGGGCTACCGACCGAAGTCGCCAGCCCCTCCCCAAAAAGGGATCCAAAATGCCGTATCCTCAAATGTCTAAACCCGCGTAATGCAGGTGGGTATCCTAAGCTCGGTTTCTGTTATTCGCTGAGAAAAAATGCGACTCTACATCTGCCGACACAAATCAGATTCCCTAAAATTAATGTAGGTTAGACATTCCCAAAGTCCTCGCGCACTCCAGAACGTCCCTTCTCGCTGAGTATGATAGCACAAAAATTTTTTTATGACAAGCCCTTGACAAATTTAAGCTGGTGAAATTATGACCAATGTGATTGAAATTTTTTCTTCGATTCAGGGCGAAGGCAAGTACGTCGGCTGCCGCCAGACTTTTATCCGTACTGCCGACTGCAATTTGAACTGCGCCTACTGCGACACGAATTTTTCCAGCGCGGAGTTCTGTAACGTCGAGACCAGCGCCGGCTCAATGGAGTTCACGCAGATTAAAAATCCGCTTGACGCCGCGCAGGCTGCCGACATTATAAAGCGATTCAGCGCTGAAATTCCGACGCATTCCGTGAGCTTTACTGGCGGCGAACCGCTTTTGCACTGGCAATTTATCAGTGAAGTCGCCGCGCAGATTGACAATAAAATTTTCCTTGAGACGAACGGCACGCTGCCCGCCGCGCTGGAAAAAATTATCGACGCTGTGGACATTATCAGCATGGATATTAAACTGCCGAGCGCGCATTTCGCTGAGCACCGCGAGTTTTTAAAAATTGCCCGCGCGAAAGATTTATACGCCAAAATTGTAGTCACCGCCGAAACTGCGCCGGAAGAATTTGACGCGGCGGTAGATTTGCTGGCGCCGGAGGATTTGCTGATACTCCAGCCGGTGACGCCGGTGAAAAACGTGCGGGCGATTGACGCGCGAAAAATTTTGGAACTGCAGGCGCGCGCCCTGCAGAAAGTAAAAAACGTCCGAGTGATACCTCAGACGCACCGAATGCTAAAAATATTATAATGGAAAAAGAGGCGCCCCATGGACGCACGCGCTTAAGGAGCGCGCCATGGACGCACGCGCTTAGGGAGCGCGCCATGGACGGCGCGCCCCGCCCGCCAGCTCGCATGGATGCGAGCGAAGCGGGCATGTTTTCTTTGCTACTTTCTTTTGCGCCAAAAGAAAGTAGATCCACAACTTAAGATTTCTTTTCCTTGATACGAGCCGCCTTGCCAGTGAGTTTACGCAGATAATAGAGCTTAGCACGACGAACCGCGCCACGGCGGACGACTTCGACTTTTTCGACGCGCGGCGAATGCACAGGGAACATTCTTTCGACGCCGACGCCATAGGAAATGCGGCGCACGGTAAACATTTCGCGAATGCCGGTACCCTGACGCCCGATAACAACGCCCTCAAAAATCTGGATACGCTCGCGGTTGCCTTCGACGATTTTCGCATGAACTCTGACGGTATCGCCAGGCGCAAACGGCGCAACGTCGCGGAGCTGTTCCTTCTCAAGAATTTCGATAATGTTCATTTAAAAATTTTCCTCCCTCCGGCGTTCATGACAAAAGTCCAGAGGAACGCCTGTTAAACTTGTGCAGTTTACCACACTTGCACGAAAATTGTCAACGGCGCTTGTAATTTTCGCCGCAACAAAGTAAAATTAGCGCGGAGGTTTTGAATCATGACTAAAAAGAAATTAACAAAACTGATTTGCGCAGCGGTCGCCTCAGCCTCGCTGATATTCGGCGGCTGCAGTCAAAGCGCTGAAACCGAAACTGAAACTGTCCCCGTCGAAGAAAATAAATCCGCCGCAACCGCTGAAGTCACTGAGGATGTCGTACCCGTCGCGGCAGGCAATACCGCCAGCGCCGCTAAAGCCCGTTCCGGCGTCCGAAATACGCCCGTAGTGCAGGTTGCCCGTGAAGTCGGTCCCGCTATCGTCGGAATTACCAACAAAGCCGTCGCGCAGGACTTTTTCACGAACAGACAGGTTGAAGTTGAACGCGGCTTCGGCTCCGGCGTCATTTTCCGCAACGACGGCTACATCGTCACCAACAACCACGTTATTGCCGGCGCCAATGAATTAATCGTTTCGCTGGAGGACGGCTCCTCGTACAGCGGCACGCTCGTCGGCACGGACGAAATGACTGACATTGCCGTTGTAAAAATCGACGCCAAAAATCTGCCTTCCGCCCGCTTCGGCAATTCCGATGAAATCATGGTCGGCGAACCCGTCGTAGCTATCGGCAACCCAATGGGGCTGGCGCTCCACGGCAGCGTAACCGTCGGCGTTATCAGCGCCATTGACCGCTCGATTAGTTTGAACGACGTTAGCCTTTTGCAGACGGACGCCGCGATTAGCCCAGGCAATTCCGGCGGCGCGCTCGTCAACTACGAAGGCGAAGTCATTGGCATCAACAACGCCAAAGTTGCGCGCGAAGGCGTCGAGGGCATTGCCTTTTCCATTCCGATTAACACAGTTAAAGACGTTGTGAATGAGCTCATGGAGAAAGGCTACGTCGCCCGCCCATATCTCGGCGTCACGATTTTTGACCCGCCGACCGCCGCCCGCTACGGCTACCAGCTCAATATCAAGCGCGGCGTTTACGTTTTCCAGGTTGCGATAAATTCTCCGGCTGACAGGGCTGGCTTCCAGCGCGGCGATATTATTCTCAGCGTCGACGGCAAGGAAGTTAATACCGTCGCCGAAGTCCGCTCGAATATTGTTGCGCACAAGGTCGGCGCCACAATCAAGGTTGCCTTCGACCGCAACGGCACTGAACAGACTGTCGATGTTATCCTGCAGGAAATGCCGCATGATGAATACGAATCCCAGCGCCGCGCAGGCTGATGAAAATTAAAATCTGCACGATTGGGCGGCTCAAGGAAAAATTTTTAATCGACGGCGTTAATGAGTACCTCAAGCGCATTAAGCCCTTCGCGAAAGTTGAAGTCGCCGAAATTCCCGAATGCCGCACGCTCGAAGAGGAAGGCGCTAAGCTGCTGGCTCAAGTCCTGCGCGAAAGTTTTGTTATCGTGCTGGACGTCGCCGGCGAAACTTTGAGCTCCGAAAACTTTGCAGAAAAAATTGCCGCGCTCAATCTGCACGGCGTCAGCGAAATTACTTTTATAATTGGTGGAGCGTTCGGTCTCAGCGACGAAGTCCGGCGCGCCGCCAATTTCCGCCTAAGCTTTTCGCCGATGACTTTTACGCACCAGTTCGCGCGGCTGATTCTCGTTGAGCAGATTTACCGCGCCTTCAAAATTATTCGCGGCGAACCCTACCACTATTAACGGGGAATCCTATGAAAAAGCCAGCAAAATATTTTCTAATCGCGCTGCCGGTACTCGCCGTGCTTTTTCTAATCGCGCTGGAAGTGCTGAGCCGCGGCGCCGCCGAAATTTTCAACCGCGCCATGCAGGAACAGCAAATGCTCAAAGGCACAATCACCGCTGAAAAAATTTCCGCAAATATCTGGGGCGAAGTCTCTTTTAAAAATCTGCTCTGGAAGGACGAACGCGGCGGCACGATTCTCGAAATTCCTGAAGGCGGATTCAGCGTCCGGCTCTACGACGTTATCACCAAAAATTTCAGCTCAACCACCGTGCAGGAACTGCACCTGCGCGGCGCCAGCGTTTCAATCAATCTTGATGAAAATATGAGCGTCGATTTTATTCGCCAGTCCCCAGACTTCAAAAAAGTCAGCGACGAAATGAAGACCAATTCCGAAGACTGGGAAGAAAAAGTCAGCCACGTCAATAAAACCGAGGACGAGCTCAAGGAAATTGGCGAACACCGGCGCCGACTTCAGCGCTCCAAAATCGAAACCGGCTGGAAAAATTTCAACCTCGAAGGGCGCAAAATCAAAGCCAGTCTCGCGCTGGAAAACTGCAGCTTTGAAGTTTTCTACCGCGAACGCCATTACCTTCTGCGCGGCGTGAACTTTTCCGCCAGCGTCGATACCGGCGACGCAATGATGCTCGAAGTTCATACCGGCGGCTTCGGCGGCACAATGATCGGGCGAGGCATGGATATTCGCGGCAAAATCGACTTCAAACCCGAACCCGTTCCCGAATGCGATTTGCAAATCGTCCTGCGCGAAGTTGAACCGTCGTCCCTCGGCTTCGGTCTTAACATTAACGACGAAATGACTCTGCGCACGCACTTCACCGGCGCCGTCACTCATCCGCTCGGTCGCGGTATTGTCAAGCTGAACGAACTGCACATTCCAGGTCTCAACTTCAAAAATGTCAGCGGCAAAATCCGCTACGAAGACGCCACGCTGAATTTCGTCGACGTGACCGCGGACGTTTACGACGGCTCGCTTACGGCTTACGGCGATTACAATATCGACACGCGCTACTACAATATCTACGGGCACGGCAGGAATTTGAAAGCCTACACCGCCCTGCCGAAGTCCCACCTCCACTGCAACGTTGACCTTGAGCTGGCGATAAATTCCAAAGGCAGTCCCAAAGAAACTACGACCAGCGGCAGTTTCGTTTCCGGCAAGGGCAGGTACAGCGTTCTGTTCTTCGACAAACTTTCCGGCAGGTTCAAAAATGAGTACCAGAATCTGAGCTTCTACGATGTCGAAATTGACATGGGCGGCTACAAAATTTCTACCGACGCCCTGAGTATCGTCGACAAAAAACTCACGCTCGCGCCAATCAAAATTACCAATGCGAAAGGCGAGCTTGTCAGAACCTACATAAAAAATTAAATCAGCGTTTCTTTTAGAAAAAGAAACGCTGGCAAAGAAAATTGCCCGCGGTGTTCGCGTCACGCTCTCAACGCGGGCGGCGCAAGCAGGTGTTCACCAGTTCACACCTGCACCATGTGGCGCCTCTTTTTTTATTAGCGGCGATTTTTGAAAACGTAAACGGTCTGCCCGCTGACAACGCCGTCAGCAGATTTGGCGCCGCTGGTTTTGACAGCGTAGCCGCCTTCATGTTCAGCGATATGCAGATTGTTCTGCGTGGCGTAAATGAGAGTAAGGATATTGGCGGCGTCGGAGAGAATTTCAGCGGCGTTTTTGAGCCCGCCGTCCAGGTAGTCGATTGGGCAGCCGATGTCGTAGCCGAACATTCCCAGTTCCATTTCGACGCTGGCGGGCTTATCGAGAATTGCGTAGACGTTGGAGCCGGCGATTTTGCCGCTGGAATAATTTTCGTCGAAGACCTTGACGATACTCGAATCGGGCAGAGCGTCGGCGCTGAATACGAGCTGGGTGGAAATATCTGCCGCGCCCTTGGCTTTGTACTTGATGCTGATTTCGTTATCGTTGGAGAGGCTGTAGACGATTTCCGCGCTTACGCCGTCAACTTCGGCGGTGAATCGAACGCCCTCGGTGAAGGTTTCGCTGTTCCAGATAATCTGCGCGAACTTTTGAGCGTCGCCGTCCACGTAGACGATACCGGCGGCGCTGTCTTTTTCGTAGCCGCTGGCGTCGGGATAAGTTTTGAGCAGGAATTTGTTATCGAAATTTTTGTCGCGGAAACGCATGGAGACGATACGCGCGCCGTAGTCGGTAACCTTGAGCTCGTTGCCTTTGGTGTTGCGCAGGGTGTAGACGCTGGCTTCGCGCCCGTCGCTGAGCTTGCCGAATGATTCTTTCTTAGTGCTTGGCATGGTTTGTTCCTCCTGAAATTTTTATTAATTATATCGCTAATCGCCGAATTTTTAAAGTACTGCGCGAATTATTTTTTCCCGCCGCTCCATTCGATAAGTTCAGACGGCAGTTTCAGATGAAGCAGAATTTTGTTGACGACGTGGTTAATGTGCGACTGGAGCGTCATGTCGGTGTTGTAGAAAGTCATAACCGGCGGCATTATGACTACGCCAATATCGGCGAGCTCTTTCATATTGCGCAGGTGAATTTTGCTGAAGGGCATTTCGCGCGGGACGAGTACCAGCGGGCGCTTTTCCTTAATGCAAACGTCAGCGGCGCGCAGGAGCAGATTATCGCTGTAGCCGTTGACGATACCCGCGACGGTCTTCATTGTACAGGGAACGATAGCCATACCGTCCGTCATGAAACTGCCGCTGGCTATTGCGGCGTCCATTTCGTGCACGTTATAAACCACGTCGGCGAGCTTGTTAATTTCATACACGTCAAAATTAGTTTCGTCGCGAATCGTGAGCATTCCGCCTTCCGTGACTAGCAGGTGAGTTTCGACACTGTCCATTTTTTTCAGGCGCTGCAAAAGTTCCACGGCAATGACAATGCCGCTGGCGCCGGTTATACCTACGATTATTCGCACAAAGGTCACCTCCAGTTGAATTTTTTCCCGAATCTATTTAATTTTTACGACGTGAATGACCTTGTAGCCGTGCGCTTCGAGTTCAGAGGTTATTCCGCCGAAACCCTCTGGGCGGTCGTCGAGCCGCACGACAATTTCGCTGAATTGCTCGTCCGTGTGGCAGATAATTATGCTGTCGATATTAATTTTTTTATCAGCGAGGATTTTCGTAATTTCCGCCATAACGCCGACCCTGTTCGGGACTTCCAGCGTCATGCGGATTTTCCCGCCGCTCGGCAAGCCCATGACTTCGATAAACGTTTTGAGAATATCCGTCGCCGTGATAATTCCAACGACGGTGCCGACTTCGGAAATTACCGGCAGACCGCCGACTTTGTTCTGGTACATTATCAGCGCAGCTTCCTCAATCGTGGCGCTTTCCGAAACCGTGATAACTTTTGTTTGCATAATATCCTTAACGCTGAGTTTGTCAAGCAGCGTGCGAATTTCAAATTTGGAAAGGGAAGTTGCCGGCGAAGGAGCTACGCGCATAACGTCGCGGTCGCTCAGGTATCCAACGAGTTTTCCGCCGTCCACGATTATCATGCGGTGGAATTTGTATTTCTTCATCATGCGGTCAACTTCGCCAATCGTCGCGCTGCTGTTCATCGTTATCGGGTGCCGTGTCATTCTTTCTGCTACAAACATTTTAACCCCTCCAAAAAAAAATTTCCCCCGCAGTTTTATTAGGGGAATTTTAACTTGTTTGAAGGAAAATGTCACGCAAAATTTTTCAAGTGCCAGTAGCAAGGGTGGTGAAGTTTACTTTGAAAGTTCCAGCTGCGCCACTGCAGATTCTTCAGCGTCGGTTTCACCGAGGAGTTCGCGAATCTTTCTGCGTTCAGCGGCGACAGCGGCGATAAGCGGAATGCTCGCGGCGAAGAATGTCAGCGCGTTGGAGAAGCAAATTCCGATAAAGCCAACCTGGTCGATAAGGAACAGCGCGACCAGAAGCCGGACAACGAGTTCCGTGGAACTTGCAATCATCGGGGCTTTGTTTCTTCCTAAGCCCTGCAGTGCCATGCGGAAGACCGCAACCAGCGCGAAGAGCCAGTAGAACAGGCTGTTGACCATGATGTAGAAGGTGCCCTGCTCAAGAACCTGCGCGTTGCTGTTGTTGAGCAAAAGTTTAAGAATTTCCGCGCCGAAGGCTACGTTGAAGGCGGAAATGAGGAGGCTGACGAAGCAGGTTATGACGACGCATTTTTTGACGCCTTCCAGAATCCTGTCGAAACGTTTCGCGCCGTAGTTCTGCGCGTTGAAGACGGCAATGACGCTGGCGAAACTCATAATCACCATGAAAGCCATGCTGTCAAAGCGCTGGGAGACGGTTACCGCCGCAATGTCGATAACGCCGAGCTTGTTCATTGCCATCTGCGTTACGACTCTGCCGACTGCGAACAGCGAGGATTGAAAGCCCATTGGGAGACCCATTCTCAGGTGTTCGAGGATAACGGCGCGGTCAATTCTGAAATCTTCGCGCGAAAAGTTGAAAATTGCCAGTTCGTCTTTCAGTCTGTAGAGGAAGATTATGCAGCCAATCAACTGCGCGAGAATCGTTGCGGCGGCGATACCCTTAACTCCAAGGTGGAGTACGATAATCGCTATCGGGTCGAAGACGATATTCAGCGCGAGCGTCATCATCCAGATTTTAGCGGGCAGTTTCGTATTTCCGAAAACGCGAACCATGTTTGAAAGCAGCCACATCATCGTTGAGATTGAAAGCCCGCCGAACATTACCACGAGGAAGCTGTGCGCGTCGTCGATAATGTCTATCGGCGTGTGCATCATTTCCAGAATCGTGTAGCTGAACAGCAGCGCGATAATCATTGTGACTGCCGAGAGTATCAGCGAAAGCGCCGTGGAAACGATAAGGCTGTAGCGGACGCCTGCGAAATCTTTCGCGCCCATTTTCTGTCCAGTGCAAATCGAGAAGCCGCAGGTTATTCCGCCGAGGAAACTTTTCATAAAGCTGACAAGACAGCCTACGCTGCCCGCCGCCGCCAGCGCCTCAACGCCCAGGAACCTGCCGAGTACCATTGTATCGGTAAGGTCGTAAAGCTGTTCGACAATGTTTCCAACCAGAAGGGGCAGCGCCATGAACAAAATCAGTTTGGACGGTTCTTCTGCTGTTAAATCTCTGACTGCTGAATTTTTCTTGCTATCCATGACACTGCTCTCCTGTCTGAAAATTTTTACTGCGGTTAGTTGCTTAGATTAATGCGCGGCGTTGAGTTCAAGTTCAATTTCTTCTTCGGGCTGGTCGCCAGTGAGTTCCATGAATCTTTTGCGTTCCGCCAGAATCGCGGGGATAAGCGGCAGGCACGCGGCGATAAAGGAAAGCGGATTGGCGAGGCAAATTCCGAGGAAACCGAGTTCGTCGACGAGGAACAGGGCTACTGCGACGCGGGCGATAAGTTCCATTGTGCCGGAGAGCGTCGGGGCGGAATTTTTACCAAGACCCTGCAGCGTGAGTTTGAAGACCAGCATAAGCGACAGTACCCAGTAGAACGCGCCGCTGACCATGAGGTAGAAGGCACCCTGTTCGATAACCTGCGGGTTGCTCTCGCCGATAAAGACTTTGAGAAGTTCGGCACCGGCGAAGACGTTGACCGCGGTAATTACGAAGCTGGCGGCGCAGGTGATAAGCGCGCATTTCTTCACGCCATCGATAATTCTTTCGTAGCGTTCGGCACCGTAGTTCTGCGCGGCGAAGGAGGAAATGACTTCTGCGAATGTCAGGAAGAACATCAGCGTCAAACCTTCGATACGCTGACCGGCGGTGACAACGGCAACTTCGGTGGCGCCCAGCTGGTTGATAGCAACCTGGAGAATGACACCGCCGACCGCGATAATCGCGCCCTGCAGACCAACGGGGAGACCCAGTTTCAGGTGTTCGAGGATAAAGTTTTTATCGAAGTTGAAGTAGTCGCTGCTGAACGCGGAATGGAGAATCGGGATTTGTTTTTTCGTGTAGAAGTAGAACATGCCGCAGCCGATAATCTGGGCAACCGTCGTGGCAAGCGCTACGCCGATAACGCCGCAGTCCAGAATTACTATTGCGATTACGTCGAACAGGGCGTTCAGCAGGAGAGTCATTGACCAGACCTTAGTGGGGATTGAAGTGTTGCCGAGGGCGCGGATAAGGCTTGCCTGCACGTTCATCATCATGAGTACCACTGCCGTTGCGAAAGTCACGGTGATAAATGCGGTTGCGTTTTCAAGGAGCTCGGCGGGCGTCTGCATTGCTATCAGAATCTCGCGGCAGGCGGCTACGCCGGTAACCGCTACTATAGTCGCAACTGTGAAGGCGAGAAGTATGCTGACCAGTGCGCTCCGGCGAACACCGTCGAAGTCTTTCGCGCCGAAGAGCTGGCTGGTTTTAATCGTCAGACCGTAAGCCGTACCGCCGATAAAGCTGTTCACGCCGAAAATCAGCGAACCCGCACAGCCTATCGCCGCCATTGCCTCTACGCCGAGGAATCTGCCGACGGTCAGCGCGTCTACGAAACCGTAAAGCTGAGAAACGATGTTGCCTGCCAGCAGCGGGAGCGCCATGATGAATATCAGCTTCGCCGGCTCACCCTTCGTTAAGTCCCTTACCTTGTTTTCTGCCTGTGCCACTGTCAGCCTCTCCCTTCAAGTTTCTCTATCGTTATTCAATTCGTTCTAATTTTTATCTTGCGCGTATATTACTATGTATAATTTTTTTGACAAGTTTGAGCATTTAATTAAACCTTTTTTGAACATAAAGAAAACGGCAGCCCGTTTTTGGACAGCCGTTTTGTGATTTTTATTTTTTTAAGTCCCCAGAAAACCCGCGCCAGCTACGCTTGTGGTACCGGCGCAGGGGCTTTAGCAAATTCCATTTTTCTAAACATTACTTTTTTCGCGGTTGCAGTTTTCGCAGAGAACCTGACAGTTGCTCTCAACCGTCCGCCCGCCCTTGCTCCACGGCGTGATATGGTCGGCGTGCATTTTTTCTATCGGAAAAGGTCTGTTGCATTTGGCGCATAAATGATGCTGCCGCTCGTAAGTCGCGCGCTTAATTTTCTCGCTGAATTTTCTAATGCTGAGGTGCCGCTCCTGCCCGTCGAACAGGTAGTCGTAAATCCCGCGCGAACTGGTAATATCTTCGTCTTCGAGCATAGCCACGATTTTTTTCTCAAGCTCTTCCTTATCGTAGCTGCCTCCGCCGTACCTGTTGTAAAGAGAACCCCAATCGACGGCTTTCATTTCGCGCCGGTAAACCTTGAACGTCGCCTTTACCCAATCCATGACGCTTTTGAAATAAAGCCAAAGTTCCTCGCAGTTCGACGCGTCCTGATTTTCCGCCATGTAATCTTCGATTTTAATTTTATCACGCTCGGCAATCCATTTGAGCGCCGTTTGAAGAAAATCCTGCCGCACCGCCGAGCCGTCCAGATATTTATTATACTGGCGCTGCACTGTTACGCAGTTCGACCGGCTGAAATATTTTTTCGCTTCGTTGAGCCACGTGCCTGTAAAAATCGCGTTGCGCAATTCCTGCGCGTTCAGCTCCGTGCCTGGCGTATTCAATACCTTGAACCATTCAAGCGTATCCTTGTCCGTCCCTTCGCAGACGCATACCCATAACCTGTACTCCAGCACCTGCTTTTTCTCCGCCGCCAGCAGATTTTTGAACCCGCGGTGGTTTATCCCGAATCGCCCCGTGATAAACTGGCAGAGCGAAATTGTCCGCTGCTGCCCGTCCAAAAGTTCAAAAGTTCCGTCGGTTTTTTTCATCCAGTACATCGTTCCTATCGGCAGATTCTTCATCACGCTTTCGACTACCGCGTCCCGCCGCTTGCCGGTGTAAATGTACTCGCGCTGATACGCAGGACGAATATTCAGCTTCCCGTCGTAGCCCCAGCACCCGCCTTCTGCGTCGTCCTTGTAGCCCGCCGCCACTTCCCCGACCGTCACAAATTTAAGCTCGTATTCCATAGCCGCCGCCTTTCTTTTTCAAAATCCCTGTGCTATAATCCATTCAATGCTGCCACCCAAGCTGGCTATTCCGCAGGCGAGGGGAGGTGCAGGAAATGCTTAGCCTCCTTATTTCTTTCGGCGTCGGTATTGTATCAGGGCTCGTAGCTAATTATCTCAGCAAAAAACTTTTCAAGTAAGCAGCAGGACGACGCCAAGCCGTGAGTGACCACGAAAATCTTGCGGCGAAAGACGAAAGCCCCTGGCGGTCCACGAAACCGCTTTGGGGCTTTTGTTTCGTCTCGGTGCAGTCAATGCTCAGCACTCCTGGATACTCCTTATATTCTCTCAGCGAAATTCTATCACAGCCCAGATTTTTTTGCAAGTAGAAAATTTTTCTGGTATAATTCCAACAGCAAAATTAATCGAAAGAAGTGTCACAAGATGGCTGAGTTAATTGCAATGTTCCTTGGAATAATCGCCGGTCATATTTTCTACAAAAAGTTCCTCGACGATTAATCATACCCGCCGCCGAATAAAAATCCGCTTGTAAACGCCTTTCCCGCCAATTACCGGCGCGTCGTACCTGTCGTGCGGCTTTTTCAGCCATTCAATTTCGCCGTCGCCGCCGCGGTCACTCGTCCAGATAATTTCAAACTGCTCTGGGTTATATTTGTCCAGAAAAGTTATCGGCACGCCCATTACCCCGAAATAATCTTTCGGTATCCGCGCGGTCTTGCTGACTTCAATCGCGTCGTAGTTGTCGTAGTGCGGGTAAAGCTCCGGCGAATATTCAAAATCCAGCACCAGTTCTTCCTTGTACTTTTTCAGCGGAATATTTGTAAACCACGTCATATTCCGAAATTTAACGAGACCAGTTTCTGGATTGTAAACGCCGTCAGCAAAATCTTTGTAATTGCCGCGCGGCAGGCTGAGATACGCGTTGCCTTTGTTGAAACCATAGCCGAGCCAGATTTGATTGTTTTTAATCAGCGGAAAAATTTCCTTGTAGGTTATGGCGTTGAACGGACCGATAATGGCAAATTTTTTATTGAACTTCATGAGCTGGGCGACGTATTCTCTGAACAGACTGAAAGGCGGGTTGGTAACCACAACGTCGGCCTCGCGCAGGAACTCAATGCATTCAGCGGAGCGGAAGTCGCCCGCCAAAAAATTGCCGTCGCCCTTGAGGCGTTCCCAGCAGCCGCCGTGATTCAAAATGTAATGCCTGATGTCTTCCAAATCCTCGCGGCCGTCGCCGTTCCAGTCGCGCAGTTCTGGGATAATGATTTTGCAGGCGATTTCGTTGCGGGGCTTGGCGTAAAATTCTTCAAAGCCAGGCAAAACGAGCTCGGCGCCGGAAATTGGCGAGCCGGAATAATTCGTGACGATAAGTTTTTTGAGTCCCAGCGCGTTGAAGTTCATTGCGAAATATTTGAAGAACTCGCTTTCGTAGGGGTCGTCGCAGTTGCAGAGAATGGTTTTGCCGCGAAAAAATTCCCAGTACTCGTCGTGACCGAGCTCATTTTCAATGTCTTCTATCTGGGTGTAAAATTCGTCCTTCTTGGCGCGGGCGGCGGCGTGCAGGTTGGAATTTTTAGTTCGTGCCACTTCGGTTCCTCCTATAAAAAAATAATTTTGGATTTTAATGAAATTGTACCGATCGTCCACTCAGACCAGCGCGTCTTGACGACGGATCAGCTCGCCGAATTCTTCAAATGCAGCGCCGACAACATTTGGGATAACGGTTCAGCCGCCGAGATAAGCCTTGCGAATATCCTCGCTGGCGGCGAGAGTTTTGGCGTCGCCGGAAAGAGTGATTCTGCCGGTTTCGAGGACGTAGGCGCGGCTGGCGATAGAGAGCGCCATGTTAGCGTTTTGCTCAACGAGCAGGACGGTGGTGCCGGCTTTGTTAATGTCGACGATAATGGAAAAGATTTCGCGGATTAAAAGCGGGGCGAGACCCATGGACGGTTCGTCCAGCAGTAAAAGTTTAGGGCGGCTCATAAGGGCGCGACCCATAGCGAGCATTTGCTGTTCGCCGCCGGAAAGGGTACCGGCGAGCTGGGAGATACGTTCTTCGAGGCGCGGGAACCTGCCGAAGACCATTTTCAAATCCTGCGCAACGCCGTCAGAATCGCTGCGGGTGAAGGCGCCGAGTTCGAGATTTTCCATGACAGTCATTTCGGCGAAAATCTTCCTGCCTTCGGGAACCTGGGAAATACCTTCGCGAACGATTTGGTGCGCGGGCATACCGGCAATGTCTTTTCCGAGGAAATTGATAGCGCCGGTTTTGGGCTTGAGCAAGCCGGAAATGGTGCGGAGCGTGGTGGATTTGCCAGCGCCGTTGGCACCGATGAGCGTGACAATTTCGCCTTCGTTGACGGTCAGGCTGATACCTTTAATGGCGTGAATAGCGCCGTAGTAAACGTTAATGTCGTTAATTTCGAGCATTGGCATGGGAGAAAACTCCTTTCGGAAGTTTTTTAAGAAGCGCGCCATGGATGGCGCGCCGCCCGCGCCATTCGCTGGATGCGAATGCAGCGGGCAATTTTCTTTGCCAGCGTTTCTTTTCTTAAAAGAAATGCTGATATAAAAATAAATCAGTTGACAGCCTCGGTGCCGAGGTACGCGCGAATGACTTCGGGGTTATTCTGAATTTCGGCGGGCGTACCCTCAGCGATAATTACGCCGTATTCCAAAACGTAAATGCGCTCGCAGATACCCATGACGAGGCTCATGTCGTGCTCAATAAGCAGAACGGTAAGACCGAACTGCTTGCGAATCCAGCGAATCATTTCCATAAGCTCGTGCGTTTCCTGCGGGTTCATACCGGCGGCGGGTTCGTCGAGCAGAAGTAATTTCGGTTGAGCGGCGAGCGCGCGGGCAATTTCCAAACGCCTTTGCGCGCCGTAGGGAAGATTTTTAGCGACTTCGTGAGCGTGCTGGCTGAGCTTGAAAATTTTCAGCAGCTTGAGACTTTGCTCGGTAATGTCATCTTCCTCGCCGAAATATCTGCCCATGCGGAAAACGGTCTCCAGCAAGCCGTACTTAACGTGGCAGTGGTACGCGATTTTCACGTTGTCAAGCACGCTGAGTTCGCTGAACAGCCGGATATTCTGGAACGTGCGGGCAATTCCGCGCTGAGTAATTTCGTAGGGCTTGAGCCCGACAATCGATTCGCCGTCCAGCAAAATTTCGCCGGTCGTCGGAATGTACACGCCGGTTATCAGATTGAAAATCGTCGTCTTGCCCGCGCCGTTCGGACCGATTAAACCAATCAGCTCGCCGCGATTGATGTAAAAATTAAAATCAGAAACCGCCTTGAGTCCGCCGAAAACTTCAGAAACGTCCTCGGTCTTGAGCAGCGGCTTTTTATTTTCAGCCATAAGCTAAACTCCTTTATCATTCCGCGCCACAAATTCCTCGACGCGGTTGAAATATTTGAACTCGTCATAAATTTAATCATCCGTGCCGAAAATCAAAGCAGTAACTGCCATAATCAGTCTCCTTTCGTGCCAGAAAGTTTATCGAGCAGTTTCTTAATCGGCGCGAAGTTGGTAATTTCCATGTAGCCGAACAGTCCCTGCGGGCGGTAGAACATCAGCAGAATCAGCGCGAGCGCGTAGATTATCATGCGAAATTCTGGGAAGGACGCCAGCGCCGCCGAGATAAAAGTTACCACGAACGCGCCAGCGATTGAGCCGGTGATTGAGCCCATTCCGCCCAGCACGACCATGATAAGATAGTTGAACGACGCAAGGAACGTGAACGACGACGGATTTATCAAATAAAACTGGTGAGCGAAAAGTCCGCCCGCAATTCCTGCGAACGCCGCGCCAATCGTGAACGCCATGACTTTGTAGCGCGTGGTATTGACGCCCATCGCCTCGGCAGCAATTTCGTTTTCGCGAATGGCAATGCACGCCCGCCCGTGCGAACTGTTCACGAAATTTTTCACGAAGAACAAAGTCACCAGCATTGCGAAATACGCCCAGGCAAAATTCGTCAGGTGCGGAATCCCCTTGAAACCAGCCGCGCCGCCCACGTACTCAATGTTCATGATAACAATGCGGATAATTTCGCCTAAGCCCAGCGTCGCTATCGCCAGATAGTCGCCGCGAAGTCTGAGCGTCGGCAATCCAATTAAAAATCCCAGAATCCCTGCGCCAATCGCTCCGAGTGCCAGCGCGGCTATCAGCGGCAGGTGAAAATTCGTCGTCGCAACTACGCCCACATACGCGCCGACCGCCATAAATCCGGCGTGCCCGATTGAGAATTGCCCTGTGTACCCGTTGATTAAGTTCAGACTCGCCGCCATTATGACGTTAATGCAAATCAAAATTATGTTGAGCTGCCAGAACGAGCCAATCATTCCGCCGCTGATCATTCCCTGAATCGCGCCGAAAACCAGCAGCCCGAAAATCAGCATTATCAAATCGCGTTTCCTAACCGAGTTCATTTCCTCACACTTTCCCGTTAAAATTTTTAAATACGTTTAAAGAGGCGCCCCATGGACGCACGCGCTTAAGAAGCGCCCCATGGACGGATTAGAGGCCGCCCAAGGACGGGCGGCCGCCCGCGCCATTCGCCGGATGCGAATGCAGCGGGCTGTCTTTCTTTGTAACTTTCTTTCTGCACCAGAAAGAAAGTTAAGCACAACTCAAACCTTCTCGTTAGTATTTTTACCGAAGAGCCCCGAAGGCTTGACGAGCAAAACCAGAATCAAAATTGCAAACGCCGCCGCGTCACGGAACGTCGAAGATAAGAACCCCGCAACCAGCGCCTCTATCACGCCGAGAATTATTCCTCCGACAACCGCGCCAGGCAAAATCCCAATCCCGCCGAGTACCGCTGCCACGAACGCCTTCAAGCCAGGCATTATTCCCATGAGCGGATCAATCGTGTTGTAGTAGACGCCGACGAGTACGCCAGCCGCCGCCGCTAAACTCGACCCGATGAAAAATGTCATTGAAATTACGCGGTCGGAGTCAATCCCCATGAGCTGCGCGGTCTCCGTGTCGAAGCTCGCCGCGCGCATTGCCTTGCCGAGTTTCGTTTTCTGGACGATGTACGTCAACAGCGCCATTAAAATTATCGTTATCGCGAAAATCATGACCTGCTGCCCGTTGATTATGAATCCCGCCACGCTGAAGGCGAAATTCAAGCCCGTGTCAGGGAAAGTCCGCGGCGTTGCCGTTACGAAATACATTCCCGCATACTCAAGGAAAAACGATACGCCAATCGCCGTGATTAACAGCGAAATTCTCGGCGCGTGTCTCAGCGGCTTATACGCCAGTTTCTCGACGACCATTCCCAGACATCCCGTCACGAACATTGAAATTAGCAGTGCCGGAAAAATCGACAAGCCCGCTACCGTCACGCCGAAAAATCCCAGATACGCGCCGACCATGTAAATATCGCCGTGCGCAAAGTTAATCAACTTGATAATTCCGTAAATCATTGTGTACCCCAGCGCGATTAGGGCGTAGATACTGCCCAGGCTGACGCCGTTAATCAACTGCTGGATAAGTTGGTGGAAAAAATCCATTTCAAAACCTCCCGTGAAATTCATCAACGCAGATTTTAACTTTTTCCGCCGCCAATGTCCACGCTTTATTTTTTCTCCAGAAAAATATCTTGAACTTTTTCCGGCTATGCTGTAAAATTCATATCACGCGTTACGAAATGCGCAGCGGAAATTCTGCAGGAATAAGCAAGTACCCTGCCGAATATTTAAACGCTTGAATATCTTGCAAACGAAAGGGAGTTTATCTTGATGAAAAAGTTTTTCCTAACGGCACTGCTCACCGCTTCAATGCTCATTACCGGCTGCGGCGGCGGCTCCGATGCCCCTGCGGCAAATGACACCAACAAAAAAATCGTCATTGGTCTTGACGACGAGTACCCGCCAATGGGCTTTAAAGATGATAGCAACCAGATTGTTGGCTTTGACGTTGACCTTGCCAAGGAAACTACCAAGCGCATGAACCGCGAAGTTGAGTTCAAGGCTATCGACTGGAGCAGCAAGGAAGCTGAACTCGCCTCCGGCAGAATCGACATTCTCTGGAACGGTCTCGACATCACGCCCGAACGTCAGGAAAATATGCTTTTCAGCAAGCCCTACATGGATAACCGCCAGATTGTTTTCGTGAACGCCGGCGACGACCAGGGTATTCGCGCGGAAGCTGACCTTGCTAACAAAGCCGTCGGCACGCAGGCTGGCTCCACTGCCGAAGCTTACATCATGGGCAACGAAGCTCTTTTGACCAGCCTCAAGGAATTTAAAACCTACGGCGATTATATCAGCGCGTTCATGGATTTGGATAACGGCAGGCTTGACGCGGTTGTCTGCGACGAAATCGTCGGGCGCTACTACATGGCTAAGCACCCCGATAAAATGATGGCGCTGGAAGTTGTCGTCGGTCCCGTCAGCGAATTTGGCATTGCCTTCGCTAAGGAAAACACCGCCCTGCGCGACGAAGTTCAGAAATCCTTCGATGAAGTTGTTGCGGACGGCACGGCTAAGAAAATTTCCGAGCAGTGGTTCGGCGCCGACCTGATTAAAAAATAATCGATGGAAAAATTCCTGAACATGACGCTCCAGATTTTGCAGGGCGCAGAAGTCACACTCACGATTTTCGTAGTAACTTTGGCACTGAGCCTGCCGATAGGAGCGCTGGCGGCGCTGGGACGCATTTCAACTTTCGCGCCGCTCCGATATTTGATGGAGTTTTACGTCTGGCTAATGCGCGGGACGCCGCTCATGCTCCAGCTTTTGTTCGTGTACTTCGCGCTGCCGATGGTCGGGATAAAACTGCCGGATATAGCGGCGGCGCTGCTGGCGTTCACGCTGAACTACGCGGCGTACTTTGCAGAAATTTTCCGCGCAGGAATACAGGCGATACCGCGAGGGCAGTATGAAGCCGCAAAAGCGCTGGGCTTAAAGCACTGGCAGATGATGCGCCACGTCATTTTCCCGCAGGTTCTGCGCGTCGTGCTGCCGCCAATTTCCAATGAAACAATTAACTTGGTCAAAGACACGTCGCTGATTTACATTCTGGCAATGAACGACCTTCTGCGCGTCGCCCGTACAATCGTCCAGCGCGAATTTGATATGACGCCTTTTGTTATCGCCGCGGCGTTCTATCTCGTCATGACGGCGGTTTTAACCTGGGCGTTCAAAAAGCTCGAACAGCGCTACGGCTCTTATGAAACTTGAGGTTTTCGTTTTTATGTCACTTTCTTTCGAGAAAGAAAGTAACCAAAGAAAGCTTGCCCGCAGCAGTCGCTTCCGGCGACTGGTGACGGGCGGCGCCCCGTCCATGGGGCGCCTCTTAAGCGCGTGCGTCCATGGCGCGCTTCTTAAGCGCGTGCGTCCATAGGGCGCCTCTTAAGTGCGTGCGTCCATGTGGCGCTTCAACTTGTAAATTTATTTTCACGAGGAGGCTTGGTGTGGTTAGGAAACTTTTAATGAGTCTCCTCATTTTTGTTTTTATGACTTCGATTGGTGAGGCGGCGGCAAATCTTTCCAACAAAACTCAGCTGCAGGATATTCGCTACAGCCTCGGCGCCGGTACCGTCCGAATAGTGCTGGATTTGAAAAACCGCGTCGACTTCAGCGAATCCTACGCGGAAAATCCCTCGCGGCTTATCGTCTCGCTCAAAAATACCTGGATTGACGTTAAGAGCATGAAGCGCGACATTGAACTGAACTCCACGGCGGCGAAGCGCATCAAAGTCGCGCAGTACGACGCCAGCACCGTCCGCATCGTCGTAGAAACTATGGCGGATATAAAAATTTTCTGGCTGAGCGGCGGACCCAGCGGTCAGCGCCTTGTTATCGACGTGGGCAATGCTGAATTTAAACCTGCGCCGCCTGAAAATCCTCCGATTGAAGTTACTCCGCCGGTAATTACTCCGCCAGAAATTACTCCGCCGGTAATTAAGCCTATTGAAATTCCGCCGCCAAATGATACCGACGAACCAGAAAAAGTTCTGCCGCCCAGCACGCTCGATACCAAAAACATCGACAAGAAGGGCGAGAAGCAGTCCAGCAAAAAGAATACCGGTGAGAAAAAAAATAAGCCCGACAGTGATAAGCCTGACAAAAATAAATCCGACAGGGATAAGTCATCTGACATAAAGGGCAATGACGATAAAAAATCCGATAAACGGGACAAGAGCAAGGACGATAAGAAAAAACCCAAGGAGGGCATTGACGAGCCGTCGAGCGAAATTGACAAGGATTTGAAAGAGCTCATGGGGCTGAAGGGCAAAACCATCGTCATTGATGCGGGACACGGCGGCGCTGATGCTGGCGCGATTGGTCCGACGGGCGTTACGGAAAAATCTGTCACGCTGCGTGTCGCTCTGGAACTGCGCGAACTGCTTGAAAATGAGGGCGCTAAGGTTATCATGACGCGCACGACTGACAGGCAGGTTTCGTCGAAGGGCGATAAGGCTTCGGCGATTGAGGAACTGCAGGCGCGCTGTACCGTGGCGAATAGCGCGAAGGCGGACATTTTCGTTTCGATTCACGCCGACAGCTTCACGAACGCCAATGCGCGCGGCACGACCGGCTATTACTTTACCGGCAGCGAGAAATCCAAAAAGCTCGCCGACTGCATACGCAAGGCGCTCTGTGAACAGATTCGCACGCCCAGCCGCGGTACAAAATCCTGCAATTTCTACGTTGTCCGACATACGACCATGCCCGCCACGCTGGTTGAGCTGGCTTTCATTTCCAACAAGGAAGAGGAAGAGCTTCTGGATTCGGACGAAGGCGTTACCCGCGCGGCGCAGGGAATTTTTGACGGTATCGAAGATTATTTTGGTTGAGGTGTTAATTGTGAAAATAATTTTGACCGGCGACAGACCGACCGGCAAACTTCATCTGGGACATTACGTCGGGAGCCTGCGCGAAAGGGTAAGGCTGCAAAATTCCGGCGAGTACGATAAAGTTTTCATCATGATAGCGGACGCTCAGGCGCTGACTGACCACGCGGGCGCTCCGGCTACTGTTCGCGAAAATATTTTTCAGGTCGCGCTGGATTATCTTGCCGTCGGGCTTGACCCAGCTAAGTCGACGATGTTCATTCAGTCGCAGGTTGCGGAACTTTTTGAGCTGACGGCGTACTACATGAATCTTGTAACCGTCGCGCGGCTTGAGCGAAATCCTACCGTTAAGACTGAAATCGCGCAGAAAAATTTCGAGACGAGCATACCCGCCGGTTTTCTGTGCTACCCAGTCAGTCAGGCGGCGGATATTACCGCGTTCGACGCAAACATAGTTCCCGTCGGCGAAGACCAGGCGCCGATGCTTGAGCAGACGCGCGAAATTGTCCGCAAGATGAATGAACTTTACGGCGAAGTTTTGGTTGAGCCGAGCATTTACCTTTCCAGCAACGAAACCTGTCGCCGCCTCCCTGGTATCGACGGCAAGGCGAAAATGAGCAAGACGCTCGGCAACTGCATTTACCTCAGCGACGACGCCGATACCGTTGCCGCGAAAGTCAAGGACATGTACACCGACCCGCTGCACATTAAAGTTTCTGACCCTGGGCACGTCGAAGGCAACGTCGTTTTCACGTACCTTGACGCGTTCTGCGACGATAAAAAAACTGTCGCCGAAATGAAGGAACATTACCAGCGCGGCGGTCTGGGCGATGTCAAGGTTAAAAAATTCCTGCTGGAAGTGCTGGAAGAAACTCTGGCGCCAATCCGGCAGCGGCGCGCCGAATACGAAAACCGCCCCGATGAAGTCATGAAGATGCTGGAAATTGGTACGCGAAATGCCCGCGCGAAGGCGTCGGAAGTTCTGCGCCGCGTCAAGCACGCCATGCGCATTGATTATTTCGACCACGCGCATTGATTAAACTCGGAATAAAATAAAAAGAGCGCCTCCAATAGCGGAGGCGTTTTTGATTTGCACAGGCAATTTTGTGGTATAATGGCAGCCGCTGGAAACATTTTTCTGACGAAAAACATTTCACATCGCCTGCAGCGAGGCGTTGTCCTGTGGTCGAGTGTACTGGTAGTATTCCATGTCAGTTGAGCGGATAGCGTCGTCGGCGCTGTGATTGAATTTTAATGAAAGGAGGTGAAAAGATATGAGTATAATAACGAAATGCTACTACGAGGATTGCCCTGAGTTTAATGAAACTCGTAAGTTTGAAATAGATTTCGACCGAGAATATGGGTTCGAAGATAAATTTATGGGTTCCAAGACGTGCGAAGATGAAGAATTTTGCCAGCGAGCGAAACTGAACAACGGGTTCTGCCCTATCATGGCTAGGCTTATTGGGAAAAGATTTGGTCGGCATATTCCTTAAACTCAGCGCGAATCTCATCATTAGCATTCACTAGAAACTTTTGGTACGGAAATTCTGAGAACGGCAACTGCCTCCCCATTCCATTCCTCAAATCCACGCCAGTCGCCTTCTGTAGTTTTTTCATTACAGCCCAATGTGTAGATTTAGGGTCAGCCAGGCAAGAACGCTGAAATTTGCAAAACGTGCAGCCGTACAAAGGTTTCCCTTCGCGAGTATTCAAGTCGTTGCCACTGAAAAAATAACTTTGCAACATTCGTGCTATGCAATGGAGTTCCTGCTCGCTGAATTCTACAAGTTTGGCGTCGGCTTCAGATTCTATCACTGTCGTATTCACTGCAAAATTCTCCTTATTAATCGTCCCAATCAACGTTGTTAATGCGCTTCCATTTTTCAAAGCTACGCCTCGCTTCTTCGGGTGCATTGCCGGTCAGCACAAATCTGTCGCGCTCGTCGTCGATATAGTACCAGGACTTATCGTCCATCCAGTCCATGCAGTCACTATCTTTGATTGACATCTGCCGCTCATTGCTCATTGCCTTTACCTCCAACAATTTCTAAAACTTTATCGTAAAATTTGAGACTAAACTCATCAGGATTAGCTGTCGTCATATCGGCAAAAACCTCGGCAATTATTTCTTGCCCATTTTTAAATTCTCCCGCGTATTTAGAAAGATGTTCTTTTACAAAATCAATTACTCGCAACCGACTTAGCCCTGTAATTTCACAGGCAATTTTCAGTGGGTCGATTTTGTATACGTCAGCCACGGTATGCCCGAACTCGTGATGAATTATCGCCCGATAATCGGTGCCTTTCACAAACCAGCCTTTATTAACCGATTTTTGGTATTCATCGTGTAGTAATTTAACATCGCGGTAGGCGTTTTCGTTCAGCTCAATAACACGCCCGTTAGTGCTTGCAAAATCTTCGGCTCTCAAATGACTTGTCAGTCCCAACGTTAATTTGTGCTTTTCGTCGGCTACGTCAGGGAATTTCGAGCGCAAATCGATTCGCGTTTGTATAGCCTCTCTGATAGTGTCCGGTGAACCGTCAAAATTCTTGACGCCAGATAAATCAATGCCATTCGCTTGAGCAAATTCGCGAAGTTTTTTGTATTCGTCCTTCTTTAAAATATTGTTCTTGTTTTTAGGGCGCCATTGCGGCTTATCTGCTGTGCCCATTTTACCACGTTCGCGCCGATTTTTCCATTCCTTCAACGTCAGCGTCCTGTCGATGTACACGCGCTTCCAGTCGGCGTAGTTCATCTCCGCCGGTATGCGAATGTTCCTGCCCTCACGGTCGCGCGCAACCCGCGTACCGCCTTTGAGCGATTCGCCGAAGCTGGCGGTTATCGTCGAGCGGCGGCGAACAGGAGCGCTAGCTCATGTCTTGGCGCCGCTAAAAAACGTTGAAAAAATTTCTGCTACGGTTTAAAATGTGGCAGATTTTTTTATTGGAGGAATCAATTTGGAGAACATTTCTAAGACTTACGAGCCGCAGAATTTTGAGCGCGAAACCTACGCCAAGTGGGAAGCTGATAAAAATTTCCATACCGAAGCCAACCGCCCAGGCACGCCTTACAGCATTGTCATTCCGCCGCCGAACGTCACCGGTCAGCTGCACATGGGGCACGCACTCGATGAAACGCTGCAGGATATTCTGATTCGCTATCACAGAATGCTCGGCGATAACACGCTCTGGATGCCTGGCACTGACCACGCCGGTATTGCAACTCAGGCGCGCGTCGAAGCAACTCTGCGCGAAGAAGGCACCAACCGCTACGAACTCGGACGCGAAAAATTTCTTGAGCGCGTCTGGCAGTGGAAGGAAAAATACGGCAGCCGCATTACTCAGCAGCTCAAAACTCTCGGCGCCAGCTGTGACTGGGAACGTGAACGTTTCACCATGGACGCAGGCTGCTCCGCCGCCGTCCGCAAAGTTTTCGTCACGCTCTACAACGAGGGTCTGATTTATCGCGGCAACCGCATTACCAACTGGTGCCCGCACTGCAACACCGCCATTTCCGATATTGAGGTTGAGCACGTCACCGAATCCGGTCACCTCTGGCATTTGCGCTACAAGTTCAAGGACAGCGACGAATACGTTGAAGTTGCAACCACGCGCCCTGAAACCATGCTCGGCGATACCGGCGTTGCCGTTCACCCAGACGACCCGCGCTACAAAAATCTCATCGGCAAAACTTTAATCCTGCCAATCGTCAACCGCGAAATTCCGCTGTTCGCTGATGAATACGTCGACAAAGAATTTGGCACCGGCGCCGTCAAGGTTACGCCCGCGCACGACCCCAACGATTTTGAAATGGGTCTCCGCCACAATCTCGCGCAGGTCAAGGTTATCAACAACGACGGCACCATGGCTGAAGGGCTCGGCAAATATTCCGGCCTCGACCGCTACGAATGCCGCAAGCTTATCGTCGAAGATTTGAAAGCCGCCGGCGTTCTCGTTTCCACCGAAAATCATGAACACGCCGTCGGTCACTGTTCGCGCTGCGGCACGACCATTGAGCCGCTCGTCAGCAAACAGTGGTTCGTTAAAATGGAGAGCCTCGCCGCGCCCGCCATTGACGCCGTGAAAAATGGCAAGACCAGATTCATTCCCGACCGCTTCAGCAAAATCTACATCAACTGGCTGGAAAATATCCGCGACTGGTGCATAAGCCGCCAACTCTGGTGGGGTCACCGAATCCCCGCGTGGTACTGCTCCGAATGCGGCGCCACGACCGTTTCCGAAAGCGACGTTCACGAATGCTCCAACTGCCACAGCGCCAATGTTCATCAGGATGACGACGTTCTGGATACGTGGTTCAGCTCCGCGCTCTGGCCTTTCTCAACCATGGGCTATCCCAAAGACACGCCCGAACTCGAAAAATTTTACCCCACGTCGACGCTGGTTACCGGCTACGATATTATTTTCTTCTGGGTCGCCCGCATGATTATGATGGGCTTGAAGTTCCGCGGCGAAGTTCCTTTCCGCAACATTTTCATTCACGGTCTGGTTCGCGACGAGCAGGGGCGCAAGATGTCCAAGTCCCTCGGCAACGGTATCGACCCCGTCGAAGTTATCGACAAATACGGCGCCGATTCGCTGAGATTTATGCTCGTCACCGGCAATACGCCTGGCAACGATTTGCGTTTTTCGTGGCAGCGCGTCGAATCTGCGCGAAACTTCGCCAATAAAATCTGGAACGCGTCCCGTTTCCTGCTGATGAATCTTGAAAACTTTGACGCCAGCTTTAAACCGGCGGCTGAAGATTTGACGCTGGCAGACAGGTGGATTATTTCGCGGCTCAACCGCACGGCGCGCGGCGTAACTGAAAATCTTGACAAGTTCGAGCTCGGCGAGGCGGCGCGGCTCATGTACGATTTCATCTGGTCGGAATTCTGCGACTGGTACATTGAGCTGACGAAGGCGCGGCTTTACGGCTCCGACGCCCGCGCGAAAAATACTGCGCTCTATGTGCTTAATGACGTGCTGGAAAAATCTTTGCGCCTTCTGCACCCGTTCATGCCGTTCCTGACAGAAATTATCCGGCAGAAACTTCCGAACGCGAAAGGCTCAATCATGCTGGCGCCGTGGGTAAGGGCGGGCGAAACTGACGAAGCCGCCGAAACTCAAATGGGCGTCGTAACCGAAATTATCAAGGTCATTCGCAACCTGAAAAATGAAATTGGCGTTGAACCGCGCAGGAAAACTGCCGTCGTGCTGAAAGTTTCCAGCGACGATACAATTCTGCGCGAAAATCTCAGCTACATTACCGAGCTTGCCGCCGCCGAGCCGGTGACTTTTTCCGCCGATAAGCCCGCCCACGCTTTAACCGGCGTTGCTGATGGCGTTGAAATTTTCCTGCCGCTCGAAGGTCTGATTGACGTTGAAAAAGAAATTGCCCGCCTTGCCAAGGAACTCGACAAACTGAAAAAGGGTATCGCCATGACCGAAGGCAAGCTTGCGAATGAAAAATTTATCAGCAAGGCACCGGCGGACGTTGTGCAGGCTGAACGCGAAAAATTAACCGTCGCGCAGGAAAAAATTTCCTCCGTCGAAGCGCGAATCGAACAGCTCAAGAGCTTGTAAGCCATGAAGGAAAAATATCTGGTCGGCGCGTTTCTGGCGACCGCGCTTTTAATTTCAGGTTGCGGCGACAATACCGAAGAAAGCGTTGAACAGTCCGCGCCGGAGACTCAAACCAAACTGGCGGGGCAGCGCCTCACGGACGATAGCGGCGTTGAGTACACGCTGATTGACAACGGCGACGGCACCGAGACCGCGCGCTACGACGACGGCAGGGCGGTGACATTTCGGCGCGAAGAAGACGGCTCGCTGGATTTTGTGTCTGGTACGGCGGGACTGCTTGCAGGAATGGCGGCGGGCTACTTTCTTTTCCACGGGCTTTCAAATTCCGGCGGCGGCACGTGGGATTCTTCGCGCAACCGCTATACCGTCAACGAGCCCGTCAGGCGTGACGAAAGAATTTCCGGCAGCAGTGCGGGCGCTGGTACGGCGGCGCGTTCGAGTTCGAGTTCAAATTCCGGCGGCGTCAACCTTTCAAAGCCTGCCGCGTCAAGTTCCAGTCCCAGCGACAGTTTTGCGAAAACCGGCTTTGGCGGCGCGGGCGCGCGGGCGGGTACCTCAGCTGTTTCGTAGGTGAAAATTATGGCGACGTACATTGATTTGATTGACAGAAAAATTATGCCGTTTGTGCAGTACGGCGATTACCCCGACCGTTATCCGGCGCTTACAGCGCTGAGTTTTGAGCGGGATTTTTATGCCGAAATGCGCGAGGCGAGCCGTGAGCTTTTCGCGATTTTTGAAAAGGCGGTAAAAATCTTCCAGCGGGCGCCGAGGGATTTTCAGGAGCAAATGGAAATTCCGCCGAAGCTGGTACCGTTCCTCAACATACCGAACGCGCTTAATTTATCGACGTGGCTGGCGCGGTTCGACTTCGTACTGACGCAGGGCGGCGAGCTGAAGGTTGTGGAAATTAACGCCGACACGCCGTGCGGGATAATCGAAGCGTACTACGCGAATCAGATAGCGGCGGACAGTTTTGGCGTGGAGAATCCGAATTTCGGCGCGGAAAATGATTTGGCGGATTTTCTGAAGAATATCAAGCGGCAGATTTCTCCGGCGCGGATTAATCTTGGCGGCGGCAGTTTCAGTCGGGAGCGACCGTTCGTATTTTCGTGCTTCGATGATTATGTTGAAGATTTCGGCACGACGAATTATCTGATGAACCTGCTGCGGCGGGATTCGATAGCGGGCGACGTGGAATTTGTATCGTTCTACGATTTAGCGGTAGACGAAGGCGGAATACTTTTGCCGGACGGGCGGCACGCGGCGGCGCTGTACCGACTGCACCCGATGGAAATTCTGGTCGAGGAAACGGCGACGGACGGCTCAGAACTGGGCGTGCTGTTCCTGCAAAGATACGCGGAAGGGAAATTCGCGCTGTTCAACCCGCCGGAAGCGATAATCATGCAGAACAAGGCGTTCATGGCGCTGGTGTGGCAGTTGCATTTGCACGGCGGCTATTTCACATTCCGTGAAAATGAAATTATCGCGCGGTACATGCTGCCGAGCTTTTTCGACGGCGAAGATTTGGGCGCTGGCGAATTTATCTGCAAGCCGATTTGGGGGCGCGAGGGTAAAAATATTTCGATTGTCAGAGACGGCTTGACGGTTTTTGAGAACGAGCCGGAGGCGCTGGACGAAATTATTTGTCGGGATTCGGAAAAGTTCATGTATCAGGAATTTGTAGAGGCGCCGGAATTTGAAGTGCTTACGGACAGCGGGCGGCACACGGGATTTATCACGCTGAGCTGTTTCATGCTGGGAGCGGAGCCGTCGGCGGTTTTCTGCCGGTTTTCGCAAAACAGAATCATAGGCACGGAGGCATATTTCGTGCCGCTGGTGGTGAATTGAATGTTTGACGACGCGCTGAAATATCTGAACGGGCTGACGGTTTTCGGGATAAAGCCAGGGCTGGCGCGGATTGAAAAAATACTGTCGGCGCTGGGCAATCCTGAGAAGAATTATGCGACGGTGCACGTGACTGGGACGAATGGCAAGGGCTCGGTATGCGCGATGCTGGCGGAGATTTTGAAGGCTGACGGGCGGCGCGTCGGTCTTTTTACTTCGCCGCATTTGGAAAGTTACTGCGAGCGGATTCGGATTGACGGGGAAAATATTTCCGAGGAAGAATTTGCGGCGCAGATTGAGCTGGTGAAAAACTGCGGAGTAGCGGCGTCGCACTTTGAAGTTTTGACGGCGGCGGCGTATGAATATTTTTCGCGGCGGAAAGTCGACATGGCGGTCATCGAAGTCGGAATAGGCGGCTTATGGGATTCGACGAATGTGATAACGCCGCTGGTCTCGGTGATAACGAACGTGGCGCTGGAGCACGAGCAGACGCTGGGCGGCGATTTAAAAAATATCGCGCTGAACAAGGCGGGGATAATCAAGGCGGGCGTGCCTTGCGTGACGGGCGCGGCAGGCGAGGCGCTGGAAGTAATTCGGGCGGTCGCGCGGGAAAAAAATTCGCGGCTGTACGAAGTCCGCGAGCCGGTCGACGTTAAAATAAATTTGCGCGGGGAGTATCAAAAATTTAACGCGGCGGTTGCGATACAGGCGGCGCGGGTTTTGGAAATTGCTGACGAGAAAATTTTTGCGGCGCTGGAGCGAGTGACATGGGCTGGGCGCTTTGAAAATATTGGCGGCGTAATATTGGACGGCGCTCACAATCCGCACGGAGCGGCGGCGTTGCGCGAAAGTCTTGACGAAATTTATCCGAGCGGGCGGCGCGTCTGGATTTTTGGCGTGCTGGCTGATAAGAATTTCGACGCGATGATAGATATTTTGTTTCGCGCGGGCGATTTTGTTATAGTTACGCCGCCGGAATCCGAGCGCGCGGCTTCAACCGAAATTATCTGTGAGCGGCTGAGTTCGCGCGGGATTGAAAATATTGGCGTTGAGAAAATTTCTGACGCGGTGGCGCTGCTAAAAAAATCTGCGGACGATGTTAAGATTGTGGCGGGCTCGCTGTATCTGATTGGCGCGGCGCGAAAGTATTTTGAAGTTTAGAATCTACTTTCTTTTGGCGCAAAAGAAAGTAGCAAAGAAAACATGCCCGCTTCGCTCGCATCCATGCGAGCTGGCGGGCGGGCGCGCCGTCCATGGCGCGCTCCTTTCGGCGTTTAAAAAAAATTTTTTGGGGGGCTTGACAAATCAGATTTAGGGTAGTATTATACGCAGGCTGAATCAATTCAGTGGGCTCCTTGAAAATTGAACAGTGCATTCGCAAGAAAGTGCGGGGTTACATTGATAACCTCGATTTAGATAGAGTCAGTTATTACTCGACATAT
>JAGABT010000010.1 GCA_017614505.1 Selenomonadaceae bacterium | reverse complement strand
GTCATTGTAAATGGTGTCATTGCCCTTGCCGCCGGAGATTGTCGCGCTGTTGCCGTAGTTAAAAATTTCGTCGTTGCCTGCCTCGCCGAAAATCACAACTTCATTGCCGCTGTTGTCAATCGTGTCATTTCCAGCCAGCGCGTGGATTGTAACTTTGTCCGTATCATTGGAATAAGAATCGTTGCCGCTGGTCAGACTGATAACGTCTGATGGAATGGTCTCTTCCTCGGCTTTGTAAGTTTTGCCGTTGATATTGACTTCAATCTGAGCCGCGCTGTCGAGCGTAATGTAGCCGCTGCCAACTTTGATAATCGCATCGTCACCGTCTGTGTCGTAAGTGAAACTGCCGGTAATGGTGAGCGTGTCGGCGGTAGAAATGTCGTAGATAATGTCATTGCCGTCGCCGGTGGCGTATTCAAAAACATTTCCGCTGCCGTCATTCCAAATCGTGTCATTGCCCTTGCCGCCGGAAATGGTCGCGCTGTTGCCTTCGTTGAAAATTTCGTCATTGCCTTCCTCGCCGAAAATCGCAACGCCATTGCCGCTGTTGTCAATCGTGTCACTGCCAGCCAGCGCGTGGATTGTAACTTTGTCGGTCTCGTTAGAATAAAAATCGTTGCCGCTGGTCAGACTGATAACGCCGGTATCGGTGGGCGGAGTCGGCGGTTCAGGCGGAGTTGGCGGCGAGGGCGGAATAATTTCATCCTCGGTTTCGGGCGCAACGGTAGCAACGCTGAAATCGAAATTCATGCCGCCCATGACAACAAGCATACCGCCTTCGACAGAAACAACGGCGTGACCCTGGTCGGTATCGAGCAGTTCATAATTTTCATTTTCGACGAGAATGGTATCACTGGCGGTAATGCCAAAAATGCGGTCGTTGCCGGAAGAATAGCGAACGACATTGCCGCCGGAAGAATTGAGAGCGATGAGGTCATTGCCAGCGCCAGCGGAAATCGTGGAGCCGCCGCCGTAAGCGTAGACCGTGTTATCGCCGTCGCCTGCGCGAATTGACGCATTGGCGCCCGTTGCGGCTAGAGAATCATTGCCGCTGCCCGCGCGGATAATCATATTGGCGCCGGAAGAATTGACAGTATTAGCGCCGCCGCCCGCATTCACCGTCACGCCTTCGCCGGTATTGTAAATGTAATCATTGCCTTCATTCGTAAAAACAGCGACGCCGCCGCCGCGATTGTTTATCGTGTTATCGCCCGCGCCCGCGCTGATTGTGACGCCGGTGCCTGCGCCGTTATAAATGTAATCATTGCCTTCATCAGCAAAAACAGCACAGTCGCTGCCGGAGCTGATAACAGTGTTATTGCCGGAGCCGGCGCTGATTATAACTTCATTTGCGCCGTTTGAAACTGAATCATTGCCCGCGCCCGTCATCAGCGTTGCCGATGCGCCGCTTTCATCATTTGCTATATTGTTATCGCCCGCGCCTGCATCGACATAAGCGCCCGCCGCCCAGTTTTGAACGGTATCACTGCCGCTGCCCAGCGAGAATCTGGAGTGCGTGCCGGTGTTGCGGTTGAAAATGCGGTTATCGCCTGCAGAAATTTCCACAATCGCATTCGCCGCGGAGTTTTGCACCGTGTCATTGCCGCTGCCCGCGCTCATCGTAACATCGCTGCCGGCGTCCGAGTTGTACAGGAAGTTATCGCCCGCGCCCGCGTCGATTGAAACAGTGCTGGCGGAGTTTGTAACCATGTCATTGCCCGCGCCCGCGGTTATCGTCGTATTGCCGCCGCTTGACGAATTGCTGATTGTATTCACGCCGTCGCCCGCGCTGATATATGAATTCGCCGCCCAGTTGTTTATCGAATCATCGCCTTCACCCGCGCCGACCGTTATGTTTGCGGAGCCGGTGTCCGCGTAGACAATGTTAGATCCGCCGCCAGCGCTGATACTGATGTTGCGGCTGCCGTTTATCCGCACATTATCATTTTCGCCGCCCGCCGTGACCGTGACATTCGACGCGTCCGAATCGACATAAATCATGTTATCGCCGCCGCCCGCGTCAACCGCAATTTCACTGCTGCCGTTCACGTGTATCGTATCATCGCCGCTGCCGCCGAGAAGCGTCGCCTCGTCACCGTCCGCGGAATTGTAAACATAGTCATTGCCGTTTCCGGCGTCGACGTATGAACCTGCGCCGTAGTTGTAAATCGTATCCGCGCCGTCGCCAGCGAGGACAGCCGCATTCGCGCCGGTGTTTATTATGTAGTCATTGCCGGAGCCGCTGCCGTAAATTGTGGCGTTTTCAAAGGCGTTGCGGTAGCTTTCACCATCAGGGCTCAGCGTAACATCGAGCAGGTTTTTGCCGGTTATGTTCAGGTTAAGACCGGCGGCGCCTTCGAGTGTAATAATTTCACCGCTCGTCAGAGAAACCAGCGCGTCATTATCGTTCAGGCTGACGATAAAGGAGCCGGACTGAATTTCGAGGGTATCGTTTTCATTGAAGCCGGTTATTAAATCATTGCCGTCGCCGGTGGAATAGAGGAAGGCATTGCCATGGGCGGCGTTGTTTATCGTGTCATTGCCGGAGCCGGCGTTAATCGTGACGTTGGTGCCGGTGTTGGAAATTGAATCATTGCCGTTTCCGGCGTCGAGATAGGAGCCGGTGCCGCGGTTATCGATAATGTCATTGCCATTTCCGGCGTAGATAGCGGCATTGGCGGCGGAGTTGGTAACAGTGTCGTCGAAGTCGTTGGCGTAGACGGTTGAGCCGGTGCCGGAATTGGTTATCGTGTCAGCGAAGCGCGAGCCGCTCACGACGGTATTTGCTTTGGTGTTGGTAAGTTCGAGACCCAGCGCGTCAATATCCGAGCATTGCCACGCGAGGTAGCGCAGGAAAATATAGCCGCCGGAGTAATCTGGCGCGGTAATTCCAGCCATTGTGTGGTAGTTCGGATCCAGCGCGAGCGACTGTTCCAGCAGCGAAGAATCAGCGGCGAGCTTGCGAATATCGTTCGTCCGCACGTCGTCAATCCCGTGAGTAATTTCCGCCATTCCCTCTGAAACGAACATCGGCAGCTCGTAGCGGTACTTTATCTTCGCATTCATAATCGCATGAGTAATTTCGTGCGCGAAGGTTCTGTCCAGGTGCGCCTGCCTCGACGAACTTACGCCGTCCTGGTCGTCTTCCGCGAAATTGCCGTAGTACGCCGTATTGATTATCATATCCATTTCGTCGACAGTGCCGTCGCCGTCGTTGTCCCACCAGCCGGTATCAGCGAGGGTGCCGCCGCCGACCGTCGTTATAAATTTCATCGTGACGGTATTGACTGTAACGTCGTCATCTTCGAAGCTGTAGCCGTAGGATTCTTCGATAAGGTTCAGAGAAGATTCTGCCCAGTAAGTGTACAGGGACTGCCAGATAAATTTTTCGTCGTCATTGAGTTCGCTGAAATCCTTTTCGAGTTTGAAGGTAAAGCCCTTGATTGTGAACTCGTTATCCGTGAAGGAAGTATCGCGCGTGCCGGTTTCTGGTACGACGGATTCGGCGGTCTTAACGCCGTCATAGCCCGTGTCGTAGCCGGTGATGGCGCCGGTATCGTCATTGCCGATAATAATCCCGCAGAAATCCTGAAGGAAAGTATTGCTGTCGCCTTCGGTGCTCGCGCAGTCGCTTATGAGCTGGTCGATAACTTCCTGCGCGCTGCTGAATTTTCCGCTGGAAGCGTTTTGAACTGCCTCGTCGAGGGCGTCAATTCCTTTAAGCTCAGTTCTATCGAGAGACGCCATGAACGAAAAAATTACGTCATAGGGCGAAGTTCCAGCGCTGGCGGCGGCGGAATTTGAAATGCGGGTTCCGTTCGAGCCGCTTATCGCGGAAGTTTTTTTCTCCTGCGCGAGGTCATCGCTGATTCTGTTCGGCTGAACATTTTTTTCTGCGCTTATTTTTTCATCAACAATCTCAAGCGGATTGATATTTCTGCCGCTGCGTGCCTTGTTCTCCAAGCTAATCATCTCCTGAAAAATTTATAAACTGCAAATTGAATGAACTACTTAAAATAAAGAATACGTCCCCTCAAAAATGTATCGTTGCAAATTTGCCGCAACTTAAAAAGCGCCGCCGCAAAAAACGGTGACGCCGCTGTTTTATTTACGTTTCAAAGATTAATTTTTATTAGAAATGTCAACCTCGCGCAGTTGGAATTGTCAGCATGAAGTCAGTGGCGCCGACTTCGCTTTGAGCTCTGATTTTAATCCCGTGATTTTCCATAATCCACTTTGCGACGGAAAATTCCAGCCCGCCGCGCATTCTTTCTTCGTCGCCGATTTTGAAAGGCTTATCGAAAATCCAGTTGAGTTCTTCCTGCGCGAGACCGCCGGAATTGGAAATGCGCAGCTGAGTTTCACTGCCGGTATTATTGGAAGAAACCGTGACGGTTCCACCGGCGGGCGCGTTTTTGACGGCGTTTTCAAGGAAAATCCGAATCAGCTGGCGAATCATAGCGTTATCGGCGAAAATGGAGGCTTCGTCATTGTCGACGAGAATGATTCTACGCGCTGGCGCCATTACGCGCGTCATATCCACGGCGTATTCAACGATGTTCGACAGCTCAAGCATTTCTTTGTTAAGCTGCTGGCGATTCTGGTCAATTCTGGCAATGAAGAGCAGATTCTGGAGAATGTTATCCATGTTTCGGACTTCCTCAAAAATGATGTTGAGGTTTTCCTCGACAAGGTTTTTATCGTCGGCGCCGTAATGCCGGATTAAATCTGCACAGCCATAAATCGCCGTGGCAGGGTTTATGAGTTCGTGCGAGGCGTTCATTATAAATTTCTGCTGCTGATTGATACCGCCCTGAACGCGGTCGAGCATCTCGTTGAAAGTTCTGGCAAGTCCGGCGAGTTCGTCGTCCGCAGGCGGAATTTCAATGCGCCCGCCCATTTTCCCGAAGGCGATATTCTGCGCGTGCAGTGTCATGGTTTTAATTGGCTTGAGAACTCTGCGGCTGACGAAATGCCCCGCGCCCGCCGCCAGCAAAATTCCGAAAAAGTCCAGCGCCAGCAGAATGTTTTCCAGATCGTTGAGCAGAAATTCTTCTGAAGTAATAGTCCTGTAAAAATAAATCGTGACGTGCTGCCCGTCGTAGGTGTAGTCCATTTTCGCGCGGTAAATCAGCGCGCCTTCAACTTCCGCAACGTCCATATCATTGCTGGCGAAAATCGGCGGGTCTTTTAAAATTCCCTGAGCAACTGTTTCGGCGGACGGATAATTTTTGTCGGTGTCAATGAAAACATTTCCGTCGTCGTCCACAACGCGCAGCACTACGCCGGTAACCAGCGGCTCGCGAATGGTATTGGGATTGACAGCGGCGGTGTCCTGTTCAAGATTTTCCAGCAGTTCCTTCACGCTCTGCATGCTGTATTTAATCGAGCGCTCCGCCGGACGATACAGCGCGCGGAAGGTTCCGAAGTACATCACGGCATTCAAAATCAAAAGCAGTATGAGAAAGCACGCCGCGTAAGTCACGGCTATCTTAGTGGAAATTTCGGCGCTGCCGTACATCTGGCGGATTTTTTCGACAATCATGAATTTCAACTCCTTGAGAGCTGACAGTTTTACTAACGCGGAGGGATTGAATGAATATGCGAATCGTATCGGGCTTGCTTGGCTACCTGACGTTGTTCACGGGCGCGGCGATGGTTCCGCCGCTGATTTTGGCGGCAGTCGCGCAGGAAGTTGACGGTGTGGCGGCTTTTTTGCTGTCGATATTTTTATGCGTGGCGGTGACATTCGAGCTGGAGCGGTTCGGCGGTCTGCAGGGAAAAGATAATGTTGGCGTGCGCGACGGAATTGCGATAACGGGCTTAGGCTGGCTCATGGTTTCAATTCTGGGAACGGTGCCATATCTGGCGGGCGGCTATCTGAATCTGGTTGACAGTCTGGTAGAATCGTTCGCGGGATTTTCCGGCACGGGAGCGACGGTTTTTGCGGACGTAGAAATTCTGCCGCGAAGCATTTTACTCTGGCGGAGTTTATCGAACTGGGTCGGCGGCTTAGGAATTGTGGTAATTTTCATGGCTATTTTATCACAACTTGGACGGGGCGCAATGTTCATTTTACGGGCGGAAACTACGGGACCGACGAAGGACAGGCAGATGCCGAGGATTCGGGACAATGCGAAGGCGTTGTTTCGGATTTACGTGGGGCTTACGGCGATTTGCGCGGCGAGCTATTTTGCGTGCGGGCTGGACATTTTCACGGCGGTGAATCATGCTATGACGACGATAGCTACGGGCGGTTACGGCGTTTATAACAGTACGGTTGGCGAGTACGGCAGCGCGGCGCTGGAATACTGCATGGCTTTTTTCATGATTGTTTCGAGCGGCAGTTTCGCCATGTACGCGGTTGCGGTCCGGCAGGGCGTTGGCGTGATTTTTCGCAACGCGGAATTTAAAATTTACCTGTGGATTGTGGCGGTGACCAGCGCGATAATTGCGGCGGATTTGTTTCTGGAGATGAATTTCAGCGCTGAAGAATCGATTCGCGGCGCGGTTTTCCATGTGGCGAGTCTCAGTTCAACGACGGGCTTCGTGGCGTATGATTTTGACACATATCCGCCGCTAAGTAAAGCCTGCCTGATGCTGACGATGTTTCTGGGCGGCTGTGCCGGTTCGACGGCTGGCGGCTTGAAGGTCGCGCGGATAATTTTGCTGTTCAAGTTCGTCAGCTCAATCGTGAAACAGAAACTTCACCCGCAGCTGATAAATCCAGTGCAACTGAACGGTAAGACGATTGACGACGAGATAGTTTACGGCGCGGCGAAATTTTTCTTCGTTATCGTGGTAATGGATATTCTGTTCGCGTTCGTGATGATGTTCGACGGGATTGGATTTGTGAACAGCGTTTCGGTGAGCGTGTCGACAATGGCGAGCGTGGGACCAGGCTTCGGGATACAGGGGGCGACGAGTACCTACGCGCTCCTGCCGACGCTCAGCAAACTTTTTGCGTGCGTGTTCATGTTCCTCAGCAGGCTGGAGGTTTTCACGGTACTGGTGCTCTTTACGCCAACTTTCTGGCGCAGTACCAACGGCTGGTGATTCGCGAGGATTTTTGGAAAAATGAAATCGCACGGGCTTAAACCTGTGATAAATTATAATCACTCTAAGAAAATTTTTGTACTTGTCGTTAATTAAAATTTGATTAATTTTTACTTTTGGACTTGACAAACTACCCCCCCCATTATAATTTCTTAAATTAAATGAAATTGTTTATTTTCAGCAAAGGAGTGATAAAAATGGCAGTTACAGGCACGTACCGCGGAGCCAATGGCGTCTATGTCCGTTATACTTCCTCGATGCCGACAATCAGAACTACCGGCGGGAATACAAACATTACGTCCACCAGCGGCAACGTCACGATGAATTCCGGCAACGGCAACGACGTTGTTAATTCCAGCGGCTCGAATGTTTCGATTAATGGCGGCAGCGGCAATGACAAAATTACTCATAATGGCAACTATGCGACAATCCTCGGTGGCGCTGGTAAAGACACGGCGGAAGTTACCGGCAGCGTCATTTCAATTTTTGGCGGCGCGGGCGACGATTCTATCAGCATCGGCGCCGGAAATTACAGCAATATCAGTATCAACGGCGGCACCGGCAATGACATTATCTACGGCAACAAAAACAACAGCTACGGCGTCACGTACATTTTCGGCTCCAACGACGGCTCGGATACAATTTACAATTTCCGCACCGGCAAGGATACGCTGAAAATTACAGGCACTTCCACAACCGTCACCAGCGGCAGCGATTTAATCGTAAAGACCGCAAAAGGCTCTATCCGACTCGTCGGCGCGAACTCCAATCCAACTCCTACACCAACTCCAAATCCAGGAAAATATATCGTCAACAATCGAACCAGTTCTGTCGTCAGCGGCACCAGCTACAACGACACCATTACCAACAGCGGCGCGAAGGCAAAAATTTACGCCGGCTACGGCGACGACTCCATTTTCGTTTACGACGGCGCCTCGAATACAACTATCTGGGGAGACGCCGGAAAAGATACGATTGAAGTCTGGGCGGCAAGAAATTCTATCATTGGCGGCGCTGGCGACGATTCGATTAAAGTTCGCGGCAACAAAGCATACAGCGTGACAGTTAACGGCGGCTACGGCAACGACGTTATGTACGCCAGCAGTCTCGGCACGATCTTCGATTATGCTAATGGAGACGGCAACGACATTATCTACGATTTCACTGATAAAAGCAACCTTCGCATCACCGGCGGAGCCGCTACTACCGTGACCAGTGGCAATGATACAATCGTCCGCGTCGGCAGCGGCTCAATTACGCTCAAAAATTATAAGAAATCTACGCCAACTCCGACGCCCACACCAGATCCGACGCCCACGCCGGATGTCAACGTGATTAACAACACCACCGCCAGCAAAACGCTTTACGGCACTTCCGGCAAGGACAGCATCACCAACAGCGGCTCAAATGTTGTGATTTTTGGTGGCGCGGGCAATGACACGATTAAAAATAATCTCGGCAATAAATCTAAAATCTACGCGGGCGACGGCAACGATTCAATTTATCTCTACGATAATCACACGACGGTCGACGCGGGCGCAGGTGACGATACAATCAGCGGCGCGTCCTGTTATTCTTCGCTCCTTGGCGGCGCTGGAAATGATATTATCACTCTGAGCGGCGGCTCAGCCAGGGACTCTACGCTTATCGGCGGCAGCGGCAATGACACGCTTGTCAACAGAACCGGCTATAACGTCGTTTACGGCTACAATTCCGGCGACGGCAACGATTCGATTGTCGGCTCAAAATCCGGCGATACGCTGGTGATTACCGGCGCCAGCTACACCAAAACAACCAGAGGCTCAGATCTCATTTTCGGCGTCGGTTCCAGCTCGATTACCGTTGTCGGAGGCGCAAATATTTCGCTCAACATCAAAGGAACAGTAAAGCCCAATCCCACGCCAACTCCTACTCCCACGCCGATTACGAACTACACGAAAAACGCCTACGTTTACGGCACGTCCAGCGCAGAAACTATCCAGAATTACGCGGGCGGCGCTAAGGTTTACGCTGGAGCGGGCGACGATTCGATTTACAGCAGTACGGACAAAAACTACACGATTAACAGTTCCTATGGCTACGTTACGATTGACGGCGGCAATGGCAAGGATACGATTTACAGTAACGACCCGTATGTTTCGATTTCTGGTGGCGCGGGCGACGACAGCATAGTTCACGCCGGCGCCAGCTATCGCGGTGTGACAATTAACGCCGGAACCGGCAACGATATTATCCGCAGCAACGATACCGTCGGCGTGGTTTATCAGTTCGCCTCGGTCGACGGCAGCGACGTGATTTACGGATTCACTTCCAAAGATACCATTCAGACGCATTACGGTATGGGCTACAGCTGGGACAGCTCTACATCAGATACCAAAGTTACGATTGGCAACACTCAAATTACGCTTAAAAATTTCAAAGGCAGACCTAACGTCATTGGCGGACTGCCCGTAAGGAGCGGTTCAAGCGGCGCGGCGGTCAGCGATTTGTTCGCGGATAATAATTTCATTGGCGAAAGTACGCTTGACGAAATTTCTGCTATTACGCCTGATAGATATTCCATTAGCAAAATCAGCGAGCCTAGCCTGGTTGATTTTGCGCCGACGGATAATCTCAGCATCGCGGCTTGCATTTCGGAAAAATAAAATAATCACGGCATTTCTTTCTTAGAGAAAGTGCAACTGCGATGAGTAAGAGCAGTTGCTGCCGGCAAAGAAAGCGGTCCGCTGCGGAAAGCACGCCTTGCTACGCAAGCCGCGCACACATCCGGCGAATGGCGCTAAGAGAGCACGCCTTGCTATGCAAGCCGCGCAGGGCGCCACGTCCTTGGGGCGCCTCTTTTCATTGGTAATAAAATTTTCGCTGTACGGTACCGAATCCATTTTCGACGTGCAGATAATATTGAGCTTTGCGGCGGTAGGACTCAACGGGGTCGCCGCCATTTTTTTCTGCGTAGGTCAATTTATTCTCAGCGTGCGGCGAAGTAAAGCCGAACAGAATTTTCAGCGGCAGGAGTTTGCCACGGCGCGGAAGGGGCGAATCGTCGGCGATATTCAGCGGATAATATTCGCGCCCGACCTTAATCATGAGCATTGGCGCAACGCCGTTGACGAAAGTTCCACCGGCGGGCATCGCCAGATAATAATTGCCGTCCGCCAGCGCGACGGGCTTATCGCCTTTGATATAGCTTATCGCGCTGGTTTGAAAAATTTCTTCATGAAAGCTGGGGTCTCCCCTTTGCGGCTGGAAGATAACGGCGCAGAATGACAGTATAAAAAAAACCGCCGCGATTGCAGCGTAAAATTTTTCGTGATGAGTTCCCATTTCAAAAAGTTCCAAAAGGCATACTGGTGGAATGCTGGGCAATGTCGCGGATAACATCTTTTTCCGGCTTGCCTAGCACCCAGCCGAGAGTTTTAATTTCGGCGTAGGTCGTGAGCTTGAGCTGATTGGTATCCTGCGGCTTGAAGCAGAGCTCCTTGTAATTTGCAAGCGCCTGATAGTATCGCGCGGTAATTTCCTGCGACGAGCGAAGTTTATTCGGCGGCTTGCGGTAGCGTTCAACCTCCTTGACAATATCATTTGCGAGCATATCAGACATACAAATCCCTCCTCAAAAAACATTGGCGCCGCCGGTATTCCAGAGCTTAGCCTTCAAAACGTCATAATAATTTTTATCGGCGAACTTGACAATCCGCGCGGAATTTTTGGATTTGCGGACGACAACTTCATCGCCTGGCTGAATGTTGAAACTTTCCTGCCCGTCCAGCGTAACCATCAAGTCTCGGTTCGCGTCGATTGTTATGCGAATTTCGTCGTCCTCATTGACAACGAGCGGGCGCATTTGGAAAGTGTGCGCGCAAATCGGAGTAAGCAGCAGCGCGCGGATATTCGGGTTGAGAATTGGACCACCGGCGCTGAGGGAATAGGCGGTTGAGCCGGTCGGGCTGGAAATAATCATACCGTCCGCCTTGTAGTTCATCAAATGCGTATCGTTGACGTAAAGCCCCAGCCGGAGCATTCGCGCAGTGCCGCCCTTGGAAATCACCACGTCGTTAATCGCGTTGCCGAGGAATTTTTCGCCCAGCTCATTGTGAATGTAACCGCTCAAAAGCAGCCGGTGTTCAACAATGTAATCGCCGACGAGAATTTTTCCGAGGCGGCTCTCAAGTTCATTCGGCTCAATGTCAGCCAGAAATCCCAGCGTGCCGAGATTAATGCCGCAGACGGGAATACCCTGCTCGCGAAACCTGCGGCAGACGCCGAGCAAAGTTCCATCGCCGCCAATCGACAGCGCCATATCGATATGAACGCGCTCGACGCAGGGCAGACCGTATTCTTCCTTGCGAAACTGCCGCGCCTCGGTCGCCGGCATAACCAGCCGCACGTCCTTGTTGCGGTAGAAATTGAAAATGCGGTCGACCATTTCACCCGCGCGCCGCTTGCTAAGGTTCGGGAATACCGCCAGCTGCAGCATTCCCGCTTCGACACCGAATACCGTTCCAAAAATATTTTGCCTCGCCATCGGCAAATCCCTCCCCGCTGCGTCATTTATTTTCGTGGAGCATGTTCAAAAGTTCGTCATAATCTTTTTTGAGCTGCAGATAATCTTCAACGATTTTCAGCGCGGCTAAAGTGGCAATGCGGCTGCTGACGAAGCTGTGGGTATTCTGCGACATTTCGCGCATTGTGGAATCAACAATCTGCACCAGCTTTTTCAAGCCTTCGGGGTCGTCGGTTCGCAGGTGGTAAACGTCGCCGAAAATTTCAACTGTCACGCGTTGTAGTTCACTGGATTTTTTAGCCTCCGCCAACTTTTTCACCTCAACTTCTGAGTTCCGCCGCGAAATCTTTTTCGACAGCCTTCAGAATATTTTTGAACGCCGCGTCCGCCTCTTCGTCCGTGAGCGTGCGCTCGCCCGACTGGAATTTGATATTGAACGCCAGACTTTTTTTATCCGCGGCAATGCGCTCGCCGGTGTACACATCGAACAGCGTGACGCCCTTGAAAATATTTCCGGCGGATTTGGCGATAACCTTTTCAACGTCGCCCGCCGCCACGTCCATATCAACCAGAATCGCCAGGTCACGGCTGATAGCGGGATATTTCGGCAGATTTTCAAAGCTGAACTTTTTCGCCGCGCATTTCATCAGCGTCGCAACGTCCGCCTCGAACAGGTAAACTTTCTTAGCGATACCGAAGGCTTCAGCAACGGCGGGGTGAACTTCGCCGACGGTAATCAGAATTTCGCGCCCTTTCTTGAAGACGGAGGTTTTGCCCGGGTGCAGAGCGTAATGACTGCCCGCCTCGACGCTGTAATTTCCAATTTCCAGCTGCGCGAGGAGTTCCTCGACAATCCCTTTTGCGTCGTAGAAATCGACTTCGGCGGAATTTTGAGACCAGCCCTTAGGTTCGCGCCTGCCCATAATCAAGCCGACGAGTTTTTGAACTTCGCGCGGCAATTCGGTAACCGGCAGAGCTTTCGGGAAAAAGACCGGCGCAATTTCAAACAGGCGAATATCTTCATTCTTGCGGCTGAAATTCCGCGCGGCGGTTTCCAGAATCGAGCCGACGAGGTTGGTACGAATCAGCGGATTTTCGTCAGTGAGCGGATTCATAATTGGAATGGCGCGGCGCAGTTCAGAATCAGCGGGAATTTGGAGCTTGTCAAAAGTTTCGGCGCTGGTGAAGGCGAAGGAAATTTCCTCGTTCATGCCGAGCGCGGCGAGAATATTTTTGATTTTGTCGGCGAAAGTCTGAGCGGCGGGCTGGCGTCCCTGCTGAGCGCTTTTCGGGAGCGTGGCGGGAATTTTGTCGTAGCCGAAAATCCGCGCGACTTCCTCAGCCAAATCGTCCATGAGCGTAACGTCGTTGCGCCATTCGGGGACGGTTGCTTCGTACGTCACGAAAGATTTTGAGCGGCTGCTGTTCACCATATCGCTTACCGCCGCGCCAATGTTCTTAACGAAATCTTCAACGCTGGAAGTCTGCGAGAGTTCGCGCGCCGCCCTGCCGATATTCCGCGCCGTGAAGGAAATCCTGTCAGCTATAAAATCTTCGTCAACCTGCGCGCCGGCTTCAGCAATTTCAAAGCCGAGCTTTTTCAGCACGTCAAGAATTTCCGCTTCAGAATAATTCGTGCCGAGGCGTTCGTTAATCTGCTCGGCGGTAAACTGAACTTTGACGGCGGGCTTAGGCGCAGGATAAACGTCGACGATACCGGCGCAAACTTTGCAGGCGCCCATTTCCTGCAGGAGCTGAGCGGCTCTGTCCAGCGCGGTAACGGTGGCTTTTTCGTTGACGCCGCGTTCAAATCTGCCGCTGGCTTCGGAATGAAGACCAATCGCGCGGCTGGTACGGCGAATCGACGCGGAATTGAAACTAGCCGCCTCAAGCACGACGGTTTTAGTTTTTTCGGTAATCTCGGTCTCAAATCCGCCCATGACGCCCGCAAGTCCGGCGGCTTTTTCCGCGTCCGCTATGACGAGCTCGCCGCCCTTCGCCAGCCGGTTCGAATCGTCCAGCGTGTGGAGCTGCTCACCTGCCACGGCGCGCCGCGCGTTCAAAACTTTGCCGGAAATTTCTTCCCAGTCGTAAGCGTGCATTGGCTGACCGAGCTCAACCATAACGAAATTCGTCACGTCGACGACGTTGTTAATCGCGCGGATACCGGCGCCTTCAAGGCGTTTCTGCATCCATTCGGGCGAAGGTCCGAGCTTAACGTCGGTGAGAACGCGCGCGGAAAATCTGCTGCACAAATCCTGCGCGTCGATTTTAATTTCAATCATATCGGCGGCGGCGCGGTCGGAATTTTCGTCCACGGTAATTGCGGGAAATTTGGGCGTCTTATCCAAAAGCACGGCGGCTTCGCGAATCAGCCCGAACACGCTGAAACAGTCGCCGCGATTAGCCGTCAGCTCAAATTCCAGAATATCATCGTCGAGTCCCAGCACTTGAGCGGCGGGAACTCCAATGGGCGTATCGGCGGGCAGAATCAGAATGCCGCTGGAATCGCCTTCAATTTTGAGTTCGTCGGGGCTGCAGAGCATGCCGTTTGAAGCGACGCCACGAAGTTTGCCTTTGGAAATTTTCTTCCCGCAAGGCAGATTCGCTCCAACCAGCGCGACCGGCACGATTTGCCCTTCAGCTACGTTTGGCGCGCCGGTTACAATCTGAATAAGTTCGCCCGCGCCGACGTTCATTTGACAAACAAACATGTGGTCGGAGTCAGGATGCGGCGTGAGTTTTTCAATGCGACCAGTGACGACTTTTTCCAAGCCGACGCCAGCGCGAATAATATTTTCCACCGGTGAGCCAGACATCGTGAATTTTTCAGCCAGCTCGTCCGTCGTGCAGTCTATGTCAATGAAATCTTTCAGCCAAGTTGTGGAAACTTGCAATTTATTACGCTCCCTTCGATATTTTCAATACCAGGCAACCCCGCCGTGCACGGGAAAACTGCCCCTGCTTATGTATCGCTCAATTTCGCGGCAGGCGTGAAATGCGTACTCGGTGACGTAATTTTCGAGAAGTTTTTCAATCCTGCGCTCGCCGGTCTTGCGATTGACTGAAACCACGCCAAATTTTTCAGTCTCGCTTTCGGGAAAATATTTGTAAACGGCTTTGTCCTCGTTTACTTCCAGAAGTTCAAGTTTCTCCAAGAAAATCACGCTCCTTTTTCCAGTGCCGCAAATTTTCGGCGTAGTTGTATTTTTTCGACGCCAGAATATGCGCCGCACTCTGTCCGCAGCCGTACCGTTGCATTAATCTCAGCTCAAGCCGCTCATGCTTCAACAAAATTAAATCGTGCGGCTGAATGTCTTTGCCTTCGTACAGGCGGCGAAAGGATTCTGCCATATCGTAGCTGGGGTCGAAATTTCTAAGCTCGCCGTAAATGTCGTGCTTGTCGATAAAAATATGGTCGAAAATTTTGCTGATAAAATGCTCGCTCATCCCGCTGTTTTGGGCTATTCGCTTAACCCACGGAGCTTTTTGGGAATTACGCCGCGCGGCATAAAAAATTTCAGCGTGCTTTCTTCGTCGACTGCCGTCGGGGTCATTTTTATCTGTCAATGCTCCCTGAATAAAGATTTCGTTCATTTTTTAAAACTGATTCAGAAAGCGCACGTCATTTTCAAAGAACAGCCGCAAATCGTCAATGGCGTACTTAATCATGCAGACGCGTTCGACGCCGAGCCCAAATGCAAAGCCGCTGACAACCGAGCTATCATAGCCACTCATCTCCAAAACGTGCGGGTGAACTTCGCCGGCGCCGAGAATCTCCAGCCAGCCGCTGCCGTGGCAGACTTTGCAGGTATCGCTGGCACCGTGACAGATTGGGCAACTTATGTCGACCTCTGCCGAAATACTAGTAAACGGAAAAAATGAAGGTCTGAGACGAATATTCGTTTTTTCTCCAAAGAATTGCTTGCAGAAAAAATCCAGCGTGCCAATTAAATCCGAAAAGGTAATTCCCTTGTCAATAACCAAACCTTCGCACTGGTTGAAGGCGGGAGAATGGCTGGCGTCAAATTCGTCGCGGCGGTAAACTCTGCCTGGCGCTATCATGCGAATCGGCGCGTTGCCGGTATTTTTCTGCATAACGCGCGCCTGTACCGGCGAAGTCTGCGTGCGGAGCAGAATTTCTTCGGTGATGTAGAACGAATCCTGAGCGTCGCGCGCGGGGTGATCTTTCGGCAGATTCAGCGCCTCGAAATTGAAATAATCCGTCTCGACTTCGGGACCTTCCTCAACGCTGTAGCCCATTTGAATAAAAATTTCCTTAATGCGATTGAGCGTCAAAGTCAGCGGGTGCAAATGACCGCGGTGAATTTTGCGCCCAGGCAGAGTCACGTCGATTTTCTCCGACGCCAGTTTATCCTGCAGCGCCTGCGCCTTGAGCGCGGAATTTTTATCAGCGAGGAGCTGTTCAATTTCAGCGCGCGCCTCGTTGACGACCTTGCCGATTTTCGGACGGTCTTCAGCGTTGACCTGATTCATACCGCGCAGCAGTTCAGTAAGCCTGCCTTTTTTTCCCAGGAATTTTACGCGAACGCCGTCAAGCGCCTTCAAATCAGCCGCACCGGCAATTTCAGCCTGAGCCGCCGCCCGCAATTCTGCTATCTTCTGTTCCATTAAAAAGCCTCCTGTCGCCCGCAATTTTATCTTACGGCGCGCAATATTGCAAGCGGTTATTCCGAATGCTATAATTTCCGCGAAGATTTTATGAAGGAGACTTAGATTAATGGCATTAACTCGGAAGTCGGTGGAACTTTTGGCACCGGCGGGAACTTTCAAAGCGTTCGAGGCGGCAATTTCAGCGGGCGCCGACGCGGTTTATCTGGGCGGAAAACATTTCAATATGCGCGTGCACAAAAACGATTTCAACCTTAGCGACGACGAACTCAAAGCAGCTGTAAAATACGCGCACGAACGCGGCGTCAAGCTCGACATTACGCTCAACAATTTAATCAGCGTCGAAGAAATTCCGCCGCTCGAAGAATACCTGCGCTTTCTGGACGAAATTCAGCCGGACGCGCTAATCGTGCAGGATTTGGCGGTACTTCAGCTGATTAAAAAACTCGGCGTCAAAATCCCAGTCCACGCGTCGGTTATGATGAACATTCACAGTATCTCCGCCGTCGAAGTGCTAAAAAATTTCGGCGTCAACCGAATCGTTGTCAGCCGCGAACTCAGCCTTGACGAAGTGAAATTCCTGCGCGAAAAAACCGGCGTTGAGACCGAATATTTCATTCACGGCGATATGTGCATAGCGGTTTCGGGGCAGTGCATACATTCCGGCGTAAGTTTTGGGCAGAGCGGCAACCGCGGGCGCTGTCTTAAGCCCTGCCGCTGGGCGTACAAATTCATCGACGAGGCGACCGGCGAAATTCTCGACGATACCAGCTACAAGCTCGCGCTGGGCGATATGTGCATGCTGCGCGATATTCCCGCGCTGATTCAGAGCGGCGTTTACTCTTTCAAAATCGAAGGCAGAATGCGCCCGCCCGAATTTATTCACCGAATCGTCAGCGCCTACCGCCGCGAAATTGATAAATATATCGCCGACCCGACCGGCTACAGCCTTGACGAAGATTTATGGAAAGATTTTTACAGTCAGCGCGTTCGGAAATTTACGACGGTCTGCGCGTTCGGCAAGCCGACGAAAAATGATATTGGCTTGAGCGGCAGGCGCGAGCCGAGATTTTTCAGCGAAGGCGTTGTTGAGCCGGCGTTCGACGATAAGAGTACCGCGCGAATTTTTGCTGAGGAACCGGCAATAAAAAATTCCAGCACGAAGCCGGAACTGACGGTGAAAGTTTCTGATTTGAATGCGGCGCGCTCAGCCGTGGAAAATGGCGCGGACTGCATTTATGTCGGCGGCGAAAGTTTCAAGCCGCGTAAGCCGTGGACGCTGGCAGATTTTAAAGCGGCGGTGGAATTTGCGCACAAGGCTGGAGCGAAAATAATTTTGAACACGCCGCGCGTCACGAAAGACAGTTATCTGAACGAGCTGGCGGAATTGCTGGCGCGGGAAATTGAATTTGACGGCGTGCTGGTGAGCAATCTGGGCGCGCTGAACTTGGTGCGGAAATTTTCAAAGCTGCCGGTTTACGCCGATACGTCGTTCAACCTGTTCAACGAGGCGGCGGCGGAATTTTTAGCGGGGCTGGGCGCAATGCGTGCGGCGGCGTCGCTGGAAATGAGTTTCGCGCAGGTGCGGGGCGTAGTTGAAAAATCAGCGCTGCCGATAGAAATTGTCGTACACGGCGCAACCGAGTCGATGATAAGCGAGCACAACTTCATAAAATTTTACAATCCGAAGTACGAAGACTGGACGCCGGAAATTTTGAACGAGCATTTCGCGCTGGTGGATTCGGCGGGCGAGGCGCATTCAGTCAGAATCGACCAGTTCGGGTACAGCCACATTTTCTTTGCGAAGGATTTGTGTCTGGCGCCATACGTCGAAAAGTTCATGGGAGCGGCGGCGCTTAGGATTGAGGCGCAGGACTATGCGGCGGAAGTTACGGCGCTTGTAACGAAAATTTATCGCGCGGCGATTGACGGCGTGGATTTTCGCGCAGATTTTGAACAGCTGAAAAAAATAACCCCGCGCGAATTGGGCAGCGGAGTCTATAAATTTAAGCAGAGCAAAAATTCGATTTGATTGAAGAAAAGTACGCGAATGGAGAGGCCGCCCATGGACGGGCGGCCGGCCGTCACAGGTCGCCGGAAGCGACCTATGCGGCCAAGCTTTCTTTGGTTACTTTCTTTCTCGAAAGAAAGTGACATATAAAGTTACACCAGCATTTCGTCAGACTGCCCGCGGGAGATAACGATTTCGCCCTTGTCTTCGAGCGAGCGGATAATATTGACGATTTTCATCTGCGCTTCTTCCACGTCGCGAATCTTGACAGGACCCATGTACGAAAGTTCTTCCTTGAGCATTTCGGCGGCGCGCTTGGACATATTCTTGAAAATCTTGTTGGTAACTTCCTCGGTAGTCGCCTTCATCGCCAGCGAAAGGTCTTTGGTATCGACCTGACGCAAAACAATCTGCATTGAGCGATCGTCCAAAAGTACAACGTCCTCGAAGACGAACATGAGTTTCTTAATTTCTTCAGCAAGTTCGGGATCGTCAACTTCGAGCGTTTCGACAATCGCTTTTTCAGTGGTGCGGTCGACGCGGTTAAGCACTTCGACGATAGCGGGAATACCACCAGCAGTCGTGAAGTCCTGCGTGAGCATTGAAGAAATTTTGCGCTCAAGCACGCGTTCGACTTCGCGGATAACATCTGGGGAAGTTCTGTCCATCGTGGCGATTCGCTTGGCAACGTCCGCTTGCATTTCCTGTGAAAGCCCCGTCATGATTATCGCCGCCTGATCCGGCTCAAGGTACGCCATAACCAGCGCGATTGTCTGCGGGTGTTCGTTTTGTATGAAGTTCAACAGCTGCGACGGATCAATCTTGCGCAGAAAGTCGAACGGGCGCACCTGCAAGCTAGTGGTTAAGCGGTTCAGAATTTCCATTGCCTTATCGGAGCCGAGCGCTTTTTCCAATACGCCCTGCGCGTATTCCAGACCGCCGGTTGAAATGTAATCGCTCGCCATAACCATCTGGTAAAATTCGCCCAGCACTTCAGCCTTCTGCTCGGCGCTGACCTGCTTGTTATTCGCAATTTCCAGCGTGATACTTTCAATTTCCTCGTCGTCCATATGCTCGAAAAGTTTCGCGGCGTACTCACCGCCAATCGCAATGAAGAGTATCGCCGCCTTTTCGTGCGCCGTCATTTCGCGCGATTCGCCGTACATATCGTCCATCGGCATAAAAATCCCTCCCCAAATTTAAAAGGGACAAGCGCCGAGATTTTTCCCATTGCCTGTCACAAAATCTATTCGTCTTCCGCAATCCAGTTTTTGATTAGCAGGGCGACATCTTTCGGTTTTTCCTCGATTAACTTCAGAATTGCCTCTTTTTCCTGCCGCTGGCGTTTTTCTTCGAGCGTGAGTTTCCTTTCTTCCAGAATGACACCATCTTCATCTTCGCCGCCTTCTCCGCCTTCGCCCTTAGCCGCCGCAATCGCCGCTGCTTCAATCGCCGCACGCTGACGCGCTTCTTCCTCGCGCTGGCGCCGTTCTGCCTCAAGCCGCGCTTTTTCGGCTTCTTCAGCCTTCCGCCGCGCTTCTTCCGCTGCCTCGCGCTCCTGCTGTTTCTTGCGCCGGTACATCAGGAACCCGCCCAAAATCAGCGCCGCGAGTAATATCAATGCCGCTATTTCCATATAAAGAATCCTGTCCTTGCGCTCCTGTTCCGCTGCATCTTCAGCCGCCTGTTTTTCGCGTGCTTCCGTGTTGAATGGCAGTGCCTCAACCGAAATTGTATCGCCGCGCTCTTCATTAATTCCGGCGGCGGAGCTTACAGCCCGCAGTAAACTTTCCTGCTGCGTCTCGTTAATCGTATCGCTCACCAGCACCGCTACGGTCAGGCGCCGAATCGTTCCAGGCGACGCAACAATTTTCTGGTTTTCCTCGTTAATCTCATAATTCCTCGTAGATTCCTTGCGCTCATAAGCGGCGTTCGCGTTCCTGTCCTCGGCAACGTAGCCAGGAATATTTCCCTGCACGCCCGCCGCGCCGCCTGGCGTATTCGACGTGCCGTTATAACTTTCGCTTATATCCTGCTGACTGCGAATGATTCCCGCTTCGTCAACCACCGGCGTAAAAGTCTGCCGGTCAATCTTGCGCTCGTCGAAGTCCAGCTCAAGGCTGACACGCACAAAAGCATTGCCCGCGCCCAACGAATTATCCAGCAGCGTCTGAAGGTTTTGCTGAAGGTTATCGCGCATTTCACGCATAATTTTAATCTGCGCGAAAGCCTGACTGTTGAACTTCTGCGCCTTAATGAGTTCCGCGTCTTCAATTTCGTTGAGAATATTGCCCGCCTCATCCACCAGCGTTACATTCTCCGGCGTCAAGCCCTGTATGCTGTGGCTGACCAGATTTACAATCCCCTTGACTTCCGCCTCCGTCAAATGCTGTTCCGGCGCAAGCATGAGCATGATTGATGCCGTGGCAGGCTTCTCGTTTTTCTTGTAAAGACTGTCCTCCGGCAGGACGATATGCACGCGGGCTTTCTGCACGATGTCAATCTGCTCAATCGTCCGCGTCAGCTCGCCCTGCAGCGCCTGCAAATAGTTTACCCTGTTCTGAAATTCCGTGACGCCCAGCTTGCTGTCGTCAAAAAGTTCAAAGCCCTTGTTGCCGCGCGGTAAGCCCGCCGCCGCCAGTTCCAGCCGAACGTCATGCACCTGCGTCGCCGGTACGAAAATCGTAGAACCGCGCCGCCCTTCTTCAACACGATACTGAACGCCAGATTCCCGTAAACTGTTTACAACGTCGCCTGCATCCTTCGCCTCCAAATTCGTATACAGCGCCACCATATCCGGCGCGCTGCCGTACCAGAAGCTGATACCGAAAATTGCAAGCAGAGCCGCGACCGTCACGCCGATTATTGCATATCGCTGCCTTTTTGTATATCTCTCCCACAATTCCCGAAACCGCTCTCTCCAAGCTGCCAATTCCAAATCAGTCCCTTCGACCGCTCAAATTAATTTCTCTGCGCCCTAAAATCACACCTGCATTCGCATAACTTCCTGATACGCCGAGACTGCGCGGTTCCTTATTTGGAGCGTCAGCTGGATTGCCAGTTCCGCTTTTTGTGCCGCCACTACGACCTGTGATATATCTTCAACTCTGCCTGCCGCCAAAGCCGCGTTGAGTTCGTCTGATTCAAGCTGGAGTTCGTTCGTCCGCTTCAGTGCGTCAACCAGAACTTCGCCAAAAGTTTTTACCGGCTCGTCGGTTTGTATTTCGCCGAGATGACTTTGCGCACTCATTTCGACCGGCGTCATCTCCAACGGTGCTATTTCCATTTCGTCACCTTCCCTTTGCGTCATCTTTTGCTGGTAATGGTATAGGACTCGCTCCGTAGCGATTTTTCCCGCGCGTTCCTGGCGCTATCACGAAGTACAGGCTTAACGCCAGCGAGAAGAATGCCATTAACAAAATCAGGAACGATAAATAATCTTTCTGGTATAATTCCAAAACGTTGAAGTCCATGAACGCCATGACCGCCGTCAGAATTGCGTAGGCTACGGCGAGGAGTTTGCCTCGGTTCATATCCTGCAGCCGCCGCACGTTCAGGCAATACGTCGGCACTATGAATATCAGCGTGATAATTGCGTTGTAAATCGTCGCGGAAGTCGAAACCTGCCCGTATTCGTAGCCCAAAACTCTGTAGCCGAGCGTTAAAAGCATCGTCAGCAGTATTCCCAGAACTACGCGGCGTTTAAAGTACCGCCAGCGGTTCAGCCTGCCGTGAGTTTTGAAAAACATCTCGAAAATATCCTTATCTTCGACGTAAATGTTTTTTTCCTCGCTCATGCTTCCAACTTCCTAAAAAATTTTTTCCTGCCGCCATTATACCACGAATTGCCGGCGACTGGTACAGGAGTGCCAAAAATTTTTTTACGTTATAAAGTATCCCGCGCGGAAAAATTCTACCTGCCAATTTCCAGCGCCTTGAGGAACATGGTTTTCGCCGCGTTAATCGCTGTGGTATTCGCCTCGTAAGCGCGGTGCGCAGTAATCATGTCGACCATTTCGGTGACGACGTTGACGTTCGGCTTCTCAATGTAACCGTCCGCATTGGCTTCGGGGTGATCTGGCGCGTAGACCAGTGGTCCCTGCGTGGTATCTTCCTGAATTGCGACTGCGCGAACGCCTTCGCCGATATTTTTGCGCGAAGAACTGCCGCCTCTGGCTTTTTTTAGCACTTCATCGAATCCGGTGGGTTTATTCTCGCGCGGATTGAAAACGACGTAGCGCCGGTGATAAGCCGTGGTATTGGCGTTGGCGATGTTGTTGGCGATAACGTCCATTCGCAGGCGTTCCGCCGTCAAGCCGCTCGATGAAGCGTCAATGCCCAGAAACATTCCCATAAAATTTCCCCCTTACCAATTAACTCTGTCCGCTGGTAATGGCGTTGCGCATTTTCGTCACGTAGCCGCCAAGCTGCGTCGCCAGCGCGTTGTAATAAATCTGATTCTTCGCCAGATTCGCCATTTCAATATCAATATCGACGTTGTTGTTATCGGTACGCATTGTCGTGGTCTCGTCTACGACAATCTGCGGCTCGGCGTGAACTGCCTGCGCCTTGTGCGGTAAGTGTTTATCGTGCGTCCGAACCATTTGCAGCTGACCTTCCGGCGGCTTATCCCCGTAAAGTTCCTTCGCAAGCATATCCTCAAAATTCACGTCACTCTTGCGAAAATTCGGCGTGTTTACATTGGCAATGTTGTCGGAAATGACTTCCTGCCGCATACTCGCCGCCGTCATCGCCCGTGGAAGATAATTGAAATTCGTTGAGTTCATGACCTGCTCAAGCATATAACCACCTTGTTTCATTCAATTTTCAAAGCAAATTCTACGTACCGAAAGGAAAATCCTTCAAATTTACTGGTTGACAAAGAAATTTAATCCTGCGCGAACGGTTTGAATTTTGAGCGGGAGCTTACCGCCAATTTCGCCGTCCAAGTCGCCAGTAAGCTCAACCGCCGCGTGAATTTCAAATTTTTCCGCCTGCACAAAAAAAACATTCGGCTCCTGCTCAATGCACTTGCCGGAAAGAATTTTCTGCGTGAGGCGGAGCAAATCGCGCGGACTGCATTTCTTCAGCGCGAGTAAATCCAGTTTGCCGTCGTCAATCTGCGCGACGCTGGAAATTTTTTTGAAACCGGCAACGGAAGGACTGTTCAGCACCAGAAATAAAAAAGCGTCCAGCTCAAAATTTTTACCGTCCGCACGAACGTTCAGCGCGAAACTTTTCAGCGCAGGAATTTCACCTAAGCCGTGGAGGTAATACGCCAGCTTGCCAAGCGAATTTTTCTGCCGCGAATCGACTTCATGCGCAATCGAAGTAAAAGCGCCAGCCGCCGCCACGTTGATAAAATATTCGCCGTTCGCCTCGCCCAAATCTACAGCCCGCGTCCGATTTTCAGCAACCGCGTCGAAAATATTTTCCGCGTCCAGATTCAAATGCGCGGCGAAATCGTTGGAAGTGCCGCTGCCAATAAGCCCGACCGGCAAATCCGCGCCGGACTTTTTCAGCCAGTTAATGACGTTGTGCAAAGTTCCATCGCCGCCCGCCGCAATTATACCAGCCGCGTCTGAAATTTTTATGCACTCGGCAAAATCTTTTTCCGAATCTTTCGCGCGGGTTCTGTAAAGCGTCAGCAAAATTCCGCGCCGCTGAAAATTTTCTATCACGCCGTCGAGATTTTTTTTGAACTCCGCGCCGCCCGCAACGGGGTTGTACACCAGCAGAATTTTTTTCAAGCTGCCGCCTCCCTTGACCGCAAAAAAATCGTTTGATAAACTTTAACCAATTATACCAGAATTTTGAACAGCGGAGGAGTTTGAAATGAAAAATAGCTTGACGGTGAGGACGGGAATAGAATTTCTGGCGCTGGCACTGGTTCTCGGACTGATAACGTTGTTGGCATATCACAAAATAGACAGCAGCATGAAACAATCGCTGACGGAAGTCGTGGCGTTCCACAGCCGCACCGTGGGCTTCGGGCTCGAAAAACAATTCGATCAGGAACTGAACGAAATGCGAATAGCAGCGACGGTCGCGGTTCAAGCCGAGGACCCTGTCAATGAACTGGGGAAAATCGCTACTGTAAAATATCCTGGAATGATTCTCGGACTTTTGCGAAAGGACGGCTCCTCCATTATCGGCAAAACTTTGCCGTCCGACGCCTTTAATGCTGTCGCCGAAGTCTTTGAAGGTAACGCGATTGTCACTTACAGAAAAAGCTGCGGGCTGCTCTTCGCCGTGCCGATAGTTTTTAACGGTAAAACCTGCATCATGTACGAGCTTTACCCCGATAAAATTATGCGCGGAAAATTTGGCGCGCTCAGCTACAACGGCGCCGGTACGCTCATTCTGATTCAGGATCACGAAAACTGGACAATTCTTTCAGACGGCGCTGAACTCGTAAACACCGACCCCAGTATGGAACAAGGCTGGAAGGAACTCGAAGAAAAATTTAAAAAAAGCCAGGCTTATTCCGAGTCGATTTTTTACGACAACGGCAATAATCATTATTTCATGCACATTACCTGGCTTTCCAAAAGGTACGGGCTGGTTATGAGCGGCTACGCGCCCTGGAAAGCCGTCGCCGTCGGTCTCGACTACATTTATCTCGTAATGACCGTGACATTTTTTATCATACTGCTCGCGCTGATTTTCGCCGTCCGCTACATGATGAAGTCGCGCGAAACTAAAACTCTCGCCCGCGAAAAGGAACTCGCCGACTCCGCCAACAAGGCTAAGAGCGAATTTCTGTCGAACATGAGCCACGAAATCCGCACTCCTATCAACGCGATTATGGGCATGGACGAAATGATTCTGCGCGAAAGCCACGATAAAAATATTATCGAGTACGCCGAAAATCTTCAGAACGCCGCGCGAAATCTGCTCGGTCTCGTCAATGACATTCTGGATTTTTCAAAAATCGAAGCCGGCAAAATGGATATAATTCCCGTGGAATATCCTGTAAGCTCGATGCTCAACGACCTTGTGAATATGTGTCAGGCGCGCGCCACCAAAAAGGGCTTGAAATTTATCGTCAACGCCTCGCCGAACATTCCCAGCATTCTCTACGGCGATGAAATTCGCGTCAAGCAGATTATCACCAACATTCTGACGAACGCCGTCAAGTACACCGAGACCGGCACCGTTACGCTCAACGTCACCACGCGCGAAAAGGACGCCGAAAATGTCTACCTGTGCGTCAGCGTCGCCGATACGGGAATTGGTATCAAGCCCGAGGATATTAAAAAACTTTTCAGCGCGTTCGAGCGGATTGAAGAAAAACGCAACCGCACGATTGAAGGCACCGGACTGGGTATGAATATCACGCAGCGCCTTTTGACTTTAATGGGCAGCGAACTGCACGTTTCCAGCGTCTATGGCGAAGGCTCCACGTTCGCGTTTGAAATCGTTCAGAAAGTTATCAACGCCGAGCCGCTCGGTGATTTTCAGGAATCCTACCACCGCTCGCTGGCTATGCACCAGGAATATCACGTTTCCTTCACCGCGCCCGACGCCAAAATTCTGGTCGTTGACGATACCGTCATGAATCTGACCGTCGTCAAGGGCTTGCTCAAGCAGACCAAAATTCAGATTGACACCGCGCTCAACGGCGAGGAATGTCTGAAGATGGTTTTGAAAAAGCACTACGATATTATTTTCCTCGACCACCGCATGCCTGGAATGGACGGGATTGAGACGCTCAAGCGCATGATGATTCTGCCGGACAATCCGAATGAAGATACGCCCGTAATTTCTCTCACCGCCAATGCGATTAGCGGCGCCCGTGAACAGTATATCGCCGCCGGTTTCCACGATTATCTTACCAAGCCGATTAACAGCATTCACCTTGAAAATATGCTGGTGAAATATCTGCCGCCCGAAAAAGTTCACATTGCCGACGAAAATTCCGCCGACGAAACTCCCGCCGAAGAAATTAATCTGCCCGCGTGGCTGAACGATATTCCTGGCTTGAACGTTGCGGACGGCGTGGCGAATTGCGGCGACGCTGAATCTTACCTCGACGCGCTGACGGTTTTCGCCAATTCGATTAACACCGCCGCCGCCGAAATTGAAAAATACTTCAACACCGCCGACTGGAAAAATTTCACGACGAAAGTTCACGCGCTGAAAAGTTCCGCCCGTGTCATTGGTGCCAATGAACTTTCCGCCCGCGCGCTCCGGCTGGAAGACGCTGGCAATTCCGGCTACTTCGACGAAATTAAGCAGGATACCGCGCCGCTTATGAAACTCTACCGCAGTTACGCGGAAAAACTTTCGCCGCTCATTCAAAAGGATGAGGACGATTCAGACAAGCCGCTGATTGACGACGACGCACTGGCTGAGGCTCTGGAGGCGATGAATGAAGCCGCTGTGAACTTTGACTTCGACACGCTGGAATTTGTATTCGACTCGCTGAAAGATTACCGGCTGCCGGAAAATCAGCGCGAAAAATTTGCGCAGATTAAAGCCGCCGCCGAAATTCCTGACTGGGAAAAATTAAAAATTTTACTGAACGAAAATAAATGAGAAAGGCGCCCATGGACGGGCGCCCGTCCGCGCCATTCGCCGGACGCGAATGCAGCGGACCGTCTTTCTTTGCCAGCGTTTCTTTCTCGCAGAAAGAAATGCTGATACAATCACGCTAGGGGGGTTGGTAAAAATGCTGACAGATTCATACAGGCTGGCGGTCGAAATGAACGACATGGCGGTTTTCGAGTGGGACATAGACGCGGACAAACTTTTCTTCGACGAGCGAATGGCGATGATAATTCAGCACGAACTGCCGCGCGAAAACGTCAAGGAACAACTGCTGAAGGCGCGGCTGGTTCACCCAGAAAACCGCATAGAATTTCGCAACCACGTCAACCGAATGCTGACAATGGTGACGCAGCGGAGCGCGCCGTACCAGGAATACGAGCTGGAATTTCGGATTTACACGCTGAACAGATATTTCATCTGGGTTCGGATAAAATATCGCGCGGATTTCGTCGAAGGCAGGGCGCAAAAAGTCACCGGCTTCCTGCAGAATATCAACAACTACCGGCAGGAAGAGCGGCGGCTGAAGGAAGTTATCGAGCGCGACGCCATGACTGGTCTTTACAGCAAAACGCACGCGCCGTACCTCGTCAATCAGACCATCGCCGACAAATCCAAAATGAACGCCCTGCTCGTGCTTGACCTCGACAATTTCAAATCAGTCAACGACAAGCTGGGGCATCTGATTGGCGACGCCGTGATTATGGATATGGCGATGAATCTTCGGACGACGTTTCGCAAGACGGACATTCTGGGGCATATCGGCGGCGATGAATTTATGGTCATGATGAAAGATATTAAGTCGCCGGAAATTGTGATACAGAAATGCATACAGCTGCGGGATATTCTGCGGCGCGTTTATCAGCACGAAGGCGAAGAAGTTTCGGTTTCGGCGAGCATAGGAATTGCGCTGGCGCCGAATCACGGCGAAGATTACAATCTGCTTTTTACGCGGGCGGACGCGGCTCTGGCTGAAAGTAAGCGGCAGGGCAAGGATACCGAGACGATTTACAGCGACGGCATGGAAAGCGCTGAGCAACGGGAGCAGGATAACGCCGAGCTGCCGACGCAGAATTTCCGAAAAATGCTGTCGAACCCGATGGAATACATTTTCCAGATGGTGTTCAATTCGCGGGACACTTCGCTGGCGGTACAGCTGCTGCTGCAGATTTTCGCGAAATATTTCAAGGTGCACCGCGCCTATGTTTTCTGGCACATGGACGGTCCGCACTGGCCGAGGATTTTGTTCGACTACGTGAAAGGCGATTATATAAAAGCGGAAATTGCGCACGATCCGCCGCTGAGACTGCAAATCCGCAAGCGTTTCCGCAACACAAAAAAAGGCAGGTTCAGCGAATGCGCCGATACCAGCCAGCTCACTGACCGCGCGCGGCGGGAATTTCAGCGCCGGAATATCTGCGCGTACCTTGAATGCGCGGTTATGGACGGCGATAATTTTATTGGCAGCGTTGGCTTCGACGACTGCAAAAAGGCGCGCGTCTGGTCGAAGGAGGAACACGAAATTTTATTTGCGTTCTCGGAAATTATGCGGCGGTTCCTGTTCGGGCAGATTTACTTTGAGATGAAAAAGCGCAACGGCAGATGGGCGCTATAAGGGCGGTGCAGAAAATGACGAACTGGCAGATTTTTTTGGACAAATTTACGGAAGCGATGAGCCGGCTTGGGAACATACGCACGGCAATGGCTCTGCGCGACGCCTTCGCGCTGACGATGCCTTTCACGATCGGCGGCTCGATTTTTTTGCTTATCGCGTACCTGCCGATTCCTGGTTATCCCGAATTTATGGCGTCGACTTTCGGCGCGAACTGGACTGATTCCTTGAACGCCGTCGCCAGCGGAACTTTCGGCGCGCTCGCGCTGGTTGTCGTCGTCAGTATTACGCACCGCCGGATTTACCTCGACGGCGGCGACGCGGCGCTGGCTTCGATTACCGCGCTGACGACTTTTATAATCCTCCTGCCGCCTGGAATTATGGCTGACAACGGCGATTTTATTGGCGGCGTCATTCCCCGAACGTGGATTGGCGCCAACGGAATTTTTACCGCGATGTTCGTTGCGTTTTTCGTGTCTTACGTTTTCAGTTTCTGCGACAAAAAAAATCTCGGAATAAAAATGCCCGAATCCGTGCCAATGGAAATTGTGCGCGCGTTCAACGCCTTCACGCCGGCAATGATTTGTTTCACGAGTGTGGCGGTCGTCTACGGAATTTGCCACCACGTGCTGGATACGACGCTGCCGGAATTATTTTTCAAAATCATACAGGCGCCTCTGCAGGGCTTATCGGACACGCTGGCGGGCGGCGTCGTGATAACCGCGCTGCAAAGCGTTTTATTTTGGGCGGGAATACACGGACCGAACGTCGTCGGCGCGATTGTCAACCCGCTACTTCTGGCGAACACGTGGGAAAATCAGCAGCTGGTTGAACTCGGACAAACTTTGGCGGGAAATCCGGCGGCGCACATTTTCACCCAGCAAATAAACGAATCCTTCACGAAGGCGGGCGGCTGCGGCTTGACGATGGGATTTTTAATCGCCAGCTACTTCGCCGCGAAATCCGAGCAGATGAAAACCGTTTCAAAAATCGCGCTGGTGCCTGGGCTTTTCAATATCAACGAGCCGATAATTTTCGGTCTGCCGATAGTCTTCAACCCGTACATGCTGGTACCGTACATACTGGCGCCGGTGCTGGCGATGATAATAACGTACCTGTCAATCGAGTGGGGATTTATGGCGCCGTTCAGCGGCTCGCAGGTGCCATGGACAACGCCCACGATAATCTCCGGCTTTTTGCTGAATGGCTGGCAGGGCGCGGCGGTTCAGATTTTAAATTTGATAGTGTCGACGCTGGTTTATCTGCCATTCGTGAAAATGCAGGACAACATTTTCCTCGAGGAGGAAGAGGCGCAGAAAGGTATCACCGACGAGGTATGAAAGAATTTTCCATTCCGCTCAGCAGCAAGTACGGACGCCCTGTGATTGAACTTTACAAATTGCCGGCGCTGATTGATACCGGCGCGCTTATCCCCGTGGTTTCGATTTTCCCTTCAATAATTGATAAATACTTCGACACAAGACTTATTTTGCCGAATGAACATATAAGCGGATTTGGCGGCTACGAAAAAGGCTCGGTTTATTCTGTTAGCGAATTTAAAGTTGGCGAATTGACGTTTACAGATTTTGAAGTTTTCGTGCCGGAAGAGCCGCGATTAAAATTTCCGTTCCTGCTGAGCGCGACTTTGTTTCACGGCATGGCTTACGAGTTCGACACGATAAACCAGAAATTCACCGTGCGGATGCAGGACGACCAGCAGCTTGAGCGCGAGTTTAAAATCCGAGAGATTCGCGGAGAATTATTGCCGCAGATTGACGGCGTGCTGATTCAGGACGCGGATATTTTTTTGCAGCCGTACGTACTCTTTTAAATAAAAAAACGCCAGCATTTCTGCCAGCGTTCAAGTTGCCGTTATTTATCGCCGAAGGTTATGTGCGTTTCGTCCGGCGCCAGCGTTTCAAAGTTCGTCGCGCTAATATTTTCCACGGGATATTTTTTCTCAGTTATGGCATCAAGGTTTGTATCGCCGCTGATAAAGTTATCGTCGCTGAAAAGCATCGCGCTGGAGCCGTAGACTGCGTTGGAATATTTCTGGGTAGTTTCGCGACCGCTGCTGTCAATCACGGTGATATTTCTGCCTCTGGCGCCGCGGACGGTAATCCTGCCGCTGCCGGTCGTGAGAATGACATTGGAGCCGCTGATTGAACTGCGCGTGATACTGCCGCTGGTGAGCTTGATTTTGTCGTAACCTGCGCGATAGTCGGTGATAATATCGTTGCCGGATTCGTAGACGAAAACGTCGCGCCCGTTGCCGCCGCTAAGCGTATCGTTGCCAGCGCCGCCATACAAAGTATCGTCGCTGTTCCCGCCGAGCAGTTTGTCAGAGCCTTCGCCGCCGTACAAAACGTCGTTGCCATTGCCGCCGCTCAGGCAGTCATTGCCAGCGTTGCCAAAGATTGTATCAGCGCCGTTGCTCCCGTGAATCGTGTCGTTGCCGCTGCCGCCAGCCAGGCAGTCGTCGTCGGTACTGCCGAAAATTTTTATTCCGCGCGTAAGAGCGGTTGCGTCGACTTTGGTTGCGTCGTAGTCGCCGGCGCGAATGGAATAGTTTGTGTACGCCGTGCCGATTGAGAGTACGCCGCCGATGAGCGAGAGACCAGCTGGCAGTGTGGTTTCGTCTGCATAATCGCCAATAATATTGACAGCGGTATTCGCCGCGCCGACAAGCGTCATTGCGCCTGCAGACGAGAGCTGGCGAGCGTCTGCTCCTACGCTGATGATTAAATCTGAGCCGCTGGTTGTGGTGGTGTAGCTAGCGCCGCCAATGGAAATCGTGTCGTAGCTCGTGGCGTTGTAGATTAAATCGTTGTCGTCGCCTGAATTATATTGATAGACGTTGCCGACAGTGGTAGAGCTGTTGAGATAAATGGTGTCATTGCCGGTGCAGCCGGAAATTGTGTTTTTTAAAAAATTCGAGTACCAGGAACTATAAAGGCTAATTCTATCGTTACCAGCGCCGCCGTCTATCGTCACGCTTGAGCCGTCAAAATTGGAAATATAGTCATCGCCCTCGCCTCCAATCAATGTCACATAACTTGAATAATTAAAAATACTGTCATTGCCGTCCTGTGCATAAATCGCTACACTGGCATTGTCACTGTTGTATATTGTGTCATTATCGGAAGTACCATAACGCGTTTTCCAGTCGTTGTAAACTGTAATGGTTCCAGAAGAATTTTTCAGGTGAATTTTATTGTAGGAATCGGCAAATACATCTTTGAGAACAACGGAGCCACTGCCTACGTTTACGATAAAATCGTTGCCGATTGTTGAGGTGGTATAGCTGCCACTGGTAATGTGGAGCGTTTCATTAGTTCCAAAGCCATAAATAGTGTCGTTGCCGTCACCGTTGGCGTACTGATATAAATTTCTCCAATTAGGCTTCCCATAGCTGTAAATAATGTCGTTTCCTTTGCCGCCATTAGCAGTTGTTCCAAATGATGAAGAAATATGTATCCTATCGTTACCGGCACCGCCATTTATCGAACCGCTAACAGATTTGATTGTATCGTCACCATCGCCGCCGTCAATTGTATTGTCACCATCACCGTCGCCAAGGGCTCTTATGCTGATATAGTCACTACCAGTACCGCCGCTTATCTTTGAGTATTCGTACCATCCATTGACAGTATCGTTGCCAGCGCCCGCGTATACTGTCGCGTAACAGTATTCGTCTTGGTCGGTGTAAAGTGAATCGTCCCCGTCACCCAACTCTATGTAAGAAAAGGCGACATAGCCATTACTGTGACTATACATGGTGTCATTGCCAGCGCCTGCGTCTATCGTCACTTTTTCGCCATAATTTCGGATTATATCGTTACCGTCGCCTGTGTAAATCTTGACAGTTGCGCCGCGGTTGTAAATTGAATCATTGCCCGCCGTGCCGTTAATAATGGTGTTATCTACGATGTTGTCGATATTTGCCATAAAAATCCGCTCCTTCCCAGAAAATTTGACTCAACTGTTACGGAAAATTATAGCCCGCTATTTAATCCTGTCAAGATATATCGAAAAATATCACGCTTTGAAAATCCCAACGCGGCTCAAAATCTTCACGGCGAATCTGCCAATCATTGGAATGCTCTGCATGTCTTCCTTGCGCATACCGCCGAAAAGCGCGACCGCCGCCACGTACACCACGCAGCCCACGAAAACCGCGCCGAATGTCGAGACAACTTCAATCTGCCACTGCGCCATTGTAAATTCGTAGAAAAATTTAATCACGAGCGCCATGACGCCCGCCGCGCAAACCGTTTTGAAAAGCTGCGCCCATTCCATTCTGTAGCCGGTGTATTTGTGCACGAAGTACAAATTTATAACCGCCGCAACGCCCACGTCCGCCGCCGTCGCCCAAGCCGCGCCCATTATTCCGAACGCCGGTATCGCCGTCAAAGTCCAGTTCAGAAAAATTTTCCCCGCCGCCGCAAGAATCATGTTCACCATCGGTATCGTCGTATGCCCAAGCCCCTGCAGCACGCCCGTCGAGACCTGATGCATGCCCAGCAAAATTATCGACACCGCCGAAATCATGACTGCCGGTCCCGCGCCTGGCGCGTTGTAAATCAGCGAGGAAATTGGCGTCGCCAGGAAAAATATCACCACGAACGCCGGAAAGCACACGAAGTTTGAAATTCTGATACCCGCCGCCGTCTGGTTGTAAATCCGCTCGGACTGCTTCAGCGCCCGCGATTCCGAAATTGCCGGCACGATTGATACCGCCAGCGACGCCGTTAAAATCGTCGCCAGATTTATCAGCGGTATCGCCATGCCGTTCAGGTAGCCGAAAAGCTCCGTCGCCTGCCGCACCGAATAGCCCGCCACTTCCAGCCGCTGCGGCACTATCATCAAGTCGATGTTCGACACGATTGGCAGCATTATCGACGCCGCGCTCACCGGCAGGGACAGCTTGAAAATTCTTTTTATGATTGAGAATGTCGACTCGGACGCTGACTGCGGCGTTGGCTGTAAATCCTTGCCGTAAGTCTGCTCAATTTCGCGGTTAAGTTTTATGTGGAAGTACACCAGCACGATTAAGCCGGTTACCGCTCCTGCCAGCGCTCCTAAACTTGCGCCAGCCGCCGCGTAGTCCAGTCCCCACGGCAAAAGTAAATCCGCCAGCACTATCATCGTTATCACGCGGAAAATCTGCTCGACGATTTGTGAAACTGCCGTCGGCGTCATGCGCTGCCAGCCCTGCAGGTATCCGCGCGAAGACGCCAGCAGTGTCACGAAAAATACCGTCGGCGCCAAAACTACGACCGACATGTGCGCGCGCGCGTCCCGTATGAAGTGCCAATCGATTAGCCACGTCGCTGAAAAATACGTCAGCACTGAAAAAATTACGCCAGTTAAAAACATCAGCGCCATCGAAATTCTGAAAACCCGTTTCGCGCCGAATATGTCGTTGAGCGCTACCCGCTCCGCCGTGATTATCGAAATGGCGACGGGTACGCCCGCCTGCGATACCGTCATCGCCAGAAAATATATCGGGAACGCCATCTGGTACAAGCCAATGCCTTCGCCGCCCAGTATTCGCGAGACGAATATCCAGTTCAGCGAGCCGATTACCTTGACGACGAAACTGGCTATCGTCAGAATGAACGTCCCTCGCAAAAGTTTTTCGTTGTCGGTTGATTTTGTTTCCGTCATTGCTCACCGCCTGCAGTTGCAAAAAATTTTCAGCAAAGTTATAATTGCCACTGATTATAGCATTTTTGGCGCGCAGTGAACAGGAATTTTTTTCGAGGAGGGCGGCGCCGTGAATTTCAATCTGATAAAGTTCAACACCGATATTGGCAAGACCAAGCCGGAAAATATCGTCCATACCGAGAACGCCTGTCCTTTCTGCGACGTTGCGAATCTGACGGGGATTATCGATACCGACGGCGATATTATTTTTCTGCGGAATAAATACCCCGTGATTGAAGGCGCGGATTTGTTTGTGCTGATTGAGGGCAGCGAATGCGATATTGACATGCCGAATTACAGCCGCGAGCAAATGCGCCGCGTGATTCGTATGGGCGTGAAGCACTGGCGCGCGCTTTTGAGTTCCGGCAGGTACGAGGAAGTTTTATTTTTCAAGAATTTCGGACCAATGTCCGGCGGCACGATTAAGCATCCGCATATGCAGCTGGTCGGCTTTCCTAAACTGAACTCGGAACTTTTGTTTGAGCCGGAAGAATTGCGCGGGATTGTTATCGCGCAGAAAAATGGCGTCGAGCTGAACGTTTCAAACTGCCCGCGTGTCGGTTTCGGCGAGCTGAACGTTGTCGCTGAAGTCGGCGGCGATATTGATACGCTGGCGGATTTTCTCCAGATTGGCGTGCATTATCTGATGAACTTTTTCCGCAAAAATCTCAACAGCTATAATATTTTTTTCTATCATCGCGCAGGGATTGGCTACGCGAAGATTATGCCGCGCTTTGCAACTTCGCCCTATTTCGTCGGATACAACATTCATTTTCTGCCGCGCAATATTACTCAAATCGCCGAGGAAGTCCGCCGAATTTATTTTGAAGATAATCTACTTTCTTTTGGCGCAAAAGAAAGTAGCAAAGAAAACATGCCTGCTTCGCTCACATCCATGTGAGCTGGCAGGCGGGCGCGCCGTCCATGGCGCGCTCCGAATTTTCGCATTTTGGGGGGAAACTACAAATTGAATCTGGAAAAATCTGCCGCCGCGTTTACCCGAGCGAAAAAATTCATGCCTGGCGGCGTCAACAGCCCCGTGCGTTCCTACGGCAGTGTTGGCGGCACCCCGCCATTTATCGCCAGCGCGAAGGGCAGCCGCATTTTCGACATTGACGGCAACGAATACATTGACTACGTTGGCTCGTGGGGACCTATGATTCTCGGTCACGCGCACGAAAAAGTTGTCAGCGCGCTCCAGTCAGCTGTCGAACGCGGCACCAGCTACGGCGCGCCCACTGAGCTTGAAACTAATCTGGCTGAACTCGTGCAGAAATTTTATCCCAGCATCGAAGTCATTCGCATGGTAAATTCCGGCACCGAAGCCACTATGAGCGCTATTCGCGTGGCGCGCGGATTCACTCACCGTGACAAGATTGTAAAATTTATCGGCTGCTATCACGGACACAGCGATTCGCTTTTAGTCAACGCTGGCTCCGGCGCGGCGACTTTCGGCGAACCTTCAAGCCCTGGCGTTACGGTCGGCACTGCGCGAGATACAATCGCCCTGCCCTACAACGATACCGCCGCCGTTGAAAAAGTTTTCGCTGAATGCGGCGAGCAAATCGCCGCCGTTATCGTCGAGCCAATAGCCGGAAATATGGGCTTAGTCCTGCCGAAAAATAATTTCCTGCAGAATCTGCGCGACGTTACCAGAAAATTCGGCGCCCTGCTGATTTTCGATGAAGTCATGTGCGGCTTCAGAAATAACGTGCAGGCGGATTTTAAAATCACGCCGGATTTGACCTGCCTCGGCAAAGTTATCGGCGGCGGTCTGCCCTGCGCGGCTTATGGCGGGCGCGCGGACATTATGCGCAACGTTTCGCCCGACGGCAGAATTTATCAGGCGGGTACGCTCAGCGGCAACCCCCTCGCCATGACTGCCGGTATCGCCACGCTGGAAATTATTTTATCCACGTCGAATTTTACCGAAAATCTTACCGCGAAAACTTCAAAGCTCGTCGACGGGCTTAAGAAAATTCTCGGCGCCAGCGTTCAAATTCCTCAGGCGGGCTCAATGTTCAGCATTTTTTTCAGCGCTAAGCCTGTTGAGAATTTCGAGGACGCCGCCGCCGCTGACCAGAACAAATTCAAGCGCTGGTTTAAAAATATGCTTGAGCGCGGAATTTATCTGGCGCCGTCGCAATTTGAAACGCTCTTTATGTCTGCCGCGCATACTGACGAAGATATTTCCAAAACTCTCGCCGCCGCCGAAAGGAGCTGGCTCAATGGCTGAGAAAACGCATAAACTTTTCTGCGCGAAATGCGGCAAAAAGCTCACTGACAAAGAGGCGCTGATTCATAAAAATATCGACGGCAAGCAGGAAATTATCTGCCACGACTGTTTCAAGGAGGCGACCGGCGTCGACTACAAAACTTTCCTGTACCGCCGCGAAGCCGCTAAGCAGACGCTTTTCGCTACGATTTTCTGCCTCGCCGCCACGGTCTACGCGTTTGTCACTGAAGGTCCAATGTACGGCGCCGCCGGTATTTTTATCACGGTGATGATATTTTTCTTTTCCGCTAAAGTTCGATAACGCCAAAACTAATCGGGCTGTACTTCCCGCCGCTGGCAATTTCAAAGCCCAGCCGTTCAAATTCCAGACTGCGCGCATTTTCCTTCATAACGACGCAACGGCGAGCAACTCTGCAGGCTTCGCGTACTGAATTAGCGTCAAGCGGCGCGTGATCTGCAACCGCGCGAATTGGATTAATGCCAGAACTTTTTTCAAGCGCGTGCCGGAACATCGGGTCGAAGTAAACCACGTCAAAAGATTTATCAGCGGCAGTTTTCAGAAAATCAGTATAACTGGCGGTAATAACTTCGACGCGTCGCATGGCATTCAAAACGTGCGGCGTATCGTCCGCGAAATTTTTCATACCGAAACGAACGAGTTCAGCGAGCGCGGGATTAATTTCCAGCGCTGTCACACTACCGGCAACGAAACTCTCAACAATGGCGTCGCTTCCCAATCCGAGCGTGCAGTCGAGAATTTTATCGCCGGTTTTTATTTTGGCGGCGTCGATGAGCCGGTCGCCTTTGCCTTCGCGCAGATTTTTAATCCGCAAATGTGCGGTGTTCGGGTGAAAGAAAATCTCGCCGTCCGTCGTGACAATGCTCAGCAGATTATTCCTGACCAGCAGAATATTTTGGACGCCGTGAATTTTTTTTAACGCGTTGAGTGAAAAATCCGCGCGCGGTATAAATTTCAAGCCAAGTTTGGCGGCGGTAACCTCAGCCAGAAATTGAGCGTCAGCGGCGGGCTTGCGGGCGGTAGTGACAATAAAATTTTCCATAGAAAACCTCCAATATAATGAAACCTTTGCAATTAGAGGCGCCACATGGAAGTGGCGCGGGCCGTCACAGGTCGCTGGACGCGACCTATGCGGCCCATTTTCTTTGCCAGCGTTTCTTTTTTTAAAAGAAATGCTGAAACAAAACTCCAAAAAATTTTTTCGAGGCAAATTGACAGCGGGCGCCGCGTGGATTAAACTAATAAAAATGGAATTGACAGAATTTTTGGCGGGGAGGTGAGAGCATGAGTGAGCAGGAAGATAAGCAGGCGGCGCTGGCGCGTCGGTTGCAGCAGATGACGAGCGTGACAAAACGCGACGACCAGGACAATCATCAGCGGCAGCTGGCGAGCCAGATTATGCAGATGATGGACACGACGCGAAAGGTGGAGAGCGACGCAAGACAGAAAGAGTGGGCGGAGCAATTCGCCAAAATGATGAATCAAACGCGGTCATTCGATTCGGAGCGCGAGCGCGTACGAAAAGCCGGCGAAACTGCAATTTCCGACGCGTTCGCCCGAATGATGGCAATGACACACAAACTTGAGCAGGAAGGCAAAAGCCAGTTCGAGTTCCCGCCGGAAGTGGACATAAATCATTTTCCAACCGTCGGCGATAAATTTTTCCATTCGCTGGTAAAAAAACTGCCCAAACGCGTTCAAAGATTCCCGCAGGCATTCAGGCGCAACCCGCGCGCAGTGATAAAATATTTTCTTGCGATGGCGCTGGGGCGCGTGCTGGCAATAACCCTTTACGTCGTGGCGGCGTTTATTCCTGCCCTGCCAATCCCCGAATCAGTCACGGGTGTCGTAGGACGGGCGCCGGCGGCGCTAGGCACGGCACTCGGTTCAATGCGCGGCGCGGTTGTAGAGTTCAGCCCGCAGGCGGTAATGGCGACGGCAACGACAATCCCTTCGGACGTGAATAAATTGCTGCAGAAAGTCGGAGAATTTTTCCAGTACTACGGTCGGCGCGCCGGAATTTTTTTCGTCAAGGGCGTGCGGCACCCGCGCTGGGCGGCTAAAGAAATTTGGGCGTTCATGCACCAGAAAGGTCCGCTGCTCCTGCGAATCACCAAAGGCGCGTGCGGCGTGGCATTCTCGTTCTTCGTGATAAAAATGGCGATGATTTTCCTCCTGCCGCTGTTCGGCGGTATCGCCATAACCGTGCTCGGATTTAAAATTTCGATAATTCTGGTGGTCGTCGTGCGAATGGCGGTAAGTTCCGGCAGCGAAATTATCGGCAAGCTCCTCGGCAAAAAGTTTATCGCATACGCCAAAGCGGTTTACAATGACCCCGAAATTTTGTGGAGCCTGATTCGCCACAATATGAACGAATGGATGAAAAACTGGAACAACGAAAAACAAAGGCTATGAACGAATTTTTAATAGGGCTGCAGTTTCTTACGCGAATTTCGGTCGTGCGGCAGACGGTCTGGACGGAAGAAAGTTTCGGCGGCTCAGTAAAATTTTTCCCGCTGGTCGGCGCGGTAATCGGAATTTGCTACGCGCTTGCGATTGGCGGGCTGATTTTTTTAACTGGCGGCGGCGTACCGATATTCACGGGCGCTGTCGGATTTTTTTTGTCGGTATGGCTGACGGGCGCGATACACTGCGACGGCTTAATGGATTCGGCGGACGGAGTATTTTCCGGCAGAGAGCGGGAAAAAATGCTGGAAATAATGAAAGATTCGCGGGCTGGCGCATTCGGCGTAGTGGCGCTGGTAACCGTGGCGGCGCTGGAAATTTCTACGCTGGCGGAGCTGGTAAAAATTTCGCTGGCGTGGAGTTGCGCGGCAGTTTTTGCGGCGCCGGTAATTGGAAGGCTGGCGATGGTTCTGGTGATAGCGATGTTTCCATACGCCAGACCGGCGGGGCTTGGAAAATCTTTCGCGCAGTTCACAACGCGGAAAACCTTAGCGCTGGCGGCGGGCGAAACGGTTTTGCTACTGACGCCGCTGATTTTTTTTAGTGAGGAAATATTTTTAGCGGCGATAGTGGCGCTGGCGATTGCACTGGTATTCGCGCTGGAATTTGGAAAATTTGCGACAGCTAAGCTCGGCGGAGTGACGGGAGATATTTACGGTGCGGCGGAATTTCTGAGTGAAGTTTTAGCGCTGACAACATTTTTGCTTATTGCACAATAAAAAAAGAGGCGCTAAAAAAAGAGGCCGCCCATGGACGGGCGGCCGCCCGCGCAAATCGCTGGATGCGATTTCAGCGGGCAATTTTCTTTGCCAGCGTTTCTTTTCTTAAAAGAAATGCTGATAAAAATCAAGCGATTGTGAAATTTGCTACTGCGAAGCTGGGTGGTGTGACCGGCGATAAAAAAAGAGGCCGCCCGCGCAAATCGCCGGATGTGTGCGCGGCTTGCGTAGCAAGGCGTGCTTTCCGCAGCGGGCAGCTTTCTTTGCCAGCAGCAACTGCTCTTACTCATCGCAGTTGCACTTTCTCGAAAGAAATGCGGTGGTGTGACCGGCGATATAAAAGAGGCGCCACATGGACGCACGCGCTTAAGAAGCGCCCCATGGATGGGGCGCGGGCCGTCACAGGTCGCCGGATGCGACCTATGCGGTCCAGCTTTCTTTGCCAGCGTTTCTTTCTCGAAAGAAATGCTGATAAAAATCAAGCGAGGACGTTGTGTTTAACGCGTTCGTGTTCCTCGGACTGTTTGGAGTCATTCCAGCGGTCGGTAGTGCCCACAAGATACTCTTGGACTGTTTCTTGCTCCGTAGAGCGGGTACGTGCAGTCTCTCCATTCAGATAAATAACCTTATATCCATAAATGTGCGAGCGGCGTTTCTTAAACTTTGCGCGGACGTGTTCAACCGTTTGCCCACATTCTTCAGCGATACAGCGCGCAGCGGCGGTTTGAGATTCAAAATTTTTACTTTCGCCGTCTTTAATTAAAATCACTGGCTTTTTTATCGCATCTATGTGAATTTGTTCGCTTTTCGTGACGTAGCGCAAATTCGTATAGTGATTGTCAAGACTGTTGCGATTGCGATGCTCAATCTCGTAGCCTTCTGGCTTTTCGCCAAGCCAACATTCAGCGACGACGCGTGCTATCGGTATGCGCTGAACTTTCCCTTCGCGGCAAATGAAAGTATAGCAGTAGCCTTTTTCCGAGTGGTGATGGTCAACAATAATTTTGCTTTGCTTTTTCGACTTCACGTTACGGAAAATGCGACCGTCTTCGCTAACCTCGTACAAAAATTTCAATGAAGGTATCTTTCTGAACTCGCGATTAATTTCCATAGAAATCTCCCTCGAACCACATACGTTATTTTTTTACTTCTGACGCTTGCCAGCGTCTGGCGTATGTAGCGGGCTTTCGCCCTCAGTACCACTTTTGGGGCTATCCTGTCAACAACCCGTTATTCTGCGGATACGCTCGAACTTTTCGCCCTTCGCCAGGTAGGAAACGTCAACCTTGCCGTCGTCGCACATTTTGACTTTGATGCTTTTCAGCGGGTCACTGACGCGTTCGCGGACGTATTCGACGTAATTTTTCGCCTCGGCTTCCGTCAAATCGTCCAGCCCGACAGCCACGACTTCCACGCCTTCAACAATCATACGAATCAACTCCTTTTTTTGGTCAAAACTGTTTTTTCAGCGACGCCCTGTCCCTCCGGTAGATTAATCGTGCGAATCGGGAACGGAATATTGATACCTTCCTCGCGATAGCGCCGCGTGATTTCCTTAATAAACTCGTGCTTGAGCTTGAGCTGCTTAGTGTAAACCGTTGCGTGAATAACCGCCCAGAAATTTATCGACGATTCGCCGAACTCCTGATACCAAACGGCGGGGTGAAGTGGCGAACCTTCAGCGTTGGGGTCATAGTCATCGAAACGAGACTGCACGTCGCGGGCAACTTCCAGCGTCACGCGCTCAACCTGTTCAAGGTCGCTTTCGTAGCCGACGCCAATCGGAATGACAATCCCAATATCGTCGCGCGGGCGGGAAAAATTCGTGATAACCGCGCCGGCAATATCCTTATTCGGGATAACGATTACAGTGCCGTCCGCCGCCGGCGTGATCGTCGTATAGCGCAGAGTAATATCGGTGACGCGCCCTTCTTCGCCGGATTTAAGCTTGATGAAGTCGTTGATTTTCACCTGTTTCGTGATAATCAGATGCAGACCGGAAAAAATATTCGCAATAGGTTCCTGCACGCCGTAAGCCAGCGCGAAACCGCCGATGCCCAATGCCGTGATAATCGGTGCGATTGAAATTCCATAGTACTGCAAAATTATCAGCGCCGCCGAAGCATAAATGAAAATTTTAAGAGCCGTGCCGAGCAGGCTTGTCTGCGCGACGTTACTCGACGCAGAAGAAAGTTTCCAATCCACGAATCCCGAAACCGTCCGCTCAACAACGCGCGTCAGCGTGAAGACGATTACCGTGAACAGCAGGTACGAGAAAATTCGCACGAGCCCTTCCGGCAAGTAATTCGACGTGTTGACAATCCAGTACAGACCGACTATCAGACACATTGAAATGGGCAAGCCCTGCAACGCGTTGTACAAAATATTTTTGAAGCGCGATTCGTCGTCGTAGATGCGCTCTTTCATGCGGTTGTTGAGCATACTGTTCAGCGCGATACCTGTGAACAGCGCGACTGCCAGAATTATCGCCGGCATGATGAGCTTGTCCGCCAGCGCCAGCCAGTCGATATTTTGAAGGTTCAAGTTTTCCAAAAAAAGATCTCCTTTCGCTAAGTTAAGAAAATTTTTAGCGCGCGTATTCTACCACAAAGAATTTTTTCGCGCAACGTTGAAAAAAAAACCTCCCTGCCGTAAAATCTGGTAAAGGAGGTTTTACTATGAGCGAAATTTTAATTGAAGGCGAGCGCCTGCGTCTCCGCCGCGCAGAAATTTCTGACCTGCGCTATATTATGGAACTTCAGCACGCGCCGGAAAATCGCAAATTTATCGTGCCTTTCAGCGCGGAACTTCACACAGGCGTTATCAATTCCGGCGGCGCGGACGACATGGATATAATCATTGAGGAAATTTCGACCGGCGCTCCCGTCGGTTATTTTATGGTCTGCTGCGTCGACAATCCGTTCAAGAGTATGGAGTGGCGCCACGTTATCGTTGGCAAAAAAGGCGTCGGCTACGGGCGCGAAGGCTTGAAACTTTTAATGCGCTGGACGTTCGAGGTTAAAAAGTTCCATCGCGGCTGGCTCGACTGCAAAACTTACAACACCGTCGCGCTGAATCTGTACGAAAGTTCCGGCTTACGTCGTGACGGCGTTGAGCGCGAATGTATCATCACCAACGGCGTTTACGAAGATTTAATTGTGTTGAGTATTCTTGACCGAGAATTTTTTGAGCGCTACGGCAAAAGCTAAATTTTCGACAGCTTGAGAGAGTTCGCCTTCGCCAGCTGCCACGCGTAGGCGTTGATTCCGAGATTTTTCAGACTCTGGTCGAGCGAATTGGTAACGTGCTGCTGCCCCGTAACGCCACGCGGGAATCTTCCTCAAAGTTTAAATTTTTCGCCTGGCGCCAGCGCGTAAACTCTCTCGGGATTTACGACAGCCGCCGCAAGTTTTTCGGGGTCGCCGTTGAAAGTATTCATGTTCGGCGCGTCGACGCTGCCCCAGTGAATGCAAATCAGCGCGGCGGCGGGATAAGTATTCGCCAGCTTAACGGCGCCGTCGAAAGTTATGTGCCAACTGTTGTCCGCGAAGTCAAATAAAATCACGTCGGGCTGAGGCATTTCCAGCTGCGCCTGCAAAAGCCGCGAATCGCCTGGCGTCCAGATTTTACCTTCCGGCGTTTCAATCCAGAACCCGCAGTAATCCTCCAGCTTATAATCCCGCCAGTGATATTTTGGATAATCGTTTTTCCAGTTGTGCTCGGCGGGCGTCAGAGTAATTTTCATATCGCCAACGCTGAAAGTTTCGCCAATGTCGTGACCAATCCCGTTCAAGCCCTCGTCACGAATAAGACCGGCGACGAACTGCGGCGCGTGAAACTCCCTGCAGTTTTTGACATCGTGGCAGGTCGGCTTGCTGAAGTGGTCGTTGTCGTCGTGCGTGATTAAAATCGCGTCGAGAGCCGGAATATCAGCTGGCAGAATCGGCATTTCAATCAGCAGCGGCATATCGAAACCTTCGAGCAGCGGGTCAATCATGACGTTCGTGCCGTGACTGTTGATGAAAATGCTGGCGTTGCCGAGCCAGTAAATTTCGGTTCCGTCAATCTTCGCGAAGGCGTCCTGCGTCAGCGGAATCGTTGCGGCGGGAATTGCCTGCCCATTTTCGTTTCTGGTAACGTTCATCGTAAAATTGCTCCTTAGTCCATGTTCTGGTTTATGAAATCCTGAATCTCGCGGAATGAATCCAGTGTGTCCTGCAAATCCGGCAGCAGCAGCGCGAAATCGTGCGACATTTCCGGATAGACCGTCAGCGTAACTTTCACGTTGTCCGCCGCCGCTTTTTTCGCAAGTTCGACGCATTCGTCCAAAAATAATTCGTAGCCGCCCGCCTGTATCAGCATTGGCGGCAAATTTTTTAAGTCGGCGTAAACCACCGAAATGCGCGGGTCTTTCGCCTTCAAGCCCTTCGCGTATGCCGACGGCTTTGTTACCGGCTCGTAGAGCGGCGTACCCTTGCCTAAAATTAAATCCCGCGTGGCGTTGTACTTCCGCGACGGCAGATTATTTTGCGCGGTTGCCCACGGCGAAACCAGGATTAGCATTTTCGGCTGCGGCAGATTATTTTCCCTGAGGTACAGCGAAAGTGCCACCGTCAAATTTCCGCCGGCAGAATCGCCAGTCACGATAATTTCTTCGGGCTTCGTACCGCGACGCAAAATTTCTTTGTAGGCGGTAACGGCGTCTTCGAGCGCGGCAGGATAAATATTTTCCGGCGCAATGCGGTAGTCGACGCTGTAAATTTTCGCCGCGTCAGCCAGCACGCCGTACTTGACAGCCAAATTCCTGTGTCCGTTTGTGAGCGCCAGAACGTAGCCGCCGCCGTGCAGCTGAAGTACGACGCGGTTAGGATTTCCGGCGGGATTTTCAAGGTACTCAAGATTGAACTTGCCGAGGTTGAAAATTTCGTAGTTCCAGCCGTCGGGCGCCGAAAAATAATTGTCGGGATTTTGTTTCGTGTAAGCCCGTTCGACAGTTTCAGCAACGTAAGTTTGTTTCGCCTTGCCGTAGAGTTGAACGCCAGAATCCGGCATCGTCCAGGCTGGCGCCGCTGAGACCGGCGAGAAATTTAAAGCCAGCGCCGCCGCCAGCGCTAAAAATTTTTTTCGCATAAAATCACTCCTCGAATTTCAGCGTCGTGGACATACCGTCGCGCCCGCAAATTGTGTTCGGGAAAATCGCCGTGGCGTTCGGCAAATATTCCTGCGGGTCTACAATCATCTGCGAATAATGCGTCAGCCAAAGTTCTTTGACGCCTGCCGCTTTGGCGACCTCCGCAGCCTGTGAAAAAATCATATGCCGTCCGTGTTCTACTGCGTGCGGCGCCTGTTCCAGCACGCCGTAAGTTGCCTCGCTAATCAGCAAGTCCGCACCTTCCGCCGCTTCCGTCAAAGTTTCGCACATCGCCGTATCGCCCGTGAACACGAATTTCAATCCCTTGCGCGGCTCGCCTAAAACCTGCTCCGGCAGAATTATTTTGCCGTCGACTTCCACGCACTGACCTTTCTGCAAAACTCCCCACTGATTTATCGGCACGCCCAGCGCCTTTGCTTTTTCCGGCTGAAATTTTCCTGCCCGACTCAGCGTGAAAACGTAGCCCTGACTCGAAACCCTGTGCTCCGTTTTGAACGCCGAAAGTTTTGCTTCGTAAGCCCAGCCAGGAATTAATTCCGCCAGCCGCACCCCTTCCGCCGGAATTTCCAGCAAATTTATTTCATAGGGCGTAAAGTACGCCAGTTTCAGAATCGGCTTCATGGCTTCTTCGAGCCCCGCCGGTCCAATAATGTACAGCGGCTCCTCGCGTTCCGTGTTCGTCATCGTCTGCAATAAGCCTGGCAAGCCAAAAATGTGGTCGCCGTGGTAATGCGTCAGCGCGATTATGTCCGTGCGCATTAGGCTGATTCCTTCCTTTCGCGCCGCCGTCTGCGTTCCTTCGCCGCAGTCAAATAATATCGAATGCCCGCCGCAGGTTAAGAGTACCGCCGTCAGCGCCCGCTGCGGAATTGGCATTAGCGCCGAGGTTCCAATTAACGTAATGTCTATCATAAATTCGCCTCCTTTAAAAAAAACCGTCGCAGAATCAATCCACGGCGGTCGAAAATTATTTTTTCTGTTCAGCTAAAAACTGCGCGAAGGGTTTTCCGCCCACGCCCCAGTTTTCAATTTCCTCCTTAAAGACTTTCGCGCAGAATCTGAATAACTTCGTCGCGCGTCAGGACTTTGTAGCCGCCCTTGAGAATGAAAACGCCGTCAGCAATTCCTTCAATCATGTCGGGCGTCGCGCCGAGCTCCGTGATATTCATCGCCACGCCGATTTTGCGCATCCAGCTTTCCATAGCGGCAAGACCCTCACGCGCAATTTCCTCGTCGGATTTATTTTCGGGCGAAACTTTCCAGACCTCGACGGCGAAACGCTTAAATTTCTGCAGACCGTAAGGCATGATAAATCTGTAGTAAGGCAGGGAAACGGCGGCGAGCGTCATACCGTGCGTGGCGTTGGTGTAGCCGCCGACAGCCTGACCCAGCATGTGAACCATCCAGTCGGTAGTTTTGCCCTTCGCAATCAGCGTGTTCAGCGCCCACGTGGCGTCCCACATGATATTCGAGCGCGCCTCGTAATCTTCGGGATTTTCGACGGCGATAAGCGAGCTGTGAACAACCGAGCGCATAAGCCCTTCGGCAATGTAGTCGCTGGTGTTGTCGTCGGTGCCGGAAAAATACTGTTCGCAGATGTGATTGAAAATGTCGTAGCAGCCGGCGACCAGCTGGCGTTTGGGCAGGCTGAACGTGAATTTCGGATTGAGAATCGAGAATTTGGGCATGACGTTTTCGCCGAAGACGTGCCCGATTTTCTGTTTTGTAGCGGGATTGGTAATGACGGAGCCGGCGTTCATTTCGGAGCCAGTGCCAGCCATCGTCAGCACGCAGGCGACGGGAACAATTTCGCAGGTCGGTTCTTCAAAGCGGATAAAATATTTTTCCCACGGGTCGTCGTCGCAGTGTACGGCAACGGAAACGGCTTTGGCGTAATCGCAGCAGGAGCCGCCGCCCATTGCAAGCAGCAGGTCAACATTATTTTCGCGCGCAATTTTCACGCCTTCGCGCAGTTTGTCAGAAGTCGGATTCGGCATAACGCCAGCGTCCTCGACGATATTTTTGCCGTTCGCCTTGAGAATTTCGACAACCGCGTCATAAATCCCGTTGCGCTTGACGGAGCCGCCGCCGTAAATCAGCTGGACGGTCTTGCCGTACTTCGGGAGTTCGTCGTTCAAAAACTTCAGCGAATCGTCGCCGAAATAGAGTTTGGTCGCGTTGACATAAGCAAAATTTCCAAGCATTTTAAGCCCTCCCGTTTTAATACTTACAAAAAAACTCCGCCCCAGATTTGGAACGGAGCCATTGGTGCCACTGTAAAAATTTTACGCTTCTTTAGCTAAAGTTTTGCCGAGTTTTTCGCATTCAGCGATAGCGTCGTCGTCGGGAGCGTTTTCAGCGATAGCCTTGCCGAGAAGTTTGGCGCCGGCGTTTTCAGTGCGCTCAGCCCAGCTCTCCATCCAGGTGCCGCCGCCCCAGCCGTAGGAGCCGAAAAGTACTACCGGCACGTCCTTGATTTTAGCTTCGGCGTCGGTGAAGAACGGCTCGAAGGAATCTTCCTCAAGAACTTCGTCGCCCATCGCGGGGCAGCCAAATGCGAAGCCGGTGTATTTTGCCATATCGTCGGCGTTAAAGTCATCGACCTGGAAAAGCTCGACTTCCGCGCCAGCCGCCTTTGCGCCTTCCACGACAGCATTCGCCATGGATTCGGTGTTGCCGGTGCCGCTCCAATACACAACCGCAATTTTGCTCATCAAAAATTCCCCTCCATTGTGATTTGCAACAATATTAGCACAAGCGGCTTTACCGCGTCAAGGGCTATTATTCAGCATTTCTTTCGAAAAAGTGCAACTGCGATGAGTAAGAGCAGTTGCTGCTGGCAAAGAAATGTTTTTCAGCATTTCTTTCGAGAAAGAAACGCTGGCAAAGAAAGCTGGGCCGCATAGGTCGCTTCCGGCGACCTGTGACGGCCCGCGCGCCATGGACGCACGCGCTCCCTAAGCGC
>JAGABT010000002.1 GCA_017614505.1 Selenomonadaceae bacterium | reverse complement strand
GCCGCCCTGCCGCCCGCCTTCAAACTGCGGTAAATGTGCTGGAGGAAATTCAGCTGCTTGTTGCTCGTCGAGAAAGTGAAATCGTCGCGCGTGGCACGTTCGCCGCCTTTTTTCGTACCGAACGGCGGATTGCTCAAAACCACGTCGAAATTTTTCAGCTGCTTGCCGGTCTCGGAAAGAGTGTCGCCACAAATAATTTTCCCGTTGAGCCCGTGAAGTGCGGCGTTCATCATGGCGAGCCGGTGAGTATCGCGAACGAGTTCGCAGCCAGTGAACGCCTCGTCGACTTCAAATTTCTGCAGGTCTTCTGGCAAATCGAAAAATTCATCCGTGTTGTCGCGGACGTACTGCGCGGCGGCTATCATAAAGCCGAAAGTTCCGCACGCTGGGTCGTTGCACCGCTCGCCAGGCTGCGGTTTCGTCAGCCGAACGATAACGTCGATTAAAACGCGCGGCGTGAAGTACTGACCGGCGCCAGATTTTTTCTCGTTGGCGTTTTTTTCCAGCAAGCCTTCATACAAATCGCCAAGCCCTTCCTCGCGGGCGGAGTACCAGTCCAGCGCGTCAATGTCGGCAATAATTTTTTCGAGATTGTTGGGCGATTTGATGTTGCTGACGGCGTCCTGATAAATTTCGCGGACGCGTTCGTTTTCAGCGCCGCCGAGGTTCCTCAGCAGTTCCTCGTAAAAATTTTTCAGCGCGATACCGCTTTTCATCGCCAGCCTGTCCCAGCGATAACCGGCAGGGATAATTTCTTCAGCGCCAGTCTCCTTCGCCATCTTCAAAAACAAAATGTATGTCAGCTCGGTAACGTACTGGTGATAGGTTATTCCGTCGTCGCGCAGGACGTTGCACAATTTCCAGAGCTTTGAAACAATTTCACGCGTGTTCAAGCCGCACCGCCTCCGTCGTCATAAAGATAATCGTTGAGTTCGTCAATAACATTCGACAGCTTGCCGTGAAAAACCTTGTCAATCCGCGCGAACCCGCCCTGCGCTTTGAAGGCAGTAGCCTCATCGAAGGCGGCTCGGTTTATCAGCGATTCGTTAATCAAATATTTTTCGATGCGATCGAGCCAGCGAAGTTCGGCGGCGGAAAAATTGTGCGCGGCTTTGAGTTTTTCGAGAGCGCCGGAAATTTTATCGCGCTGATTGAGTAGAGTGGCGCCGACGGCGTAGCGACGAATCAGACTGATAATGTCGGCGGCGATTTCAGCGTTGGTCATTTTGGAAATGGTGGCGTTGAGGCGTTCAGCGGTGAAACCTTCGCGTTCGAGTTGCAGTCGCAAACTTTTCAAATCTGCGCGACTCAAATCCTTCGGGCGGGTGCAGACGATATTCAGCGAGGCAATTTCGTTGCGGTTGTTGCGGACAAAATCAGCGAACTCGTCGAGATAATCGCGCAGATGGTCGGCGGTATTCGCGCGGCTGTGCTCAATGATTTTATCGGCGTGCTCAGAAATGACGAAAGAACTACCGCCAGTTATTTTTTCCAGGAACTTGAACAGATTTTCATGGCGGAGCAGGAAATTTTTGGCGTCGACGGCGCTCAAGGCTCGAAGTTCTGAAATGAACGCGTCAGGAGTTTTGCCGTTGGTTAAATCCGCGAAATGCGCTAAATCTTCAGCAGTCAGAGCGGGCTTAAGGCGCTGAAGTTTCGCCGTGATTTGGTCGACGACGTTTTGAATTTGCCTTGCGTCCGAAGAATTTTTCAAGTCGTCGAGGAGCGCCAGAAAATTCGCGCTGGGATTGGCAACGACTGGTTTCATCGCTGTAAAATCTTTCATCAACTCCCAAACTCCGACAGCGTCATAAATCTGAAAATGCGTCTTGCGAATTTCGGGATAGAGACGGGTTGCGCGTCCTAGCATCTGTTCGAACAAAATTCTGGACTTGACGCGGCGCAGAAAAATCAGCGTGGTAATTTCGTGAACGTCAATGCCGGTGGTGAGCAAATCGACGGTGACGACAACGCTGGGTTCCGTCTCATTTTTAAAGCGCTTAATTTCATTATTGACGCGAGTTTTGTCTCCGATACTGCCGGTGATTTTCATGACGGAATCAGTGCGGACGCCCTTCACCGCGTACATTTCCTTGAGGATTTTCGCAATTAAATCGGCGTGGGGGTTGTTGACGGCGAAGATTAAAGTTTTGCCACCGCCGGTGTCGAGCTCGTTGAAAATTTCCGCCAGCACCACGCGGTTAAAATTTTCGTTGACAACGCTGCGGTTGAAATCGTCAATGTCAAAATCAAGTTCGTCGGCTAGCAGCTCGCTGTTGGTAATTTCGCCGGTGGCGCTATCGCAAACGGTAACGGTGTCGCCGCGCGTGTAGTGAATGCCCGTCGCGCTGAGCTCGGTTTTCAAAATGTGCGGCGGGTCGTAGTCCGCAAGCCAGCCATCGAGTACCGCCTCACGGTAACCGTATTTGAAAATTGGCGCGCCGAAAATCTCGGTCGTATGCAAAGCTGGCGTCGCTGTCAGCGCAATTTTCACTGCCAGAAAATATTCGATAACCTGCCGGTACTTGCTCTGGTAGTCGCGCTGATTCTGGAAAAAATTTTCGTCCTCAGAAAAATCTCGGTCGAGCGTGTAGCCTCTGTGTGCCTCGTCTACAATTATCAAATCGTAGGTGGTAACTTTTGGCTGAATGTTTTCGCCGCCAAAAATCCGCCGGTACATGCTCTGAACCGTAGCGATTTGCACGCGCGTTTCCCGCCGGAAGTTCACGTCTTCGATTCCGCTGACGTTGTAAATTCGGTTGAGCGGCAAAAAATTTTCCAGCTTGACTTCGCTGAAAACGTCCATAGCCTGTTCGCCAAGCGCTGTGCGGTCTACCAAAAACAAAATGCGGCGGAAACGCTCACTCTTCAAAAATCTGTAAATCATTGCCAGCACGGTACGAGTTTTGCCGGTGCCGGTCGCCATTGCCAGCAATATATTTTTCTGCCCGCGAATCACCGCAATTTCGGCTGCCGTCACGGCTCTCAACTGATATTCGCGCAGATTCAAGCCGTCGTTAGTGGTGAGGAAATTCGTTGTCAGCGCGCGGAGATTTTTGTTGCCGCCGGAAACATTCCTGTCCAGCAGTTCAAGAATTTCAGTCGGGCTGAGCCAATCGTTCAGCGCTTGCGACGCGTTGGTGGCGTCGCGCAGGTCGAGAAACCAGACGCCGGATTTAGTTTCAAACTGCTGCTGAAACTTCCGCCCGTTCGTTGCGAAAATAAACGGCACGCGGTAACCGCGCCAGTTTCCGAGTAAATATTTTTCGTCGGCTTCGCGCAAATTTTGGGCATAGTCTCGGCACTGGCAGTCAAGGACAGCGAAAACATCTTTGCGGCTGGATTTCGCTTCGATAAGCCCGACGATTTTTGTCCCGATAAAAAGCGCGTAATCAGCAAAGCCAGCGTCAGTTTTCCATTCGGCGATTGCAAGGTTGCGACCATGTTCGGGGCGGACGCCTTTCGATTGGCGCAAATCTTCGCTGTCGGCGTCCCAGCCGGAATTTTTCAGCTGCGCGTCGATAAGTTTTCGCGTTTCAGATTCATAATTCATAATTTTACAGCTCACGAATAATTTTCTTGCGCTGGAGCTCGTCCTTGTCGAGGTCGCTCATCAGCTCCCACGTCTTGTCCATTTCGAGATTGTTGCCGGTAGAGCGAGCGACGAGTTGCACCGCTTGCGGCTCTTTCAAAATCGCGTCGGCGATTATCGACGCGGCAGAGTCATTCGTGGAATTGTCGGGTATGATAATTTTGTAGCGTGTACTTGACTTATCGAGTTCAAGACGTAGTTTCAATGCTTCCATCTGTTCTTTGGCGTGGCTCATTCGCTCGGCAAGTTGCTTTGCTCGCGCTTCCACTTCTTCAAGTTGTCGAACGAACTTATAATTTTTGCGCAAGATACCGGCGGCGATGATTTCAATTTTTGCCCGCGCTTCGGTTTCCTGACAAAGTTTTTCCAATTCAGTCTGCCGACTGTTGAGTGAAAGGCTTAATCGATCGAGGCGCGCTTTTTCCATTTCCAGCATCGTTCTCTGTCTCGTGAGGTAGTACTGTTCCTGCAAAAATTTTGAACGCGATTCCAGCCGCCAGTCTCTAGCCTGGAAAATTTTTTCACGCTGCGTATACTCATCGACATTTCTGGCGAGCCGCTGCTCGGCTTTTTGGTACTGCCGAACTGCCGCCCGTAGTCGTTTGAATTCTCCGCCGACGAAAATATTTTGCGCCATAGCAAGTGCTCGTTGCGGTGAAATTATTCGTCGCTGTAGCTCAAACTTCAACGCCCGCGTTTTCTCGTATTCTTTCTTCAGCCCGAAGAACTGACGCCGAATGAGGTCGTACACTTCTCGCGTTTTGAACGTTGCCTTCGGCTCTTCGACTGTCTGTTCATAAATTGCGTTTCTGAGTTCGTCTACGGCTTTGTCCAATTCCTCGTTGGCTCGTTTTAACTCTTTCAGCGCCTGAACGTTCGCTTGCAAAATTTGGTGCGTTACCATCACGATGTTTTTCTTGCACTCCGCTGATTCCAGTCGCCTTTCGATTTCCTCCACCGATTTTTTCATCATCAGCGACGCCGTAAACAGGGAAAAAATTTTAGATTTAACACCGGCGACTACTTCCTCATACGCTTTGACTGCTTCCCTGTCAGTCGTTTGTGGCTTGCGCAGGTTCTTCAAAAATTCCTCCAACTGCTTTTTCTGCGCAAGCGTCTCTAAATAATTTTGCCACAGTTCACGCTCGGCAGCGCTCATGTATTCCAGCCGCGCTTGCTCTTCCGCTTCGTTATACGAAATTATGACGCGTTTCCATTTGTTCACTTCCGCGACTGCTGTAAACATTCTGGCTCGCAATTCTCGCTGCCTCTCCGTCAGATTTTTCTGCGCAACATAGTCCGGCGCGTCCATTAAATTTTTCGCCTTGATTAAAGAAACCTGAACGGCGTCTTTCGTCTCTAGCGCCTCCGTTCCTTTCGTCAACTCGTCCAACTTCATCACCAATTCAAATTGCTGCTTGCGCAGAGCGCGATATTTCCTCAGCCGTTCCAGTTTCGGATTATCGTCTTCCTGACACGAAATAACTCCGATGTATTTTTCGGGTATCCGGCTGAAAAGGCGCGCCAGAAATGTATCACCATTGCGTTCCGCCTCCGCCTTTTGCGCCTTCAACGTCCTGTGGTCGACTCTTATCGAAAATCCATTTTTCGCCAGTACTTCATTTTGGATTTCCGCGAAGTCCGCACGCAGTATCGTTAAAAAATTTTTATCCGACCATTTTCGCGCTTTCGGCGCGCCGTGTTTTCGCCTCTCCTCAAATGTTGCCGTGACATTCCGTCTCAGCGGATATTTGAAAAAATTGCACGCCGCCCGCTCCCGCGTTTTTTCCACTTCATCGATTAAGCGTTCCGAAAACATGATATGGACGTGCGGATGGTGCTGCCCGTCTGACATCACTCCGATTTTGTTGTGAATTGCGTAAGCGTAATAATGCTCACTCAAATGTTTTGCGATAAACGCGTCGATAATCTGCCGATACTGCTCCACCGTCCGAAGCTCATTCGGCAACGCAAATTCGATTTCCATGTACCGCCGATTTCCTACTCCCTCGTATCGGTCGGCTGCTTTGAAAAATTTTTTCGGGTCGTCTTGCGCCCATTTCGGCAACCGGTGCGTATGAAAAATGCAACCGCCTCGTTGCTCAAATGCCCGTTCCCGATTGATGTACTCGACGTGCGACGACGCATTTACACTGTCCAGCGTTTCCTCTACCCGCTCCAGTATTTTTTGAGCTGTCCACTTCGCTAGTCTCTTTCGTTCGTTTGCAAAATTCCATCGCACATTGTTATAGAGGTTTTCTGCGACGCCGTCCAGCTCACTACTTTCATCAGCTGACAAAAGCACGTCAGTTGATTCTGATTCTGCACAAACCACAGCGAGTTCTGACAATGTCGGCACGCTAAATCCTGCTTTGGTAATAGTTTCGACTGTTTTAACATTAGTTGGTACAGCACTGGACTTGGGTTTTGCTCGTTTTGTAATGACTCTCCCGCCTGCCTCAATAAATTTTCTTCGCTCATTTTCTGCCTTCTCCTTTCGATTCACAAATTCATTTTGCAGTAACTGGTCGGCGAACGTAATTTCCAGCTCGTCGAACACCGCCGCACTCAACACGGACTTTTTAAACTCCGGCGAGCCGTGAAGGATAAGCGGCTGATGGTTCAAGCTCTCATACGCCAGCATTAACGCTATCGAGATTGTTGTCGGCGACGCCTGAGCGCTCACTTCGATTCCGCGCGCCGTATTTCGGATTGAGCCAAACTCGTCGGTTTTGTACAGCAAGACGGTTTGCCCGTCAAGCGCATTTGTTTTTTCCGCCGTCGTTATCACGTTACCGACGAATTTAGTTTTTGCCTGCCATTGCTCCTGTTCAGCGAAATTTCCTTCACGGCGAATGTACTCCACGTGTTTAACTGCCGACACGCGCGTTCCGTTCGGTTTTTTATCCGACTTCAGCCTAAAGTGGTACATCGCCATGAATTTTTTCCTCCTCCCTAATTGCCAACCGCAGGTTCAAGGAGCGTAGCGACTGGCAAATTTTTCCCGCCGACAATCGGCGTCACTATCAGCTTTTTTTAGCTTTTCACGCAGTGAAATGCGGAAGTGAACATTCTCTCCGCTCTCCTCTATCTTAGCACAAGCTGAATTTCTTTGCTGCACTATTTTCGCACATTTTTTTGGGCGCTTTGCTACGCAGTTTTTTCTTTGTGCTATAGTGTCCTTGGTGAGGGGATTTGCGGAACGAACTCATAGGGCGCCAGAAATCGGAAATTCTGCGATTGTCGGCGCTATTAGAAAATGTGGAGCGTGCATTCAACGAACTGGAGGCGGTCGCGCTCAATGATTCTCAACTTTGGCTTTTAGCGAAATTAATTTTTGAAGCGAAAATCTTGAAAGGAATGACTACCATGAACAAAGCCTCTCTCAAAGCCTTGGAAAAAAAGCTCGACAGGAAAAATTCTGAACTGCTTGAAGTTCGCGATTTTAGAAAAAAGCTCGACGATAAGGAAAAGCAAATTTGCGCCGAAATTGAAAACCTTCAAAACCAAAAGATTGAACTCATATTCGCGGAAATCAAAAAGGAAGTCCAGACTGCCAACCTCGACATGTCTTCTGCTTCAATTTTGCCGGTACTCGATGCGTTGCGCAAAAACCAAGGCGTAATGGATTTACTCCAGCCAGACGCTGATCCGCCCGCCACAAATAGCGCGGCAACTTCGCAAGCACCGCCTGCTGAAATTTCCAAAGTCGATACGCTTGCCTCGATTTCTGCCCTCATAGAAGGCGCTTCCAATGCTAAAGCTTGATATTTTTCAAAACCGCAAAATCATCGGCGAAAAAATTTGCGCCCAAATTCGTCGGGATGGCGGGCGCTTGGTAAACGCAAAATTTTTTAAAACACGCCCTACTACGACGGCTCAAAAAAATACAAGTTCAGCTCGGCGAATTTTTTGAGATTGCTGGCGTCGGAAAATCCAAGCATTCGCCTCGCCGACCCGCGTTGGTACAAATTTGAGGATATTGAAAATAACGGCTGGTCTCTTAAAAATTCCGCGACGCCAGAACTTTTGGAAGAATGGACTCGAACTGCGGCGGGCGAGCTGGATTGTTGCCTGCGGGAATTTTATAATGCGTCTGACATTTTGGAAAAGGGCGACTGGACGCCGGAATTTCTGTCCTTAGAAACCGCGCTGGAATTTTTACAAACGCGCAAAATCCTCGAAGTGAATAGCGGGATTATTTCACTGCAAGACGCGATGAACTCGATAAAAAAATATGCTGAGTCACAAGGCGCCGATGAGCTCACAGCAATTTTGACGGTACAGTCGTGGCTCGTCGAAAGCGCTTTGAACATAAAACTGAATTCATTCCTGCCGCTCTATCCTGAAGAAATACTGACTGCTGTTGAAAATGACGCGGGCAAAATATTTGCGGCAATGAGCAACGTTCAAGCCGTATTAAAAAATCTTCGCCTCGAAAAAATAATTCCCGTCGCCGAGTCAACTTCTGCAGCGGGCTTGTTCGGTGATTTAAAAATCGTTTACCACGGCAGCGAGCTCGATATAAAAAATGCCTCCGGCGTTAATTATCCATCGGAGAGCATTTTGACTGGCGCGGCGGCTTTTGAATTTTTAGCGATGTTGCGCGCGGCTGAAACTTTGTCCGCCGACACCGCGTCGACCTGGCTCGATTTTTCCTACAAAAATTATTCTCACGGCAAGATTTTAATCGCTGGTAACGATTTCGGTTTCCGCAACTCCGAAGCCATCGCAGATTCATTGCGCGAACGACTGAGCCGGTATCGCCGTCAAATTTTGGACAGTCCGCCAGAATCGACCAAGTACGTCTCGAATGGCAACACAATTGACGCCGAGGAATTTCTGAATCTGGTGCAACGTGAAGAAAAATTTTTTCAGTCAGTTATGGACGAATTTGAAGTTGAGGAAATGCGGTACCTCGAAACTCACTCTACGAATTTTTGAGCCTTGACTATTTCCAGCTTTTGCTTTACGATTTAAAAAATCCAAAAGGTGGTGATTGCCTTGCCTTTCACCGTTACTCAACGCATTTACTCTATCGAGCAACCGAATGATGGCTATTTGCCTGTCAGCACTTTTTCTTCAAAAACCTACAAAGACGGGCGGAAACTTAACTCCAGGGAAAATGTTCACGGCAAATATGTCGGGCTAGCCGTCGATTATCTCACTCGTTTTCGTATGATAAACGACGCCGACACTGCTTTTGAAATTTCTATGATGAGCGCCAAAATTCTCCGGCAGAATTACGGACAAATCAACCAGTACAATTTTTGCTGTCAACTTCTGGACGCCGTTAAAAATGGCGGTATCGCTGAGGCTGTCCAACTCGTTGCCTTCGACGATGTTTACCGCGCCGGTGAAATTGACATTCCTAAACTTGAGCCTGACAACGCCACAATCGAAAATATCGAAATTATGGTTCAGCGCGGCGTCGATTTTTTGAATCATTGCGGTCCGATAGTGAAGTCCGGCTTCACACTCGAAGGCGGCTATACCAGTGTCGTTGTTAATGGCGACGGAGATTACCTCACTCGCAACGCGCTCATCGATTTCAAAGTTCTGCGCAGCGATTTTAACGAAGACCACACGCTGCAGGTTCTGATGTACTATCTCATGGGTCTGCATTCCGTTCATGAAGAATTTAAAAATGTTCAGTGGCTGTCTCTGTTCAATCCCAGAAAAAATCTTGTCAAATTTATCAACGTCAACAAAATCGCCGCCTCGATTCGCGCCGAAGTCAACAGAAAAGTTATAGGCTACCGCAATTAAAATTTTCTCAGGAGAAAAGACATGGAGCACTACATAACTCAAATTCACATCGATTCTCTTCGACACCTGAACAATATTGACATTCCGCTTTCAGAGGAGAATCGTCGCCACCTTTTGCTAACTGGCAAAAATGGTTCCGGCAAAACTTCACTTTTGGAGGCGCTTAAACAAAATCTATCCGCTATAAACAATCATCATTGGGACTCGTATAAAAGCTGCGTCGCTCATTCTCAAAAATGTAATACCGCTGAACGTAAAAAATATTACGAGCGTTACAAAAGCGGCGTCGACATTACGTTTAACAATGAAGACAATTTGGACAGTATTTTCGCTCGAAAGGAATTTATCACAGCATATTTTCCAGCCGACAGAAAAGCCAACATTACTCTGGCTCACGGCGTCGAAGATATAAAACTTGGCATTCCTTATCACTTTTCTGACGACCCCGCTCAAAATCTCGTCAAGTACATGGTTCACCTGAAAACTCAGCAGGCTTACGCGCGGCAGGAAAACGATATGTCAGCCGTCGAGAATATACAAAATTGGTTTGAGCGCTTTGAAAATGCTCTCCGCATTCTTCTCGAAGATGACACCATTCGGCTGGAATATGACTACAGGAATTATAACTTTCTGATTCACCAGACGGGGCGCCTGCCCTTCGGCTTCAACGAACTCTCCGACGGCTATTCCTCAGTGATTCAAATCACGTCCAGCCTTATGCTTCGTATGGAGCGGAACTGGCTACTCAAAGGCGTTATCTGCGACTACAATCTGGAAGGCGTGGCGCTTATTGACGAGCTGGAAACTCATCTTCATATCGAACTGCAGCGCAAAATTCTACCCTTTCTGACTAAAATTTTTCCTCGTATTCAGTTCATTATCAGCACGCACTCCCCGTACATTTTGACTTCTGTCTCCGACGCCGTAATTTTTGATTTGGAAAAGAAAGTTCGCTTTGAAGATATGTCCGGCTATTCGATTGATAACGTCGCCGAGGCTTACTTCGATTCCGAAGATTATTCGCTAACGTTGGAGGCGCAACTGAAGGAATACAAATCCCTGCTGGCAATAGAAAATCCAACCGACGAGCAACGTAGCCGCCGCGCCGAACTCAGAACCATTTTAAAAAATGTCAACGGCACCTTGGCGGCGCGTATCAGAAACGAATTTGACGACTTAGAGGCTCAGAGGCACCATGGTCAAAATTGAACGCAAAGACACGGAAAAATCTCGACTCGCAATTTCTTCGTTAGCTAAAGAAAAATCGAAGTCCGCCGGAAAATGCAACACGCCGGAGGTCGTCGACGCGCTTGATGAAACCTTCCACGGCAAATGCTATATCTGCGAACATAAAAGCGCCACTTCGTTGCAGGTTGAACATCTACAGCCGCACAATGGCGACTCAGATTTAAAATTTGACTGGGAGAATCTTTTTTGGGCTTGCGGACACTGCAACCACATCAAGAGCGATAGCTACACGCCAATTTTGGATTGTACAAAACTGGAAGTCGACGAATTTATTGCCTTCAGAAAAAATGGCTTCTTTGGCGTCGAGGAATCTCTGACATTTGAAACAGTCGGTAACTTCGATGATCCCGCCATCGATATGACGTGCGAACTTTTGAAGCGGATTCATTACGGCAAAACTCCGCAGGAAAAAGCCGAAGCTAAAATGCTCCGGCACGCCATTCGCGAAGAAATTCATAAATTCAAAGAGGATATCCGCGACTACGATGAGTCCTTCGGCGAAGACAAACTCGACTTGTTTTGCAGAATCAAAATGGAACTGAAAAGCAATTCTCCATTCGCCGCGTTTAAACGCTGGCTTGTCCGCGACAATCCCGTTAAGTGCGCAGACTTTATCGACTGTTGGAAATAAAAAAGCGGTCGCTCCTCATTGGAGTTACCGCAATTTTTTTGTCAATCATTGCTGAATTTCTTTTTCCAGCCTGGCTTTGATTTCTTCCTGAATTTTCTCGGACTCAATCAGCCATCGTATCGAGTCCTGCTGATAGAGTTCGTCGTTCACGCCGCGCGCCTCGGCTAATTCCCGCGCCATTCTGTCCGCTCGATTGGAATACGCCAGCTGATAGCTTTCGAGATAATCTTCACGTTCGCCATTTTTCTGCAGCGAGTTGTACAGCGCGGGTTCTTTCGCCTTCAAATATTCTTCACGCAAATTTCCCCAGACTCCGCAAAATCTTTCTTCCAATTTGCTCACCTCCTCTTTCTACCTGCCGTGCGACCTGACTTCTCTCAAAATTTCCTCGCCGTAGCGTTTATTTTTGCGCCCCAGTGGACTCAGTGCCTGTATCGCTCGTTGCACAGCTTCCGGCGCATATTTTTTCGCCAGTACAGCCGCCGCCTCGGTGTCAAAAATTTTTTGCTTCGCCGGTGCGTACTTGTACGGTGAATGACTGATACTTCCCGCCGTCAAGATTTTGTACCCTGTCCGCCGCACGTTCGAGATGTCGCTGACATTTTTCTCGACTCGCTTGACGAAATTCCTGAACTGGCTGTTGGTTAGCACGACTTCTGGATATTTTTCTCTCGTCTCCCGCGCCTTCAAAAAATTCCTAACTCCTGTCAGCAGTTTTTTCGTAAATGCCACGAATCTTTCAGCCAGGCTTGGATTCTCTCCTGCCATTTTTTCGATAACCCTGCGACCAGTTTTAAGGTCGGCGAAAGCGTCCGCCAGCATTTCTTCCATCACTTCGTCTCTTCTCATTTCCGGCTGATTCACTGACGCTCGATAATTTTCGATTTGCTGCCTTGAAAAATATTCCTGCCGCTCGACGTGTTTCAGAATATCCGCGTAAAGTTCCGGCTCGTGCCTTTTCATTAAATGAAACGCTTCGTGCCAGAACGTCCAGTCCACCGTCGTTTCCGCCTCGCCATTCACGTAGATTATCTCCGCGTCTTCGTCATACCTGCCGTGAAGTTCCGGCGCTCCTGCAAAATATTTCACTTCAATCCCCAGCGCTTTTTCGCTCAGCTCCTGCAGTACCCGCTGTTCTGCCGTCAGCTCTCTCGGCAATAACAACTTGGATTCTCTCAGCTTTTCACGGATTTTCCCGTCCGACGCCGAGTATAGCTCATATTCCTGATTGTGCGCCTTAAATCGAATCGAGTCAAACAGATAATCGTACGCCGCCTTTATATCCTCAATTTCGCTTGCCGTCGGATACGGATATGTCCCGTCCATTTTAAAGCCATTTTCCGTCGCCTGCTGCCATGATTCCTCCGATCGATAATTCACCAGATAATCATTGCTGATTCCACTGCCTCCTAGTTTTTCCTTCAGATACACTTCAAACGTCCGCGCCGCCATTTCCTCAGGCAATGTCCAATATTCCGTTTTCCGCCGACGGTCAAGATTCAGACACCGTTCCGGAAGTTTGATTCGTTTTATCACCTCCCTCACCAGTTCCAGCGCCGTCATAATTTCCTTACTCACGTGCCGTGGCGCTGAACCATTGATATTTCCTGTAATCATCGCCGCCGCCGTGCCGGTCTCTTGCCTGCCAAAGTAATTGTCGAGCGCATGGAACCATTATAGTGATAGGTAACTCTTTGAGGTAATCGCCAAGTTTTCCCCCACTCCACACCGTGCTTG
>JAGABT010000001.1 GCA_017614505.1 Selenomonadaceae bacterium | reverse complement strand
GAAGTTATCGTACAGGTCGACATGATTGGCGCCAGGAATTATCAGCAGTTCCTTGTTGCCGGAAACCGTTTCCCAGCCGCTGCGTTTCGTTCCAGTCATATTTTCAAAGGCGTCCTCAGAAAAATAGCGGCTGTGGGCTTTTTCGCCGTGAATTATCATCACTGGATTTTCAATTTCGCTGATATAAGTGAGCTGCGGCATATTCACGAAAGAAATTGCGGTTGTCGCATTCCAGCCGGCGTTGGAGTTCAGCGAACGCCTGTGGTAGCCGCGCTCGGTTTTGTAGTAGGCGTAATAATCTTTAATGAACTGCGGAAATTCGGACGGATCTTCCACAACGCCGCCCGCGCGAGTGTATTTTCCGGATTTGTAATCAGCCGTGCGCTGAGCGTTCAAATTCCGGCGATTCTGCATGCGCTCAGCCTTCAAAGTTTCTTCGTCCTTGTCGTAGTCGAAATAGCCATTCGCCATGACGCGGCTCATATCGTACATCGTGGTTGTGACGGTGGCTTTGATTCTGGTGTCGATAGCCGCCGCTCTCGCCGGTGTAAGACGGGTCGAAGGCAATAGTTAAAAAGCCGCGTTCCGCCATTTCCTGCGCGTAGAGACCGCTGGACTGTTCCTTGACGGCGCCGAAAGGTCCGCTGATAGCAATCGCCGGAAGTTTGCCCTTCGCATTTTTCGGCGTGTACATATCCGCCGCCAGCGTAATTCCGTAGCGGTTGACGAAGGTAACTTTCTTGTGGTCAACCTTGTCGCTCTTCGGGAAAAATTTGTCCCATTCCGTCGTTAAATTCAGTTTCTTGACTTTAATCGTGCTGGTCGCGTCGGTGCCTGCGGAGTTGGGAATTTTGGCGGCGTCGACAGTCGCGCTGGTCATTGTCATAGTTAAGAATCCTCCCAACATCAAAGCGGTTAAAAATTTCTTCAAGTTAATCCCTCCAGATTATTTGAGCTGGCTGGCGAAAAAGTCGGCGACGATTTCCGAGACGCGCTGAGTATCCTGCGTGAAGTTGTGGTCGAAGCCGTTCAGAAGTTCAATGCGGCTGTTTTTGTAAGTGTCGTGGTAACGCAAGCCGTAGCCGTAAGGAACAAGCGGGTCTGCGGTACCGTGAACAATCAGCGCGGAGCCGGTATACTTCGCGGCAGTTTCGTAAATCGGCAGATTTTGCGCGGTCAAAATGTAGTTGCGTCCGAGTTTAAAGACACCAAAAATTTCCACGTATTCGGGCGGATTAGCTGGGTCGCAGCTGGCTCCTAAAAATTCACCGGCTCTGGCGTTATCGCGCAGGACTGCCGCAGGAGCCATCAGCGTGACAGCCTTAATCTTTTTAGCGCCGAGCTGACCGGCAAGCATACTCGCCACAACGCCGCCCTGAGAATGACCGGCAATAGAAACGCTGGTAACGCCGCGCAGATTTTTCGCATACTCGTAAACGTGGCGCGCGTCCTCAATTTCGTTGGGAACCGTCATATCCTGAAAGCGCCCGTCGCTCTTGCCGTGCCCGTTGAAGTCGAAGCGTATCGAGGCAATTCCGAGCTCCTCCAAATCCTCAGCAAGCTGCGCATACAGAAAATGATTCTTGCAGCCCGTGATACCGTGACAGATTATCACCAGCGGGAATTTGTCCAGCCCGTCCAGCGTCTGCACTACCGCCGAAAGTTTGCCATGGTCGCCGTCAATCCAGACGTTCCTTGACTGCGCCGAGACGCTTGTCGGTAAAACTACCAGCGCCAGCAAAATTACCGCAAATAAAAGTTTGAACATGTAAAACCCTCCCCTTAAATTATTTTTCAAATCTAACGGTAATGTTACCACGTCCAACGGCGTCCTTCAAGCCGGCGGCGTTTGAAATTTTCCCAAGGCGCGTGTAGCTGTAGCCGCTCGAAAAAGTTTTGTAGAAAAGCACGACGGTATTTGAACTCCACAGCAGCAAATCGCCTTCGCGAATCGTACTGAAGCGGCTGTCGTTCGACGGGAAACGCTCGCTGAAACGGTAATATTTTTCGTTGCCGTTGAGTTCCGTCATGGAAATTTCCAGCGGCAGTTTCTCGGCGAATTTTCTGGCGGCGGCGTTGTCTTCCAGTACCGCGTCGAAAGTTTTGTCGCCAACTATAACTTTCATTTTAACTCCCCCCTGCGCGAATGCGTTTGAACTCAGCAGAAATATTATCGTCAATGCAAGCAGTAAAATTTTCTTCATTTTGAGCCTCCTCAATATTGCGACGAAAAAATTTTTCAAGGCGGGCAGGGATTTTAATTTAGTTTATAGAATTTTTACATGAAATTGCGGCGGCGTTTGCGAATGTCGCCTTTATGAAAGGAGATACAATCGTGGACGTAAAAATAGCAAATCCATTCATCGAGGCGTTCATGTCAGTCATGCCGCTCCTTGGCTGCCCGACGCCAAAGCGGCTGAAAGTTTATCTGCACAGCAGCCAGATTACTAACAGCGGCGTGGCGGTGCGCGTCAATTTTGTTAAGGGACTTATGGGCAGTGTCGTCTACAACATGCAGGAAGACAGCGCGAAATTTATCGCCTCGACGATGATGATGGGAATGCCGGTCAACGAATTTGACGAACTCGCCCGAAGTGCCATTTCCGAACTGTCGAACATGCTCACGGCGAACGCTACGACGAACCTGACGAAGCTCGGCTTTATCGCGGATATTTCTACGCCGAATCTGATGATTGATAAGGGCGCGCCAATGACGCTCGGTGAAGGTCAGTGCCTGGGCGTTACCATGGACGAAGGCGGTCACCTTGTCGACATCATGATCGCCGTCAAGCGCGAGAAAAAATAATTCTCAGATACCGAAAATCCTACCGCCGAAATTGTTGTTCATACCGCCGCCCAGATTTCCGCCAACGTCGAACGCTGAACTAATCGCGCGGGTTGCCTCCTGGCTGGCGTCGACTTCGTTGGAAAGGCGCACCTGATTTGTCGCCGCACTTATCGCCGCCGCCTCAGCAGTATTTTTAACGGTCGATTCCGGCGGCTTTTTCGGAAAATCCTCAGCGAAAAAAGTTCCCTCGTACATTTCGCCAAATGCATTTTCCTTAAAAAAGTTTCTGTCGCTGCTCATGGCAATTCCTCCTTCGCTTGAGCTTTTTCAGGTATTCTAGCATAAAAAATCCCTCCCGCAAGGAAAGGGTTTTTGGGTGTCACTTTCTTTCGGCGCGAAAGAAAGTAACCAAAGAAAGCATGCCCGCTTCGCTCGCATCCATGCGAGCTGGCGGGCGGGGGCGCCCGTCCATGGGCGCCTCTTTTTTTATCGTTTATGCTTCGGCTATGTCGTTGTCAAGGGCAGTTTCAGCGGTAATTTCTTCTTCGGTTCCGTCGGGTGCGTAAAGGTGGGCGATATTACCAATGTCGACGTGGTGCGTCACGCCTTCGCTGTCAACCGCAACCACGCGCGTCAAGCCTTCCGAAACGGTTACGCCGGTTATCGTGCCGCTGAAACTTTCGGTCGTGCTGACGGGATTGCCTTCCTCGTCGGCACTTTCAACGCTCTCAATCCAGTCGACGCCCTTGCCAATCATGCCGCTGAGCTGTCCGACTAAAACCGACGTGTCGATATTGGTGACGACTTTACTGAGTTTGTCGAGCCCGCTGGCGACGTTCGTCATCTGTTCGAGCGACGTGAACTGCGCCATCTGTGAAATAAATTCGCCGTTATCCTGCGGGTCGAGCGGATCCTGATACTGGAGCTGCGTTACCAGCAGCTGTAAAAAAGCGTCCTTGCCGAGTTCATTGCTTTTTTCTGTAGCTTTCTGTGTCGCCGCGTAGGCTTCGGCGTTGTACGTGACGCCGTCCACGGTTATGGTGTTGAGCGGATTTGACATTTCAAAAACCTCCTAAATTTTGTAATCTACGCCGTCCGTGGAAATTGTGCCTTCGGCGGGATTGAGCGCGTCAACTTCCTCTTCAAACGTGCCGAGATTGATTCTGCCGCCGCTGGAATTTTGCTGCTGATTCTGCTGCCACGCCTGCTGCCCCTGCCCGTTCGTCAAGCCGCCGTCGCTCAAGCCGGAATAAACCTGCACGTTCTCGACCTTCAAGCCCTGGTCGTTAAGTTCCTGTCGGAGCTGGACGAGCGAGTTTTCGATAATCGTGCGAACCTGAACGTTATCGCTGAAAAAGCTGGCGTTGACTGCGCCGTTCTGGCTGACCGAAATTCTGAGCGTCAGCTGTCCGAGATGTTCCGGCTTAAGATTTATAACCATTTCGGTATTTTCGGCGGTACGAATCAAGCGCGCCTGCTGGACGATTTGCGCTGGTACGTTGAAATCTTCGCGCGGAGTTTGAACTGCGGCTTCGGGCGTCTGTACCTGCGCGAGCGGCTGCTGAATGTTACCTGTGCTGTTGACTGTAAGCACCGGCGTCGGCGTATCTGAAACCTGCGCGGCAGAATTTTCCTCGGCTGTCGGGATTTGTACCGGCTGAGTCTGAGCCTGCTGCTGAACTGTCGAAACTTCGATTTCAACTGCTGGAGCCTGCGCGACTGGCGGCTGGAAATTTTGCGTCGGCGCTGGAACTTCGACCGGCTGGGAAATTTGCGGCTGTACCGGCTGTGAAACCTGCACCGGCTGAGCCTGCTGCTGAATTTGCGGCTGGGCGGCTGGAATTTCAACCTGCGCGACCGGCTGCGTTAAATTTTGCGCCGGAGCCTGCGACTGTGGCTGTGCGAAATTTTGCTGCTGCTGCGGCTGTGAGAATTGCTGCTGCGTCGGCGCCTGCTGAACTGAAATTACCGGCGTCGAGACCGGCGCGTCTTCTACCGTGACGTTCACGCCGAGTACCTGTGAAACCGACTGCTGCTGTTGAACCTGCGGCTGAGCCGGAATTTGAACTTGCGGCGCGGCGGAAATTTCTACCGACTGAACCTGCGCGGCGACTGGCGTCTGGACCTGCGGCTGAGTCTGTGGCTGAATTTCAACCTGCGGCGCCGCTGAAATTTCTACTGCTGGTTGAGTTTGAACCGGCTGGGCTTGCGGCTGAATTTCAACTTGCGGCGTCACTGGATTTTGAACCTGCGCGAAATTTTGCTGCGGCTGGAACCGCGCGAATATCATTGGCGTTGGCTGGCTTTGTACCTGCGCGGGAATTTGCGCGGAAAGCTGCGGCGCTGTCGGCTGATTTGATTCTGCCGGTGCGGCTGGAATTTCCTGTGAAGTTTGAACTGGGGCGGAAATATTTTCAGCGGCGGGCTGAACCTGCGGCGAGACGCTTGACTGAACGTCGGCGGCGCTCCAGGTTTTTCCGCTCAAAAGATTTAACATCGACTGCGAATTTGAATTGTCGGACTGAGGCACTACCGTCATCAGATTGACGGCAGCGGCAGGCGCGGGCGATTTCGTGTCGAGTAAAATTTCCATGTTCGACGGGAAAAAATAATCCACGCTGACTAAGACCGGCTGTACCTGCGCAGCGTCCGCCATTTTCGGCGATTTTTTTTCGGACTGCACGGGAACTTCCGGCGTTGGAATTTCAACTACCGGCTGAGACAAATTTTCCGGCGCCGCAACTTCAACTTTTGGCTGTGCAGGAATTTCCGGCGTCAAAACTTCAACCGCTGGCTGTGCAGGAATTTTCGGCGTTACAATTTCAACTTCTGGCTGTGCAGGAATTTCCGGCGCTGCCAGTTCAACTTTCGGCTGAGAAGAAATTTCCGGCGCTGGAATTTCAACCGCTGGCTGAGATAAATTTTCTGGTGTTGAAACTTCAACTGCTGGCTGGGAAATAATTTTCGGCGCTGAATTTTCAACTGTCGGCTGAGAAATAATTTCCGGCGCTGAAATTTCAACTGCTGGCTTGGATAAATTTTCCGGCGCTGGAACTTCGACTGCCGGTTGAGGAATAATTTTAGAAATGATTGCTGGCTGAGCGTTGGATAAATTTTTCGGCGCGTCCTGCGCCAGTTCGTTCTGTCCCTGAGGCACGGCTGCTTGAGAATCACTGGCGGCGGGCTGAATTTCTGCGGCGGATTTTTCCGGCTGAGCCTGCTGCTCGATTTTCGCGCTGGCTTTATCGAGCGTCGCGCTGAATTTTTCTTCGCCGGATTTCTGCGCGAGCTGTGAACTTTTTACTGCCGTTCGCGAGCCCGCGTCCGCCGGTTTCGCCGTCGGATTTAAATTTATTTGTAACAGATTTGTGTTAGCGTTTGCCATGAGCTGCCTCCCCTTTCTTAAGAATATCGAAATTTAGCACAGGGCGATTAAATTTTTTAGCGGTGGCGATTTGTAAAGATTAAAATTTGATTAGAAATAAGATATAACTTGACAGTTTAAAATAGGGGGTGGGTATAATGTATTTGATTAGTTGTGGAACGTGGTTTTTTTTTCAACAGGGAGGGATTTGTCATGGCAAACATCAGCAACAGCTCGGACAACACCATTTTGAACGGTACGTCAAGCGCTGACACGATTGTCAACAGCGGCGAATACGTTCAGATTTATGGCGGCGCGGGCAACGACTCAATTGACGGCAGCGGCGGCGCGGTTCTCGTAGGAATAAGCTTGTACGCCGAGGCAGGCAACGATACCATTGAAGGTGGCTACATTTACAGCACAATCAACGCAGACACCGGCGCGGATTTTCTCAATCTGAATTACGTCGGATACAGCACAATCACCGGCGGCGAGGGCAACGATACCATTGGCACGAGTCAGATTATAAATTCTATCATAATGGGCGGCGCTGGAAATGATTGGATGCTGGTTATCGGCGGTTCTTCCAACGTTATAATGGGCGACGAAGGCGACGATATCATTGCCAATTTTCCAGAAAGCCTAAATTCCGCGTTTGGCGATTACCAGGGAAACTATTACGTTTACGCGACGGGCGACGGCAACGATACGATTATTGGCTTCAACGAGCTGGATACTCTGGCGATTATCGATGGAACTTATTCGACGGTTGTCAGCGGCTCGAATTTAATCGTGAACGTTGGCGATAAAACCATTGTCCTGCGCGACGCGGCTGGTATGGACGTGTATATCGACGGCACTTACGACGAAGGAGGAGGCGGCGGCAGTACCGCTACAACCGGCGACGATTATCTCACAAACGACAAAGACGGAGCTACGATTGACGCGCTTGCCGGCAACGATACCATTGAAAATTACGGCGAGAACGTTTCGATAAACGGCGGGGCTGGCAACGATTTAATTTATTCCAGCAATGGCGACTACAGCGGAGCTAACGTCACAATCGACGGCGGCGCTGGGAATGATACGATTGTCGGGCTTTTCGGCGATTCTTCAGTTTACGGCGGCGCGGGCAACGATTTAATTCAAATTGACGGCGACGTCGACTACGCGACGATCAATGGCGGCTCCGGCAACGATACGATTTTCAACGACGGCGCGGACGGAAGGAATGTTTTTCATTACGAAGCCGGCGGCGGCGACGACGTTATCTACGACTTCACGGAAAATGACACGCTCGTGATTGACGGCGACACCTACACCACGCTCAAAAGCGGCAACGATTTAATTGTGAAAGTCGGCTCCGGTTCTGTGACGCTCAAAGACGCCGCGTACCTTGAAGTTTATATCGAAGGCGAATTTGAGGGCGGCGACGGGATAATTGAAAATTCTTCGGACGGCGTCGCGGTTCAGGGCACGGCGGACGACGATACGATTTACAGCAGCGGCAGTTCCGTCACGATTAATGCCGGCGCCGGTAACGACAGCGTTTCTCTCACCAGTGCCGACGACGCGATTTATTACAACCTGGTTCAGGGCGGCGACGGCGCTGATACAATTATGGCAGATCTTCCGCTTTATTCGACGATTAACGGCGGCAGAGGCGACGATATTATTCGCACTTCTTACGGCATCGAAAATCTGATTAACGGTGGCGACGGTGCTAATACAATTTTCGCGCAGTACTCTTTCAATTCCTCGATTAACGGCGGCGACGACGGCGATATTATACTTGTCATTGGCTACGGCAATACCATTCGCGGCGGCAAGGGCAATGACACTATCGCCAATTCCGTCGACGAGTACAGCGAAATTGCTGACGATTTCGGCGAGTACACCGGCAATGTCTACCTTTATCAGAATGGCGACGGCAATACCGAAATTTCCGGCTACGACGGGCGCGATACGCTCAAAATTTCCGGCTCAACTTATTCTACGCAAATCAGCGGCTCAGATTTAATAGTTTCGGTCGGCAGCGGAAAAATTACGCTGGAAGACGCCGCCAATCTTGCCGTGAATATCGACGGCACGCTTGAGACGAGCAGCAACATTATCGAGGGAACTTCCGGCGCCGACGCACTTTTCAATGAAGATGACGATGTAACGATTTCTGCGCTGGCGGGCAACGATACCGTTGCAAACTACGGTAATTACGTTTCGATTTCCGGCGGCACCGGCAACGATACTTTGCTGAACGACGGCAGCTACGTGACGGTGGACGGTGGAGACGGCGCTGACCGCATTGAACTCGACGGCACTGGAAATATCGCTTACGGTGGCGCTGGCAATGACTACATTGTCATTTTCGATGAGGCTAAAAATAACGTGATTAACGCGGGCGACGGCAACGATACCGTCAATGGAATTGGAACTGTTTCTGGCTCCACGATTAACCTCGGCTCCGGCAACGATTTTATGAAGATCTACTCAAACGAAACTCGCGCTACGATTTACGGCGATTCCGGCTACAACACAATTCAAAGCGGCGGGCAGAATATTTTAATCAACGGCGGCACTGACGCGGATTTGATTCATTTTTACAGCACAGCGGAACGCTCGACAGCTTACGCTGGCAGCGGCAACGATACGCTCGAAATTGACGGCTCGTCCAACTTCGTAAGCGGTGACGCCGGCAACGACTTTTTCTATTTCTACGCGAACTCTTTGAGCATTTCGGCTTACGGCGGCGCCGGTAATGACACAATTGACGGCGGCGGCAGCAGCAACCTCTACGACGGCGGCGACGGCAGCGATTTCATTAAAATTTATTCCGACGATGAAAATTCCACGGCGCGCGGCGGCGCGGGGAACGATACGATTGTGAACTGGAGCGCGGGCGCTACGGTAAACGGCGGCGCCGGCTCAGATTTAATTTCGCTCACCAGCAGCAACGGTAACACCGAAAATGTTCTGATTCAGTACGCCTCAGGTGACGGCGACGACACAATTCGCGGGCTCAGCGAATCAGATACAATTCACATTACCAGCGGCAACATTTCCAGTTCTGTTATCAGCGGCTCAGATGTAATTTTCACCGTCGGTAGCGGTACGATTCTGCTCAAAAACGCGGCGGGTTCCAGCGTCTGGCTGAAACTCGGCAGCGCGGCGGCGGTAAATGTTTCTCTCGTTGAGGAAGGCGACGAGCTGTACATTGAGGGAACTTCCGGCAACGATAACATTGAAAACGAGCTGGACGACGCCACGATTGACGCCATGAGCGGTAACGATACCATTACGAATTTCGGCGAGGGAGTTTCAATTTCCGCCGGTACCGGCAATGATACCGTTGATAACAGCGCCTCGAACGTCTACATTAACGGCGACGACGGCAACGACACCATTTATAGCAACGCCGACAATGATGTTACAATGCTCGGCGGGGCAGGCGCTGACAGAATCATAAATAGCGGCACCGAAAGCGCTTATATCAACGGTGGGGACGGCAACGATACAATTCAGAATGGCGGCGCCTATGTAACGGTTCATGGCGGCGCGGGCGACGATTCGATTATCAGCGGCGGCGCTCCCGCTACGGTTGACGGCGGCGAAGGCAATGACCGTATTTTAATTGAATCGTTTGCCTCTGTTAATGGCGGCGCTGGAAATGACGCTATCACTTTGTCCGCAATATTTGACGATATCGACGGCTCTACGATTGCGGGTGGCGCTGGCAATGACACCATTTACAACGAAAACAGTTTCGGCAATATTTACCAGTACGCTTCCGGCGCAGGCAATGACGTTATCATCGGGCTTTATGACGCCGACACTCTGCACATAACCAGCGGCTCCATTTCAAATTCTGTTGTCAGCGGCGCGGATGTTATTTTCACCGTCGGCAACGGTACGATTACGCTGAAAGATGCAGCAGGCTCCAGCGTCTGGCTGAAGGTCGGCAGCGCGGCGGCGGTAAATGTTTCGCTTGCTGCAGAGGAAGACAAGCTGTACATTGAAGGCACGTCCGGCGCTGATAATATCGAGAATGAACTTGACGACGCCACGATTGACGCGCTCGGCGGTAACGACGAAATTGAAAACTACGGCAGCAACGTTTCAATAAATGCCGGCGCCGGCAACGACATCATTTTCAACGGTCCCAGCGCGAACAGTGTCACGATAAATCTGGGCACGGGAGACGATTCCGTTTATCTTGCTGCGAACAATTCCAGTATCAAAATTTACGGCGGCGCTGGCTCCGATACGGTTCATTCCGGCAGCAGAAATGTTACAGTCGACGGCGGCGACGATAATGACAGCCTCATTATTTATTCAAATGCAACTAGAAATTCCGTTTACGGCGGCGCCGGCAGCGATGAAATTACTGTCGGCGGCTCTGGTCATACCGTAGACGGCGGCGCTGGCAATGACTACATTGTCGTTTTCGATGGCGCCCAAAATAACGTGATTAACGCGGGCGACGGCAACGATACCGTCAACGGAATTGGAACTGTTTCTGGCTCCACGATAAATCTCGGCGCCGGCAACGATTCAATGATTGTCTACTCGAACGAAACCCGCGCCACAATTAACGGCGATTCCGGCTACAATACCATTGGAAGTTACGAGGAAAATATTTTGCTCAACGGTGGCACGGGCGCGGACTACATTGAAGTCAGCGGCTCTCAAAATACCGTCAACGGCGGCGCTGGCAACGATACGATTGGTACGGACGCTGAAAACACCACGATTAACGGTGGCGCTGGCGATGATGTCTTGGATATCGGCAGCACGGAAAATCTTATTGACGGCGGTGACGGCAACGATTTCCTCTACGTTTATGTCAATGCCTCCAACAATACAATCCGCGGCGGCGCTGGCGACGATTATATTAACGGCGCCGGTAACAGCAACCTCCTGGACGGCGGTACCGGCAACGACTTCATTCAGACCTATTCCAATGAAACCAGAGTCACGGTTCAGGGCGGCGCCGGCAACGATACCATTGTGAACTGGAGCGAGGGCGCTACGTTAAATGGCGGAGCAGGCTCTGATTTAATCTCGCTGAGCGGCGTTGATGAACCTGTTGAGAAAAGCTTTATCCAGTACGCCTCCGGCGACGGCAATGACACGATTATAGGCTCCAGCACCAAAGATACAATTCACATTACCAGCGGCTCAATTTCCAGTTCGGTCATCAGCGGCGCGGATGTAATTTTCTACGTCGGCAGCGGCTCAATTCTGCTCAAAGACGCGGCAGGTTCCAGTATCTGGCTGAAAATCGGAAACGCGGCAGCGGTAAATGTTTCTCTCGTTGAGGAAGGCGACGAGCTGTACATTGAAGGCACTTCCGGCGCAGACGAGATAACTAACGAGCTTGAAGGCGCAACGGTCGCCGGTCTCGGCGGAAACGATACAATTTGGAATTTAGCCGACAATGTTTCAATCAGCGGCGGCGCAGGCGATGACGTTATCGTTAGCGGCGAAGAAGGCAAAGGTTACAATACGATTGGCGGCGACGCGGGCAATGATGTTATTGTGGGATACATGAATTATTCTTCGCTTTCCGGCGGCGCGGGCAACGATACGATTATGTTTGCCGGCTACAGAAATACAGTTTCCGGCGGCGCTGGCGCTGATTTTATTGTCAATCAAAAATCTGAGCTCTCCAATCCTAACGACTATACCGGCAATTTATACCAGTACGCGTCCGGTGATGGCAACGATACAATTTACGCAATCGACGCACTTGATACCCTCCATGTTACCAGCGGCAGTATTTCCAGCTCGGTAAGAAGCGGCAGCGATTTAATTCTTAATATCGGCATCGGCTCTGTTCGCCTCACTGAAATGGCGGGCAATTCCTTCAAACTGAAAGTCGGGAATGGCGCCGTAACTACCGTCACGCTTCCCTCTGTAATTTATGGCACAGCCTACGCCGATACTCTGGAAAATTCTTCCGCAAACGTAACTATCAGCGCGCTCCAAAGCAACGACGAAATTACAAATTTAAAAAATGCAAATAACGTTTCCATTTCCGGCGGAATCGGTAACGATACTATTCGGAATTACGGCGCGAACTCCACGCTCGACGGCGACGCTGGCGACGATTACATTCGCAATTTCGGCGAAAGTGTCCTGATTAACGCCGGTGACGGCAATGATTACGTCGGTAATTTTGAAAACAACATCACGATTAACGGCGGCACCGGCAACGACAGAATTTACAATGGCAAGCAGGCAACTTTGGAAGGAACCGGCGATATTATTTTCGATAACGTCGGAGAAAACGTTTTGATTAACGGCGGCGAGGGCGACGATTCAATTAATACTTACGGCAACCGCGTCACAGTTCTGGGCGGCGACGGCAAGGATACAATCATTAACAACGTGAACGATAGCGGCGCCAACAGCGTTTCAATCGACGCTGGCGCTGACAACGATTTGGTTCGCAATACCGGCGGTTCTTACGTCACAATCACCGGCGGAACGGGCAACGATACCATCAATCTTTCAACCGTCAGCTACAACACCAGAATCCGCTACGCTTCCGGAGACGACAACGACGTTATCCAAAACTTCGACGAGGACGATACGCTGGAAATTACTTCCGGCTCAATCTCCAGCGCCTCGGTCAAAGGCAGCGACGTTTTGCTGAGCATTGGCAGCGGCGTCCTGACTCTCAAATCATACGCAGAAAGAGATTTGAACTTAATCGTCGGCGGCAAAGCTTTCACCACAGTTATCAGCGCCAACCAGTTTATCAACGGTTCCGACCGCAATGACAGTATTCAAAATAACAACGACAGGGCGACGATTAACGCGCTGGCTGGTAACGACACTATTTACAATTACGGCGCGCAGGTTTCAATTTCCGGCGGCGCCGGTAACGATTGGGTTGCAAGTACTGGCAACGAAGTTACAATTCTCGGCGAGGCTGGTAACGATACCATTGCAACTTTCGGCAAAAATATTCTGACTTACGGCGGCGACGGCGCTGATTCTATCAGAATATCCGACGAAACTAAAAATTCTACGGTAAACGGCGGTGCAGGCAATGACGTGGTTAATTCCAACGGCAATGCAATTTTCATCGACGGCGGCGAGGATAATGACAAAATCAGCATCGGCGGTGGCGGCGCTAACAACACAATTTTTGGCGGTACCGGCGCGGATACAATTTACGTCAACGGCGCCAGCAACCTCATTCGCTACGCAAACGGCGACGGCAAAGATTTTATTTACGGCATGGCGGTCACCGATTCAGTTTCAGTTTCCGGCGGAAATATCAGCAGCTCAATTATCAGCGGCTCGGATGTAATTTTCTACATCGGCACCGGTACCGAAAATTCCATTACATTTAAAAATTCCGCCAGCCAGAAATTCAAAATCTCTGGCAGTGTCATTACTTTGAGCGACGGTCCAATAGTCATAACCGGCACTTCTGGTGGAGATTTGCTCAGCAACAGTGACGACGAAAATATGATTGACGCGCTTGCCGGTAACGACACAATTTCAAATTCTGGCGCGAAAGTTTCAATTTCCGCAGGCGCCGGTAACGACAAAATCACAAATTCCGGCAACGAGGTTTCAATCAGCGGCGAGGCTGGCAACGATACAATTACTTCCAGCGGCAGAAGCGTGCTGATTGACGGCGGCGCAGGCGCTGACAAAATTTCCCTCGGCAGCAGTGCTGAACACGTCACGGTTTCCGCAGGCGCTGGCAATGACACGATTTACAGCTCCGGCAATTCCAATCTTTTCATCTACGAAAGCGGCGGCGGCAAGGATTCTATTGTCGGTTTCAGCGAGAAAGATTCAATCCAGCTCGCCAGCGGCTCCGTAAGCAACACCGTAACCAGCGGCAACAATCTCGTTTTCTACATTGGCAAAGGCACTTCCAATGCGATAACGATTAAAGACCACGCCGGTACGAAATTCCGCGTCGACGAAGATATTATCCGCATCGACCCAGGTCCCACGATTATCAGCGGTACCAGCGGCGCCGACCTTATCGAAAATGACGATGCTGAAAATACAATTGTCGCCCTCGCCAATAACGATACCATTGTAAATTCCGGCGCAAGAGTTTCAATTTCCGCAGGCGCTGGCAACGATTCGATTGTAAATACTGGCAACGAAGCCACGATTATTGGCGACGCCGGCGACGACAGAATTTTCAACAGCGGCAGCAACATTTCAATTTCCGCGGGCGCCGGTGCCGATACAATTTCAATTTCCGGCGCAACCAAAAACGTCACAATCAACGCGGGCGCCGGTGCTGACGCAATTCACCTCAGCGGCGAAAATAATCTTGTCAGCTACGCCTCAGGCGGCGGAAAAGATACAATCTACGGCTTCGGCGATACTGATTCAATCCAGCTCACCAACGGCAGCGTCAGCCGCACGCTTATCAGCAACGGCAATATGCTCTTCACCGTCAGCGGCAGCTCCAGCAACGTCATTACCGTGAAAGACGGCGGCAGCATGAATTTCAAAGTCTCGGGCGGCGTGATTCAAATCGAACCGACGCCAGATTTGTTTATCAGCGGAACTTCTTTGGCGGATAATATTTCAAACGACGAAAACGGCGCCACCATCGACGCCCTCGCCGGTAATGATACCGTGACAAATTTCGGCAATGAAGTTTCAATCAGCGGCGGCGCGGGCAACGATAAAATAAGCCTTTCGAGCGGTGCCCAATATGTCACGATAAACGGCGGCGCCGGTGATGACGCGATTTACACCAACGGCAACGGCAATCTGATTGAATACGCCAGCAGCGGCGGCAAAGATATAATCTACGGCTTCGACGGAACTGATTCAATCCAGCTCACCAGCGGCAGCGTCGACCACAGCATGGTCAGCAGCGGCGACGTGATTTTCTACACCGGCAGCGGCACCACAAATTCTATCACGCTGAAAAATTCCGCCAGCAAAAAAATCGTAGTCGATGACAATACCATTACAATCGGCGAAGACAAGCGGGAAACTATCAGAGGGACTTCCTCCGCGAATAAAATTTCCAACACGATTTCCGGCGTGGCGATTGACGCGCTGGCTGGCAACGATACAGTGACAAATTCTGGCGAGCAGGTTTATATCGACGCTGGCGCGGGCAACGATAAAATTACTAACACCAGCGCTGAAGTTACGATTCGCGGTGGTGCCGGTAACGATTCGATTATCAACGGCGGAAATTCTGTGCTGATTGACGGCGGCGCTGGTACGGATAGAATTACCATTTCCAGCGGCGCGGAAGATGTCACAGTTTCTGGCGGCGCAGGGAACGATACAATTTACAACAATTCCAGCGGCGTCCTCTACACTTTCAACGCGAGCGACGGCAAGGATGTTATTTTCGGCTTCAGCGACAAAGATTCAATCCAGCTCACCAGCGGCAGCGTTGATCGCACACTTATCAGCAACAATGACGTGATTTTCTACACGAGCTCCGGCACAGCCTCCGCAATCACGCTGAAAAATTCCGCTGACAAAAAATTTACAGTCGAAGGCGATATAATCACTGTCGGCGAAAGCGGAATAACAACTATAAGCGGCACTTCGTCGGCGAATACCATTAACAATTCACTTTCCGGTGTGGTTATCGACGCGCTGGCTGGTCATGACAAAATTATCAATACCGGCGCGGAAGTCACAGTTTATGGAGGTGTGGGCAACGATACCATTATCAGCGATGGCGATGCCGCACTGATCGACGGCGGCGCAGGCAACGACAGAATTTCTCTTGGAGACAACTCAGAACACGTCACAATCAATGCTGGCGCTGGCAGCGATTCTATTCTCAGCAACGGCAATTACAATACGTTCCTTTACGCTAACGGCGACGGCGCTGATACAATCATCGGCTTCCTCAAGGGCGATTCGATTAATGTTATCAGTGGCACAATCAGCGGTCCGACTGTAAGCGGCAATAACGTTACCTTCGCAATAGGCAGCGGCAAAATTGTCCTGCGCAACGTCGCCGACGAAGAATTTAAGATTGAGAACGGTGTCATAACAATCGACGACACGCCTAAAATCATTAAAGGCACGGAGGCGGCGAATAGTCTTACTAACACAATCAGCGGCATGAAAATTGACGCGCTCGGCGGAAACGATACCGTCAGCAATTCCGGCATTCAGGCTCTTATTAGTGGCGGCGCTGGTAACGACAGAATCACAAATTCCGGCGATGAAGTCACGATTAACGGCGACGCCGGAAACGACACGATTATTTCCAGCGGAAATACCTCGTTTATTGACGGCGGAGCTGGCGCTGACAGAATTTCCCTTGGCTCTCGCGCTGAAAAAGTCACTGCTATTGGCGGCGCAGGCAACGACACGATTTACACCAATGGCAAGGGCAATCTGATTCAGTACGCCAGCGGCAACGGCAAAGACGTTATTTTCGGCTTCGACGGCGACGATTCGATTCAGATAACCAGTGGCGAGATTAGAGCTTCAGTGAACAGCGGCGCTAACAAAATTTTCTACATCGGCACAGGCACCAGCAATTCCATTACCCTGCGCGACGCCGCTGACAAAGACTTTAAAGTTGAAAACGGCGTGATTAGTCTCGACGGCAAAGAGCCAATTTCGGTTATCGGTACGAGCGCCGCGAATAACCTTGAAAACGAATTTGACGGCGCTGTTATCGACGCGCTTGCCGGCAACGATACGATTACCAATTACGGCAGCGAAGTTCTGATTCTTGGCGGCGCAGGCAACGACAGGATTATCAATGGCGGCGGTGACGCTACTATCGACGGCGGAGCAGGCAACGATACAATCTTCAACGACGGCGGTAGTGCTTATATCGACGCTGGCGCGGGCGCTGACAGAATAAGCCTTTCGAGCGACGCGGAATATTCCACGCTCATTGGCGGCGCGGGTAACGATACGATTTATTCCAATGGTAACGGCAACGTTATTCAGTACGCAGCGGGCGACGGAAAAGATGTAATTTTAGGTTTCGGTGCGGAAGATTCGATTGAAATTACTGGCGGCTCAATCCGCAGTTCAGTACAGAGCGGTTCCAATGTCATTTTCTACATCGGCACCGGCACGACAAATTCAATTACGATTCGCGATGCTTCGCGCACTGATTTCTACGTCGACGGCAACGCGATTTACATGCGCAACAGACACGGCAATGCAGCGGTTCCGTGGTTTGCAGCTGACGACGACAATTTTGTTACCGGCGAAACTTCGATAAATGAAATTACCGCTGAAAATTATTCCGTCACAAATCTTGAAACCGGCAGCGGCTTTGAAAATCTCGCGCAGGACGATAAAACTTTACTTACCTTTACCGACAAGTAAAATTTTCGCGCAGATAAAATTCATGGCGGCGGGTTAATTCCTGCCGCTTTTTTTCTTTGAAGAAAATTCAACGGAATAACGATAAAATTAAAAACTGTTCTGCTTAAGGAGGTTTTCTTATGGGTACAAACATAACCGGCACAGCAGTAGCAGATTACCTCTGGAATACCGTGAGCGGCGCGATAATTTCTGCGCTGGCTGGAAAAGATACCGTGCAAAATCTTGGCGACAGGGTTTCAATCAGCGGCGGCAAGGGCGATGATGAGCTTGAAACTTCCGGCAGCAGGGTAACCATTTCGGGCGACGCCGGCGAAGATACTATTCGGATTTACACGTACTCTTCCAGCGTCAAAGCGGACGGCGACGACGATAACGACTACATTGTCAATTACGCGGCGCTTATTACTTACCTTTATGGCGGCAGTGGCAACGATACGATTGGAAATTACGGCTCCAGCGTTTTAATTTTTGGCGGCAATGACGACGACGAGATTTATAACATGGGCGAGGGGAGTAAGTCCACGCTATCCGGCGACGCGGGAGACGACATTGTTTACAACTACGAAAACGATAGTGTAACCATGAAGGGCGGAGCAGGTTCAGATGTTATCATAAACCAGCGGGGCAATTCCATTTACATGGATGGCGGCGAAGGCAATGACGAAATTTCCACTTACGGCAGCAGGCTTGTCACGATAACTGGCGGCAAGGGCAGCGACAGTATCTCTAACGGGTTCATTCATTACGCGGATGGCGCCGGCTCAAATGCTACGGTATACACTTCAAACGAATCAACAATCGACGGTGGTGACGGTAAAGATTTTATCTACAATCCCGCAGGCGACAGCGTTTTAATTTACGGCGGCGAAGGCAACGATTCAATTCGCAGCGGTTTAAGCTACATTAACGTGCGTGGCAACGTCACGGAATACGGCAAGAAAGTCACGATTAACGGCGGCGAAGGCGACGACGTAATTTCCATCGTAAGCGCCAGCCGCAACAATGTCATTCAGTACGCGCAGGGCGACGGTGACGATACAGTTTATGGCTTAGACGGCGACGATACGCTCAATCTGGGCGCCACCACTGCCTATTCCACGGTTCAAAGCGGCAGAGATATTCTGGTAAGTGTCAAGGGCGGCTCTGTCCTGCTGAAAGACGCCGTGAGTCTGACGAAACTGAATATCGTCGGCACAGGAACTTCCGCTCGAATTTCCGGCACTGCTAAGGCTGAAAAAATCGAAAATGCCAAAGCTGAATCCACAGTCGACGCGCTTGCCGGTAACGACACCATTACAAATTCCGGCAACTACGTCGTGATTTACGGCGGAGAGGGCAACGATAAAATCACGAATACCGGCGCAGGCGCGACGCTCAGCGGGGACGCGGGCAATGATACAATCATTTCCAGCGGCTCAAACGTTTCAATTTTCGGCGGCGCGGGGAATGATAAAATTTCCCTTACCGGCGGCGAACACGTCACACTTGACGGTGGTGCTGGCGCTGACACGATTTATTCAAATGATATTGGTGCGCTAATTCGTTACAGCGGCGGCAAAGATGTTATCGTCGGCTTTGGCGAAAGCGATTCGATTCAGCTGGCGTCCGGCACCGTCGCAAAAACCGTTATCAGCAACGGCAGCATGATTTTCACTATCAGCAGCGGTTTCGGCAATGTTATCACCATCAAAGACGGCGGCGACAAAAATTTTAAAGTTGAAGACGGCTTTATCGTTCTCAGGGATTTATTTATCAGCGGCACAGCCAAAGCGGACAGCATTTCAAACAGCGAGACCGGCGCAACAATCGACGCGCTGGCGGGCAACGACACGATTCAAAACAGCGGCAACAGTGTTTTAATTTCCGGCGGAGCAGGCGCTGACAGAATTACTAATTCCGGCGCGGAAATTACCGTTCAGGGCGGCGTGGGCAACGATACCGTTTATACCAACGGCGAAAGCAATCTGATTTTGTACGGCGCGGGCGACGGTAAAGACGTTATCTTCGGATTCTGCGGGGCGGATTCAGTTTCCGTTACTTCCGGCGCGCTCAGGACTTCGGTGCAAAGCGGCAACAATGTCATTTTTTATGTCAACGCAGGCACAACAAATTCAATTACGCTGAAAGAAATTACGCTCGCCGACTTGCAGGTCGAAGGCAACGTTATCAGCATTTCCGAGGGGATTAAACCCGTCAGTCTGGACGCAAGGGGAAATTCCTATGTCAACGATAATGACGGCGCCACGATTTACGCGCTGGCTGGCAATGATACGCTGATTAATCGCGCGGAAAATGTTTACCTCGACGCGGGGACGGGCAGCGACAAAATTACAAATACCGGCGACGAAGTTACAATTCTTGGCGGCGACGGCAGCGATATTATTGCTCAGGACGGCGATACCGCGTGGATTGACGGTGGCGCGGGCGCAGATAAAATCTCTATTGGCGTCAATGCAACTAACGTCACGGTTGACGCGGGCGCGGGCAATGATTCAATTAACAGCAACGGCAGCGAGAACCTTTTCCTCTACGCAAACGGTGACGGCATAGATACGATTATCGGATTCCTTAAGGGCGATTCAATTTCCGTTACCGGTGCAACCATCGGCAGTCAGACCCGCAGCGGTAATAATGTCACTTTCCAGATTGGAAGTGGAAAAATTATCCTGCGCAATGTCGCCGACGAGGAATTTAAAGTTGAAAACGGCGTCATTACAATCAGCGACGATTTCAAAATTATCAAGGGTACGGAGTTTGCCGACACGCTGTCAAATACGCTCACTGGTGCCAGAATCAGCGCGATGAGCGGTAACGATAATGTTACAAATTCCGGCGGCGATACAACGATTTTCGGCGGCGAGGGTAACGACTCTATTGTCAGTAGCGGCGAAAATTGCTGGATTGAGGGCGAAGGCGGTACTGATAAAATCACCCTGCTGAGTTCTGCGGAAAATTCGACTGTTTACGGCGGCGACTGCGCTGATACGATTTACACGGCGGCTGACGATGGATTTATCGACGGTGGCGCCGGTAACGACAAAATCAGTGTGGTTAGTTCAGCGGAAAATGTTACCGTCCATGGCGGCGCTGGAGCAGATTCGATTTATTCCAACGGCGGCGGAATTTTGATTAGCTACGGCGAAAGCGACGGCAAAGATGTTGTGGTCGGCTTCGGCGCGCAGGATTCAGTTGAAATTACCGACGGTTCAATCAGAACTTCCATTCAGAGCGGCAGCAATGTCATTTTCTACGTCGGCACCGGCACTGCAAATTCCATCACGTTCAAAAATTCCACGCTCGCCAGCTTCTACGTCGATGATAATGTTATCCGCACTTCTGCGCGAGCAGGTTCAAGCGCGCTGTGGTTCACGGCTGACGATATGAATTTCGTTTCCGGCGAAAATAATCTGGACGCGATTTCAGCTGAAAATTATTCCGTCACAAATCTTGAAACCGGCAGCGGCTTTGAAAATCTCGCGCAGATTTCCATCGCGCCTTACAGTTCAGAAAAGTGATTCAGCATTTCTTTCTGGGAGAAAGTGCAACTGCGATGAGTAAGAGCAGTTGCTGCTGGCAAAGAAAGACATGCCCGCTTCGCTCACATCCATGTGAGCTGGCGGACTAAGAAAGCACGCCTTGCTACGCAAGCCGCGCAGGCCGCCGTCCATGGCGGCCTCTTTTTATTTAGCTCGTTATTTTTTTGTGTACTAATTTTGACGAACCTGCTATAATAACTGCCGAAAAATTTTTTGCGAAGGAGTGAAGAATTTGTTTGGCTTTCTGAAAAGATTTCTCGGCGATAACAATGACAAAGAAATTAAGCGAATGCGCAAGACTGTCGACAAAATCAACGCGCTCGAAGCTACGATGCAAAATTACACTGACGATAAACTGACCGGCTCCACTGAAGTTTTTCGCGAACGCCTGCGTAACGGCGAGACGCTTGAAGATATTCTGCCCGAAGCCTTTGCCGTAACCCGTGAAGCCTCGCGCAGAGTTCTGGGAATGCGCCACTTCGACGTTCAGCTGATTGGCGGAATTTGTCTGCACGAAGGCAAAATCGCTGAAATGAAAACCGGCGAAGGCAAAACTCTCGTGGCGACGCTGCCCGTTTATCTGAACGCGCTCACTGGCAACGGCGTCCACGTCGTAACCGTCAACGATTACCTTGCGAAACGCGACAGCGAATGGATGGGGCGGCTTTACAGTTTCCTAGGCTTGAGCGTCGGGCTGATTATCCACGATATGGATTTTCCCGAACGCAAATATTCCTACGGCTGCGACGTGACTTTCGGCACCAACAACGAGTTCGGTTTCGACTACCTGCGCGATAACATGGTTGTTCATCAGGAGCAAATGGTTCAGCGCCCGCTCCATTACGCTATCGTTGACGAGGTTGATTCGATTCTGATTGACGAGGCTCGCACCCCGCTGATTATTTCCGGTCCAGGCGCGAAGTCTACCGAAATGTATGCGATTATGGCACGCGCTGTCGTGGATTTGAAGGAGGGCGAGGATTACACCGTCGACGAAAAGCAGAAAACCGTTTCGCCCAAAGATGAAGTCATTCAGAAAATGGAAAAGCGCCTAGGTATCACAAATCTCTACGCGCCGGAAAATATCGAGCTCTCTCACTGCTTCACCGCCGCGCTCCGAGCTAAGGCGCTCATGAAACGCGACCGTGATTACGTTGTCCGCGACGATGAAATTATTATCGTCGACGAATTTACCGGCAGGCTCATGACTGGGCGCAGATATTCCGACGGTCTTCACCAGGCGATTGAGGCTAAGGAAGGCGTGCGAATTCGCCGCGAATCTCAGACGCTCGCCACTATAACTTTCCAGAATTATTTCCGCATGTACAAAAAGCTCGCCGGTATGACTGGTACCGCTAAGACCGAGGAAGACGAATTCCTGAAAATTTACCACCTGCCGGTTATCGTCGTTCCCACGAATATGCCGGTTAAGCGAATCGACCACCCCGATGTTATCTACAAAAACAAGCGCGCCAAATATAAAGCCGTCGGGCAGTTCGTCGAAGAAATTCACTCGAAGGGGCAGCCGGTGCTTATCGGCACGACTTCAATCACGCAGTCCGAGGAACTCAGCGCCATTCTGCGCAAGCGCGGTATTCCCCACAGCGTTCTGAATGCTAAGTTCCACGAAAAGGAAGCGCAAATCGTTGCGGACGCCGGTCAGAAAAATGCCGTGACAATCGCTACGAATATGGCGGGGCGCGGCACTGATATTAAGCTCGGCGAAGGCGTTCCAGAATTGGGCGGCTTGTTTATCGTCGGCACGGAGCGGCACGAATCTCGGCGCATTGATAACCAGCTGCGCGGGCGTTCCGGCAGGCAGGGCGACCCAGGCGCGTCAAGATTTTTCCTGTCGCTCGAAGATGATTTGATGCGGCTGTTCGCGTCCGACAACGTTGCCAAAATCATGGACAAGCTCGGTATGGAGGAAGATGAGCCGATTGAACATTCGCTGATAACCAAATCGATTGAGCACGCGCAGAAAAAAGTTGAGGCGCGCAACTTCGACATTCGCAAGCACGTGCTGGAATACGATGACGTTATGAATCAGCAGCGCGAAGTTATTTACGGCGAGCGCAAAAAAATTCTCAACGGCGACAATCTGCGCGAAAATATCGTTGGAATGGTCAACCACATTATCAAGGCGGAGCTGAATCAGTACGCCAACGAGAAACTTTACCCCGAAGAATGGCAGCTTAACGAACTCATTCGCGACGCCGAAAAAATTTACGCCGCGCCAGGACAGCTTCAGCTTTCCGAACTGGAAAAACTCAGCCGCGACGAACTCAAGGAATATCTGGAAAAGGTTGCCGCCGACAATTACAAATTGCGTGAACAGACTTTCGGCGAAGAAACCATGCGCGAACTGGAGCGCGTGATTATGCTGCGCGTCGTCGACAACAAGTGGATGGAACACCTTGACCATATGGATATGCTCCGCGAGGGAATTAACCTGCGCGCGTACGGGCAAAGAAATCCGCTCGTCGAATACAAAATCGAAGCGCTGACAATGTTCGAGGAAATGGAGGCGGCGATTCAGGATCAGATAGCGGCGCTGATTTACCACGTAGCGATAGTTTCGCAGGAGGAACAGAAAGTTCAGGACAGACTGCAAACTGCGCAGGCGTCTCACGGCGGCGAGTCCAGTCCCGCTGAATCTCAAAAGACGCCCAAAAATGCTGACGGTACAAAAATTGGCAGGAATGACCCATGCCCCTGCGGCTCCGGCAAAAAGTACAAAAACTGCTGCGGGCGCGGGAAATAATTTTAGGAAGTGATTAAATGCTTGAAGATAAAAAAGTGGAGCTGACTGCTCTGCGCGAAAAGCTGAATGAAATGGGGGATTCACTTTGACATCGCCCGCAAGGAAGAAAAAATCGCCGAACTCGAATACAAAATGGGCGAGCCGACTTTCTGGGACAATCCCGAAACCGCTCAAGCCATTACGCAGGAACTCAACGGTATAAAATCCGGCGTCGATACCTACAAAAACCTCGTCGCTAAGTACGACGACGCGCAGACTCTTCTGGAACTCGCGCTGGAGGAAGACGATTCTTCGCAGGAAGCCGACATCGCCGCTGAAATTTCCGCTATCAAAGACGGTCTGGAAAATCTGCGCTTAGAAATTCTCTTGAGCGAACCCTACGACGCCAACAACGCCATTCTGACGCTCCACGCGGGCGCTGGCGGTACCGAGGCGCAGGACTGGACTCAAATGCTCCTTCGCATGTACGTGCGCTGGGCTGAACGCCACGGCTTTACCGTTGAGACCGCCGACATTCTGCCTGGCGACGAAGCCGGCGTCAAATCCGTCACGCTCTTTATCAAGGGGCACAACGCCTACGGTTTTCTCAAATCCGAGAAAGGTATCCACCGCCTCGTCAGAATTTCGCCCTTCGATTCAAACGCGCGCCGCCACACGTCTTTTTCCGCCTGCGACATCATGCCGGAAATCGACGATGCCGTTGAAGTCGATATTAACATGGCGGACGTTCGCGTCGACACCTACCGCGCGTCCGGCGCTGGCGGGCAGCACATTAACAAAACTTCCTCCGCCGTCCGCATGACGCACATTCCAACTGGTATCGTCGTCCAGTGCCAGAATGAGCGCTCCCAGATTCAGAACCGCGAGCAGTGTATGAGAATGCTCCGCGCGAAACTTTTTGAACTCGAACTCGAAAAAAAGGAAGCTGAAATTGCAAAGCTCGAAGGCGATCGCATGAAAATCGAATGGGGCAGCCAGATTCGCTCCTACGTTTTCCAGCCCTACACCATGGTTAAGGATTTGCGCACCGGCGAAGAAACAGGCAACGTGCAGGCGGTTATGGACGGCGAACTCGACAATTTTATCCGCGCGTTTCTGGCTATGAAAGCCAACGTCGCCGTGTAAACTTTTTTCGCGGCAGGAAATCTTGAAAATTTATCCGGCGGCGTCGGAAAATATCCTGCGCCTCGCTGACTCGGAGGACTTAAAATGAAAAAATTTTTAGCGCTGATTGTGATTCTGCTGGCGATTTTGCTGGCACTGCTGAATTTCGTCCTGCCAGGCACAGTCGCGCAGATTCTCGAAGAACAAATCGTCAACGCCACTGCCGCGCAGGAAGTCGACGTGATTCTCAGTTCCAACCCCAACGCCAAAGTTGCGCTCGGCGAAATTGAAAAAGTTCACGCTACCGCCAGCGCTGCCACGCTCGGCGAAATGAATTTCAAAAACCTCACGCTCGACGGCGAAAAAGTCAGCCTCAACATTACCGAACTGCTTATCCCCAGCAAAAATCTCACAGCCAGCGAGCGTATGCACAAAATCCTCAAGCACGCCGACCAAATCGAACTGCGCGGCACCGTTACCGAGGACGAACTCAGAAATTTTATCGCCGCCAAAGAAAGCAAGCTCGAAGCGCCGACCGTTAAAGTTTACCCCGACGAAGTTAAGGCAAGCGCCCGCACGAAATTTCTCGGCAGGAACGTCGACCTTGACGTTGCCGGAATTTTTACCGTGAGCAACGGCGACGTTTTGTTCCACATGACGCGCCTCGACAGCAATGCGATTCTGCGCCGCGTCAACCTTGACGTGCTGATGGGCGACGTGAAAATTCTTGACAGCTCGATTCTGCCGCTTGGTCTCAGGTTCGACGCCGTGGAAATGCGCGACGGTGAAGTTATCGTGACGGCGGTGCGCAGGTAAGATATGAGAGTTTTTGCATACAACAGAATTTTGCTGCTGATAATCGCCGCAGGGTTAATCGCCTCGCTGGTTATCGCCGGTCAGCGCCACGCCGTCGAAGTTCACAATTCGCAGGTCGATATGGCAATGGACTACGACAGCCTGCGCAACCTCGCCGAGCGCGAAGGTCTGGATTTCGGCGAAGTCCTTCAGCAGTTCAAATCCGCCGGTATAACTTCGCTGGCGATTTACGACACGACTTTTGAAAAACTCACCCGCGCCGGCAAAGTCATCGCGGTTTACGGCAGCGACATTATCGCCAATTACCACAGCGGCGCGCTCAACAGCATTCTCTGGCGTCAGGCCGTCGACCTCGGCGCTATCGACCCCGCGTACACCTACATTATCGGGCGGGATCTTGACAGCTACGAAGAGGCGAAGGGCGATTTAATCCGCCGCCTCGGTGAAGACCGCGTTAAAAGTTTTTCGATTGGCGACGCGGAAGTTCTGGAAGTCAAGGCGCAGTTTGGCGCGTTCATGTCCATGCCGATTGGAATTTCTACCGCCGAGCTTGAGACTGCCAAAGACGCTGGATTTTTAATTTTAGCGCGCCCGTTCAATTTCCAGAAATGCACCGTGGAAGATGTTCGCGCAGTTTTCGACCGAATCGAAGGCTATCCAATTTCCGAAATTGTTTTCGACGGTCCCGAAATTCTCGGCGCGTCCGACTGCATTGACGTGACGGCGACGGAATTTAAAAAGCGCGGCTTAATCCTCGGCGTGATTGAACATACAAGCCAGCTGCAGTTTTATCCGCAGACAGGTATGCCGGAACTCGCGCAGAAAATTGGTTACAACAAAGTTGCGCGCCTGTACGCCGTGCCGAAGGACGAACAGCCGCGTTTGCAAATTGGCACGCTGGTAAACCGCTGGTCGACGACTGACCGCGAAAGGAATATCAGAATTAATCTTTTCCGCACATTCGAGAAGCCCGCGCCGGATATGACGCTCCTCGAAACTAATCTGAAGTACATCAGCGAGACGCGCGATAAGCTCAAAACTTACGGCTACACCTTCGGGCGCGCGGATACTTTTGAAAATTATTATCCGAATAAAATCCTGCGCCTGCTGGTGATAATCGGCGCGCTGGCGGCGGCAATTCTGTACCTGTCGCTGATTTCGCGGCGCGTCAACGCCAATCCAAATTCGCAGCTGATAATTCTGGCGGTGCTGTCGGTAGTGGCGGCGGTGCCGATTCTGATGGGCGCGGGCGGAAAAGTCCGACTGGTTGCGGCGCTTATGAGCGCGAATTTATTTCCGGCGCTGGCGGTTATCTGGCAGCTCGACCGGCTGAGATTCAACCGTCCGGCAAATTTGTCGACGGCGCAGTTAATTTTGGCTGGCGTGCTGGCACTGCTGGTCACGAGCGCACTTTCGATGATTGGCGCGGCGTATCTGTCTGGCGCGCTGTCAGACGTGGAATTTTTCCTGGAGTTCCAGATTTTCCGCGGGATAAAGCTGACGTTTATCCTGCCGCTGATTCTGGTCGGCTTCGCATTTTTGCAGCGGTTCAACGTCATAGACGAAGTGCGGCTGAACGTGCCGGCGACGCAGCAGATAAAAGAAATGCTGAACGCAACCGTCACGGTAAAAGTTTTGCTGGGAATTTTCGCGGTAATTGGCGCGTTCGTAGTTTTAATCGCGCGGAGTGGACATACGGCGGGAATGCCGGTCTCCGGTGCGGAAATTCAGATTCGGTCGATGCTGGAGCAGTTTTTCTACGCACGCCCGCGCTCGAAGGAAATTTTCATAGGGCACCCCGCGTTTGTGCTGGCGATAGCGGCTTTCCTGCAAAGATTTCCAAAATCGATTTGTCTTGGACTGACGATACTGGCGACGGTCGGGCAGAGTTCAATGGTAGAAACTTTCGCGCACATGCGGACGCCGATTTTAATGTCGTTCCTGCGCGGCGTCGATGGCGTACTGCCTGGCGCGGCGATTGGCGCGGTTCTGGTTTTGCTGATAAATTTCGTCTGGCGTAAGGAGTTTAACTGAGTCGCATGGACATTTTAATTTCCGGCTACTACGGCTCGAAAAATGGCGGCGATGAGGCTATGCTTGCGGCTATGCTCGAAATTCTGCGCGAAGAAGGCGGCACGCTCAACGCTACTGTCATTTCGCTGGACCCTGAGTACACCAAAAAGCGCCACCACGTCGACGCAGTGCCATGGCTGGACGTTTGGACGATTATCAAAAAAATTCGTGCGGCTGATTTGCTGATTAGCGGCGGCGGAAGTCTCCTGCAGAACGTCACCAGCCGCCGCTCTTTGTATTACTATCTTGGAATTATTTTTCTGGCGAAAGTTTTCGGCTGCAAAGTCATGCTCTACGCGCAGGGAATTGGTCCTATTCGCGGCGGGCTTGCCAAATGGCTGATGAATTTTATTTTAAACCGCGTCAACTTGATTACGGTAAGAGACCACGGCTCGCTTGAAGAACTTCAGCGCCTGAACATTACGCGCCCGCCGGTTTACTGTACCGCCGACCCTGTGCTGGCGATTAAGCCCGTGCCGCTCGACGCCGGTAAAAATATTCTCGCCCGCTACCAAATTCAAAAATCCGGCAAAATCATTGGCGTATCAGTCCGCCGCTGGATTGACTGGCAGAACTGTCAAAGCGCCCTCGCGCAGGCTCTCGATAAGCTTGCTGGCGAAACCGGCGCGCAGATTATTTTCATACCAATGCAGTTCCCCAATGACATTCAAGCCGCCAGAGAAACCGCCGCGCTCATGAAAAATCCTGCCGCCGTGCTTGACGAAGAATTTTCCACGGCAGAAATTTTGAGCCTCGTCGGAAACCTGGACGCGCTGATAGGAATACGCCTGCACGCGCTGATTTTCGCCGGAGTAATGAGCGTGCCGATGCTGGGAATTTCCTACGACCCGAAAATTGACAGATTTCTGGACTCGATTGGCGAAAAACCTGTTGGAAATTTATCAGACGTGACGGCGGAAAAAATCTTCGACGCCGTAACCTCAAAGCTCAGCGCGGGGAATTTTCACAACGAATCGCTGCTGAAAAACCTTCGCGAACTGGCGCGGCAAAATGCGCGGCTGGCGCTTGAACTGCTCAGAAAATAAAAAAAGCCCTTCGGCAAATCGGTCGGAGGGTTTTTGTTTTGGGCGTAAAAAAACCGCTTTTTTTAGCGGCTCTTCTACTTGACCTTTTTATAATAACCGTTTATAATGTCAACATAATCTACATCTAACCTACCGTAAAGTAGGGCTAAAGTTAATCTTAGTATAGATTAATTATACCCTGCTTGCGGTGGATTGTCAACATTTTGGCTTTTTATCGTAAAGGAGGGTTTTTTATTTAGGAGAAAAATTTTAGGCAAAAAAATTTGACGTTTCATCGCGGAATGGCTATAATGTAATTGGCAAAATAAAAAGCCCGCAAATCTAACATCAATTTAATTATAGCAAGCGGGGAGGTTTTTGTCAAACTTTATTAAAGGAGATGGTTGTCTTATGGAAATTGGAGTGATTCAGTTATTCGAAGACGAGGGTTTCAGAGTTCGCTGTCGCTTGGAAAAAGACGGCACAGCTTGCTTCAACGTTGAGGACGTGGGATACGGTCTCGGCATCACACAATTCAAAAATGGCGTCGAGTACGTTCGCATTGAGCGCATCAACAGCTACCTTAAGGAATTTGGTTTTCCCCACGCCGTGGGGAAAGACGACTTCATTCCCGAAAATTTCGTCTATCGTCTCGCCATGAAGGCAAACAACGACAATGCGAAGAAATTCCAAGAGTGGATAGCTAATGTCGTTGTACCGTCGATTCGCAAGAACGGCTATTACATTTTGCCGAACGCCGCCGCTGCCGACACTCTTGACATGGAAAAAATTCACTGCATGCTGAAATGCGCCGCTCTCACCAATCTCGACCGCCTGCGCAACCAAATCCTGCGCGAGGTCATGCTCGAACTCACCGGCAAAAAATTCTAAAACAGACCGCTTAACAAAACTCGTAACAGGCGGGCAGCTGGAGGAAAAATCTTCCGTGCCCGCTATTTATTTTGCGCGAAATGGTGTAAAATGTTGACAGGAGGCGATAGAAAATTTGACGACGAAAAAAATTGAGTTCAGGGATTTTGAGGAGACGCGAGCGATACTGGGCGAACGCGACGAATTTTTACAGACGCTTGACGAAAAATTCAGCTGCCGGATTGTGAGCCGAGGGAATTTTATTGAACTGCACGGCGATTTTTCCGAAGTCGACCGCGCGGCTAAGGTTATCGAGGAGCTTAAAAATCTGCACCGCAACGGCAGTCCCGTCACGATGAATGACGTTGCCGCCGCGATTAAAATTATCCGCAGCCCGCGCGCCGACGACCTTCACAAAATTTTCGGCGAAACCGTTATCGTCACGGCGAACGGCAAACACATTCGCGCCAAAAGTCTTGGGCAGCAGAATTATCTTGACGCGCTGAAAAATCACGTGATAACTTTCGGCGTCGGTCCCGCCGGTACCGGCAAAACTTTCCTCGCTGTTGCAATGGCGGCTTATTATCTGCGCCTGCGCGAAGTCAAGAAAATTATTCTGACGCGCCCCGCCGTCGAAGCTGGCGAACGTTTAGGTTTTCTGCCTGGCGATTTGCAGGAAAAAGTTGACCCGTACCTCCGCCCGCTCTACGACGCCCTGCAGGAAATCTGGGGCTACGACATGTTTCAGAAATTTTTTTCGCGCGGGATAATCGAAATTGCGCCGCTCGCCTACATGCGCGGCAGGACGCTCAGCGACGCATTCATAATTCTGGACGAGGCGCAGAATACTACCAGCCGCCAGATGAAAATGTTTCTGACGCGGCTCGGTTTTGGTTCGCGCATGGCTGCCACAGGCGACTTGAGCCAGATTGACCTGCCGCGCGGCGTTACTTCAGGACTGGCTGAGGCTGTTGAAATTTTAAAGGACGTGTGCGGCGTCGGTATCGTTGAACTCGATTCGACGGACGTTGTGCGCCACGATGTTGTTGCAAGGATTGTTGAGGCGTGGGATAAATATGAACACAACGATTGACTTTGAGCCGGAAAATCTGCGCGTCGACGAAAATATTCTGGCGGAAATTCTGCGCGCGGCTGATACCGTCGGCAAACTTTACGGCGCCGAAAATTCCGAGCTGAGCATTACGCTCACCAATGACGAGAATATTCACGCGCTGAACAAAAAATATCGCGGGATTGACCGTCCGACGGACGTTTTATCTTTCGCCTTCCGCGAGAGCGACGAGCCGGAAATTATCGGCGAAACGGTTGACGTGCTGGGCGATATTATCATTTCGGTTGAGCGCGCGCAAATGCAGGCTGAAGAATTTGGTCATTCATTCCTGCGCGAAATTATTTTTCTGGAAGTTCACGGGCTTTTACATTTGCTCGGCTACGACCATATCGAGGACGCCGACCGCGCTGAAATGGAAGCGGAGCAGAAATTTATCATGGCGGAACTGAAAATCGGGAGGGACTGAAATTTGAAATCTGGATTTATCGCAGTAATCGGGCGCCCGAACGTCGGCAAGTCGACGCTGATTAACAAAATTATCGGGCAGAAAATCGCAATCATGTCGGATAAGCCGCAGACGACGCGCAGCCGCATTCAGTGCATTCTCACGCAGGACGACGCGCAGATAATTTTCCTCGACACGCCTGGCATTCACAAGCCGAAACTCAAGCTCGGCGAGTACATGCTCAAGGCGGCGGAAGGCACGCTCAAGGAAGTCGACGCAATTTTTTTCGTCATCGACGCTACTGAAAAATTCGGCGGCGGCGAAAAATATATTTTGGAACGGCTCAGCGCTACGACGCAGCCCGTGATTCTCGTCATAAACAAAATCGATTTGCTTACGCGCGAAGAAATTCTGCCGATAATCGCCAGCTACTCGGAGCGGTACAAATTCGCGGCGACTGTTCCAATCAGCGCGAGCGACGGCACGAACGTCGACGCACTCATTGCCGAGGTGAAAAAATTTCTGCCGGAAGGTCCAAAATATTATCCCGCCGATATGGTTACCGACCAGCCGGAGCGTCTGATTATCGCTGAGCTGATTCGCGAAAAAATCCTGCACGTCACCGAAGATGAAATTCCGCACGCGGTTGCCGTCGACCTCGAAGAAGTTACCGCGCGGAAAAAGGACTTGACTTACATTCGCGCCACGATTTACGTTGAACGCGATTCGCAGAAAGGGATTCTGATTGGCAAGGACGGCGTCTTATTGAAAGGCGTCGGCAAGGCGGCGCGCCCCGAAATTGAAATGCTGCTCGGCACGAAAGTTTTTCTGGACTTGTGGGTTAAGGTCAAGCGCGACTGGCGCAATTCCGCCGGCGCAATTCAAAGTTTCGGCCTGGGCGATAAATGAAGTACATTCTGCTGCCGTTTGTAGCGTGGGCAGTTTCCGGCTCGCTGAAATTTCTGGTCAACGAAATTCGTTACGGCGCCGGAAAAAAATTAATCGGCTACGGCGGACTTCCCAGCACACATACGACGATAATTTCTTCAGCAGTATTCGCGCTGGGGTTTTCGCGCGGGTTTGAGACGCCGGAATTTTCGCTGGGCTTAAGCGTGCTGTTGCTCTTTGTCATGGATGCGCACGGACTGCGGCGGAAAATCGGCAGCCACGCGGAAGTTTTAAACCGGCTCCAGCGTAAAACAATTCTGCGCGAAAGAATGGGACACAGCTGGCTTGAAATTTTCTGCGGACTGGTACTCGGCGCGGCGCTAGGATACATTTTCTCGTAAAGGCGAAAGGGGCGGTAGATTTTGAAACTGAAAAGCAAAGAAAAAACAATCACGCAGCGGGTCTCCGAATGGTTTTTGAACGGACTTATCGTGCTCGTGCCGCCCGCCATTACGATTTTCGTAGTCATGTGGATTCTGAACCTCACCGAAGGGCAGCTTGGGCGAATCATCAACGAGCACCTGCAGACGAACATTCCAGGAATTGGAATTATTTCGATAGCGCTGACGATTCTGCTTGTCGGACTGGTAACGGGCAACATGTTCGCGAAGACGACGATTGAACTGCTGGAAATGCTCCTCGACAAAATTCCCGTCGTGAAATTCATTTACAGTTCCGTGAAACAATTTTCCACGGCGATATTCGCGTCGAACTCGGCGTTCAAACACGTGGTGCTGGTGCCGTACCAGAAATCCTACGTGCTGGGATTTTTGCTGACGAACGTGCCGAGCGCAGTGCGGGAAAGAATCGGCGTCGACTACGTTTGCGTTTACGTGCCGTGGAGTTTGAACATGACGGCGGGAATGAATTTATTCGTGCGGCGGCAGGATTTAGTTTTCGTGAACATGCCGGCGGAAGACGCGCTGCAGTTCATCTTGACGGCGGGTACCAACGCTTCGCACAAAAAAAATCAGTGACGGGGAAAATTATGCGGACTTATAAAATTGAAGGCGTGATTTTGCGCACGAATGATTTTGGCGACGCTAACAGGGTCGTGACGGTTTACACGAAGGAACACGGCAAGCTTGAGCTGAATGCTTACGGCGTCCGGCGCGCGCGGAGTCCGATGTCCGGCGCGTTGCAAATGTTCAATCACATTTCGGCGGAGGTAAGCCGAGGCGCGCAGGTTGATACGATTCGCGAAGCGGACGTGATAAATTTTTACAGCGGTCTGACGGCGGAGCTGGAACGAATTGGCTACGCGTCGATTTTTTTTGAAGTGGTGAACCGAATGACGCTGCCGGCTTTTCCTGAAGCTGGCGTGTACAAACTGCTGGCAGAAAGTTTACCGGCGCTGGACAGGCGCAACGCGCGAATTGCGTCGCTGATTGGCGTCGCGCAGTTCATGGAATTTAGCGGCGTGCAGCTGAGCTATTTCCACTGCGTAAACTGCGGCGTGCAGATTGAGGGCGACGCGGCGATAAGTCTGGCGGACGGCGGCACGGTTTGCATGGAGTGCGTCGACGAAGTGAGCGGCGACGTTGCGGCTTATCCTGAAAATCTGCGCGAGGCTTTCGGGAAAATTTTGAACTTCGACTGGCGGGAGGAAACTAAGCTGAATTTCAGCCAGCGGCAGATAGATTCGGCAGAGGAAATTTTGTGGCGGTACGTACAGTCGATACTGGGCAAAGAATTAAATTCTATTCGTTTTTTGAAAAGTTTAGTTTAAAGATTTTGTACGCAAAAAAAGAAGCGCGCCATGGACGGCGCGCGGGCCGTCACAGGTCGCCGGAAGCGACCTATGCGGCCCCCTTTCTTTGCCAGCGTTTCTTTCGAGAAAGAAATGCTGAAAAACGTCAGTTCATCCACGGCGGCAGGTCGATTAAGCCCTTGCCGTCTTTTTGTAGATTTTTCGGTTCCTGAACAGGCTGATGCTGTTGCTGGGGCGGAGGCGGCATAACTGGTCTTTGAACATTGGGATTGTTGCCGTAACCGCCGAAATTCGGCAAGCCCTTGCCTGGGAACGACGAAATAAACGGCGACTGCATTGACGGCGGCGGCATTTGCTGGGACTGTTGCTGCTGCATATGATAGTTTATTTCCGCCTCGCCGTGGAAACGCGTCGCGATAATCGTTACGCGCACCGTGTCGCCGAGCGATTCGTCGATTGACATTCCCCACATGATTTCCGCCTCGGAGTCCGCCGATTCCTGGATTGTAACCGACGCCTCGTTGACTTCGAGCATCGACAGATTTTCATTCGCGCCCATGATGTTTATCAGAACGCTGTGTGCGCCCTGTATCGTCGTTTCGAGCAGCGGAGATTCGATAGCCGCCTTCGCCGCGTTGATTGGCGCCTTTTCGCCGGACGCCTCGCCGATACCGATAAGCGCCGCGCCCGAATTGCTCATGACCGTCTGCACGTCCGCGAAGTCCAGATTGACAATCCCAGGCATCGTTATCAGGTAGGAAATACCCTGCACGCTCTGCCGGAGAATGTCGTCTGCAATGCTGAACGCCTTCGTCACGGGCATTTTTTTATCGGCGACCTGCAGCAGGCGGTCGTTTGGAATTGTAATAATCGTGTCGACAGCGCGCCGCAAATTTTCTATCCCGATGTCAGCATTTTTCTTACGGCGTGGACCTTCAAAGCTGAACGGGCGGGTAACAACGCCAACAGTCAGCGCGCCGACTTCACGGGCAATCGAGGCGATAACAGGCGCCGCGCCGGTACCAGTGCCGCCGCCCATTCCTGCCGTGATAAAGACCATATCCGCGCCTTCAAGTGCCTTTTGAATATCGTCGCGGCTTTCCTGCGCAGCTTTTTCGCCAATTTCAGGCCGAGCGCCCGCGCCTAGACCTTTCGTAAGTTTTTCGCCAATCCTCATGCGTTTGGGAGCATGTGAATTCAAAAGCGCCTGCGCGTCAGTGTTCACCGCAATAAATTCCACGCCTTCCAGACCCAGCGAAATCATTCGATTCACCGCATTGCTCCCTCCGCCGCCCACGCCTATCACCTTGATTTTTGCGAGCGGATTCAAGCCCGTATCATCAACTTCAAACACGTTTCCATCCCCCACATTCATAAAATTTATCTACAAAATCATTTAAGTTTCAGTTTAAAAATCCGCGCTCATTTTACTATAAAATTTCATTTTAGGCTATAGCGCGTGAAAAATTTTTCAGCTCAAATATTTCTGCGCCAGCTCCTTCACAATTCGCGTTCCTCCGCAACTTTGGAATAGACGTGCCGGAATGCGCCGCTGTACGCCGGAATGTAAACTTCGTCCGACGATTCAATTTCCAGCCGAATCCCCCAGACCTTCAGCGTTTCCTCGACGCCGCCGCGCATTTTAATCGAGTTCTCCAGCGATTTTTTATCGCCAATCGCGCTGATTTCGTAGGGCGGCGCTGAACGGACATTGTTCACCGAGAGCGTAGGTCCCGCGCACCGAATTTCGCTCGTTGCAATGAGCCGCTGCCCGTTGATTGAAATTGCCTCGGCGCCCGCCGCACGCAATTCGTTTATCACGCGCAGAATGTCATCGTCGTGAATCACGTACAGATTTGGATTTTCCTCCGCGCGAACCTTGCGGGTGCTGTCGTCCAGCGTCACGATAACGCCCTGTCCTTCCAGCGGCAAAAGTCCCGCCTGCAGTTTCAGTTCAGTAACAAATGCCGGCGATATTTCTGGCGGTGACGGTTGAACTTTTTCGAGCATTGAAATTCGCGCGGAAAGTTTCTCGATTTGCATGGAAGTTTCCGATTCGTACCGAATTTCCAGCGCCAGCGCGAGTCCGATTATCACGCACAGCAGCGTTATCGACCAGCCTTTTTGCAGAAATTTTTCCATTGCGCTACCTCGCAAGCTTAATAAAAGGCGCCGTGTAGTTGAAGTCGATGTACTCCACGGGATTGGGATTGGTTTCAAGGTCCTTCAGAAAATTGTCGGTGAGCTTAGCCTTTTCATCGAGCCGCTCCAGCCTGCCAACGCGAATCTGCACCGCGCGTTCAGTCGCCGTGTACGCAACGATATAATCCGCTGAAACTATCGCAACTTCCGAGATTTTATTCAGCGATTCAGCGTTCAGTCTCTGCAGGTAGTCCAGAATTTTCATCACCATTTCGTCTTCAACGTCGTCGCCAATGTACATATCGCTGACCTGCGCGCCGGTTATCATTGGAATTTTCATTTCGCGGAGATTTTTGTAGCTGTCGAGAATTTTTCCCGTGTGGTCGATGTCAAGGTAGCCGTAGTTGCAGACGATTGTTGCCAGCGGTCTGCGTTCCTTGAGCGTGACTTCAAGCGTGTCGGGCAAAATCCGCCGGACGGAAACTTCCTCGACACGGACATCTTTCGCGAGGCGGCTGGCGATTGTATTCGTTTCCAGCTTGAACAGCGGTTCGCCAATGTAAATATCGCCGACCTTAAGCACGTCGTCCACGGTAATTTTTTCGGCGCCGACGATTTTAACCTGCGCGAGCGTGAAGAATGGCACGTAGACTATAGCGCCGAGAATCGCGCCGCAAATCAGCAGGAACACGAAGCCTTTGAAAATTCGCCGCCCGCTCCGCTTACGACGCCTCTGGATTTTAGCCATTGGAAAAACCTCCGCCTTGAGATTAGAAATTGGCGAGCGCTAAAATATTTTCGCAGAGCTCAGGGAACTCGATACCGGCAGCGCGCGCGGCGTCGGGCACCAGCGAAGTCTCAGTCATGCCAGGCACGGAATTTACTTCAATGACGTAGGGAATATTTTCTTCGGAAAGCATCAAATCGACGCGGGCGACACCGGCGCACTTGCAGCCCTTGAACGCGGCGACGGCAAGCGCCTTAACTTTTTCGGTGAGCTCGTCGGAAAGTTCAGCGGGGCAAATGTGCGTAGACGCGCCCTTTTTGTACTTCGTTTCGTAGTCGTAGCGCCCAGTAACCGTGGTAATTTCAATCACCGGCAGCGCCTGCGCGTCGTCCTCGTTGCCGTAGACCGCCACGGTAAGTTCGCGCCCGTGGATAAATTCTTCAACCAGAATTTCATCGCCGTAGCGGAAGGAATTTTCGACGGCGGCAGCAATTTCATCGGCGCGCTCGACAATTTCAACGCCAATGCTCGAACCCTGATTCGACGCCTTGATAACGACGGGAAAGCCGAAAGTTTTTTCAATATCGTCGAGAAGATTTTCACTGCGATTAACGGCGCGGTAAACCTTGAATTTCGGCGTGGAAATATTTTCAGCCAGCAGAATTTTTTTCGTCATGACCTTATCCATCGTGTTGGCGGCGGCGATAAGGCTGGAGCCGGTATAGGGAATTTTGAGCATTTCCAGCGTGCCCTGAATCATGCCGTCTTCGCCGTAGAGCCCGTGAATCGCGTTGAAAACTATCGCGCAGTTTGAAGCCTTGATGTCGGCGGCGAAAGTCTGCGGATTGAGCTCCATAGTTTCGACGTTGTAGTTTTTGGACTTGAGCGCGTTGAAAATGGCGGTGCCGGTGCGGCGGGAAACTTCCGCCTCGGTCGAAGTGCCGCCCATGACGACGACAATTTTGCTCTGCTTGCGGCGGTAGCGCAGGAGTTCAGCGAGTTCGTCGCCGGTCTTGTAAATATCGCCCGCGCCCATCGTGATAATCAAATCGCCGGCGGTAACAATGTCCGCGAGGTATTCAGCGATTTTCGCGCGTTCGGGAATGTAGGAAACCGCCTGATTGGTCGTCGCCAGCACGGCTTCAAGAATTGATTCGCCGCTGACGCCTGGGATTATGTGCTCGCCGGCGGAATAAATGTCAGTGAGAACGAGCAAATCCGCGCCCTCGAATGCGCCGCCAAATTCCTTGAGCAAAAGTTTCGTGCGGGTGTAGCGGTGCGGCTGGAAAACGCAGATAAGCCGGTTGGGATTAGTTTCGCGGGCGGCGCGGAGCGTGGCGGCAATTTCAGTCGGGTGGTGACCGTAATCGTCGACAATCCAGATATTTCTGACGCGGGATTTGGTTTCAAAGCGGCGTTTGGCGCCGTGGAATTTGCTCAGCGCGTCGGAAATTTTCCCGAAGTCAACGCCAATTTGCATGGCGGTTGCGATTGTCGCCAGCGCATTCAGAACGTTGTGGCGCCCGTGAATCGCCAGCTTGACCCTGCCGAGAAGTTTATCGCCGTTGAAAACTTCAAACGCAACGCCGTCGACGCCAGAACGAATATTTTTCGCCATGAAGTCGGCGTCGTTGTCGATAGCGTAGGAAATAATTTTGCGGTCGAGTTCAGCGGCGACTTCGCGCAGATTTTCGCTGTCGTAGCAGAGAACCGCAACGCCTTCGTGCCTGTCGAGATTTTCCAGAAAAATTTTGAACGCCGCGCGAATTTTTTCAACTGTACCGTAGTGGTCAAGGTGGTCGTCCTCAATGTTCGTGACGACGGCGATAGCAGGCTTGAGCTTGATAAAAGAGCCGTCGCTTTCGTCCGCCTCCGAAACAACGTATTCGCCCTTGCCGAGGACGGCGCCGGTGCCGAGGTCAGCAGATTCGCCGCCAATAATTATCGTGGGGTCGACGCCCGCCCTGTGCAGCACGAAACCAATCATTGAAGTGGTTGTGGTTTTGCCGTGGGCGCCCGCAACGGCGATACCCTTTTTGGAATTGACGAGCATGGCGTTGATGTCGGAGCGGTGGAGCTTCGGAATTTTGAGTTCAGCCGCTTTGAGAACTTCAGGGTTATCGTGCGGAATGGCGGAAGAAACTACCAGCGCCTCGATGTCGTCGGCGATATTATCCGCGTTGTGTCCGATAAAAACTTTCGCGCCGAGATTTTTCAGCATCTGAACGGCAGCCGAATCAGCGCGGTCGGAGCCGGAAATTTCGTGACCAGACTCGATTAAAATTTTAGCCAGCGCACTCATACCGGCGCCGCCAATCCCGACGAAGTGGAATTTTTTCACGTTCATCATATCGCTAAATCTCAAAATCAGTTCCCCCTCAAAATTTATTGCGACGCCCGCTTAATCAGAATCGCGCCGAAAATTAAGCCTATTACATTCGGAATCCAGACGGCGTAGAACGGCTCGACAATCCCGCCGCGCGCCAGCGCATTTGCCAGCGTCATGATTGAGTAGTAGATAAAAATTATTATGACGCTGAGCGCGAAGCCCATTGACGAAGAATTTCGCGTCGGCTGCAGTCCCAGCGGCACGCCAATCAGCGCGAAGATTAAGCTCGCCATTGGCACGGTAACGCGCTGGTAAAGTTCCGTTTCCAGTTTCGCCGTGTTCGCATACTGCGTCTTCATAATTTCAATCTGCGCCTTGAGCTCGTTCATCGTCAGCTCGTCTGGGCGTTTCTGCTCGCGGACGATTTGCATTGGGCTGGCTTTTACCGGCAGAATCTGCTGATTGAATCGCATTGAGCGCGTGCGGTCGCTCTCGGAAATATCGTAAATCGTTCCCTCGTGCATAATCCAGACGTCGTTGCGCCACTCTGCGTAGACGGCGTTTTCAACGTGCGTCACCTTGCCGCTCTCGCCAAATTCCTGCATCGTGACGCCCTGCAAAGTCTGATCGCTGGCACGAAACTCGCGGGCGTAAACCAGCCGCTGAATCTGGTTGTTGTTAATTTCCTTAACGATAATGTGATCCTGCGACTTCATTTCGGTGTTGCCCTGAATTTCAAAATAAAAAACGTCATTGCCGGCGCGGTTCGCCCACGGGACAACGTGCTCATTGAACATAATCGCGCAGCCGCTGACGATAACGCCGAGGAAAATTGCGGGCGCGGCGATTCGGCTGAAACTTATCCCGCAGGATTTCATGGCGGTAATTTCGCTTGAACTCGAAAGCCGCCCGAAAGTCAGAAGCGTCGCCAGCAGCATGGACATTGGAAAAGTCCACATGATTATTCCTGGCAAGCCGTACACGAAAATTTTTACAACGGACGAAACTGACGCGCCGTAGTCCGTGATATACCGCGCGATTTTGAAAAGCGTACCTGAGCCGATAAAGACCGCTGAAAATGCGCAGATTCCAAAGACCGCCGCCTTCACGACTTCAAAAAATATGTACCTGTCTAAAATTCTGATGTGCAATAAAAGCCGCTCCCCGCCAGAAATTTATTTACACCTTGTCGAAAATGAGTATCGCCGATTTGTAAAATCCCTTCGAGCCGCGCGTTTCCGCACGCTCAAGTTCAAACCAGTTGTCGTAGGTTACCGCCGAAGACATTGAATAGCAGACCTGACAAAGCGTAAAGCCAGCCAGCGCCTTGTCTTCAATCGCGCTCTGAATTTTTTCTTCAAGCTCCCTGTCGCTGAACGCGCTGCAAACTTTTACCTTCATAAATTTCGCCCCTTTGTGAATTTAATTTCCATCGTCAAAAATCAGAATCGCCGATTTTGCATGAAACATATCATTATTCGAGTCAAGACAACAGCTGCTGGAATATTCAATGTGCTTGAGAACATATCCTTTCTCCTGCATGTCGTCCAATGTTACCTGAATATGAGATTCGAGAAGCTTAGAGACTTTTGAGTCAGCATAGCAATTGTCTTTGGTATAATCGTAACCTGAGACGTTACAAACGCGGACTATCATTTTTTCACCTCTTTACCGTTGTCAAAAATCAGAATCGCCGAGCGAAAAAATAATCCCTGTTCATAGTTTGAAATCTTCGCCGAGGTAGAATTTTTTGGCGATAGGACTGTCGGCAATTTCCATAGCGCCGCCTTCAAGCAGAATCCTGCCTTCGTTGAGAATGTACGCGCGGTCGACGATATTCAGCGTTTCGCGAACGTTGTGGTCGGTTATCAGAATCCCCATGCCGCGTTCGCGCAGGTAGCGAATGATATTCTGAATGTCAGCCACGGCTAAAGGGTCGACGCCGGCAAATGGTTCGTCCAGCAAAATGAACTGCGGCTCCAGCGCGAGGCACCGTGCAATTTCTACGCGCCGCCGCTCGCCGCCGGAAAGTTCCGTACCCTTGCGCTCCCGCACGTGCGAAATATTAAATTCCTTCAGCAAATCTGCCAGACGCGCCTCAGCCGCCTTGCGCGAAATGTTCAGCGTCTCCAGTATCGCCATGATATTTTCTTCCACGGTCAGCTTGCGGAAAATCGACGCTTCCTGCGTGAGGTAGCTTATTCCCAGCTCGGCGCGGCGGTACATCGGCATATGCGAAATGTTCACGTCCGAAATGAAAACGTCGCCGGAATCCGGCTTTTCCAACCCGACAATCATATAGAACGAAGTAGTTTTGCCCGCGCCATTCGGACCGAGCAAGCCAACAATTTCGCCCTTCTCAACCCTGAGCGAAACGTTGTTGACGACGACGCGCCCTTTGAACGCCTTGACGAGTCTTTTCGCTTCAATATTCATCGCTTAATTCCTGAACGGCGAGGTTGTCAGAATTTCGTGCGGCGTAACAGGTTTGTTATTCGCACGGGCGCCGGTCTTAGCCTTATCGGGGTCGTCGGCAAGGTAAACCGTCAGCCGGTTGCCGCGCAGGGTATTGTTGTTCTGAATCGCCCAGGCGTTGCCGGTAAGCACGGCGCGCCCGTTGTCGCTGGCGTAGTAGTCAACGCGGTCGCCGCCGGCTTCCAGTTCGCGCGGAGGATTGACGATGTGGACGTTGCCGCTGCCGGTGTAGTATTCTTCATCGAGCCAGCCTTCCATCTGGTCAGCGGAAAAATTGCCCTCGGAGCCGGTTATCCGCCCGCCGCTCGGAATGTAAACGTGCTTGCGGTCGTTCGGGTAGTAGTCTACGTGTTCGCCGGTGAAAGTGCGCGTGTCGCCGTTGGGATATTTCGCGCTGGGCGCAATTCTCTGCACGCCCTTGACGTTGCCCGTCGCCTGCATGTGCCCGTAGGCGTCGTTGGAAAGATTTTCGCAGGTAATTTTCAAATCCTCGCGCGTAACCACAACGCCGCCGCTGAGGTAGGCTTCCTGCGTGTTGGTATTGTACATCGCGCTGGCGCCGGTCGCGCGGTCTGCGCCGTACTTCAGCAGAACATTTCCGCTGGCGGTTATCACGCCGGTATTCATGTCGTAATCGACGTTATCGGCGTTGACTTCGGACGGCACCTTGTTTTCAGCGACGCCGGATTTTTTCTTATCGTTGTTGCGCATGAAAACCTTGCCGGTCGCCTGCACTTTGCCGGTATCCATGTCGTAATCAATTTCGTGCGCCGTGACTTCGGAAAGCGAATCGCTCTTGCCAGCTGAAAAAGCCGTCGAGCTAATTAGCGCCGCCGTGCAGGCTATCGCGCACAAATTCTTCCAACGCATCATTGTCTCTGTCCTCCAAATCACTGTCATCTTTTACGCCTTTGACGACGTGCGCGTTACCAATCAGCTTGAAGCGGCGCAAACCGTTGCGAGCCTCCGCTCGGTCGCCTGTCGCACGCATATCGTCCTTGGAAACTTTCACGTCTTCCGTGGCAACCAGAACTTCCTCCGCGCCAATCCAGTCGAGTTTGCCGCAGGTAAGTTTAGCGCCTTCGCTGTCGTTTACGGCAACTTCGCCCTCAATGTGAATGTCGCCGGTCTGCTGATTGTAACTGCCGCGTTTGGCGAAAATTTCCACGAACCTGCCGTCACGCTGATAAAATTTGCCTGAGAAATCCGTAAAGCTGGCGTTCTGCGTATTCACGTCAACGACCATGTGTCCCGAATTAATTTCAAAAAGTTTGGCGCCGTTGCGTTCCTCGGTGAAGGTGTTGCCCTCGTACTCCATGGTTGACGGCGGTTCCAGTTTGTCGATAGGCGGCGGCGCGTCGGGCGTCGTGCTGATTACCCAGACGACCAGCGCGATAAACAGCGCCAGAATTACCACCACTAAAAATTTTCCAATGCGTTCCATTATCAGCGCTCACTTTTTACGGTATGATGTTTGCCAACCTTCTGCATTTCCGGCGGCGTGTTCCAGCGTTTCTGGAACCACAGCCACTGCGAAGGATTTTCGCGAATGACCTGCTCAAGAATACGCGTCATTTTTTCGGTGAAGCGGAACAAATCGCCGTCGGTATCGCCGGTGTCCTCAAAGTGCAGGACTTCAAAAATTTTCACGAGATGCCGACCGTTGGGCTGGCGAATGATAAATGCGGGCAGTACCGGCGAATTGAACTTCTTGGAAAAAACTGCGGGACCCATTGGCGTGGAGGCGGTTTTCCCCAGAAAGTTGATGAACGCGCCGCCTGGACCTGCGTCCTGGTCAGCGAGGAAGCCCAGAATTTTTCCTTTCTTCAGCGCGCGTCCGGCGGATAAAAGTTCACTGGTGCCGCGATTGAAAATTTCTACGTGAATCGTTGCGCGCAAATCGTCCAGCGCCCGCGAATATTCCTGATTCGGCTGGAGTTTGGCAATAGCCGTGACGGGCATTCCGTTGAGCGAAAAAGCCGCGCTGAGCCATTCCCACGTGCCGATATGTCCTGTTAAAACTACAACGCCATGACCTTCCGCAAGCGCCGCCCGCATTCGTTCAAGGTGGTCTATTTCGATGTACTGCGACAAATTTTTTTCGTTGAGGTTCGGCATGTACAAAATGTCCAGCATGTTCCGCGCGAGGTTCACGAACGACGCCCGCACGATTTTCCGCGCCTCCGCCTCCGAAATTCCCAGCGCCGGTATCATCTGCGCTACCGCCCGCTCGCGCTGCTTTTTCACCAGCAGATAGTACAAATTTCCTAAAATCCGCCCGCAAAATAGCAGCACGTCGTACGGCAAAAATCTCACCAGCCGACTCAAAATCATCAGCGCTTTGTACAACATTCAAACCCCTGCCAAATTAAAAATTTTCCTCAACCGTGGTGTACTGCCGAATAATTTCCGCCCATTTGCCCTGCGCCTTCAAAATAAATTCCAGCACTTCACGAACTGCGCCCCGCCCGCCAGCATTTTCCGCCACGAAATGCGCGCGCTCTTTAACTTCAGTTTTAGCGTCACCTACCGCCGCGCGAAATCCGACCTGCACGAAAACCGGCAAATCCAGAATGTCATCGCCCACGTAGGCAATTTCCTCGTCGCGCAGATTAAATTCCGCCTTGAGTTCCCTGTAGGCGCCGCGCTTATTCATATGCCCCTGCTTGACGGCGGTAATTCCCAGCTCCTTCGCGCGGTTAGCTGTGCAAATGGATTCGCGCCCAGTCAGAATAGCCGTCTGCAAGCCAGCGCCGTGAGCCACGGTAATTCCAAAGCCGTCGTGGCAGTTGAAAGCCTTGAACAGCTCGCCGCCCGCGCCAATGTAAATCCCGCCGTCCGTCAGCGTGCCGTCCACGTCGAAAATCACCAGCCGGATTTTTTTCGCCCGCTCAAAAGCGTCTTCAGAAATTTTCACGCCAATTTCTCCTCATCAACACGCGATTTTAAAGCCGCGTCAGAAACCTTTAAATCTTCGCCGGTAAAAATCCCTTCGTCGCTGTCCGCAGGACACCAGCCTGGCATGTCCACGATAATTTTTCGCCGCCGTAACTGAACTCAATCGCGCGAATGTCACGCCGCAGAATTTCGCCAGTTTCTGGATGCACGCAACTTTTCCTATCGGTGCGAATTTTTCCATGAATCAAACTACGCCCTGCCTCAGCAAATCTGTCAGGTGAACTATTCCCACGGGATTATTTTCCGCGTCGACGACCGGCAGTACCGTTATAGGACGCGGCTTGTGTTTTTCCATGACTGAGAGTGCCGCTGCCGCCAGCTTGTCCGCGCTGATTATCAGCGGCTCGGCTTTCATTATGTGCTCAACCGGCTCGTCGATAAAATTTTTATCCTTTTCGAGCGCGCGGCGAATAATTCCGTCGGTAACCAGACCGATAAATTTATTGTCCGCGTCGACGACCGAAACTGCGCCGAGACCTTTCGCCGTCATTTCAAACAGCGCGTCCTTAGCCGTGGCGCCGATTTTCACGATAGGATTATCCTCGCCGCTGTGCATAACGTCACCGACTGTCAGCAGAAGTTTCCGTCCGAGCGCGCCGCCTGGGTGGAAAAGCGCGTAATTCTGCGCGGTAAATTTTTTCTCGTCCATGAGCGCCATAGCAATCGCGTCGCCCATCGCCAGCGTGGCAGTAGTTGACGCAGTTGGCGCTAAGCCTAAAGTGCACGCCTCGCGCTCGACGCCAATGTTCACGAAATAATCCGCGTTCCTGCCGAGCGAAGAAGTTTTGCGCCCGCACATGGCAATAATTTTCGCGCCAATCCGCCGAATCACCGGCAGAATGTTCACAATCTCCGAACTCTCGCCGCTGTTGGAAATCGCTACGACAATATCGTTTTCGGTAATCATTCCCAAATCGCCGTGGTAGGCTTCGGCTGGGTGCAGGAAAAATGCCGGCGTGCCCGTTGACGCAAGTGTCGCCGCAATTTTCCGCCCGATGTGACCGGATTTTCCCATTCCAGTCACAATCACGCGCCCTTTGCACTTCAAAATTTCCCGTACCGCCGCTACAAATTCTTCGTCGACCCGCGCGATTAAATTTTCAACCGCCGCCGCCTCGATTTTCAGCGTCTCTATCGCCCGTTCCTTAATCATCTCAAACCTCGCAAAGATTTTTCGCGGCCTCGTGAACCGCCAATACATTTTTCAATAAATTTTCCAACTTGTCAAGATAAATCATGTTCGCGCCGTCCGAGAGCGCCTCCGCCGGATTGTCGTGGACTTCCAAAAATAAGCCGTCAATCCCTACAGCCGCCGCCGCCCGCGTCAGGTAGCCAACAAATTCGCGCTGACCGGCAGAACTGGTACCGGCGCCGCCAGGCAGCTGCACGCTGTGAGTGCCGTCGAAAATCACGGGATAGCCGAAGCCGCGCATAATAGGCAAGCCGCGCATGTCAACCACCAGATTGTTGTAACCGAAACTGGCGCCGCGCTCCGTGAGCATAATTTTTTCCGCGCCAGTTTCTTCGAGCTTGACGACGACGTTTTTCATGTCATTGGGAGAAAGGAACTGCCCCTTCTTGACGTTGACAACTTTGCCGGTTTTAGCCGCCGCCGCCAGCAAATCGGTCTGCCTGCACAGGAACGCCGGAATTTGAATTATGTCCGCAACCTGCGCGACGGGTTCCGCCTGATACGTTTCGTGAATGTCAGTGACGACGGGGACGCCCAGCTCGGCTTTAATGGCGGCGAGAATTTTCAAGCCTTCGTCCAGCCCAGGACCGCGAAAACTTTTTATCGAGGAGCGATTCGCCTTGTCGAAGGACGCCTTGAAAATGTACGGCAGATTAAGATTCTCGGCAATTTCCTTAGCGCGCCGCCCGATTTTGAGACTGCGCTCGAAACCTTCAAGCACGCACGGTCCTGCCATTAAAAACAGTTTCCCTCCGCCAGCTTCGATGTTGCCAATTTTAAAAGTATGCACAAAATTCACCAGCTTTGCAATAGATTTAAAAATGCGAATATGAGGCGCCACATTAAGAGGCGCCCCATGGACGGGGCGCCGCCCGTCACCAGTCGCCGGAAGCGACTGCTGCGGGCAGCTTTCTTTGCCAGCGTTTCTTTCTCGAAAGAAATGCTGAAACAAATGTTAAAATCCCGCCTTGCGATAAATCTCGTTCACGCGCGCGAGGTCTTCCTCGGTATCGACGCCGACAAATTCGCAGTTGCTTTCGATAACGCGGATTTTGTAGCCATTTTCCAGCGCGCGGAGCTGTTCAAGCGATTCAGCCTGTTCAAGCGGCGTCGGCTCCATTTTCGCATACGCCAGTAAAAAATCCCGCCGGTACGCGTAAATTCCAATGTGCTTGAAAGTTTTAGCCACGCCGGAATTACGCGGGTAGGGAATTTGCGAGCGCGAAAAATACAGCGCGTCATGATACCTGTCGAAAACCACCTTGACGTTATTTGGATTCTGAATTTCAGCAGCGTCAGTAAGTTCGACGGCAACCGTCGCCATCTGCAGACTTTCATCGCCGACAAATTCGCTGACAAGCTCGTCAATCAGCGCGGCGTCAATCAGCGGCTCATCGCCCTGCACGTTTACAATCACGTCGACGCTCGGAAATTTTTCAGCGACTTCAGCGAGGCGGTCGGTGCCGGTCTTATGGTCGGCGCGCGTCATAACTGCCCTGCCGGAATTTTTTTCAACCGCCGCCAAAATTCTTTCGTCGTCAGTGGCAACGATAACTTCAGCGACGGATTTGGCGAGTTTCGCGCGCTCGTACACGCGGCAAATCATCGGGACGCCGCAAATTTCGCGCAGAGGCTTGCCTGGCAGGCGCGTCGACGCATAACGCGCGGGAATTACACAAATCGCATTCACATTTTTCAGCTCGATTCTTTTTTGCTGATTATATTTCATTCGCGAATTTGTTTCAAGATATTTCGGCGGCTTTTAATTTTCCTGTGCAAAATTCTGCAATAACTGGTATAATTGGCGCGCAAATTGTTTTTAAGATTTTTAGAGGGATGAAAATTCATGGAAAATCGGACGCCAAATCCAGACTCAGAAAGATTTTTCGAGAAAAAAAGCAACGCGCTGCTCTTGCTGTTCTCACTGCCGGCGATACTTGCCGGACTTTTTGTGATTCTGTACATTTATTTATCGAACCCGTTCCAGAAAGAGCCAGGCGTAGAAATTGTGCCGGAAAATAAATTCGATAAAACTTTGCACGTGGTGACGGACATAGACTATGCGCCGTATTCTTACGTCGACAAGTACGGAAATTACTGCGGGCTCGACGTGGAACTGATTAACGAAGTTGCCAACCGCCTGCAGATGAATCTGGATTTGAAGCTCATGCCGTGGTCCGAAGCGAACAGATATTTTGAGCGCGGCGACGCCGACGTTATCATGAACATGGAGTCGGATTTAATTGTCGGCAACCCGAAAATTATCGCCACAATTCCTACGACGGAAAAGCAGTACGTTGTTTACGGGCGCACAAGCATTTCAAATGTGGCGGGTTTGTACGGGCGGCGCGTGGCGTCCTTGCACCACGTACCAGGCTTAGGGCTCGACGACGAAATTTCCTACATTGATTCCTACGAGAAAATTTTTGCCGCGCTCAAGTCCGGCGAGTACGAATTTGCTATCTGCCCGATTCAGGTCGGCAATGAGTTTATTGAAAAATTTGGTCTGGTCGACGTTGAGCCGAGTTACGCCGTCACGCACGTTTTCGGCTCCATGGTTCTGCACCCACAGGATACAATGCTCCGCGTCCGAATTAACGCCGTGCTGATTCAAATGCAGCAGGAAGGGCGGCTCGACGAACTCCACCGCAAATGGATTCGCCAGCACTACGAAAATATGACTTTTGTCCAGATGATTGAGAGCCGACCGTGGCTCGCCGCTGGAATTATCGTTTCGATTCTCCTTGTATTACTGCTGGTAATTTATATTCTGGTTCAGTACCGCAACGCCAAAATCGAGCGCGCGCATACGCTCCAGCTGCAGGAAAATATCGACATAATCAACCTGCAGAAAGAGGAACTCAAAAGCAAGCAGGAAGAACTTCTGGAAGCGAAAAACCGCGCCGAGGAAAGCAGTAAGGCCAAATCCACTTTCCTTTTCAACATGAGCCACGATATTCGCACGCCCATGAACGCCATTATCGGTTACGTCGAACTCTCTAAAAAACTGCACCACCTCTGCGAAAACTGCACGCGCCCGAAATGTCCTGACGCTGTTCCCGTGCGAATGTACGACTTTCTGAAAAAAATCGACGCGTCCAGCCAGCACTTACTCGCGCTGATTAATGACATTCTCGAAATGAGCCGCATTGAATCCGGCAAAATGGAACTTGAAAATTCGCCGGTCAATATCTGCAAAGTTTTTTCCGACGCCTACGATATGTTTACCACGCAGATGCGCACCAAAAATATCAGCTTCGGCGTCGACAGCTCGCGCGTGAAGGATAAATTCGTTATCTGCGACGAACACCGCCTTAACCGCGTCCTGCTGAATCTTCTCAGCAACGCCTATAAATTTACGCCGAAAGACGGCAGAATTTCCGTGACGCTCGCGCAGAATGGCGACAATTCCGGCGGCGAAGGCAGCTACGAATTTCGCGTCAAGGACAGCGGTATCAGTATGACTGAGGAATTTGCCAAGAAAGTTTTTGAGGCGTTCGAGCGCGAAAGGACTTCCACCGTCAGCAAAATTCAAGGCACCGGTCTCGGTATGGCGATTACCAAAAGCATTATCGACCTTATGGGCGGCACGATTCAGGTTGTCACCGCGCCGAATAAGGGCACTGAATTTATCGTCAACGTGAAATTCAGGCTTACCGACGAAATTGTTGAGGATGAGTCCGACGATGAGGAAACCGCTGGCGAAATTGATTTCAGCGCGAAAAAACTTTTGCTCGTCGAGGATATTGAAGTCAACCGCGAAATTGCCGTGATGATTCTGGAGGAAGTCGGCTTTGAAGTCGATACGGCGGAAAACGGCAGGGAGGCGCTGGATAAAGTTAAAGCGTCGCAGCCAGGCGACTACGACGCGATTTTGATGGATATTCAAATGCCGATTATGAACGGCTACGAGGCGGCGCGCGCCATTCGCCAGCTGGAAAATCCTGCGCTCGCCAGAATCCCGATTATCGCCATGACTGCCAACGCGTTCAGCGACGACGTTCAGGCGGCTCTCGAAGCCGGTATGAACGCACATATCGCTAAGCCGCTCGACGTTCCAAAGATGATGGAGACGCTGGCGGAAGTTCTGCGTTAGGAAGTTCTGCGTTAGGGATCTACTTTCTAGGGATATACTTTATAGGGATCTACTTTCTTTCTGGTGCAGAAAGAAAGTAGCAAAGAAAGACAGCCCGCTGCATTCGCATCCGGCGAATGGCGCGGGCGGCCGCCCGTCCTTGGGCGGCCTCTAATCCGTCCATGGCGCGCTTCTTAAGCGCGTGCGTCCATGGGGCGCCTCTTAATTTTTATTTAAACAGGTCGGAAAATCTCTGCACAAGCTCTTCTTTATGCGCCATAACGTCGGTGTAGTTGATTTTAATTCCGCTGAGCAGGGCAACTTCCGGCGTGGGCAGATTGTATTTTTCGGGCATAGCCACATCTACGCGAACGGGAACGGTACCGGCGTTCGCAATCATCTGCTGCGCTTCCTGGCTCAAAAGATAATCGACGAATTTTTTGGCAAGTTCCTTATTGGGCGCGTCTTTGAAAATCGCAACAGGGCTGGGAACTGTGAGCATTTCCGCAGGGTAAATCATTTTCAGCGGCGAGCCCTTGTCAATCTTCGCGGCGGTAATGTAGTCGACGCCCAGGCAGGCAGTCAGTTCGCCGGTTGCGGTATCGTCAACAACTCTGCCGGAACCTTTGCTTTTAATCGCGCCATTTTCGCGCAGGCGTACAAGATAATCCCAGCCGAACTGTTTTTCAAGCAGCGCCACGCTCATAAGCGCCGTGCCGGAAAGTGCGGGGTCGGCTATACCGAAGGCGTCTTTGTACAGCGGGTCGGTCGCGATAGTTTCCCAGCCAGCGGGCGGCGTCGCAACTTTTTCGGTGTTGATGACAATCCCCAGCGTGCCGAGGCGCGCGGCGGTGAAAGAGCCGTCGTAGTCGTCGAACGGGTTAAGCAGTTCGCTGAAATTCGTAGGCTGGTACTGCTCCAGCAAGCCTTCGGATTTCATTTCGTAAAAGTCTGGAACTTCGCTCGTCCAGATAATGTCGGCTAAAAGGTGACCGCTCTGACGCTCAGCCGCAAGTTTCGCCATGATTTTACCGGCACCGGCGGACTGGTAGTCAATTTCCACGCCAGGATTTTTTTTCTTGAATCCCTCGATAATCCCGCCAATCAGCGACTCCTTCATCGAAGTGTAAATTACGAGCCGGTTGTTAGTAGCCGCCTTCTGCCCGCCGCCGGAACTGTCTCCGCCGCAACCTGCAATTCCCAGCGCCATCACCGCCAGCATAAGTACCGTGAAAATTTTCCTGAACATTACCACCATCTCCTTGAAATTTATTTTTTTTGATATTCGACAAATTTTTCTCGCTGTGAAAATTATTTTAATCACCGTTTGCCGAGTTTTTCGCTCAAGCGTCGGCGCAGTTCCTGCTGAAATTCCTGCGCGCCCGCCTGAAATTTAACTTCGACGCAAATTACGAAAATCGGAATGTTCCAGTTGGCTTTGGCAAATTCGCCTGGAATTTTAACGGCGTCCTTCTCGGTAATGACAATCGACTCGGCGCCAAGTGCGTCCGCCTGCTGCAAAACGTCCTGCATTTCCTTAACAGTGTATTCGTGGTGGTCGGGGTAGCGAATGCCCTCGATAATTTCTGCGCCCAAATCCCTCAGCGTGCGCTCGAATGACGCCGGATTTCCAATCGCAGAAACCGCCATGATTTTTTTGCCGGAAATATTTTCGACGCTGACGCCCTCGCTCGAAAGGTCGATAAACCATTCAGCCAGCGGAATGAAGCAGCGCGGCTGGTGAATACTCTCGACGATTTTGGCGGCAGCGTTGTACTTGTGAACGGTCTCGCGAATACCATTAACATCGCCTTCCGCCGCCTGGTCAACCTTCGTGATAAGGCAGACGTCCGCGCGGCTGATATGAGACATTGATTCGCGCAGGGTACCGCGCGGCAGCAGGTGCCCGTTGCCGAAAACATTCACCGCGTCGACAAGCAGAATATCCATATCCCGAATCAGCTGCCAGTGCTGGTAGCCGTCGTCCAGAATTGCAACCTCGGCGCCGAAATGCTCAATCGCATATCTGCCGGTAACCGCGCGCTCGGCTCCAATCAGCACGGGAACGTTAGGCAGATGTTTCGCCAGCATGTAAGCTTCGTCGCCAGCTTCCGCCGCGTCCATCTGCAAAGTTTTGCCGTCGGAAACAATTCCAACTTTGCCGTGCCACTTCGCGCGGTAGCCGCGATTCAGAATAACGACGCGGTAACCCATATCGCGAATATCCTTCGCCAGCCGCTGCGCGGTAGGAGTTTTGCCGGTGCCGCCCACCGTAATGTTGCCGAGGCTGATAACGTAGCAGCTGAGCCGGTCTTTGCCCAAAATTCCAAGCCGGTAGCTGAACAGTTTGATATTGACGAGCTGCTTGTAGACCAGCGAAAAGAGGTATAGCAAGCCCATAACCAAATGCATTGGGACGCCTTCGACTTTTTTGATATGAATCAGGTGACCGAGGTACGTGCGGAGATTTTCAATTTTCTGCGTGGTATGCGGGTGGCGGGCATTTTCGCGCGCTTCGTATTCGGTTAGAACTTTGCGCAGAAGGACGGCAGATTTTCTGGAGGCGCCGCGATTTTCCAGCACGATTTTTAAAGTTTCGTCTTCGAGCTGCTTACGGTGCTGAGCGTCGTCGAAAAGTTTGCGCGTCTGCTCAACGAGTTCTTCAGGGCTGTTGACGGTAATGCAGGCGTTGCGGTTTTTGAAAAGCGCGTGGGTGTCCTTGAAATTTTCCATGTGATGTCCTACGATAATCGCCTTGCCGTGCGCCGCCGGTTCCAAAATATTGTGACCGCCATGCGTTACCAGGCTGCCGCCGACGTAAATCACGTCGCCAATCGAATAAACCTGCCCGAGCTCGCCAATCGTGTCGAGGATTATAATATCTTCGTTATTGGGCGGACGCTTCTGGAGTTCAGTGCGGGTGCCGACGGTAAAGCCGGCGCTCTTGCAAATCCCAATAACTTCACGCGTGCGCAAAAGTTCGCGCGGGGCTATGACAAGCCGAGCTTTGGGATGAGTTTCGCGGACGGCTTTGAATGCGCGCAGAACGTAATCTTCCTCGCCGCGATGCGTGCTGCCAGCCAGTAAAATCCCGTCAGCATCTTCCAAGCCCATATCCGACAGAATTTTTTCGCGTTCCTCCGGCGTAACGTCGGTATAAGTCTGGTCGAATTTCGTATTGCCGGTAACCGTCACCAGTTCCGGCGGCGCGCCCAGCTGCATGATATAATCCGCGTCAATCGGCGACTGCATTGCGAAAAATTTCACCGTGCCAATCATGTCTGTCAGAATTGAAAACATGTACTTGTAGCGCCGCACGCTTTTATCTGAAATTCGCCCGTTGACCATCATAACTGGAATGTGGAGCTGGCGCGCGTTTTTGAGGAAATTCGGCCAGAGTTCGGTTTCGACGTTCAAAAAAATTCGCGGGTGGATTCTGCGGATAACCGACGCCGCTACGAACGGCAAATCCAGCGGGAAATAAATTATCGCGTCCGCGTCCTTGATTATTCGGTTCGCCATTTCGTAGCCGGAAGTTGTGACGACCGAAACTAAAATTGGCGATTTTGGAAATTCGCGCCGAAATTCTTTAATCAGCGGGCTCGTCGCTACGATTTCGCCCACCGACGCCGCGTGTACCCAGATGCAATTTTTTTTCGCAACCGGCTCCAGCGCGCCTTCGGGGAAAAATCCGAGGCTCTGCCTTATCCGCTCGACGAAGCCTTTTTCGCGTATTGAACGAATCATGAAGACCGGAATTATAATTATCACGACCAGTATCGCCGCGAGGTTGTACAGTAGCTGCATAAAAGCGCCCCTTCGCAATTTCAATCGCTATATTTTATTTTACGCGGCGATTTTTTGCAACCTAAATCTTTCGGATTTTGTGAACGCGCATTTTATCGAGCCACTGCCCGATTTTCAGCTGAATCTGCGTCAAATCGCTCACGCGCCGGATAACCGCTTCGTCGTAAATATCTGGCGCGCCGATAACTTCCGCCGCCAGCGCAATTTCTTTAGCGTCGCCCAGGTTCAAAATAATTTCGCCGCCGCCGTTGAGAATTTCGCTCAAAATAGTTTCGCCGCTGGCTTTGGCGGTAATTCTGACCGGCTCGTCGACGTGGAATTTGTAAAGCCCCAGCGGAATTTTCTCAACCTCGTAAGGTACGTCGCAGCGGTAGAAAAAATCTTCGCCGATAACCAGCTTGACGAATGGCGCGATTTTCCTGAGCGGATTGACGTTGGCGAAAAATTCCACTTCAGCAATTCCGAAATCCCTGCCGCCCTCGACGAATTTAATTTCAGCGCGCCGCACGAAAATTTTTTCCGTGTCGATAATCAGCGGACGCCCACGGCTCGGCAGTTCATAAACATTATCCAGATAAACCGCGCCGCTGTCAACAGTGAGGCGGATTTTGATTTTAGCGGGCGAATTGTCGAGGAAGTTGCCGTAAATTACAACGCGCCGGACTTGAACTTCCTCGCTCCAGTCGAACGCCAGAATTTTATCGCGGGAAATTTCGCCGCCGGTAATTTGAAAATCGCACGCGGCGGGATTTGTAACCTGCGCGAAAAAAGCCTGGTTGTCAGTGCGGCGCTCAAAGAAAACTTCGTCGGAGTTACAAATTCGCAGAGCCGACCAGTGATTTTTCCTGTAGGCGAAAATGGCGACGGCAAGCGGATTATTTTTGAGCAGAGTTTTGCGGCAGGCTTCGGGTACGGGAAAGCGGACGCGTTCAGCCCAGCCGTAACCGGCGCGGTCGATTACGTCGAAGTCATAGCCGTCGGTGACGCCAATTTTCGGGCGGCGCACGGACATAAGATTGGACGCGTAAAAATCCGGCGGAGCGTTCAACGCCGTCGCGCAGGCGAATTTCTTGTAGACTTCGGGTCGATAGTCTGGAGTTTCGCGCAGAATTTCGCCGAGAATTTTTTCAAAGGCGGCAGATAATTTTTTCTGCGCGGCAGTCTCCGCCTCGACGCAGAAAATTATATTCGCGCGCAGCTCGACAATCAGCCGCTTCAGATTTTCGATGAAAATTATTTTTTCGCGCGGTACGCCCAGGATTTTCAGCGCATTGATATTTTCCGGCGAATGAACTTTTTCCGCCGAATACGCCACGAAAATTTCTGCGCGCGCCGCCGATAAATTCAGCATCATATTGCCCGCCAGCGTTATTTCGTCGCCAAAATTCGCCGCCAGAATCAGCACGCGCGTGCCAAAATACGAACGCTCGAAAAATGAATTGCCTGCCGCTGAAAATTCTTCGTCGCTGGCAATTTCGTCGTAGAGTTCCAGCGAACCCGCTAAGCCCGATTCAAAAATTTTGTTCAAGAAAAATCACCGCCCGTAATTTCAAATTTGCTGTTGCGTATGATATAATACCAAAAATTTTCCAGAAAGGCAGTGCTAAGGTTGAAATTTTTCAGCAAACTGGCGGCGGGAGTTCTGAGCTTGACGCTAATTTTTTCTACGGCGTCCGCGGCGGAAAATCCTGCCGATAAAAAAGTTGAAAAGCGCGTCGCAATTAACGCCGCAAGCCGCGTCATGGCTTTTTATGAAAACGGCGTCAAGGTTGCGGAATATCCGCTGGGGCTTGGCAAAGTCAGCACGCCCACGCCCGTCGGCTATTTCAAAATTCTCACGAAGGAAATTAATCCGCCGTGGATTAACCCGCAGGACCCTGAGTACATCGTTTCTTCCGGTCCAGACAATCCGCTCGGCTACCGCTGGATGCAGATTATGGGCACTTACGGCATTCACGGCACCAACCGCCCCGACAGCATTGGCGGCTACGTTTCCAACGGCTGCGTGCGCATGCGCGAGGCGGACGTTGAAAAAATTTTCGACGCCGTGGAAATCGGCACGCCCGTCGACATCACCTATAACCGCGTCGTCGTTGAGAAAATCGAGGACGGCTCTGTCATTTACGCAATTTTCCCCGACGGCTACGGCTGGCAGCAAATCGACGCCGCCTACGTCAACCGCTGGCTTGAACCTTACGGCGTGGCGCCCTTCGAGAGCGACGCTCAAATCGACGAAAAAATTCAGCTCAGCGACGGCAATCCTACCACTATCGGCAAACCCTATAACATCGAAATTAACGGCAAGCGCGTCAATCCCGTCGAGGCAAACGGCAAAAACTTTTTGGCTAAAGCTGTCCAGCGCGATAACATAAATTATCTGCCGGTCGTTCCCCTGGCAATGGCGCTTAAAACCCGCCTCGAATGGCATTCCGGCGAAGGCACTCTCAAGACCGCCTACGGCACCGTTACCGGCTTCGAGAGCAAAAATCAAATCTACTGCAACGCCGATGACGTAATCGTCCTGTTCAATATTGACGGCGGGCTCCAGAATATTTCCGACCAGCCTGCCGACGGCAAGGTTTTTAAATTCTATATCGCCGACAAGAAACTTGAAAAGAAAATCAAAAAGGAACAGGCGGCTAAGACTAAGCTCGCTGAAGAAACCAAACCCGCCGATGATAAAAAAATCGATGATAAAAAACCCGATAAGAAAAAATCTAAAGACAAAAAGTCTAAGTCTAAGAAAAAATCCGATGAAGTGAAGGTGCAGGAAGATGCAGAGGCTGATACTGTTTGACGGCACGAATATTTTTTACCGCGCGTTCTACGCCCTGCCGAATCTCACGGCGCCCAGCGGCGTTCCTACCGGCGCGATAACCGGCTTTGCAAATATCTCGCTGAAAATCCTGCGCGAATACAATCCCGACTTCGCCGCAATCGCCCTCGACACTTCCCGCGTAACTTTCCGCACGGAAATTTTTCCCGAATACAAGGGCGGGCGCGAAAAAACTCCAGATGAACTCATTGCCCAGCTCGGTATCCTCGAAGAATTTGCCGACGTGCTGGGAATTAAAGTTCTGACGGCGGAAAATTTTGAGGCGGATGACATTATCGGCACGCTGGCGGCTCAAGCGTCGGGTGAATTTCTCGTCGACATAGTTAGCGGCGACCGCGACACTTTCCAGCTGATTAACAAAAATACGCGCGTGCTCTTCACCAAAACCAGCAGCGTCGAAATTTACGACGAGGAAAAATTCCGCGCCGAATTTGGCTTTGAACCCGCGCTCCTCGTCGACTACAAGGCGCTGGCTGGCGACACTTCCGATAACATTCCTGGCGCGGCTGGCATTGGCGGCAAGACTGCAACTAAACTGATTCAGGAATTTGGCGCGCTCGAAAATGTTCTGGCGAACAGCGATAAAATTTCTTCCAAAAAGTTCCGTGACGCCGTTCAGACCGGCGCTGATATGGCTCGGCTCAGCAAAACCCTCGCGCAGATTGTCCGCGACGTTCCAAATATCAGTTTCACGCCGCAAAGTTTCAGAATCACGCCGAATCTGGCGCGCGTCGACGAATTTTGCAGCCGCTACGCCCTAGCCGTCGCACGCAAGCGCATTCACGAAATTTACGACGCCACCCAAAATCTTTTCGCCAGCTTCCGAGACGATTCAACCGCTGATTTACTCGAAGTCCCCGCCACGGCTGATTTTGATTCCGAGAAAATTTTCAGCGCTCAGACTTTGACCGTCGCCGGTAACTGCGTCAGGGCGGGCGGCGAAATTTTTGACGCGGACGATTTCCAGCTGGCAGAAATTTTCCAGAAATTCAGCCGCAAGATTATCGTGCACAATCTCAAGAAGATTTTACACCGCGTCGAAATTGCCGACGTTTCACATTTCTTCGACGTGGAGCTGGCGGCTTATCTTTTGTACCCTGAGCGCGAAAAATATACCTGCGCTGAACTTTTAATGCTGGAATTTGGATTGCGCCTGCCGGACGATTCTTCCGCTGCTCAGACCGTCGCGCTGGAAAAACTCGGCGCGCTCTACGCTGAAAAACTCGACGCGGCTAACCTTTCCAAACTCTACGCTGAAATGGAACTGCCGCTCACCGAAGTTTTAGCGAAAATGGAAATGCGCGGCGTCTACGTCGATACCAGCCGCCTCGATGAAAAATCCGCTGAACTCGAAGCGCGTATCGCCACGATTGAGCAGAGCATTTACGAACTCGCTGGCGAAAGTTTCAATATCAATTCGCCAAAACAGCTCGCCGAAATTCTTTTCACTAAGCTCAAACTGCCCGTCGTCACGCAGACTAAAAAGAAAACCAAATCCGGCGTCTCAACTAACGCGGAAGTCCTTGAAACTCTGCGCGGCGTTCACCCAATCGTTGAGCAGATTTTGAATTTCCGCACGCTGACTAAACTCAAGTCGACTTACCTCGACGGAATTAAGACGCTTATCAATCCCAAAACCCACCGCGTCCACACGAATTTCAACCAGACCGTGACGGCGACCGGCAGGCTTTCCAGCTCCGACCCGAATCTCCAAAACATTCCCGTCCGCACAGACGAAGGCAGGGAAATTCGCGCGCTGTTCGAGCCAGGCGACGGCTACGACTTTTTAGTTTCCGCCGACTATTCGCAGATTGAACTTCGACTGCTGGCGCACATGTCCGGCGACGAAAATCTAATCGACGCCTTTTTGAACGGGCAGGATATTCACGCCCGCACCGCCGCTGAAGTTTTCGGCGTTTCAATCGACAATATCACGCCCGACCTGCGCCGCAAGGCTAAGGCTGTCAATTTCGGCATCGTCTACGGCATCAGCGATTACGGCTTGTCGAAGGATTTACGCATTCCGCGCCGCGAGGCTGGCGAGTACATTCAGCTTTATTTCGCGCGCTATCCCAGCGTCAAAAATTTCCTCGACGCCACGATTCAGGAGGCTCACGAAACCGGCTGCGTTACTACAATGTTCGGGCGTCGCAGATTCCTGCCAATGATTAAGAGCGCCAATTTCCACCAGCGCGGTCTGGCTGAACGCATGGCGATGAATACGCCGATTCAGGGTTCCGCCGCCGATATTATCAAGCTGGCGATGATTCGCGCGGAAAAAAATCTGCAGGGGCTCGACAGCCGGATTATCCTGCAGGTTCACGACGAACTTGTCGTTGAAGCCAAAGCCGCCGAGCTTGAACAGGTTGAAAAAATCCTGCGCGACGCTATGGAAAACGTTGTCGCGCTGAAAGTCCCGCTGGTCGTAGACGTTCACTGCGGGAAGAATTGGACGGAGGCAAAATGAAAAATTCTACAGCTAAAAAAATTGACGAACTCCTTGAGCGTTACCCCGCGCTGGAAGTCTGCCGCGAAAGTTTGAACGCTGCCACTGAAAAAATCTGCGCGAGCTTTAAAAGCGGCGGCAAGCTCATGACTTGCGGGAACGGCGGCTCGGCGGCTGACGCTCAGCACATTGTCGGCGAACTTATGAAAGGTTTTGTTCTGCCGCGCGAAATTGACAGCGACTTCATTCGCCGCGCTGAAAAATTTTTCCCAGACGACGTGAATTACTTCAGGGAAAATCTGCAGGGCGCGCTTCCGGCAATTTCCCTCGTCGGCGAAACCGCGCTCAATACCGCCTTCGCGAACGATAAGGCGCCGGATTTAGCTTTCGCGCAGCAGGTTTTCGGACTCGGTAAACGCGGCGACGTTCTGCTGGCAATTTCCACTTCCGGCAATTCCGATAACGTTGTTTACGCCGTCGAAGTTGCCAAAATCCTCGGCGTTACAACGATTTCGCTGACTGGCAGGCGCGGCGGCAAGCTCAAGCACATTTCCGACGTGACAATCTGCGCGCCGTCCGACGAAACTTTCAAGATTCAGGAATTGCACCTGCCGATTTATCACGCGCTGTGTATCGCCGCCGAGAATGAATTTTTCGGCGAATGAACATTCCGCGCCCGCTGAATTTCCGGCGGGCAATTTTTATGTGTACAAATTTTGCGAACCTGTTATAATATCTGTGAGAAAAATTTTGAAGGGGGCAACTTCAAATGAGCGAAACCCGACAGCTATTCAAGCTGCAGGACCTGCGCGGGCGACTGGCGGAGCACAATTACAAAATGACGCCGCAGCGCAAGGAAATTCTGCAGATATTCATCGAGAACTGCGACGGGCGGCACCTTAGCGCCGAGGAAGTTCATGACCTTCTGCGCGAAAAAGATTTTGACTTTGGGCTGGCGACGGTTTATCGCAACGTTGAACTTTTGACTTCGCTGGGGATTTTGGACAAAATCGATTTCGGCGACGGGCGGATGCGCTACGAACTCAGTTCCGGCAACCCGCAGATTCATCAGCACCATCATTTAATCTGCCTCAAGTGCAAAAAGGTTATCGAGTTCGAGGAAGATTTTCTGGACGACGTGGAGAAAATTATTTCCGAGAAATCCGAGTTCCAGATTCTCAACCACGAAGTGAAATTTTTCGGCTACTGCAAAGACTGCCGCGAATAATTTTGGAGGTGTCAGCGTGCGAATTAAAAATTTTAAGCTCAACAGCGACGACCAGGTTATCACGAAAATTACTGGCGAAGTTCTGCGCGCCTTTCATGTCGAGACCGTCGACGCCGATTCTGACGCGGATTTTGACCGCTTTGAAATTGAAAACACCGTCAAGGGCGGCAAGGTTACCACGCGGCTGATTATCGAAAAAGCTGGCGTGCGGCGGCGTTTCAGGGTTGAAGATAAGATTAGAGCCGAAGAAAAGCGCGGCGCTGAAATTCACAGGTTAGTTAAGAAAAATCTCTACGAAATTCTGACGGGCGATTTGAAACTGGCGGGCGTGCCCTATGGGATTATGCACGGCGTCCGTCCGACGAAAATCGTTCACCGCTGGATTCGCGCGGGCTACGGCGTCACGAAACACGGCGTTATTGACCGCGAAAAAATTTCCAGCCGCCTGCGCGAAGATTATCTTACCAGCCGCGAAAAATCCTGGCTTTTAACTGAAGTTGCCGTCCGCCAGCTCCCAATTCTGAATACCAGCGACGAAAAATTAATCGGCGTTTACGTCGGCATTCCTTTCTGCGTGACGCGCTGCCTGTACTGCTCCTTCCCTTCCAACGTCCTGCCCGACGATGAAAAAGTTGCTGAGTTCATGGCGGTACTCACGAAAGATTTGAACGCGGCGGCGCTTGAAATTCGGCGCTACGGGTTCAAGGTGCAGAGCATTTACGTCGGCGGCGGCACTCCTACCGCGCTGCCCGAAAGATTTTTCGCTGAGATGATGGACAAAGTCACGGCGGCTTTCTACACCGACAGCGTTGAAGAATTTACCGTCGAATGCGGGCGCCCCGACACGATTACCAATGAGAAAATCGCCGTCATGAAAAACTGCCACGTCACGCGCGTCAGCGTCAACCCGCAGACCATGAATCAGCAGACGCTTGACAGAATCGGGCGCCGCCACTCGATTGAGCAGGTGCTGGAAACTTTCAACGAACTGCGCATTGAGGGCGACTGGAAAATTAATATGGATTTGATTCTCGGTCTGCCTGGCGAAAATCTTGACGACGTTAAGGATACCGTGAAAAAAGTTCTCGCGCTGGAACCCGACGACGTGACGCTCCACGCGCTGGCGATTAAACGCGGCTCCGCTTTGCAAACTCAGCTGGCGGACGAAGTTAGTTCGCTGGAAGATTTCGAGCTGCCTTCCGACGAGGAAGTTCGCAGAATGTCCGACGCTGCCGAAACTCTCCTGCGCGCGAAAAATTATGTGCCGTACTACCTGTACCGGCAGGGCTATATCAGCGGGCAGATTGAGAACATTGGCTACTGCAGGCGCGGCGCCGAGGGCATTTACAACATTCAGATTATGGAGGAGCGCCAGACGATTCTCGGCGTGGGCGCGGCGGCTTCGACGAAAGTTCCCGATAACGAAAATATGCAAATGCAGTCCGCCTTCCACGCGAAGGATTTGGCGACGTACCTGCGCGAAATTGACAAGTACATTGACAACCGCGCCAAAGTTTTAGCCGAAATTTATACGCCCGTTGTGGAAATTCCGGCTGAACCCGTCGAAGAAATTCCTGCCGCTGAAGTTCCGGCTGAACCTGTCGAAGAAATTCCTGCCGCTGAAGTTCCGGCTGAACCTGTCGAAGAAACTCCTGCCGCTGAAGTTCCGGCTGAACCTGTCGAAGAAATTCCTGCCGCTGAAATTCCGGCTGAACCTGTCGAAGAAATTCCTGCCGCTGAAAAGCCCAAACCTAAGAAGTCAAAAAAAAACGCCGTAAAGGAGCCCAATAAAAATGTACGTGACGAAGGAACAGCTGGCTGACGTTTTCGCCGATACCGAAAAATTTTACCGCGCCGATAAAACTCTGCAGTCAGCTATCCAAAAATCCATCGCGGGTACGGCTTACTACGACGCTGAAACTTATCCGCCGCTGCCCGCTAAAAAGTTTGACGCCACAAAAATTTCCGTGATAAAATCCCGCACGTTCGAGGCGGCGTTCAAACTTCGCGCAGATTTTCCCGACGCCAGAATAGCCGTACTCAATTTCGCTTCGGCGACAAATCCAGGCGGAGGCGTCGTTCATGGCAGCCGCGCGCAGGAAGAGGCGCTGTGCCGCTGTTCAACGCTCTACGCCGCGCTCAACACCGACGATAACTGGATTCGCTACTACAAGTTCCACCGCGACCGCCGCGACAGCGTTTATACCGACGCCTGCATTTTCACACCGGAAATTGTCGTGTTCAAGAGCGATACCGATATTCCCAAAACCCTGCCGAGCGAGAACTGGATTGCCGTCGACGTTATGACCTGCGCCGCGCCCAATCTGCGCGAACACCCCAATAATATTTACAACCCAGGCAAAATGGCTTCGGCTAAACTCAGCGACACGGAACTTTTAGCGGTACACGAAAAGCGCGCGCGGCATATGCTCACGGTCCTTGCGAGCCACGGCGTGGAAATTTTCGTGACGGGAGCTTTCGGCTGCGGCGCCTTCAAAAATAATCCCAGCGTCGTTGCCACAGCTTACAAAAATATTCTGCCGGAATTCGACGGCGCGTTCAGGGAAATTGTCTTCGCGATTTACTGCACGCCGCGCGAAACGCAGAACTTCGACGCCTTCAAAAAAATTCTCTGACAACTGGAGGAATAAATTTGCTGACAAATGCGCCGAGAGGCACCAAAGATATTCTGCCGGCTCAGATTGCGGGCTGGCGCTACGTTGAAAATAAAATCCGCACGCTCTGCAGGAACTACGGCTACGAGGAAATTCGCACGCCGGTTTTTGAGCATACCGAACTTTTTCAGCGCGGGATTGGCGAGGGCACGGACGTTGTTGATAAGGAAATGTACACGTTCACGGACAGAGGCGGGCGCTCGATAACTTTGCGGCCGGAAAATACTGCGTCGGTCGTGCGCGCGTATCTTCAAAACAAACTTTACGCGGACGGCGGACTCGTGAAACTTTTTTACACCGGCTCGATGTTCCGCTACGACAGACCGCAAGCCGGACGCCTGCGCGAATTTCATCAGTTTGGCGTAGAGGCGCTGGGCGAGCAAAATCCTGCGCTTGACGCGGAAATTATTTTGCTGGCGTGGGATTTGCTCAAAAGTCTCGGTCTCGAAAATCTGCGGCTGAAAATTAATACTGTCGGCTGCGCGAAGTGCCGCCCCGTGTACCGGCAGAAACTTCAGCACTACTTCAGCGATAACTTCGACGACCTTTGCGAGGATTGCAAGCACCGGCTGAATAAAAATCCGATGCGCATTCTGGACTGCAAGGTTGACGGCGATAAGGAATTTATAGAGGACGCGCCGAAAATTGAAACGTGTCTGTGCGACGAGTGCCGTGAGCATTTCGCGCGGGTGCAGAAACTTTTGAAGGCGGCTGGCGTAGAATTTGAGCTTGACGCTCGGCTGGTACGCGGTCTGGACTACTACACTAAGACGGCGTTTGAAATTCAGTACGCGGAACTGGGCGCGCAGTCGGCGCTGGCTGGCGGCGGGCGCTACGACGGACTTGTCGAGGAAATTGGCGGCGCTCCTACGCCTGGGATTGGTTTTGCCGTCGGTATCGAACGCATTTTAATCGCGCTGGAAAAGCAGAATCTTTTGCCTGCCGCTGAAAATAAATTCGACGCGTTCATAGTGACGGCGGGCAGCGACGCTGAAATTACCGGCTTCGACCTGCTGACAAAACTCCGCCGCGAAAATATTTCCGCCACGATGGATTTCGCTAAACGCTCAGTTAAGGCGCAGATGAAACAGGCGGCTAAATCCGGCGCAAGGTTCGCGCTGATTCTCGGCGAGGAGGAACTTGCCAGCGCGAGCGTGACAGTCAAAAATCTTGAAACTTCCGCGCAGGAAAAAATCCCGCTGGAAAAAGTCGCGCAGATTTTTGCATGAAAATAAGCCGCACCGTTTGCTGACGCGCAGGCAGTGCGGTTTTTAGTTTACGCGCCATATTTTCGATAAATCAATATACGAAAATTTTTTTGCAATCATCTGGGAGAGAATAAGCATGAAGAAATTTTTAATCGCACTGCTGATAGCGTTGGCGCTGGCGCCGTCGATAAGCGAGGCGAAGGAGCCTTACGACGTGATTCGTCAGGAAATAAGCTACTACAAGCAGAGCGAAAAGGAAATTGCGTGGCTTTCGATGGCAATACTGTACGCGGCGGAAGAATGCAAGCTCGACCCGCTGCTGATAACCGCCGTCATGGAAACCGAGAGCGCGTTCAACTTCAAGGCGCTAAGTCCCGTTGGCGCGGTAGGATTAATGCAGTTAATGCCTTCGACCGCGCAGAATATCGGTATCGACCCGCACAATCCGCTGGCAAATATCGTTGGCGGCTCGTATTATCTCAAAATGCAGCTGAACCGTTTCGCCGGTCAGTCGCAGGCGCTGGTTTACGCCATTGCCGCCTACAACGCCGGTCCGCAGGCTGTCATCAACGCCGGCGGTATTCCCGCCTATGCCGAGACCCGAAACTACGTCGTCCGCGTCATAAATAGTTACAATCGCCTCCGCCAGATTCTGGCGGGTTGACGCGCGGCGGATTTTTGTTTATCATTGACGGGTTAAGGAGGAATTTACTTGGAAACACTTAAGGGAATGGAGCGCACGCATTCTTGCGGCGAACTCCGTAAATCTGACGAAGGAAAAACTGTCCAGCTTGCCGGTTGGGTTTCGCGCAGACGCGACCACGGCGGCTTAATTTTTGTCGATATGCGCGACCGCAGCGGTATCGTCCAGATTGTTTTCGACGCGGCGGAAATCGGCGAGGAATTTTCCAAGGCTGAAACTCTGCGCAACGAATTTGTTATTGGCATTCGCGGCAAAGTCCGCGCGCGCTCCGCTGATACCGTCAACCCCAAAATGGCGACCGGCGAAATTGAAATTGTCGTAAGCGAACTGCGCATTCTGAACAAGGCTAAGACGCCGCCGTTTTACATTCAGGACGGCGTTGACGTTGACGAAAATGTCCGCCTGCGCTACCGCTACCTTGACCTGCGCCGCCCAGAAATGCAGCAGAATATCATGCTCCGGCACCGCGTCACCAAAATTATGCGCGACTACCTTGACGAGCACGGCTTCCTTGAAATTGAAACGCCTATGCTCTGCCGCTCAACGCCAGAAGGCGCGCGCGATTTTCTCGTACCGAGCCGCCTCAATCCAGGCGAATTCTACGCCCTGCCGCAGTCTCCGCAAATTTTCAAACAGCTGCTCATGGTTTCCGGCTTTGAAAAATATTTCCAGATCGTCCGCTGCTTCCGCGACGAAGACCTTCGCGCAGACCGCCAGCCCGAATTTACCCAGCTCGATATTGAAACTTCATTTCTGAATCAGGATAACATTCTGACGCTCATGGAAGGGCTCATCAAGAAAATTTTTGAGTCGACGCTGAACGTCAAAATCGAGACGCCGTTCCTGCGCATGAGCTGGGACGACGCTATGAATCGTTTCGGCAGCGACAAGCCGGATTTGCGTTTCGGTATGGAACTGCAGGATATTTCCGAGTACGTCAAGGGCAGCGACTTCAAAGTTTTCAACAGCGTGCTGGAAAAAGGCGGGCAGGTCAAAGTTATCAACGTCGAAGGCTACGCCGACATTCCGCGCCGCGAACTTGACGGTCTGGTTGAGTACGTCAAAACCTACGGCGCCAAGGGCTTAGCGTGGATTCAGTACGCCGCCGACGGTATCAAATCGCCGTTCAAAAAATTCTACAGCGACGAAACTTTTGAGCAGATTAAAAAAGCCACCGGCGCTAAGACCGGCGACCTGCTTTTAGTTGTCGGCGATAAACCCAGCGTTGTCGCGCAGGCTCTCGGTGAACTCCGCCTTGAAATGGCGCGCCGCCGCAACTTAATCGACGCGGATAAACTCTGCTTCCTCTGGGTTGTCGATTTCCCGATGTTCGAGTACGTCGAGGAAGATAAGCGCTGGAAGGCTATGCATCACCCCTTCACGGCGCCGCGCGAAGATGATGTTGAATTCCTGCTCACCGCGCCCGAAAAAGTCAAAGCAGACGCCTACGATATTGTTCTGAACGGCGTCGAGGTCGGCGGCGGCTCCCTCAGAATTTACCAGCGCGATTTGCAGGAAAAAGTTTTCGAGGCGATTGGTCTTACCCACGACGAGGCTCACGCCAAATTCGGATTCTTAATGGACGCCTTCGAGTACGGTCCGCCCCCCCATGGCGGTATCGCTTTCGGGCTCGACCGCCTCGTTATGCTCATGGCTAAGCGCAAATCCATTCGCGACGTTATCGCCTTCCCCAAAACTCAAAGCGCTATCGACCCAATGAGCCACGCGCCCTCCGAGGTCGACGATAAGCAGCTCCGCGAACTCTACATTCGCTCCACCGCTAAAAAATCCGCTAACTGAAATATTTTTCGAGCCGTCTCAATTTTCGGGACGGCTTTTTTTATTCTTGCAAATCGGCGCAGCTCCGCTCGTCGTAAGCATCCTCAGCGCGAATTTGTCAACTGCCGGTACAGCTCAAACAGCCGCGCAACAATTTCCGGCTCAGATAAATTTTCCTCGAACCCATACGCCGCACAAACCGCCGCGTCATTTTCCGCATGCGCCAGCCGCAACTCCTCCGGCATCGTTTTTTCGTCGTACAGCCATGCCAGCGTTTTACCTTCAAATTCTGCGCGAACCGCCAGTATCCGCTCCGCCGTACGCTCAATCCCCTGCCGCTGACTTCCGCTCGGACGGCACCACGGGAAATTATTGTACACTATGTCTTTCGAGTACCGATAATCTGACTTCAGCCGCCCGCACACTGCCCGCGTCCACGCCATATGCACAGAGCTTATCAGCACGCCAAAATGATAAACCGTCGCGTCGGGAATTATCTGAACCGCGTTTGAGACGATAATATCTTTTGAATCGAAATATCCAATCGGAATGTAGCGGCGATTTTCTGAAGAAATAACTGGCACTACCAGAAACGATTTAGGATTATTCAAATCTCTGAATAAATGCGGCGCTCTGGTTAAATTTCGATAACTGCTCCTTGCGCGATATTCGCGGACGGCTTCGACGCGTTCAGCAACCAGCGGCATTTTAGAAATTTCTTCAGGTGAACAATCGACGAGCCATAGACACCAGCGAATTTTTCCATTAATAAATTCTTCAGAGCCAATCAGTCGTTTAATATATTTTTTCGCGGCGGGTTCACGTAAAACAAAATAGTCATAATGCTCAGCTTCAATAATCAACTTTTTATCGTCAGCAAGTACGTTGCCATTTTTCATTTCAGGAACTTTGCAAATTGGTTTTGTGCGATGTTCAATAAAAACATTTTCGCCGTCAGTAAGATAAGCGTTGATATTTTTCGCGGGAATTTTTTTATCGCCGTCGAAGATAAATTTCTTACCATGGTAATTCTGGCTGAAACTTATAATGACGCAGTGAACCGCCGCCATTTTTTCAGATTCGCTGGTCCATTTGAAAGTACGCCAGGCAAAATCGAAGTGGATACCCTGCGCGAAAATATTTTTCCAGATTGGCGCAACCTGCTCGCCCTGACAGATAGAATTTGTGGAAACGAACGCACAGCGAATATCCGTGCCGGAAATAAAATCGGACGCTTTTTTGTACCAGCAGGCAACATAATCAATGTCTTTGTAGGCGAAGAAAAGGGAAATGTCATCAACTTTTTCACGGTCGCGCTTACGCCTGCCACGAAATGGCGGGTTGCCGATAATGTAAGTGAGCTGGTCGCGCGGGACAATATTATTCCAGTCGATTTGGAGGGCGTTGGCGCAGTGGATATTGGTGAATTTTTTGAGCGGGAGCTGAGGCAAATCAATGTTGAGAATTTCTCCGATTTGGCGGAGCATTTGATTTTCAGCGATATACATGGCAAGCTGTGCGACGGCGGCGGAAAAAGGGTCAATTTCGATGCCGAAGAACTGGTCGATAGAAACTTTGATGGGATTTTCAAAAATATCCTGACCGCCTTGGTAGAGTTCGCGGATAACAAGGTTTTCAAGGCGGCGGAAGGAGATATAGGTTTCGGTAAGGAAGTTGCCGGAGCCGCAGGCGGGGTCAAGGACGATAATGGACGCCAGTTTTTTTTTGGAAGTTGCGGAGTTTGAGAGGCTTATCTTTGCGGGCTTTTCTGGCGGATTTAAATTCGTCGTAAAGTTCGTCGAGGAAGAGCGGGTCGATAACGCGGTGGATATTGTCAATAGAAGTGTAGTGCATACCGGCGGCGCGGCGGAATTTATCGTTGAGAACAGATTCAAAAATGGCGCCGAAAACAGCTGGGTGGATATTGTGCCACTTGAAAACTCTGGTCTGTTCGAGGAAGGCGGCGAGGTCGATAGGCTTAACGTTGGGATTGTAGGTGGGCATGGAGATTTTTTCTTCAAAGAGCCCGCCGTTGACATAAGGGAAGCGGTTGAGATTTGGGTCGGGAAGGCTGGTGTGATCCGGCTGATTCATGACGGCGAAAATATTCTGGAGGTCGGAGAAATTTTTAATGTAGCGGAAGATATTTTTATCGTCGTTGGTAAGTTCGATTAGCCCGATGTCGGCAGCGTAGAAGCAGAAAACGAGGCGGACGCAAATTTGAGCGAGGGAATTTTGATAGTCGCGCTGCTTATTTTTTTCGTAGTTGCTTTTTAAGGAATCGCGGATTTTGGCGATGAGGTCGGCAGCTGCTTTAGAAACTTTGACTTCGGGTCTGACGGAATCGTCATTCGGGTCGAAGAGGAAATTTAGGCGTTTGTAATCGCGCGAGAGATTTTCGAGCTTGATAATTTCGGGGCGCAAATCGTTTTCGAAAATGTTGTCGGGGTACATGTCGTAGATATGAAATTCGCGGAAATTGCAAATGACAATCCAGCGCGGGCGCTCGGAATAGGTCAGCTCGTCGTAGTAAAGTTTAGCCTGCCGGAATGCCAGCGGCATTTTTACATTGTGCGATTTAAGTTCCTGGTACAGGCTTTTTTGCTCGATTAGGACGCCGGTGCAGGAAATAAATCCGTCGATTGAATGACCGGCGACATTTTTTTCAAAATCGATAATGCTGTCGGATTTGCCGAAAACGTCGCGGATTAAAGAAATCCAGAAACGCTGCATTTCGCTTTTTTCATTGCCTTCGCGATTGAGCCACTCATTTACGAATTTTCGCGCGGCGCTGATTTGTTCATTTTCAGTCATAGTGCTACCTCACGCGGTTTTGAACTTGTTGACGCTTTCCTTGAATGAAGTGGAATAGTTGGAGAGTTCGGAACTGGCGGCGGCGCATTCTTCGGAGACGGCGGAATTATCGGTGACGACGCCGAGAATCGTCTGGGACAGGCTGTCGACCTTGCGCATTTGAGACTGCTGGGATTTACTCTGCGCGCTGAGCTTTTTGATAATCTGTGTGACGACCTCGGTAGTTTTGGAAATTTCTTCGAGGGAGCCTGAGGCGCGGTTGACAACGCCGGTGCCGCTCTCAATTTCTGCGATAGCCTTGTTAATGAGTTCCTGAATGTTTTTGGAAGAATTGGCGGACTGTTCGGCGAGCTTGCGGACTTCGCTGGCGACGACGGCAAAACCTTTACCGGCTTCACCGGCGCGGGCGGCTTCAATGGAGGCGTTCAAACTCAAAAGCGCAGTCTGGTCGGTAATTTCGTTGAGCGCGCCGAGGATTGATTTAATTTCTTCGGAGGCGTCGTTAATGCGCTGCATTGCGGCGACAACCTTATCCATGCGGTGAATGCCCATGGCAATGCTCTTATGCGTCTCCTCGTCGCACTGAAGGGCTTCCTGCACGAAAATTTCAACCTGATCGTTCTGCTTCATGGTATCGTTAATCTGGGTCTGGAGCTGCTGAATGCTTTCGGTCTGGCTCATTGCGCCTTCGGCGAGGCTGTGCGAAACCTGCGAAACTTCGCTGGCACTTTCGGAAACTTTGTCAGCGATACCGCTCATTGTCTGCATTTCACGGCAGAGCGCCGCGCGAATATTTTCGATGTTCGTCTGAATCGGCGCGTAATCGCCAATGTATTTCATGTCAGTCGCGGTAACCAAATCGCCGCCAGCCATACAGCGCAGATTCTGTTCGATGTCCTGCACGTAGCCGGAAAGTCCGACGCGCATTTTGTTCAGCAGGTCGTAGAGCTTGCCAATTTCGTCTTCGCGTTCGTAGGAAAGTTTCTGCGTCAAATTGCCCTGCGCGAATTTTTCAATGCCGGTTTCCAGCTGTTCGAGCGGAACCACGACGCGTTCCTGAAAGATTGAGCGGACTTTTTTAAGGAAAATCCAGACGGCGGCTGCGAATCCAGCCAGCAGAATGTACAGCACCCACGCCATTAAATCAACCATTGACTGCGCGGCGTCGACCATGGCGTTAGTCAGCCCGAAATAATTTTCGCTGACTTCGAGAAGTTTGGCGGGGTCTTTAGTGGACTGGTATTCGGTCATTGCGGGCTTAACAGTGCCGTTCCAGTAAGCAGCAACCTCATTGCGTCTGCTTGAAAAACTGCCGAGTAAAATCGCGCCGTCAAGTTTGTTCAGCAGATTTTCGACATTGCTCATTGCTTTAGAAGAATCAGCGCCGGCTAAAACCTGCTTGACGATACGCTGGGAGCCGCCGCGTACAATTCCGGCTTCGTTTACAACGGCGGTGTAGCTGGTGAAAAGGTACAGGCTGACCATGACGACGGCGACCATGACGGCTACGAGTTTGAATACGTTCATCAGCAGCCCCTTAATCAGAAAAGAAATTGTGCTTTGCTCGTTCATTACAAATCCCTCCAAAAAATTTTTTGGCAAATTATATTCATTCGGCGGGAATTTCACAACTGTTGACGAATAACTTGACAGATAAAAAATTGGGAAGGGCGGATTGAATTGCACAACTTTGAATACTACACGCCGACGCGGATAATTTTTGGACGGAACACGGAAAACGCTGTGGCGGATTTGATAAAGCGGTACGGCGGCAAGCGGGTTTTGCTGCACTATGGGCAGGGCAGCGCGGTAAGGTCTGGATTGATAGCGCGGGTTAAGAAAAATCTGGACGAGGCGGGGATTTTCCACGTGGAGCTGGGCGGCGTGGTACCGAATCCGCACCTTGACAAAGTTCGGACGGGTTTTGCGCTGGGCAATTTGAATCAGGTGGATTTTGTACTGGCAGTAGGCGGCGGCTCGGTAATCGACTCGGCGAAGGCGATAGCGTTTGCGCTGGCGGAGCCGAATGAAAATGTCTGGGATTTGTTCGAGCGCAAGCGTCCGCCGAAAGCGTCACTGCCGGTGGGTTCAATTTTGACGATAGCGGCGGCGGGCTCGGAAATGAGCCGGAACGTCGTCATAACGAACGAGGAAACGAAGAAAAAGCGCAGTTTCGGCGACGCGCTGGCACGCCCGAAGTTCGCGATAATGAATCCCGAACTGACGATGACACTGCCGGATTATCAGACGGCGGCGGGCTGCGTCGATATTATGATGCACACGATGGAGCGGTACTTCACCAGCGGCGGCAACATGGAAATTACCGATGCCATTGCTGAAGGTTTGCTCCGCACCGTTATGCGCAACGCCAATATTCTGCGGCTGAGTCCAAAAAATTACAATGCGCGGGCGGAAATTATGTGGGCGTCGAGTCTGGCGCATAACGGTCTGACTGGCTGCGGAAATGACGGCGGCGATTTCTCTACGCACAATCTGGAATACGAGCTCAGCGGTATGTTCAACGTGACGCATGGCGCGGGCTTAGCGGCTTTATGGGGGAGCTGGGCGCGCTACGTCTACAACGTCTGCCTGCCGAGGTTTGTGCAGTTTGCGGTAAATGTTATGGGCGTCGACGCGACGGGTATCAGCGATGAGGAAGTCGCTCTGCGCGGGATTGAGGATTTGGAAGATTTCTACCGCAAAATCGGTATGCCGACGCGTATCAGCGCGCTGGGGATTAATCTTACTGACGAGCAGATTAAGGAAATGGCGGAGTCCTGCGAAAAGGCTACCGGCGGCAGTATTGGCTCGGCGAAACGCATTTACTTCGACGATATGGTTAAAATTTACGAAATGGCAAGGTGAATCTACTTTCTTTTTCCGCAAAAGAAAGTAGCAAAGAAAACTCGTCCGCTTCGGTCGCATCCATGCGACCTGGCGGACATGGCGCGCCGTCCATGGCGCGCTTCTTTCATTACCGACGAATGGCACGGGCTCTTGCTATCACGAAAAATCATAACGCCGCTGAATATCTCTGGCGATTTATTTTGACAGCCGAAAGCAAAAGGATTTCCAAATTCAGCGTCGAAGAAAAAGTTATCTGAAATATTTTTAGTTTGAATGGAGGTTTAGTTATGGCGTTTCCGAAAAATTTCCTTTGGGGCGGCGCGACGGCTGCTAACCAGTGCGAAGGCGCGTACCGTGAAGATGGCAAGGGGCTTTCGGTGCCGGATATGCTGCTGGGCGGCGACGTGAATACTCCGCGCACTTTCTGTCCGACAATCGAGGAAGGCAGATTCTACCCCTCGCACCAGGCGATTGACATGTACCACCACTTCAAGGAAGACATTGCGCTTTTCGCGGAAATGGGCTTCAAATGCTACCGGCTGTCGATTAACTGGGCGCGCATTTTCCCGAACGGCGACGACGCTGAGCCGAACGAGGCGGGCTTGAAATTCTACGACGAAATCTTCGACGAGTGCAAAAAGCACGGCATAGAGCCGCTGGTTACGCTCTGCCACTACGAAATTCCGTGGGCAATTGTCACGAAGTACCACGGCTTCTACAGCCGCAAAACTATCGACCTGTTCCTCAAGTACGCCACGACCTGTTTCGAACGCTACAAGGACAAGGTTAAGTACTGGCTGACGTTCAACGAAATTAACATTGCGATTATGGAGCCGAAAATGGGTCCGCTGTACGGGCTTGGGCTCATGCAGGACGAAGATTTGAATCGTACCGCGCCCTGCAAGTTCGACGAACTGCACGAAAACGATCAGCAGCGCATTGAGGCTCTGCACAACGAATTTGTAGCCTCCGCCAAAGCCGTTGTCGCCGGTCACAAAATCAATCCCAACTTCATGATTGGCAACATGATTTGCCATATCACGTGGTACCCGCTGACGCCGAATCCGAAAGATTTGCTCGAAGACCAGCGGCGCGATTCTATTTGCAACGACATCTGCGGCGACGTGCAGGTTCGCGGCGAATACCCCTACTTCGCGAAAAAATTCTATCAGGATTTGGGCGTCGACACGGCGTTCATGGACGACGAGGAAGATAAGAAAATCCTCAAGGAAGGCGTCGTCGACTTCTACACGTTCAGCTACTATATGTCGAACTGCGTCACGGTGCAGGAAGGCGCCGCGCAGGTTAAGGGCAACATGATGGGCGGTGCGAAAAATCCGTACCTTAAAGCCTCCGACTGGGGCTGGCAGATTGACCCCGACGGTCTGCGCTGGACGCTCAATAAACTCGCTTCCCGCTATCCGAATACGCCGCTTATGGTTGTCGAAAATGGCTTCGGCGCGTTCGATAAGGTCGAGGCGGACGGCTCAATTCACGACGATTACCGCATTTCCTATTTCCGCGAACACATTAAGGCTATGGGCGAGGCTGTCAAGGACGGCGTGCCGCTGATTGGCTATACGACCTGGGGTCCAATCGACCTGGTTAGCGCTGGAACTGGGCAATACGCCAAACGCTACGGCTTTATCTACGTCGACCGCCACGACGACGGCACCGGCGATTTCTCCCGCAGCCGCAAGGATTCTTTCTACTGGTACAAAAAAGTTATCGCGTCCAACGGCGAAGATTTGGCGTAAGGTTTTGTTTTTTATATGTCACTTTCTTTCGAGAAAGAAAGTAACCAAAGAAAGCTGGGCCGCATAGGTCGCTTCCGGCGACCTGTGACGGCCGGCCGCCCGTCCTTGGGCGGCCACTTTTTTTACTTGCATAAAAACTCAAGCCCAGAATTGCTGGTACAGTACGGCGAAGAACAGCGCGATTGCTGAGACCATCGCTAAAAAGCTGGCGCGCTCCGTCCACAAATCCTGCGTCGGCGTTAAATTGAAGTGGCGACGCGCGTAGGTTGTTCCCAGCGAAATTATCAGCGCAATGTACAGCGCGCGGTTGTAGCCGGTAAAATTTTCCCAGCCGATTATCATGAAAATTACCGTCAGCGAGAGTATCACGATTAGCAGGTAGTCTTTGCCGACTTTTTCCGGCGGCTTTTCGGGCGTCTTAGGTTTCGGCTGAACTTTTTTCAGGATTTTTTTTAACTGCCGCGCCATGACTTCACTCCTCGATTTTGCACTGGCAAAGTTTCATAACGGTAAGCGCCGCGCGATGATTTTCCGGCGTAGTACCTGCGCAGCAGCTGGCGTCGACGGCAACGACCTGCTCAGGGTAGAACGCCTTGACAAGCAGCGCGTTGGAAATGACGCAAATATCAGTACAGACGCCGACAAATTCAACGACCTCGTAAGGCTTAATCAGACTGGGAATGCGCGTGGAGCCGAACGCCTTTTTCTCAATGACGGCTTTGGCGCGCGGGATAAATTTCTGGAGTTCCGGCACAATTTCCCAGCCCTCGGTATTTTTAATGCAGTGGACGACGGGCAGATTTTTGCCTTCCTGCGTCTCAAGGTAATTTTCCTTGTGGGTGTCCTGCGTGAAAATAATGTCCGTCCAGTTTTCATTGACGGCGGCTTCAAGTTTTTTCACGAGGCGCGGCAGCATTTCCTGCGCTTCCTTCGTACCGAGCGAGCCGGTCACGAAATCATTTTGCATGTCGACGACAATCAGAGCTTTCGCCATTTTAATTCCTCCAAATTTAATTGTTGTTCAGATAATTTGTAAGCCAGGTTTCGACTGCCTGCCCGATAATTTTTTTGCCTTCGGCGTCAGGGTGCAGACCGTCAATCGAAAGATTCGGTTTCAGCCAGCCATTGGCGTCGGAAAAAGTGTCGGTCAGGTCGATGCAATATTCCTGCTTGCGCATCCAGTCGCAGATATATTTTCGGTGTTCCTGCCAGTCGTAGGGCGGCGCGTTGATAAACTTGACTTTGCGAATGAGTTCGGGATTGAGCGGCGTGGGCGTAATGAAAACCGGCTTGATACCGTAATCCTCGCACTTTTCCTTGAGCGCGGCGAGGTTCATGACTGAATCCCAGCCGAGAATATCGCTGCGATAATCGTTGACGCCCGCCATGATGAAAAGAATTTCGGGGTTGAAAGGCAGAACGTCTTCCTCGAAACGGTCAAGAAGTTTTTCGGTAGTGTCGCCGCTCCTGCCGAGATTTTTAATTGGAACGGCGCAGTAATTTTCCCAGTTGTAGACGACGGTTGAGGGCGGGACGGAAATTGAGCCGCCGCCGTGGGTAATGCTGTCGCCGAGCGCGCAGAAAGTTTCGGGCGATTTGACGATAAAAGTATTATTGGGCGCCTGCTCGGACCATTCGGTTATAATTTCGTCGTCAGCGGAAAGCCCGCGCACGCGCCAGAAATATTCGCCTTCGTCCAGCACGGGCGTCTTATCGTAGAAGTCGAAGTTGTCATCTTTCGGGTGGTAGTCGGTCAGGTAGTCGCGCAGAATTTCGCCGTCGCGCAGCAGCTGAATTTCGTAGTGGTCGGCGGAATTTGTCGGAATCCACGAGTAAACGATATAAATTGGCGGCGAGCTCATTTTGTCGAACTCGGTGGTAGTGCGGGGCGCGGCGGGATTGGTTTCGGCGGAACGAATTTCGACGTCGGAGTTTACGACATTGTTGCTGAAGCCGAGCGCTGTCACGTGAATTTCGCTGTTGACGCTCTGCACGGGAATTTCGACGCCGTGGGTGTAAGAGACGGCGGTTTTATTTTCGTAGGAAATTTTGTATTTAACGGCGTCGGGCACGATATTCCACGTCAGGCGCAGGATTTTTTCGCCTTCGGGTTCGGCGGGAGGAGTTTCAGCGGACTCGGCGGGAATTTTTTCGTCGGTATGATTTATCGTGAGATTTTTTGAAGACGCCTCGCTTACGGAGAGAACTTTGGCGGTGACTTCGGAGCGGTGATCTGCGTCCTGCGTCAAATGGTTGCGCGGATTTTCTATCGATTCGGGCGGCGGCGGATTTTTTTCGTCGGTGTCGAAGAACTGAAAATTTGCCAGCGATAAGCAGACTGCAATTACGACCGGCAGAATTTTTATCATCAAAAACATTCCTCCCAGCGTTCAAAATGTCATTTTATTTTACCTTGAACCGGTGATATTTGCAAGAAATTTTAGCGTGGTTGCAATTGGCGGCGGGAATTTGTATAATCTGCGCGTTGAAAAAATTTGAGGTGATGAAATTGCGAGCAAGTCAACTGTACGCGCCGACGCTGAGAGAATCTCCTGCCGAGGCGGAACTTTTGAGCCATAAGTTAATGTTTCGCGCGGGCTTAATCCGCAAGGCGGCGGGCGGAATGTACACTTACCTGCCGCTGGCGTGGCGGACGATGAAAAAAATCATGCAGATAATCCGCGAGGAAATGGACGCGGCTGGCGGGCAGGAACTGATGATGCCAATTACGCAGCCGGCGGAAATCTGGCACGAATCTGGGCGCTGGGCGGTGTACGGACCGGAAATGATGCGGCTGAAAGACCGGCACGGGCGGGATTTTTGCCTGGGACCGACGCACGAGGAAATGATAACTACGCTGGTGCGCGGCGAAGTCAAATCCTACAAGCAACTGCCGCTGATGCTGTACCAGATTCAGAATAAATACCGCGACGAAATTCGCCCGCGCTTCGGCTTAATGCGGAGCCGCGAATTTGTCATGAAGGATTTGTACTCCTTCGACAAAGACACCGATGGCATGAACGTTTCTTACCAGAAAATGTACGACGCCTACACGAATATTTTCACGCGCTGTGGCTTGAAGTTCCGCGCGGTCGAGGCTGACAATGGCGCGATTGGCGGCGGACATTCTCACGAGTTCACTGTCCTTGCTCCGAGCGGCGAATCGAACATTGCATACTGCGAGAGCTGCGACTACGCCGCGAGCGACGAGAAGGCTGAGCTGAAAATTATTCACGCTGAGGCTGAGGAAATGAAGCCGCTGGAAAAAGTTTCGACGCCGGACGCTCACACGATTGAGCTGGTTAAAAATTATCTGGGCGTGCCGATTGAAAAAACTATCAAGGCGGTTGCGTTCCAGGACGACGACGGCGGCTTGATTCTGGCTTTTGTGCGCGGCGACCACGAAGTCAACGAAATTAAAGTTCTGAACGCGACAGGCGCTCTTCATTTGCACATGGCGGAAGAATCTGCGATAACTGCGGCGGGCGGCAGTGCCGGTTTCATGAGTCCGATTGGAATTTCCGACAGCGCGAAAATTGTCGTCGACGCGACGGTTATGGAAATGTACAACGCGGTTGCCGGCGCCAATGAAGTCGACGCGCATTTTATCAACGTCAATCCTAAGCGTGACTTCGACGCCGAAAAAATTATCGTGGCGGATATTCGCATGGTGCAGGAAGGCGACCCGTGTCCGCATTGCGGCGCCGCTCTGAAGATGACGCGCGGTATCGAAGTCGGGCAGGTTTTCACGCTCGGCAGCAAGTACAGCAAATCTTTGAACGCAACCTTCCTCGACGAAGGCGGCAGGGAAACTTATTTTGAAATGGGCTGCTACGGGATTGGCGTCGGGCGGACGATGGCGGCGGCGATTGAGCAGAATAACGATGCCGACGGGATTATCTGGACGCGGGCGATTGCGCCTTTTGAAGTTGTGGTTGTTCCCGTCAACGCGAAAGATTCTGCCCAGCTTGAGTACGCTGAAAAAATTTACGCTGAGCTGAAAAAGTCCGGCGTCGACGTTCTGCTGGACGACAGGAAGGAACGCGCGGGCGTCAAGTTCAAGGACTGCGATTTGATTGGTTATCCCGTGCGCGCGACGGTCAGCCCCAAAACTTTGGACAGCGGCAGCGTCGAAGTAAAAGTTCGCAGGAGCGGCGAGGTTTTCAATTTCAATCGCGCAGATTGCATTGGCGGGATTTTATCGCTGCTGGAAAATCTTTAAGTTTGTCTCTCTAACTTTCTTTCTGTGGAGAAAGAAAGTTACAAAGAAAGCCAGCCCGCTGCATTCGCATCCGGCGAATGGCGCGGGCGGCGCCCCGTCCATGGGGCGCCTCTGCACCATGTGGCGCTTCTTAAGCGCGTGCGTCCATGGGCGGCTTTTTATAAGCGCGAATTTTAATTCTGGAGGAACTTTCAATTATGAAAATGCCGGTGATATTTTCTGGACACGGCGACCCAATGATAGCCCTGCGCGACGACGAAATTACGCGTACGCTGGCGGCGGTCGGCAGGCAGTTTCTGACAACTTTTGGCAAGCCACAGGCGATTCTGGCAATTTCGGCGCACTGGTACACGGTACAAGGCACGCTGATTCAAACTTCAGCCAGCCCGCCGCAGATAAACGACATGTTCGGATTCCCGCGCGAACTGTACGAAGTGCGTTACCCTGCAAAAGGCTCGCCGGAACTAGCGGCGCGCGTTCAGCAAATCCTCGGCGCTCAAGTTTCGGTTGACAACGATTGGGGCATTGACCACGGCATTTGGACGATTTTCGTGCACATGTTTCCGGCGGCGGATATTCCGATTGTAGAGCTGTCGATTGACAGGAATATTACACCGGCGGGCGCATTCGAGACTGGCAAAAAACTTTCCGCCCTGCGCGACGAAGGATATCTGATTTTCGGCAGCGGCAACGTCGTCCACAATCTGCGTGAAGTCGACTGGAACAATCCCAACGGCACCGACAAAACCTTGAACTTCAACCAGAAAATTATCGACGCGGTAACAGCTGGCGACGCCGAAAAAATTATCAGCTACGAAAAAATTCCCGACGCCGCCTACGCAGTTCCGACGCCTGAACATTTCCTGCCGCTGATTTACTGTCTCGGCGCGGCGCAGGGCGATAACGCCATGGTTTTCAATAACGTCTGCAATCTGGGTTCGATGGCGATGACCGGCTTCACGTTCAGCTGACGCGCCATAAAAATTTTTCGCCGTGAGGAGATTCGGTCCCTCGCGGATTTTTTTTGCTTTGCAAGAATCGAAAATCAGTGTAAAATAGGGAAAAATTCTGCGGAGGTTTTCGACGTGATTAAAATTATTTTTTCGGATATGGACGGCACGCTCCTCACCAGCGCCAACAAACTTCCCGACGGCTTCGATGAAACTATGGCTGAACTCAAGCGGCGCGGCGTGATTTTTGCTCCGGCAAGCGGCAGGCAGTATTTTTCCCTGCTCAAAACTTTTGAGAAATACGTCGACGAATTTTTATTTCTGGCGGAAAATGGCACGCTCGTCATGCACCGCGAGATTGAAATTTTCAGCAGTCCCATTGACCGTGCTGCCGTCGATAAAGTTCTGGAAGTCACCGAGCCGCTCAAAAATATTCTGCGAGTGTGGTGCGGCAAGAAGGACGCGTATATTCGCCGCGAGCAGGATACCGCCGAAAATCAGGCGGAGCTTAACAAATACTACACGCACAACGCCGTTGTTGACAGCTTCGACGCGATTGACGATACGCCGATTAAGGTTGCCATGTTCGACGTTACTGGGCGCGCCGACGAAAAAATTTACCGTCACCTCGCGCAGTTCTACGACGATTTGCAGGTTGTGCTGAGCTCGGATTACTGGGTTGACGTGATGTCGAAGGGTATCAACAAGGGCGAGGCTGTGCGCAACGTTCAGCGGATTTTGGACGTTAAGCCGGAGGAATGCGCGGCGTTCGGCGATTATCTCAACGATTACGAAATGATTCAATCCGTCGGTCACGGCTTCGCAATGGCTAACGCTCACCCAGATCTGAAAAAAATCGCGCGCTACGAGACTGCCAGCAACGACCAGTTTGGCGTGATTGTCGGGATTAAGCGGCTGATGGCTGAGGGTCTGATTTGAAATGGTAACAGCGATATTTCCGGCGGCGGGCGCAAGTCGGCGAATGGGAACCGGCTCGAACAAAATTTTCCTCGAACTGGCGGGCGAATCGATTTTGCTCCGCACGCTCAAAACTTTTTCAAAATCTGCGCGAATAGGATTTTTAATCGTAGTGGTCGGCGCGGGCGAAGTCGAAACTGTCACAGAAATTTTATCAGCTGAAAAATCTTTAAAGCCGTGGGCGGTAACAGTCGGCGGCTCGGAGCGGCAGTACTCGATAGCAAACGGCTTGAAACTTTTACCGGCGGACGCGGAAACAGTTTTGGTACACGACGCGGCGCGCCCGCTGGTGGATTTGCTGACGGTAGAAAAAGTTATCGACGCGGCGGAAAAATTCGGCGGAGCGATAGCGGCAGTGCCGGAAAAAAATACAATCAAATTCGTCGACGCGGCAGGATTTGTGAAGTCGACGCCGCCGCGCGCGGAACTGGTTGAAGTGCAGACGCCGCAGGGATTTCAGCGCGAAATTTTATTGCGGGCATACGCGCAGGCTGAGGCTGATAATTTTCTCGGTACGGACGACGCCAGCCTTGTCGAGCGCATTGGCGGGCGGATTAAGGTTGTCACCAGCTCTTACAAAAATATCAAGGTGACGACGCCGGAGGATATTGCCATTGCGGAAAACTTTTTGAGGGGCGGAATTTAAATGACGCGGTTTGGGATTGGCTACGACGTGCACCGGCTTGTTAGCGGGCGGAAATTAATTCTGGGCGGCGTGGAGATTGAACATTCGCTGGGATTGGACGGGCATTCTGACGCGGACGTTTTGATTCACGCGATAATTGACGCAATGTTAGGCGCGGCGGCTCTCGGCGACATTGGGCAGCACTTCCCTGACAGCGACGCCCGCTACAAAAATATCGACAGCACGAAACTGCTGGCTGAAACTCTTGAAATTATTCGCGCTGAAAATTTCCGCATTGTGAACATTGATTCGATAATCGTCGCGCAGAAGCCGAAACTTGCGCCGTACATTCCAGAAATGCGCAGGCGGTTGGCTGAAATTCTGCAGATTGATATTGGCGCGGTGAGCGTGAAGGCAACGACGGAAGAGCGGCTCGGCTTTACCGGCGCTGAACAGGGAATTGCGGCGTACGCTGTCTGCGCCATTGAGAGGTAAGTTTGAATGAGTTTTTTTTCGCGCATAAGGAAAGACATTCGCGTAATTTTCGAGCGGGATCCGGCGGCTAAGAGCACGCTGGAAGTTATTTTGTGTTATTCTGGCTTGCACGCGATTTGGATGCACAGGATTTCGCACGCGCTCTTTACACGCGGCTGGATTGTTTCTGCGCGACTGGTTTCAAATTTCTGCCGGTTTCTGACGGGCATTGAGATACACCCTGGCGCGACGATTGGCGACGGCTTGTTTATCGACCACGGCACTGGGATTGTGATTGGCGAGACGGCGGAGATTGGCAAAAATGTCACGCTGTATCAGGGCGTCACGCTTGGCGGCACCGGCAAGGAAAAGGGCAAGCGCCACCCCACGATTGGCAACAACGTCGTTGTGGCGACCGGCGCGAAAGTTCTCGGCTCGTTCAAAGTCGGCGACCACGCGAAAATTGGCGCGGGTTCCGTCGTTCTGAAGGAAGTTCCGCCCTACGCAACCGTTGTCGGCATTCCTGGGCGCGTCGTAGTTCTGCACGGCAGGCGCATTCATAATCAGGAAGAATTTCAGCAGGCGTGGCTGGAACTTTGCAAAAAGCGCGGAATGAAAATTGACGACCCGAAGGTTCACGACGAAATTTGCGACGAGATTGACGTTGACCTCGACCATGCAACTCTGCCCGACCCCGAACGCGAAATGATTGAAGTTGCGCTCAGGCAGATTCAGCGGCTGGAACAGCGCGTAAACGATTTGGAGGCTGAACTTGCCGCCGCCCGCGCTGAAATTTCCGCCGAGGCAATGCGAACTTCCGCGCTAGAAGTTGCCGCCGCCGAGGATAAGCCGAAAGTTAATCTCGAAAAAAATCAGGAGGCTAAATTATGATTCAGTTTTACAACACGATGAGCAGGAGCAAGGAAATTTTCAAGCCGCTCAAGGCGGGCGAAGTCAGCATTTACTGCTGCGGCGTGACGCCCTACAACAAGCCGCACATTGGAAACGCGCGTCCATTCGTGACGTGGGACGTTATCCGCCGGTACTTCGCGCGGATTGGCTACAAGGTTCGCTACGTGCAGAATTTCACCGACGTTGACGACAAAATTATAGCCGCCGCCAACCGCGAGGGCGTCAGCTGGTCTGAAATTGCCGACCGCTACATTCGCAATTATTTTCAGGTTATGGACGCGCTGAACGTGCAGCCCGCCGACGTTTACCCGAAAGTTTCCGAGACGATTCCCGACATTATCGCCATGATTGAGACGCTCGTTGAAAAAAATTTCGCGTACCGGCTGGACAACGGCGACGTTTTTTACAGCGTCGAGGCGGATAAAAGTTACGGCAAGCTGAGTCGGCGCAAGTTTGAAGATATGCAGGCTGGGGCGCGCGTCGAAATTGACGACAGGAAACGCCACCCAATGGATTTTGCGCTGTGGAAAGCCGCTAAGCCTGGCGAACCCGCGTGGGACAGCCCGTGGGGTAAAGGCAGACCTGGCTGGCACATTGAATGCTCGGCAATGTCGCTGAAATATCTCGGCGAAAAGTTTGACTTCCACGGCGGCGGCGCTGATTTGATTTTCCCGCACCACGAAAACGAAATTGCGCAGTCTCAATGCGCGCTCGGCGACGAAAATTCCTTCGCGCAGTACTGGGTACACAACGGATTCATCACGATTGACAATACCAAAATGAGCAAATCTGCGGGGAATTTTTTCACGGTCGAGGATATTCTCAGGAAATACCCTGGCGAAGTCGTTCGCTTTTTCCTCGTGCAGACGCATTACCGCAGCCCGCTCGACTTCAACGAGGAACGCATTAAGGAGGCGCAGATTAGCTACGGGCGCCTTAAAATCGCCTACAACAATCTGCAGGAACTCGTTAAGCAAATCGAGGAAGATAAATTCCTCAAGGGCAAAAAAGACCCGATGATTACGCTCAGTCCGGCGGGCGGCTTAGTCGAAGGCGCGGAAAGATTGCTGTCTGCTTTCGATGACGCCATGAACGACGATTTCAACACGGCGCTGGCGATTAGCTACATGTTCGAGCTGGCGCGCGACGTGAACGCCTACTACAACGATTACATTGCCGGAAAAATTCTGCCGCGCGGCGCCGACGCTTATATGATTATGCGCGTTTCGGAAGTTTTCACCGACATGGCGTCGACGATTGGAATTTTCGAGAACGTCGAGGAAACCGCCGCCGATTCCGAGCTTGTCGATAAGCTGATGAAAATTATCGTGGACATTCGGCAGTACGCGCGCAAAAATAAAAACTGGACGGTTGCTGACAAGATTCGCGACGATTTGAAGGCGGCGGGGATTATTCTGGAAGATACTCCGCAGGGCGTGAAATGGAAACAGGCGTAGACACGCGGGAACTTTCGCCGCTGGTGCTGGCGTATATTGGCGACGCGTATTTTCATCTGTACGTTCGGACGCGGCTGCTGGCGGTAACGCACCGAATCGATAAACTTCACGAACTGGGCGCGGAAATAGTTTCGGCGGCGGTACAGGCAGAGCTCTACAAAAAAATTGAGCCGCGCCTTACTGACGAAGAACGGGCGATTTTCCGGCGCGGCAGGAACGCTAAAAGTCATGCGCCGCGCGTTGCAACCGTTGCGGAATACCACGCCAGCACCGGCTTTGAGGCACTGCTCGGCGAACTTTTTCTCACGAATAAAACTGCGCGCCTCGATGAAATTTGCGAAATGGCGCTGATTGAAGGTGGAATTTTTGACAGGAATTTTTAAACGGGCGGCGGCGGTTTTGCTGGCAGGACTGGTAATTTTCAGCACCGCCGAGGCAAATTCTGACACGAAAAAAAATTGGGAAATACAGCTGGATTATCTGCAGGGCAGACTGCACGGCGACAGGCAGGTTGATAATTACAACGTTCATGTTCTGCAGAAAATGCATGAGCACCGCGCGCTGAGTTTTTATCGCGGCTTAACTTTTTCCCGCGCGACCGGCTACACCAATCGCAAGTACGAAGGGATTTTCCGCGACAGCAACGCCGTCGGACTTGGCATAGCGGGATTTCTGCGCTGGAACACAAATATTTCCGGCAAGCTCTACGCGAACTGGGACATCGGCGGCAGTTTACTCGCTTACAACAGGGCTCACCCTGCGCAAGGACGCGCTTACGGCTTCATGTGGCGCATTGGTCCCAGTCTGACGTGGAAATATAACGACGACGATTCGTTCACCGTCGGCTACTACGTCAGCCACGTTTCCAACGGCATGAAAAAGCACAATCCTGGCTACGACACGATGGGCTTTTCCGTCGGCGTCAGCCACAAATTCTGAGGCGAGAATATGGCGAGCGAAGATTTAATCATTGGCAGGAACGCCGTTACCGAGACGCTCAAAGCCGGTCGGAGCGTCAATAAACTTTTCGTGGCGAGCGGCAGTCATGACGGCTCGATTAAGCAAATTCTGGCGCTGGCGAAGGAATCTGGCGTCGTTGTAGAATTTGTGGAACGCGCTAAGCTGGACAAAATGTCTGACGGCGGGCGGCATCAGGGTGTTATCGCGCAGGTTGCGGCGCTGGACTATGCGACGGTCGAAGAAATTCTGGAAACTGCCGCGTCGAAGAATGAGCCGCCGTTTATAATTTTGCTGGACGAGCTGGAAGACCCGCATAACTTTGGAGCGATTCTTAGGACGGCGGACGCTGTAGGCGTTCACGGCGTAGTTATTCCGAAGCGGCGGAGCGTCTCTTTAAATTCAACCGTGGCAAAAACTTCAGCCGGTGCCGTCGAATATGTCAGGGTCGCGCAGGTTACGAACGTCGCGCAGACTTTGAAAAAATTTCACGAACTGGATTTAAAAATCGTCGGCGGCGATATGAGCGCGGAAAAAAATTTCAACGAGGCAGATTTGACTGGCGGAATTGTTCTAGTTATCGGCAGCGAGGGCAAAGGAATGCGCAGGCTGACGCGCGAAAGTTGCGATTTGCTCGTAAAAATTCCAATGGTCGGAAAAATAAATTCGCTGAACGCCTCGGTTGCAGGAGCGGTTTTGCTATACGAAATTTTTAAACAACGTAGTAAAAATTAATCTAATCTTAATGACAAGCCCGCAAAAAAAATGTAAAATTAGCTAAAAGTTACGAAAGGGCGTGTCAAACATGAAAAGATTTGCGAAAGGACTGGCGGCAGTGCTGGTTTTCGGGGCAATGAGTTTCGGAACAGTCGAGGCGGCAGAAATTCCCGACGCGCTTGAAAATCCGGCTGAGACGCAGGAACTCAAAGCTCCGCCGTGGCATGCTCCGCCCCCGCCTCCGCACCGCCACTATGAACCGCCACGCCACCATCACCGTCACGAGCCGCCGCATTTTAGCAGGCGTCCGAACGATTTTGATCCGCCGCCTCCGCCACGTCATATGCCGCCACCGCCGCGTCACCGCTGGTAAATTTTTTTGGGAGTTAATTGTTAAAAATAAATTTTAAAGGACTGAATGAAATGAAAAGGCTGGCACGAATTTTAATCCCCGCCTTACTCATGGCGAGCGCGATACTGGCTGCCGGTCATTCTTCGGCTTCAAGCAATAATTTAAACGAGTACGTGTTTGAATCTGTTTATTTAACCGATAGTAAAAATGACGCCGATAAACGAAAAGAATTTTGGGATAAGTTTCGCGAATCCGTGACGCCAAGGGAAAAAAAGCCTGGCGAAGCACATTCTCCGCGCGAAGTCAAGCCGCGTGAAGTTCACCCGCGCGAAGTTCGCCCATAAAAAAAGCTCCACTCTCTCACGCGAAAGAGTGGAGTATTTTTATTTCTGGAATTTTTAATCGAACTTTAAATCCGCCAGCTCTGGGAACAGGTCGCCGATTGACTGCGAAAATTCCTGCGGTCTGAGCAAATCTATCACCGGCTGCATGGTTTTGAAAAAAGCCTCGTCGTCCTGCATGAGCGCCAGAATCGCCGCCGCATTAGCCGCGTCCGCCAGCGCCGTGTGGTGCGTGCCTTCAAAGTTTCGATCCATTGCTCCGACGGCGTATTTCAGCCCCAGATTGCTGTGCAGACCTAGCCGGTCGTCAAATTCCTTCTGCACGTCAATCCACTGCCGCTCCAGCCGCCGCACGTCGAACTTCGGAATTTTGTACGCGCATTCGTTCTTGAGCTGCTTTATATCCGATGGGCTCCACGAATAAATTTTCATGTCCCAGCCGCCAATCCACTTGAAAAAATTATTGAACTCTTCGACAAAGCCGGCTTTATCCGCAACGGTCTCGGTGGTTATACCCGTCAGCTTCGTGATGTGCTTGTTGATAGTTTCGCTGTACACCGGCTTCACGTAGCACTGGAACTCGTCGATTTGCCGGTAATTTTCGTCAAGCTTCACCGCGCCGAACTCAATCACTTCGTCCAGCAGAAATTTCCGCACTTCCTTAAATTCTTTGTTGATAGGATTCATTTCAAGATCAATCACTATGTGAACCATCAAATCGCCTCGCTTTGAAATTTTAGGCTCAAAGTTTAGCACAAAAATTTTTATTCGTAAAGGCGGCGTTTAGATGTTACTTTTTTTTGGTGCTGATAGATGTTACTTTTTTTTGGTGCTGATAGATGTTACTTTCTTTTGGTGCCAATAGATGTTACTTTCTTTCGAGAAAGAAAGTAACCAAAGAAAGCTCGGCCGCATAGGTCGCTTCCGGCGACCTGTGACGGCCGGCGCCCCATCCATGGGGCGCTTCTTAAGCGCGTGCGTCCATGTGGCGCCTCTTTCTTCATTGCGTACATAAAAAATACATAGCGGCTAATGCAAAATAGGGACCATAGGCAAAGTAACTGTCGCGGCTTTTTTTACCGGCAAGAATCAACGCGACCGCCGCAATTCCCCCGCCAATGCAGGCGTATATCACGACGTTCAGCAGATTTTCCGCGCCGAGCCAGAGTCCCAGCGTCGCTACCAGTTTTATATCGCCGCCGCCAATTCCTCCGCGCGAAACAAACGCTATCGCTAAAAAAATTCCTCCGCCGACTGCTGCCGCTAAAAATCTCTCGCCAAGCGGCAAACCCAGATACACTGCCGCCAAAATTCCAATCAGCGCGAACGGCACCAGCATTCTGTCGAAAATCACGTACTGCTCGAAGTCTGTTGCGGTTATCAGCGCCAGAAAAAATACCGCCGCCCAGTAAATTTCCGGCGCGCTGGCAAATCCTGCGAACATTAAGACCGCCAGCAGCGGCTTTCTGAATCTCGCTCTGGTTGAAATTTCGTCTGGGAAAGTCAGCGGCGCCGTCGGCATTCGGTACAGAAAATCTATCCAGCGCGAACCTGCCAGCGTCAAAACCGCGCTCAAAACTATCGCTGTCAGCATAGCAGTTCGCGGTAAATCTGCGCGTCCAAATCCTTGAAGACGTTAAACACGACGGCAATTTCAGCCGGAAAATTTCTGACAGTCTCAACGGCAATTTCAGCGGCGCGCTTATTCGGGAAATGAAATTCGCCGGTCGAAATGCAGCAGAAAGCGATTGAGCGCAGATTATTTTCGGCGGCGAGTTCGAGGCAGGATTTGTAACAGCTCGCCAGCAGATTTTCTTCAGCGCGGCTGGGCGGCGGACTGTAGATAATCGGACCGACGGTATGAATCACGAATTTGCTGGGCAGATTGAAAGCGGGCGTGATTTTAGCGCAGCCAGTCGGCTCGTTGCCGCTGGAAATTTTGTTGCAGGCGTCGCGCAGCTGGAGACCGGCGGCGGAATGAATGGCGTTGTCGATACAGCCGTGGAGCGGCACGAAACAGCCTAGCAGTGCGGAATTGGCGGCGTTGACAATGGCGTCGACTTCGAGGCGGGTGATGTCGCCCTGCCAGATTTTAATATTGCGTTCGACGCTGGGAATTTCTGAAAGTTTGACGATACCGCGTTCATGCACTTCGGCGGATAAAATTTCGTCCTGCAGTTTCAAAAAATCTGCGTCAAGCGGCATTGGCGGGCGGACGTTCATAAGCGCGCGCAAAAGTTTTCTCTGCGACGGCAAATCGTCTGGCACGGCTGAGACTTCCAGCTCCGGCATTTCGGCTAAAAGTTGCGCGTTCAGTTTTTTGACGGCGGTTAGCTTGTTCATTGGCGGCACCTCAAATCTGCGCGAGAAAATCCTTGATGTCGGCGTTGATGGCGATTGACTGGCTGGCGATATTTTGGGGAACGAACGCCTCGCCGAAGTTGACGCAGATATATTTGGCGCGGGGATTTTCGGCGGTGAAGTCCCAGAACGGGTACTTGATAATCCCAGGCGTGTTGCCGCCGACGCCGAGTTCAAGGTAAACAATATCGCCCATAAGATTTTCGCGCAGGAAATTTTCGTAGCGCTTAGCCGCCGCGTGCCAGCCTTCGTCCTCAACAAAATTATCGTCCGAGCGCAGATTCGTCGTCATCATTTCGCCGCATTTAGGGCAGTGCGGGAAAAGTTCAGCCGGTACGCGCATATCCTTCTGAGCAGCAAGCATTTCGCGGATAACTTTTTCGTTATCGTAGGTTTTCTGGTGACAGGGCGTCGGACATTGAAACAAGCCGTAATCGCCCTGCGTGTAGAAAAGCCGCGCCTTGTCGAAGCCGTTGTTCTGAAACAAATGGTCGACGTTCGTAGTCAGCACGAAATAATTTTTATCACGCACCAGTTGCAAAAGTTTAGCGTGAACTTCACTCGGCGGCTGGTCATAGCGGTTGTAAAAAATATTCCGGCTCCAGAAAGCCCAAAATTCCTCCGGCGTTTCGTAGGGATAAAAGCCGCCGCTGTACATATCGTGAAAGCCGTACTCACGCTCGAAGTCCGAAAAATATTTTTCAAAGCGCGCGCCGGAATAAGTGTAGCCAGCGGCAGTTGAAAGCCCCGCGCCAGCGCCTATGAGAATGTTTTTGGCGTCGCGCAGGATTTTGCTGGCGGTTGAAATTTTGTCAGTCATGGTATCACCTCAACTAAAAAAGGCAGTGCCGCATTCGACACCGCCCTGAACGGGATTAAAGATAAATTATTTAATTTCGACTTTCGCGCCGACTTCTTCGAGTTTCGCCTTGAGAGCTTCAGCGTCAGCCTTGGAAATTTTTTCCTTAACGGGAGCGGGAGCGCCATCGACGAGCGCTTTGGCTTCTTTAAGACCGAGACCAGTAGCTTCGCGGACGGCTTTGATGACCTTAATTTTTTCAGCGCCGACTTCAGCGAGAACAACGTCGAATTCAGTTTTTTCTTCTTCTTCAGCGGCGGCGGCGACGGGAGCGGCGGCGGCAACTGCTACGGGAGCGGCGGCGGAAACGCCGAATTTTTCTTCCATTGCCTTAACGAGTTCGGAAAGTTCGAGGACTGTCATTGAGCCTATGGCTTCGATAATTTCTTCTTTAGTCATTAAAATTCAACCTCCAAAAATTTCAAAAATCGAACTTAGAAGCGCCCCATGGACGGGGCGCGGGCCGTCACAGGTCGCTGGATGCGACCTCTGCGGCCCAGCTTTCTTTGCCAGCGTTTCTTTCTCGAAAGAAATGCTGAATAAAGAAATGCCGAAAAAAGAAATGCTGAAAAAAGATTAAGCTGCTTCCTTTTCGCGCTTTTCGCGCAGAGCGTCGATAACGCCAATAGCGTTGCGAATAATCGTAGAGAGCAGACCGACGGTATTGCTGAGCGGCGCGTTCATGCTGCCGAGGAGTTTTGCAATAAGTTCTTCGCGGCTGGGCAGAGATGCCAGCGCCTTGACGTCGGCTTCGCTGAGAACTTTTTTGTCGAGGATACCGGCTTTAATCGTAAGAATGCCCGGGTCTTCGAGTTTATTTTTGCGCATGAAGTCGACGAGTACCTTAGCAGGAGCGACGGCGTCGGTTGTGGAGAAAACGATAGCGGTCGTGCCTTCAAGGTGCGACTCAAGCCCTTCAATTCCCAAATCTTTCGCGGCGATGCGCAGCATTGTATTCTTGACGACTTTATACTGGACGCCAGCCTCGCGGAGTTCGCGGCGCATTTGCGTATCGGTTGCAACGTTCAGGCCCTTGTAGCTGGAAATGACGACGGATTTGGCTTCGGTCAGCCAGCCCTTAATTTCGGCGACAACCGCCTGTTTCTTAGGAGTTACACCCACTTAAAATTCACCTCCCATAAAAAAATCCCCGACCAGGACAATCGGAGACACTAGAGAAATTTTTCTAATGGTAAAGCTCCGACCTCGGCAGGATTTACGCGGAATGCACCTGCTGTCTCTGGTCTGTTTAGTTTGTTAGTTGCTAGTTGCCAGTTAGGGGAGTACAACTGCCACGCCAGGTCCCATGGTTGCGCTGAGCGTGATTGAGCGGACGTACTGCCCTTTAGCCGCCGCCGGTTTTACGCGAATCAGCGTATCGAGCAGCGTCTGATAATTTTCGCGCAGTTTGTCAACTTCAAAAGACGCCTTGCCAATCGGGCAGTGAATGTTGCCCGCCTTGTCAGTGCGGTACTCAACCTTACCGGCTTTCTGCTCAGAAACAGCCTGCGCGACGTTCGGCGTAACGGTGCCGAGTTTCGGGTTAGGCATCAAGCCGCGCGGACCGAGCAGTTTACCGAGACGCCCGACGATACCCATCATATCCGGCGTGGCGACGGCAACGTCGAAATCGAACCAGCCGCCCTTGATTTTCTCGACAAGCTCTTCAGCGCCGACGAAATCAGCGCCAGCCTCTTCGGCTTCCTTAACCTTTTCGCCCTTCGTGAAGACGAGCACGCGCTTGGATTTGCCAGTACCGTTAGGGAGTACGACGGCGCCGCGAACCTGCTGGTCGTTGTACTTCGGGTCGACGCCCAAACGCACGTGCATTTCAATGGTTTCGTCGAATTTCGCGGTGGACGTTTTCTTAACGAGTTCCACGGCTTCATCGACTTCGTACAGCTTGCCTTCTTCGATAAGTTCGGCGGCTGCGCGATATTTCTTGCCTTTTTTTGCCATTACAAAAATTCCTCCAGTGGTGCGAACGATTTCTCTCCCACGTCCAAAAATTTACGCGACGATTTCAATTCCCATGCTGCGGGCGGTGCCTTCAATCATGCGTGTAGCCGCTTCAATCGACGCCGCGTTGAGGTCTTTCATCTTCATCTCAGCGATTTCGACAGCCTTGGCGCGCGGAATTTTCGCAACCTTGGTTTTATTGGGCTCGCCGGAACCTTTCTCGATACCGGCGGCTTTTTTCAAAAGAACCGGCGCGGGCGGAGTCTTCGTGATGAACGTGAACGACCTGTCCTCGTAAACCGAAATTTCAACAGGGATAATCAAGCCAGCCTGCTGCGCGGTGCGGTCGTTGAATTCCTTGACGAACGCCATGATATTGACGCCAGCCTGACCGAGCGCAGGACCTACCGGCGGCGCCGGTGTAGCCTTGCCTGCCGGAACCTGCAGTTTGACAACTTTCGTAACTTTCTTTGCCACATTAACACCTCCTCTCGGTGCAGTTTAAATTTTTTCAAGCTCGCTGACATCTAAATCAACGGGCGCATTTTCAACCAGAACCTTAACGCGGCGCCTCTCCGCGTCAATCGCTTTCACGATAGCGACGCGGTTTTCAAACAAGCCGGAAATAATCCTCACGCGGTCGTTGATTTCAAAGCCGATAGGAATATCTTCGGGGCGCGCTTCAGCCAGTTCGGTCAGAATGCGTTCAGCTTCCTCAATCGTCAGCGGAATAGGCTCTTTTTCGGTGCCGACAAAGCCCGTGACGCCGTTGGTGTTGCGCACGACGAACCACGAATAATTGTTAACAATCATGTCGACCATGACGTAGCCTGGAATGAGCTTTTTCTTGACGACGCGGCGCTTGCCGTCCTTGAACTCGGATTCTTCGCGCATTGGAACAACCACGTCGAAAATCACGTCGCTCAAATCCTGTGCGATAATTTTTTTGTCGAGGTTAGCCTTGACCTTGTTTTCGTAGCCGGAAAAAGTGTGGATGACGTACCAGGCGCGTTTGGACAAATCTTTCTGATCCGTAGGTTGGGGCTTATGTTCCATAGAAAAAGCTCCTTTCAGCCGAGGATTATGCGAAACAGTCGCGCAAACGCCGTGTCACAAATCCAAATCAGCGCGCAGACTATCACGACCGTTATCCCGACTACGCCCGTGTAAGACGCCAGCTCTTTCTTCGTCGGCCACGAAACTTTGTTCAGTTCGGCGCGCACTTCCCGCAGGAACTGCATTGCGCCTTTCTTCTCGACCGCGTCATTTTTCTCTGCCAAATCTTACACCCCCGCCAATCCGACCACCGATTTATTTAGTCTCCTTGTGCGCCGTATGCTTTTTGCAGAACTTGCAGTATTTCCTGAGTTCAATTCTGTCGGGCGTGTTCTTCTTGTTTTTGTTCGTGCGGTAGTTGCGGTTTTTGCACTCGGTACAGGAAAGCGTGATATTAGTGCGCATTTTCGTTCCTCCTTAAAAATAAAACCCCTTCCGAGGGGGGAAAAGTTCGCGAATGGTGGCGGCACCTGGATTTGAACCAGGGACACTCCGGGTATGAACCGAATGCTCTAGCCAACTGAGCTATGCCGCCATTCTGGAGCTGATGACCAGGATTGAACTGGTGACCTTATCCTTACCAAGGATACGCTCTGCCGACTGAGCTACATCAGCTTTGGTTGCGGGGACCGGAATCGAACCGATACTCTTTGGGTTATGAGCCCAATGTGTTGCCAATTACACCACCCCGCGGCGCTGCTATCAGCTTTCACTAAACCAATAAATTCAGCTTGCAAAGTCTAACACGTTAAGGAGAGTTTGTCAAGCAAAATTTTTTCGCGCCTCAGAAATAATTATCGCCGCCGCCGCCGAAACGTTCAAACTTTCAGCCCTGCCGCTCATCGGAATGTAAATTTTCCGCGCCGCGTCAAGGATTTCCGCCGAAACTCCCTCCGCCTCGCTGCCAAAAACCAGTGCCGTCTTTCCAGTGAATTTGTGTTCAAAATAAATTTCTGCCGTCGAGTCGAGCGCCGCCGCTAAAATTTCTGCGCCAGATTTTTTCATCAGCGATAAAAATTCTGCCCGCGACATTTTCGCCAGCGCCAAATCGAATACCGCGCCCATTGACGCCCGCACAACCTTCGAGTTGAACACGTCGACCGAATCGTCCAGCAGAACCACGCCGCACGAAAAAGCTTCCGCCGTCCGCAGAATCGTTCCCAGATTCCCCGCGTCGTGTACCGCGTCCAGCGCCACGATTAAATTTTTCGCCAGAACTTCCTCCGGCGCCGAAAGTTTCTGCCGCATGACCAGCAAAATTCCCTGCGGCGTCTTCGTTTCGCTGATTTTTTCAAACGCTGCCGCCGAGACTTCCTGCATTGGCGCAACTTTTTTCAGCCGCCCGACTAATTTTTCCGCCCGCGAATTGGCTAGAAATTCAGCCGTGTAAAATCCGAACTCGATTTGCGAATCCGGCGCCATTTCGCACAGCCGCAAGCCTTCCGCCAAAAATAAGCCAAATTCTGCGCGAAATTTTTTCTGTCGGAGCTTCTGCGCGAGCTTTATCTGCGCCGTCATCAGCCGCCGAAACTCCGCACGAAATTTTCCAGCTCAGCCGTCATATCGTCGAAGGTTGCGCCGTAGCCGGTTTCCTGCGCGATAGAATTAATTTTCCGCTCAAGAATTTCGGGCGGAACGTTCGCAAGAATTTTGGCGTCAAGATTTTCAGCGTAGGCGGCGAGGCAGTTGTACTCAATGTTGTAGCGATTTTCGTAGAGCAGGTGCAGCAAAAATTTTGATAGTCCAATCTGCTCGGGCGTGAAATTCGTGAAGTCGAGGGCGGCGGAAATTTCTATGTCGTTCAGATTGTAATTCGCCCAGCTGAGAACCGCCGGATTAATTTGCTGCGTCGCGCTGATTTCCTGAACGACGAGCACGCGCATAATTTCGCGGTACGGCAGATTGAAATAGGCAGAAGTAGCGGCGTCGCAAATTTTATGAGCGCTTCCAGTCGCGTCGCCACAGGGATTGTAATTTTTGCGTTGCAGATTTGTCATGGTGAAACCTCCAGTTTAATTAGAGAGGCGCCCCATGGACGGGGCGCCGCCCGTCACCAGTCGCCGGAAGCGACTGCTGCGGGCAAGCTTTCTTTGGTTACTTTCTTTCTCGAAAGAAAGTAACATACAAGATTTTAAATTAGCTGTCAAAAAATGGCAAGAGAAAAATTCTTGACAAGGCGGCTTGAATTTATTAAGATAAGCGAACATGGCGCTTGAATGTTTCCAAAGCCCCGGGCGTTTAAGACTGCCAGAACGAGATTTCGCAAATCTGGAGGAAAATTTTAATGAAAGATACTTACATGGCAAAGGCGGGGAGCGTCGAGCAGAAATGGTACGTAGTCGACGCTGAAGGTCAGATTGTAGGGCGCCTCGCTGCTGAAATTGCTAAAGTCCTTCGCGGCAAAAATAAACCTGAATACACTCCGCACGTCGATACCGGCGATTATGTGATTGTCATCAACGCGGAAAAAGCCGTCTTCACCGGCAAGAAACTTCGCAAGAAAACTTACTATCATCACACCGGCTACCCAGGCGGCGCGAAATTTGCTACGGCTGCCGAGTGGATGCAGAAATATCCCGAACGCGTCATTGAGCACGCGGTCAAAGGCATGCTCCCGAAAAATAAACTCGGCGCAGACCTTTTCCGCAAGCTCCACGTTTACGTTGGCGATAAGCACCCGCACGCCGCGCAGCAACCCGAAGAATTGAAAATCGAAAGGTGATATAAATGGCAGAAGTTAGTTACTACGGCACTGGCAGACGCAAAAGTTCAATCGCGCGCGTCCGCCTCATTCCAGGCACCGGCAAAGTCACAATCAATGAACGCGAAATGGAAGAATATTTCGGACTCAAAACCCTTGAGCTTATCGTCCGCCAGCCGCTCGTTTTAACCGAAATGGACGACAAATACGACGTTGTTGCCAGCGTCAAGGGCGGCGGAACCTCTGGGCAGGCAGGCGCAATTCGCCACGGCATTACCCGCGCTTTAATGGAACTCAACGGCGAGCTCCGTCCCGCGCTCAAAAAAGCCGGTTTCGTTACCCGCGACCCGCGCGAAAAGGAACGCCGCAAGTACGGTCTCAAGAAAGCCCGCAAGGCTTCCCAGTTCTCCAAACGTTAATTCAAAACTGAAAATAAAATCGAAACTAACAGCCTCGGCAAGCGTCGGGGTAATTTTTTTATGGAGGATTTCCCATTGCAAAAAGTTATCGGTGTCAGATTCAAAAAGGCTGGCAAAATATATCTGTTCGACCCTGGCGACGAAAATTTTGAGCGCGGCGATTACGTCCTGATTGATACCTCGCACGGGCTCGAATACGGCGAAGTTGCATTTGGCGTAAGGGAAATTCCTACTGATGAAAAGTCGGGAAATACTCCTGCGCCGCGTAAAATCAAGCGCAAAGCTACGCCGACGGACGTTGCGCGAATTGAGGAAAACCGCATCAGAGAGGAGCGCGCAAGTGAAGTTTGCAAGAAAAAAATCCTCGAGCGCGGCCTGGCGATGAATCTGATTGAAGTGAATTACGCCTTCGATTTGAGCAAGATCGTTTTCTACTTCACGTCGGAAGGGCGCGTCGATTTCCGCGAACTTGTCAAGGATTTGGCGTACATTTTCCGCACGCGTATCGATTTGCGGCAGGTCGGCGTCCGTGACGAGGCTAAAAAAATTGGCGGCTTAGGCTGCTGCGGACGACCTCTGTGCTGCGCGAATTTCCTCGGCGATTACGCTCAAGTTTCAATTCGCATGGCTAAGGAACAAAATCTTTCGCTCAATCCCGCTAAAATTTCCGGCATTTGCGGGCGGCTTCTGTGCTGTCTGAAATTTGAGAGCGAATACTACCACGAAAATTACGTTGAGCAGGTGCATAATAATTATCAGCCCAAGCCTGGTGACCGCGTCGTCGTGGAAGACGGCGTCAGTGGCAAAGTCGTTGCTATCAACGCGTCGCGCCGCAACGCTACGGTTTTCATCGACGAGGAAAAAACTGTCGTTGCCAGCTGGGAAGATTTAGTTCCAGTTGATAATGATGAACCCACCAGGAAAAAATCCGCGCGAACTTTTGAAGAGCCTGCGCCACCGCCTTCGCGTGAACGTGAACACCCGCGTAAAAATCAGCCGAAAAATCCGCCAAAGCAGGAACGTCAGGAAACTCCCCGTACGACCAATCTTTTCGACAACCGCCCGCCTAAGAGTGACAAGCCGGATAAAAGCCCCAAGCACCCGCCACGTAAAAATTCTAAAGGTCCTAAAAAATCCAGGCGGAGTTCTAAGAAGTAAACTTCCCCACGCTTAAAGGCGGGGGCTTTCAGAGTCGAAACGCTGGGGCTGGTTTACGCAGCCTCTATCCGGTAGGCTAAGCATCCGGCTACTTTTAAATACGCAATGTGCGCTATGTTTTTGGTAACGCAGAACTCTAACTGCGAGATTAACTGCGTTCAAGATTTTACAACAGCAACGACACGAGCTGTAAACCGCCAATCTTAACTTTTCAAAGAGCTGGTTTGATTTTAGTAGCTGAATCTAATTTTGTAAAGAAAGGAAGTGAAAAGCGCGGTAACCCACAGCTAAAGCCTGGGGTATCCACCGCGCAATTTCTGATGAGCGCTGAACTACGCGACGGAGAGCGCCTCGATGACCTGATGATGTCCGGCAGGAAAATTATCCAGAACAAGCGCGAATTTTGTTTTTCAATGGACTCGGTGCTAATCGCGCATTTCCCGAAGTTCAAGCGCAGGTTCAAGGTGCTGGATTTGGGAACCGGCACCGGCGTTATCCCGCTGCTGATTGCCGACGAAGTTGCTGAAATTTGCGCCGTCGAACTTAACCCGCTTATGGCTGAAACCGCCCGCCGCAACGTCGAACTGAACAATCTGGCTGACAAAATTTCCGTCGTCGAAGGCGATTACCGCCTGCACAGGGAACTTTTTCGCGCGGAAAGTTTTGATTTGGTTATCGCCAATCCGCCTTACGTGCCGGTTAAGGACGGCGACTCGAACAAGCTCCACGGCGTTGCGCGCGCCCGCCACGAATTTACCGCCACGCTCGAAGACGTTGTTACCGCCGCCAGATTCGCGCTGAAATTTCGCGGCAGTTTCTGCATGATTCACCTCGCGTCGCGCCTCTGTGAAATTGTTGACGCGCTCCACCGCCACCAGTTTGAAATGAAACGCCTCCAAATCATTCAGCCGAAATGCGGACGCAATGCTAATTTAATTATGCTGGAAGCCGTTGTCGGCGCCGCTGTCGGCAGTCTGAAAATTTTGCCGCCGCTCGTCGTTCACGAACCCGACGGCTCCTATACCGCCGATATTAAAAAAATTTACGGTCTGGAGGTTTGAAAATTTGATTATCGAAAGGGAGATTGATGTCTATGCGGTTTAAAGATAAGGGGATCTACTTTCTTTTTCCGCAAAAGAAAGTAGCAAAGAAAACTCGTCCGCTTCGGTCGCATCCATGCGACCTGGCGGACATGGCGCCCCGTCCATGGGGCGCTCTTCAAGCGCGTGCATTCACTTTATCTTGAGAGATTTTTATCATGACGGGAACTTTGTACCTTGTCGCAACGCCCATTGGCAACCTCGACGACATGACTTTCCGCGCGGTGAAAATTCTGCGCGAAGTCGACGTTATCGCCGCCGAGGATACCCGCCACACGCGTAAACTCCTTGCGCACTTTGAAATTCACACGCCGCTTATCCGCTACGATGAATTTATTGACGCCGATAAAATTCTCCAGCTCCTGCGCGAAGGCAAAAATATCGCCTGCGTTTCCGACGCCGGTATCCCTGCCATTTCCGACCCAGGCTCAAATTTAGTCAAAGCCGCCGTCGCTGAAAATATCGCCGTCTGTCCGATTCCTGGCGCCAACGCCGCACTTTCCGCGCTGATTTGTTCAGGACTCGACACGACGCGCTTTACTTTTGCAGGATTTTTACCCAAATCCGCGAAAAATCGAAAGGAGATTCTTGCCGAGCTGGCTAATCATACCGAGACGCTGATTTTCTACGAGGCGCCGCACCGAATCAAAAATATTCTCGCTGAACTTGCTGAAACTTTCGGAAGCCGTCGCGCAGTGCTTGCCCGCGAACTCACCAAGATTCACGAAGAATTTATTCGCGCAGATTTAACCGAGCTGGCTGAAAAGCTCGCCGAGCCGCGCGGCGAATTTGTTATCGTCGTGGAAGGCGCAACCGCTCCGTCTGAAATTCCGGCTGAAAATTTTCTCGACGCCTACAAAAATCTCGTCGCTGCCGGTCTCGATAAAAAATCCGCAATGCGCGAAATTGCTAAGAAATTTAATCTCAGTCGACGCGAAGTTTACAACGCCGTCGTCAATATCGAATAAAGGAGTTTTTACAATGGCTGCATTCATCAAGGGTATCGTTGGAGGCGATGAATTTTTCACGGAAATTTTGATTCGCGGGCTGACTTTTAACGGACCGGTCGACGATTACTACGTTGGCAATTTCAACGAGGTTTTCGGCAGGCACCTTGAAAACAAGTACGGCGTACACTACGTCAGCAAGTTCGAGAACTTCATTCCGAGCGCCGCGCTGCTTTTTCTGATTTTCGATCCGACCGAAACTGATAAAATGCTCAAGCGCCTTGCACCCAAGGTCGCTCCGACAACGCTGATAGTTTCCGTCGTGCCGGATTTGGAACTTGAAACGCTAGAGAAAACTTTCCCTGAAAACGAAATTGTCCGGCTTTTCATAACGCCTTCGATAATTTCTGGGCACGGCTTAGGCGCTTACGTTATGAGTAAAAATGCGTCGATGAGCGCGGAAAGCGTTGCGCAGCTGATTCTGAACAACTGCGGCGACGTGATAAATGTCGATAACGAAAAGGAACTCGACCAGCTGGCGGATTTTCTCACGGCGAACTCGTACATTGCTTACGTGGCGATTCAAAACATGGTGCGTTTCGCGCGCAAAATAGGAATGTCCGTCCAGGATTCAAATTACGTCGCCGAAAAACTTTTCAAGGGCGCGGTTTACACGCTGACGGAGGACGATAAAGACGTGGCGACTTTCATAAAACGCGGGCTGATTGACCAGAAATTCCGCACGCGCGTCACGAACCTCCTCGAATCGCAGGGCATTAAAGCCGAAATGGAAAAATTTATCGAGAAGCCGGTTTACGCCGAACTTATCGAGGCGGAGGAAGCTGAAAAGGCAGCGGCGGCGTCCGGCACAGGTGCAAATGCGTCAGCGGCGGCGCCGAGAATCAGACCGTCATTCAGCGGCATACCTGCGTCAAAACCGAAGGCGAAGGATAAGGACAAGGACGCGCTGCCGGTGAGTTTCCGCTGGCTGCACAAATAATTTTGGGAAGGGATTTTTATGAGCAAAGCGCCATTTTATATCACGACGCCAATTTACTATCCGAGCGCGAAACTGCACATTGGGCACGCGTATTGCACGACGATTGCCGACGCGGTTGCGCGCTACAAGAGGCTGACTGGTCACGAAGTTTTTTTCCTTACCGGCAGTGACGAGCACGGGCAGAAAATTCAGCGCACAGCCGAAGCACAGGGCGTCACGCCGATTGAATATGTTGATAAAATAGTTGACAGTTTCAAGGAACTTTGGCGGCGGCTGGAAATTTCCAACGACGATTTCATCCGCACTTCGGAGCCGCGCCACCATGAAGTTGTGCAGGAAGTTTTCCGCCGCATTCAGCAGAACGGCGACATTTACAAGGGCGAGTACACGGGGCTTTACTGCACGCCCTGCGAATCGTACTGGACGGAAATTCAGCTTGACGAAAATGGCTGCTGCCCCGACTGTCACCGCCCTGTTGAAAAAGTTTCCGAGGAAGCTTACTTTTTCAAAATGTCGAAGTACGCAGACGCCGTGCTGAAACATATCGAGGAAAATCCAGAATTTCTGGAGCCGAAATCGCGCAGGAACGAGATGATTAATTTCATTAAGCAGGGGCTGGAAGATTTGTGCGTGTCGCGGACTTCGTTCGACTGGGGAATACCAGTGCCTGGCGACGAAAAGCACGTGATTTACGTCTGGTTCGACGCGCTGACGAACTACCTCACGCCGATTGGATTTTTGGACGACGCCGAGCGGTTTAAAAAATTCTGGCCAGCAGATTTGCACCTCGTCGGCAAGGAAATTGTGCGGTTCCACACGATTATCTGGGGCTGCATTTTAATGGCGCTGGGAATTGAACTGCCGAAAAAAGTTTACGGGCACGGCTGGCTGGTGATTAACGGCGGCAAAATGTCGAAGTCCAAAGGCAACGTCGTCGACCCAATGCTTTTAATCGATGAGTTCAGCGCCGACGCTATCAGATATTTTCTCCTGCGCGAAATTGTTCTGGGGCAGGACGGCAATTTCAACCGCGATGCGCTCATTCAGCGTATCAACGCGGATTTGGCGAACGATTTGGGCAACCTGCTCCACAGAACTTTGAACATGATTAACAAATTCCACGGCGGCGAACTGCGCGAAACTGCCGGTTTGACTGAACTCGATGAATCAATTCGCGCTGAAGCCGTTGCAACTGCGAAGGAATACCGCGCGCTCATGGACGATATGAAAATTTCCGACGCCGTTAAGCTCGTGTGGAAATTTATCAGCCGCTGCAACAAGTACATCGACGAAACCGCGCCGTGGAAACTCGCTAAAGATTCGACGCAGGCGCAGGCGCTCGCCAATGTGCTGTACAATCTGGCTGAATCGCTGAGGATTATCGCAATTCTGATTGAGCCGTTCACGCCTTCGACCGCGCGGAAAATTCTGGAGCAGTTGCAAATTGATAACAATTTTGATATAATCCAGTTCACTGACGCAGAAATTTTTGGCAGGCTTGAAGCCGGTCACCGCGTCGGCAAACCGCAACAGCTTTTCCCTCGCATAGAACTTTAGGAGGAAGATTTTTATGGATTTCTCAACGTACCTCAAGAATTATCCCACGAAAGACGGCTATTTTGGCAAGTACGGCGGCGCGTATCTTCCGCCTCAGCTTGTTCCGGCAATGAAGGATATTACTGACGCCTATCTGACAATCTGCCACTCGTCGCAGTTTATAAATGAACTCCGCAGAATCCGCCGCGAATTTCAGGGACGCCCGACGCCGGTTTACCATTGCGAAACTCTCAGCCGCAGGCTCGGCGGCAAAACTCAGATTTACCTCAAGCGCGAAGATTTGAACCACACCGGCGCGCATAAACTCAACCACTGCATGGGCGAAGGTCTGCTGGCGAAATTCATGGGCAAAAAGCGCATTATCGCTGAAACTGGCGCCGGTCAGCACGGCGTGGCAGTGGCAACCGCCGCCGCATTTTTCGGGCTCGACTGCACGGTTTACATGGGCGCTGTCGACGTTGCCAAGCAGGCGCCGAACGTCGCGCGCATGAAAGTTCTCGGCACAAAGGTCGTTTCCGTCACTGAAGGGCAGCAGACGCTTAAAGAGGCAGTCGACGCCGCCTTTGCTGATTATCTGGAAAATTACAAGGATACAATCTACGCGATTGGCAGCGTGGTTGGTCCGCACCCATTCCCGATGATGGTTCGCGATTTCCAGTACGTCGTCGGCGAAGAGGCGCGCGCGCAGTTCAAGGAAATGACCGGCTTCCTGCCTGACGTTATCACTGCCTGCGTGGGCGGCGGCTCAAATTCTATCGGCTTTTTCCTGCCGTTCATAAACGATCCCGTTGAAATTGTCGGCGTCGAGCCTTTAGGGCGCGGTACGAAACTCGGCGACCACGCGGCGTCAATGACTTACGGCTCCGAAGGCGTTATGCACGGCTTTAATTCGATTATGCTCAAGGACGAAAACGGCGAACCCGCGCCGGTTTACTCAATCGCCAGCGGGCTTGACTATCAGAGCGTCGGTCCCGAACATGCATTCCTGCGCGAACTGGGGCGCGTCAAGTACGAATCCGCCACCGACCGCGAAGCCGTCAACGCTTTCTTCAAGCTCAGCCGCTACGAAGGAATTATCCCCGCGCTTGAGAGTTCCCACGCCGTTGCCTACGCCATGCGCAGAGCTAAGGAAATGGACGGCGGCTCCATTCTCGTCAACCTCAGCGGGCGCGGCGACAAAGACCTCGATTACGTCATTGAAAAATACGGCTACGGCGACGATTTTGCAGACTTCGACTGAAATTTTTCGCTCATAAATTTTAATCCTGTAACCAGTTCGGCTGCAGGATTTTTTATTTGTCGAAATGTATTCACGGCGCAGAAATTGACATAGAAAATTCATTTTAATATAATTAAAACTACACAATTTTTTGGGAGGTATGACAATGGATTTGGAACAGCTGCTAAACGACGTGAATAACTTTGTCTGGGGACCGGTGATGCTGGCGCTGCTGGTTGGCACAGGCATATTTCTGACGTTCCGGCTGAAATTCCTGCCGTGGATAAATCTGTGGTACGCAGTAAAAATGATAACGCAAACCAAGCAGAAGCACGAAGGCGACCTGTCGCCATTCCAGTCGCTGATGACGGCGCTTTCCGCGACGGTCGGCACAGGCAATATCGTCGGCGTTGCGACGGCAATGGTACTCGGCGGACCTGGCGCAATCGTCTGGATGTGGATAAGCGCGGCGTTCGGTCTGTCGACGAAGTACGGCGAATCGGTGCTGGCCGTCAAGTACCGCGAACAAAATTCCGTCGGCGAAATGGCTGGCGGACCAATGTACGCGATGAAAAACGGTATCGGCGGCACTTTTGGGAAAATTATGGCGGGCTTGTTCGCATTCTTCGCGGTATGCTCGTCCTTCGGTATCGGCAACATGACGCAGGCGAATTCAATCAGCGCGGCTTTCGCTACGAGTTTCGATATGCCGACGTGGATAACCGGCGCGATTCTGGTAGTCTGCTCGCTGGCAGTTTTAATGCGCGGCGTCCACTCTATCGGCAAAGTTTCCAGCATAATCGTTCCGGCAATGGCGGCGTTCTACCTTGTCGTCACGGCGATAGTAATTTTCGTGAACTTTGAAAACGTACCGGCGGGCTTGATGACAATGATTAATATGGCGTTCTCGACCGAAGCGGTTGCGGGCGGCGTCGGCGGCTCAATCGTAGCGACGATGCTCACGGCAATGCGCTGGGGCGTAGCGCGCGGCGTTTTCTCCAACGAAGCCGGCTTAGGTTCTGCGCCAATCGCGGCGGCGGCAGCGCGCACTGACCACGCCTCGCGTCAGGGCTACGTCAACATGACCGGCACGTTCTTCGACACAATGATTATCTGTATGCTCACCGGTCTTGTTATCGCCAGCTCCGGCATGCTAGGCGCGGTTGACATTGAAACCGGCAAACTCGTTTCCGGCGCGCAGCTGACGATTCTGGCGTTCAGCACGGTTTTTGGCGAATGGGCGAAGTATATCGTTTCCGTCAGCCTTGCGCTGTTCGCGTTCAGTACGATTCTCGGCTGGGAATACTACGGCGAAAAATCGCTGGAATATCTCGTGAGTGCCCGCCCCGTGATTTACGCCTACCGCTTCCTGTTCAGCTGCATAACCTTCATTGGCGCCACGCAGACGCTCGACGTTGTATGGAATTTCTCCGACACGATGAATGGCTTGATGGCGATACCAAATCTTTTGTGCCTGCTGATCCTGAATAACAAAATCGCTGAGGAATGTTTCCACTACCAGCGCGAAGTTGTTGAGAAGGAACGGCAGGGAATTGAAGTCGACTACCAGTGGCAATCTGACGGCAAGCAGTAACTTTAAGCAAAAAAAGAAGCGCCCCATGGATGGGGCGCGGGCCGTCACAGGTCGCCGGAAGCGACCTATGCGGCCCATTTTCTTTGCCAGCGTTTCTTTTTTTAAAAGAAATGCTGAAACAAGAAATGCTGAAACAAAAAATGCTGATATTAAATTAAGCCTTAATCCAGCGGAACAGCGCGCCAATCAAATTCGCATCATTTAAAAACTTGCAGGGTACGACTGCGACGCGTGGGAACTCTATCGGGCAGGCGGCGTAAACTTTATCGAGATTCGCGCGGATTGATTCAATGAAACTTGCCTGCGCGCTGATACCGCCGCCGATCGCAAATTTTTCTGGATCGAGCAACATCTGGACGTTAAAAATCTGAACCGCAATTCGGCGCGTGAACCTGTCGAGGCAGGCGAGCGCGTCGTTTTCTTTTCTGCCGACCGCCCTGAAAAAGTCCTTGCCGCTAAGATTTTCGATTGACAAATTCCGAGCCTGCGCGTAGTCTTTGAGCAAAGCCGGTACACTGCAAAAATCCTGAAACAGTTTGCCGTCCTGAAAGGTAAACGCCACTTCGCCCGCCAGATTATTCCTGCCGCGATGAATGTCTCCCTTGCGGACAAACGCGCTGCCAATCGACGTACCGAAAATCATGACAAAACCGTCGTCAACGTCGGTAAGACTGCCGCTGCCCGCCTCAGCCAGCGCCGCGCAATTCGCATCGTTCTCGACCGTTGCCCGCACGCCGCAAATTTTCTCGACAACCTGCGCGACGTTCACGCCGTTGTTGTAGGGGAAAGCGTTGCTCTTGAGACAGACGCCGCGCTCAGCGTCGATTATCCCAGGCATTGACAGCGCAATTCCCTCGGCGCCGGTACCGCTGAAAATTTCCGCGATTGTGTTGAAAAAATCTGCGCGACTGCCCGTCGGGGTAGGAATTTTACTGCGACTGAGGAATTTAACTTGCTCGTTCATGACGGCGGATTTTATGAAAGTCCCGCCAATGTCGATGGCTAAAATTTTCAAATTATCATCTCCAGAGGTGTTTTTATGGAACCCAAAATTGACGCAAATTTTTACTGGAAGCTGTTCAAGTCTACGTTCATCGTCAGCGCGTTCACCGTCGGCGGCGGCTATATTATAATCCCGCTGCTCAAGGCGAAGTACGTCGACGAATATCACTGGATTAGCGACGAGGAAACGCTGAACATGGTAGCAATCGCGCAGTCGACGCCAGGAATCATGGCGGTGAACACGGCGATAATGCTGGGCTACAGAATGGCGGGCGTCCTCGGCGCGCTGACTGGAATGTTCGCCACAATCCTGCCGCCGCTGATTATAATCACGGTCGTCGCCACGTTTTACGACTTAATCGCCACGAACGAAAAAGTTCAGCTGGCGCTCAAGGGAATGCAGTGCGGAGCGACGGCGCTTTTGCTGAGCGTGGCAATCGATTTGCTGAAAAAGCAGTGCGAGAAAAAATTAATCCTGCCGCTGGTGATAATCGTCGGGACTTTCGTAGCCAACGTGTTCTTCGACGCGAATTTAATGGCGCTGGTTGCGATTGACGGCGTGATTGGATTTTTCCTCCTGCGCGACAAAAAGTACAGCTGACTGTTACCGAAATTTTTCCGCCAGCTTATGAATGATTTTAAAGCGGTACATCAGACCTGGACGCGTGATAAAAATTTTTTCCGCGAGCTGCCCGACGGTACATTCGGGGTATTTCAGACGAATATCCATTGCCTGCCGGAGCTCGTCGCTGACTTTAACATTATTTTTGATAACCAGGCGAATATCGGCGAGCTGGCGCTGGGCGGCGTCGATAGCCTTGTTGAGGTTCGCTATTTCGCAGTTGGTGATTCGGTTGACGTTGGCGCGGACTTCCTTCATATTTCGCGCGCTTTCAAATCGGTCGACGCCCTCTTCCGCGCCAACCATTCCCAGAAATTCCCAGATTGAATCCGCCTCGCTCATGTGGACGACGAAATCGTTATTGCGGACGCGCGCCGAGGTATTGAACTCCAGCTGCGCGAAAATTCTCCTGACGAAATCCGACGCCGACTTATTCAGCGACATAATTTCGAGGTAGTACTGAGCTTCGGGTCGGTTGACGGTGCCTCCAGCCAGAAATGCGCCGCGCAGGTAGGAAATTTTGTAGCGCGTGCGGCGGATAATATCCGCTGAATCGAGCCCGCTGAAAAAATTTTCGGTGTGACCTGTCAGAAAAAGCCGGACAGCGTAGCGCATTGTTCGAGTGAGGCGCTTGGTACGGACGGCGGCGACTTCCTTAGTCGCGTCGGGGTAGAGCCTTTTCAGCAGCGTAATGACTTTCCTTGCAACTGCAGCGTTCGCCGTGGAAAAATCCATTCGGTCTTCGCTGATAATAGAGCCGACTTTGAAAATCGCAGCGAGTTCAGCGCGCTGGCATTCGGGGTCTTCATCGAACTTGCGCGCCAGCTCATTTTTAACGTCATGGGCATACGAAGGCATTTTATCACTCCAGTTGTTTTAGTGGTGTGTAAATCGGTAAGATTATTCTGCTTCGCGGTTAAATATCCCCCTGCCGAATCGATGTCAGTGCGTCGTGCAAATTTTCGTAAACGCCGCCGGAACTTAGCGCGCGAATTTCTTCGGTTGGCTGAACGCAGTCGATAACGAAAATCGCCGCGCCCTTAGCAGCCGCCGCCGCGCGGAGCCCGTTGAAACTGTCCTCGAAAATGTAACATTCCTCCGCCGGTACGTCAATCATTTCCGCCGCCTTAAGGAAAATATCCGGCGCGGGCTTGCCGACGGAAACTTCATCGCCGCCGATAATTGCGCTGAAATATTTTTTTATGTCGACGCGCGTCAGATTTTTCTCGACGACCGCCGCTTTGGAACTGCTTGCCACCGCCATTGGAATTTTATTCGCGCTGAAGTATTCGAGAATTTCGCGCGCGCCGGATTTTAGTTCAAGTTCCGTTTCGCGGCGCTCGTCAACCCGCGCGTAGACCATTTCGATATATTTCTCCGCGTCAACGGTCGGGTGGAACCTGTGCAAAATTTCCGGCATTACCGCGCGCTGTGAGCCGCTCATTGCCGCTGCAAGTTCCGGCTTCCGCTCAACGCCAAATGCGTCCGCCGTTTCTATCCACGCGTCTCGGAAAAATTTTTCAGTGTCAACCAGCGTGCCGTCCATATCAAAAATTGCTCCGCGTTTCATTCAAACCGCCTCCTGAATTTCCGCAACGACGCGCGTCGGAATGCCGGTAAAACCGCGAATGTTCATCGGGTACGTATGAATCGTCAGATTTTCCGCGCCGCAGATTTTGCCGAGGTTCACCAGATTTTCCACGACGAAAACGTTATTGTCCGCGCAAAACTGGTCAGCCTTCGGATGTTCTCCGCCCTTGCGCAAGCCGCGCGTATCGACGCCGATAATTTTAACCTTGCGCTCGACCAGATTTTTTATCAGCCCCCAGGAAATCTGCGGGAAGTTTTTGGAATAATCGTCGCTGGCGTATTCATAGCGCTCAATCGTGCCGGTGTAGAATAAAACGAAATCGTCCGCGCGGACTTTTTCAGCGTCAATGTCGGAAATTTCAACGTCGCGGTCTGAAATGTGGCTGACGTCGAAGGCAACTCCGCGCAGTTCGGAATAGTCCAGCGAAAAAATTTTATCCATAACGTCGAAGTGCGTCCCCATGTGTCCTAAACTGACCAGCCCTTTGTAATTGCCGCCGCGCATTTTGGCAATTTTTCCATTCGTCAAAACGTAAGTCAAATCGATTTTCATTTAGTCGCCTCCAAAAATTTTATCAAGCGTCACCAAAACGCCGTCTTCGTTGTTCGCGGGGCAAATATATTTCGCCGCCGCCCTGACATTTTCCGCCGCGTTAGCCATGGCGTAGCTTTCGCCGCAGTAGCGCAGCATTTCAATATCGTTGCCGCTGTCGCCGAACGCCGCGCATTCCTCCGGCGCAATTCCAAAACGTTCGACGAGCCGCTTAATCCCAGACGCCTTGTGCAAGCCAGGAATTATCAAATCAATCGAGCCGTGCCCGCTGGTTGTAGCCGTGAGCGTATCGCCGAGCTTTTCGCGCAGAATTTCGTAGTACCGATAAGTTTCAGTTTCAGGAACCAGCAGCGCGAATTTTAAAATCTGGTCGTCAACGGCTTTGAAGTCGTCCACCAGCTCCATTCGCGGCATGTACTTGCGCATGAAATTGAAAATATCTTCGGGAACGGTGCCGCGCTCGCAGTACGCGCTTTTGACGCCGCACATAAAATTTCCGACGCCTGGAATTTCCCTGCAAACGTCCACGGCAAAATTCACCGCCGCCTTAGGAATATCCGCAGCAAAAATCAGCTCGCCGCGCGCCTCGACGTAAGCGCCGTTGTCAGAGATAAAGGAAATTTCATCGCCGTATTTGGCGAAAATCCCGCGCAGCTGATAATACTGGTTGCCGCTCGCCACGACGAAGTTGCAGCCGGATTTTTTCATACGCGCCAGAATTTTTTCAAAGCGCGCCACGTCAAAAGTGTAATCGTCGCGCATGAACGTGCCGTCAACGTCGACCGCTACCAATTTCACCATAGAATTACCTCCATAACTAATCGTAATTGGAAATTTCGCGGGCTATTAGTAAAATCCTTCAAGCGCAAATTTAAATTGCAATGGCGCGGCTGAAATGTTAAAATGCATGTGCAATGAGTGTTCGGACGGAATTTTTTTTGATTGAAAACTCAGGAGGTAATTTTATTGAAAAATCGAAATGAGGTAGGTTATTTTGAAAAATGAACTGAAACCGGAACAGAAACTGCAGATAATCCCGCTGGGCGGACTTGGCGAAATCGGAAAAAACATGACGGTTATCCGCTGCGGCGACGAAATGATCATAATCGATTCGGGCTTGATGTTTCCAGAAAACGAAATGCTCGGCGTCGATTTAGTCATTCCCGACATTACCTACGTGCTGGAAAACGAGCAGTGCCTGAAAGCGATAATTCTGACGCACGGACACGAAGACCACATTGGAGCGTTGCCGTACATTCTGAAAAAACTTTCGGTGCCGGTGTACGGTACGAAACTGACGCTGGGAATTTTGGAAGGGAGCCTTAAAGAAAACGGCGTCGACTCTGGAAATTTGCGTGCGGTTACGCCAGGCGAAATTGTAATGCTCGGCTGCTTCAGCGTCGGATTTATCCGCGTCAATCACTCAATCCCAGATTCTATCGCGCTGTCGATTAAAACGCCTGTCGGAATGGTCGTGCACACCGGCGATTTCAAATTCGACTACACGCCGGTTGACGGCAAAATGACGGACTTCCGCCGCCTCGCGGATTTGGGAACTAAAGGCGTGCTGGTTATGCTGGCGGATTCTACCAATTCCGAAAAGGAAGGGCATACGCCCAGTGAAAAAACTGTCGGGCTTGCGTTCAACCGCGAATTTCAAAACGCGCCAGGCAGAATTATCGTCGCAACTTTTTCCTCGAACGTTCACCGCATTCAGCAGGTTATCGATACCGCCGTTAAGTACCGGCGCCGCGTCGCGATTCTCGGACGGAGCATGGTCAACGTCGTGAACATTTCGCTGGAGCTGGGCTACATTCACGCGCCCGAAGGCGTCATTATCGACATTGAAGAAATTGTGAACTATCCCGCCAACCGCGTCGTTATAATCACGACCGGCAGTCAAGGCGAGCCTATGAGCGCGCTGACGCGCATGGCTATGAGCGACCACCGGCAGGTTGACATTGTTCAGGGCGATACCGTGATAATTTCCGCAACGCCAATTCCAGGCAATGAAAAAGTTGTCGCTAAGACCATAGACAATCTTCTACGGCTCGGCGCCAACGTCATTTACAGCCGCAGCGACGGCATTCACGTTTCCGGCCACGCCTCGCGCGAAGAACTTAAACTCATGCACAATCTGATTAAGCCCAAATTTTTCATTCCCGTCCACGGCGAACTTCATCACCTTTTCGCGCACGCAAAACTTGCGGAGGAACTCGGTATGGCGCGCGACCATATTCTGGTTGGCGAAAACGGCTACGTCTTTGAGTTCACCAGGGAGCGCGGCAAGGTCGTCGGCAGGATTAACTGGGGTGTCGTCATGGTTGACGGTCTGGGCGTGGGCGACGTTGGCAATATCGTTCTGCGCGACCGCCGCCAGCTTTCTCAGGACGGAATTTTAATCGTCGTCGTCACAATGAACCGCGAAACTAACAGAATCGTTGCCGGTCCCGATATTGTTTCGCGCGGCTTCGTCTACGTCCGCGAATCCGAGGAACTTATGGACGAGGCGAAGGCAAGGGTTATGCAGGCGCTGCGGCGCTGCGCTGAAGAAAAAATTTCCGACTGGTCAACGATGAAAATTCAGGTCAAGGACGCGCTGGCGCAGTTCCTGTTCGACCAGACGCGCCGCCGCCCAATGATTCTGCCGATTATCATGGAGGTCTGATAAAATTTTGGGGGAGGCGCTATGACTGAAAAAAATTTCGTCCACCTGCACAGCCACACCGAATACAGCCTACTGGACGGCGCCTCGCGCATTACCGATGTTCTCGACCAGACAAAAAACCTCGGCATGAACGCGCTGGCTATCACCGACCACGGCAATATGTACGGCGTCATCGATTTTTACAAGGCGGCGCTGGAACGCGGCGTCAAGCCGATTATCGGCTGTGAAGTCTACGTGGCGCCGACTTCCAGAAAATTTCGCGCGGAAGTCAACGGCGAAAAATATTTCCACCTGATTCTCCTTGCCGAAAATAACACCGGCTACAAAAATCTCGTCAAGCTCGTTTCCGCCGCCGCCACCGAGGGTTTCTACTACAAGCCGCGCGTCGATAAGGAACTCCTGCGCGAATACCACGAAGGCTTAATCGCTCTGAGTGCCTGCGTCATTGGAGAAATTCCCCGCGCGATTCTGGCTAACGATTTTCCGCGCGCCCTCGAACTGGCTAAGGAATACGCCGAAATTTTCGGGCGGGAAAACTTTTTTCTCGAAGTGCAGAACCACGGGCTTGACGAGGAAAAAACTGTGCGTGACGCCCTCATAAAAATTTCCCGCGAACTCAACCTTGGGCTCGTCGCTACCAACGACTGCCACTACGTCCGCCGCGAAGACAGCGAATTTCAGGACCTGCTGCTTTGCATTCAGCTTAATAAAACTGTCGACGATACGAAACGTCTGCGCTTTCCTTCCGACGATTACTTTCTGAAGTCTCCGGCTGAAATGCGCGCGCTGTTTGAAGATATTCCCGAAGCCTGCGATAATACGCTGAAAATCGCCGAACGCTGCAACGTCAGCTTTGAGTTCGGTAAACTCCAGCTGCCGGAATTTCCTCTGCCGAAAAAATTTTCCAGCGATGACGAATACCTTCGCAAACTCTGCTGGGAAAAGCTCAGCGACCGCTACGCACTTTTCACCGACGAAATTCTCACGCGGCTCAACTACGAACTCGACGTGATTCAGAAAATGGGCTACGCCGGTTATTTCCTTATCGTCTGGAACTTTATCGATTTCGCGAAGAAAAAGGGTATCGCCGTTGGACCTGGGCGCGGCAGTGCCGCCGGCAGTATCGTCGCCTACATTCTGGGAATTACCGAGCTCGACCCGCTGGAATTTAACCTGCTTTTTGAGCGCTTCCTCAATCCCGAACGCGTCACCATGCCCGATATCGACATTGACTTTTGCTACATTCGCCGCGAAGAAGTTATCGAGTACGTCAAGAATTTTTACGGCGCGGATCACGTCGCGCAGATTGTGACTTTCGGGACGATGGCGGCTAAGGCGGCGATTCGTGACGTTGTACGCGCGCTGAACGTTCCCTACGCCGAGGGCTCGCGTATCGTCGCCATGATTCCCAATGAGCTGAAAATTACTCTCGACAGGGCGCTGCAGACTTCGCGGGATTTTAAAAATGAATACGAAAATAATCCGGCGTCTAAACGCGTGATAGATTTTGCGCGGCGGCTGGAAGGTTTACCGCGCCATGCCTCGACGCACGCCGCCGGTATCGTCATTTCAAAGCTGCCGCTGACTGACCACGTGCCGGTTCAACTTTCCAACGGAATGCTCGTCACGCAGTACGACAAGGATAAAATCGAGGAACTCGGCTTGCTGAAAATGGATTTTCTCGGCTTGCGGACGCTCACGATTATCAATGAAACCATTGAAAATATCAAAAAAATTCGCGGCGTGAAGGTTGACATTGGAAAAATCCCGCTGCGCGACAGACTCACGGCGCAAATGCTCTCGGACGGCGATACCGGCGCGGTTTTCCAAATGGAGTCGGCGGGCATGACGAAGCTGGTCAAAGATTTGAAGCCGGAAGGTTTCGCGGATTTAATCCCGACGGTCGCGCTGTACCGCCCTGGACCGCTTGGGAGCGGAATGGTGGAAGACTTCATAGCGGGGCGGCACGGATTAAAAAAGCCGCAGTACCTGCACCCGAAACTTGAGCCGATTCTGCGCGAAACGTTCGGCGTGATTTTGTATCAGGAACAGGTCATGCAAATCGTGCAGGCGCTGGCGGGTTTTACGCTTGGGCAGGCGGATTTGCTGCGGCGGGCGATGGGTAAGAAAAAGGCCGAGATACTGCTGGCTCAGCGGGAAAATTTCTTAGCGGGCTGCGAGGCGAATGGCGTAGAAAAATCGCTGGCGGTACGAATCTTCGAGCTGCTGATGCATTTCGCGGACTACGGGTTCAACAAATCGCACTCGGCGGCTTATGCGCTAATCGCGTGGCAGACGGCGTATCTGAAGGCGCATTTTCCGGCGGAATTTATGGCGGCAATGCTTTCAAGCGTCATGGATTCGGACAGGGTCGGCGGCTACGTGGAGCTTGCGCGGAACATGGGCATAGAAATTCTGCCGCCGGATATAAATTCGAGCGGCGTTCACTTTGAAGTTGAGGGCGGCGCAATTCGGTTTGCGCTTTCGGCGATAAAAAATCTGGGCGAAGAAAGTATGGCTGGCGTCGTCGAAGTGCGGGAGCGCGGCGGGAATTTTACTTCGCTGGTAGATTTCTGTCAGCGGATTGACTGGAAAAATTTCAACAAACGCGCGCTGGAAAATCTGATAAAGAGCGGCGCCTTCGACAGCATAGATTCGCGCAGGACGGCGCTTCTGGCGTCGGTCGATTCGGCTATCACCGCCGGCACTGCCAGGCAGAAAGAAATTGCCAGCGGACAGATTAACCTGTTCGGCGAAATGGAAATTCCCAGCGCCGTCCCAGAAATTCCTGAGGCGCCGCGTATCGAAATTCTCAACGGCGAGAAGGACGCGCTCGGCTTTTACATGAGCGGACACCCGCTTGACGAATTTGCCAGCAAACTTTCTGGGCTGATTCAGATTGAAAAAGTTAAGCGCGGCGACTTTCAAAATGGCAAGCGCGTTAAGGTCGGCGGGATTGTTACCAGCCTCCGGCAGGTCACGACTAAAACCGGCGGCATGATGGCGTTTCTCGTGCTCGAAGATTTTACAGCCAGCGTCCGCGTTACGGTTTTCGCGCAGATTTTCAATAAGTGCGCGGATTTTCTGCGCGTCGACGAAGTTCTGGTGATTAACGGGCGCGTCGATATTTCCAATGACAGAGTTCAGATTCTGGCGGACAACATTTTCAGCGCGCGCGACTACGTTCCCGAAATTTATCTGACGGTGCCGCCTGAAATTCCTCTCGCAACCCTGCGCAAAATTCTTGAAAAAAATCCTGGCACTGGCGTTGTGCATGTTCAAGTTTCCGGCAAGTGGAAACACCATGACTTGAAAATTTCTGACAGCGAAAAATTTATCGGCGAGCTTAGGAAATTCCTCGGCGCGGAAAATGTACGTGTCTGCTGAATTTTTATCAGCATTTCTTTTAAAAAAAGAAACGCTGGCAAAGAAAATTGCCCGCTGCATTCGCATCCGGCGAATGGCGCTAAGAAAGCACGCCTTGCTACGCAAGCCGCGCAGGCGCCCCATCCATGGGGCGCTTCTTTTTATTGATTAATTTTTGTGGGCGATAGCGGAAATTGCCAGCGCCATACCGCCAAGCGGAATTTGTCTTTCGACGGCACCAATTTCGAAGGCGGAGCGTGGCATACCGTAGACGATGGAAGATTCTTTGTCCTGCCCCAGCGTGACCGCGCCTTTCTGACGCATTTCCAGCAATCCCGCCGCGCCGTCTTTGCCAATTCCCGTGAGAATTACGCCCAGCGCTGACGCCCCGACTTCCTCGGCGACAGATTTGAAAAGTACGTCAACTGCCGGTCTGCAGGAATGTACCGGCGGCGCCATAAAACAGCGCAGTTGCAGTCGCTCGCCGCCGTACCTGCAAACTTTCATGTGCAAGCCGCCAGGCGCAATGTACGCAAAATTTTCGCGGATAAACTCGCCGTTCTCGCCTTCCTTGACTGTCAGGAAACATTCGCGGTTAATTCTGTCGGCGAACATGCGCGAAAAATCCGGCGGTATGTGCTGGACTATGACGATTGGCGGGAGCGGCGGGTGCAGCCTGGGCAGAATCTCCGACAGCGCTTCCACGCCGCCCGTCGAAGAGCCTATTGCGATTAAACTTATTTTTCCCATGGCTCACTACCATTCAGCGCGGTTTAGCGAAAATCATTCTTCCGGCGGAAGTTTGCAGCGCCGACGTGACTTCCACGGAAATTGTCCGGCTCAAATACCTGTGTCCGTTCTCGATAACAATCATCGTGCCGTCGTCGAGGTACGCAACGCCCTGCCCAGGTTCCTTGCCGTCGCGGACGACTTGAACTTTCATCGTCTCGCCTGGGATAACCACGGCTTTGACGGCATTGGAAAGGTCGTTAATGTTGAGCACTTCGACGCCGCGCAGCTGGGCGACTTTGTTCAGGTTGAAATCGTTGGTGATAATTTTGCCGCCGACCTTCTGCGCCAGCCGGACGAGTTTGGAATCAACTTCGTGAATATCTTCGAAGTCAACGTTCATAACTTCCACTTCAAGCGGCGAATCTTCGCGGATTTTCTGCAAAACGTCAAGCCCGCGCCTGCCGCGCACCCGACGCAGATTATCCGGCGAATCGGCGATGTGCTGAAGTTCCTCAAGCACGAAAACCGGAATTAAAAGTTTCCCTTCGAGAAATCCCGTCTTGCAAATGTCGGCAATGCGCCCGTCGATTATAACGTTGGTATCGAGCAGCTTGTAATTTTTTTCCGGCTCCGCCTTAGCCTTCGCCTTGACCAGATTAACTTTGGGCGCCGCCTCGGATTTTTCTTCGGAAGGCTCGTCAGAAATTTCAGCCTCGACTTCAGCGGCGGCGTTTTCCTTAGCGCGTTTAGCGGCGCGGCTCTCTTCGCGGTTGCGTATGGCTTCTTTAATCGCGCGCGGAATAAAATCAAGCGTACCTGCCAGCTCTTTGCGCTTCGTTATCGTCAAACGAATACCCAGATAGCCAAGCACGATGCTGAATGCAATGGGGATATAATTTCCAACGCCAGGGATTCGCGAAAAAGCATTGCCCAGTAAATCCGCGATTATAAGTCCAATAGCCAGCCCAAAAGCGCCCGCAATAACGTCGTTAATCGGCATTTTGCTGAGCTGCTTTTCGACGAACGAAGTAAAAATCTTCAGCCAGCGAATAAAAAACGGCGATACCAGCCAGCCTCCAATCCCGCCCAGAATTGCGCCAATCAAAATACAAATCAGTCCGGCGAGTGTCAGCTGAAAAATTCCAATTTCGACCTGAAAAAATTCCGTTGTGATTAATGTCGCCATCCACGGAGTTGCCAGCCGCAAGAGCGCACCGCCCGCTATGACGAACGTCAGCACGATAAAAAATTTTATTACCTTATCTAGCATAGACTCCACCTCCTGGAAGTTTGAGTTTAGCATAATAAAATGAAAAACAAATGAGTTCTGTTATCTGCCGCGTGAAAAATAAATACGCCATCAACTTTTGCGAATCAAAATTTCTGGTTGATGGCGCATGAGAAATTCTGGCGTCGGTTTAAGCGGGCGTTTTGATAATGAGTGCGATAAAAATCAAATCTTCGCTGCCGGTATTTTCGATGCCGTGGAATGCGCCGTCCGCGCAGAAAGTGGTATCGCCAGCCTTGACGGTGCAGGTTTCGTCGCCGTCGGTGTATTGCGCCGTACCCTGCAGAATATGGTAAGTTTCGGAATTGCCCGTGTGCTGGTGAACGCCCATTGACGAGCCAGGCGGTATGACAACTTTGGCGAACATTCCGCACTGCCCGACCATTTCAGCAGGCGTCAGCAGGTGCGTGATGTAAATTTCGCCCTTGCCGTCGAAGCGGTTTTTCGCAGTGACGGTCTTGCTCTCGATTAAAGCCATATTAAACCCTCCTGTAAATTGTATGTTGATTGTTACTTTCTTTGAGCCGCCAAAGAAAGTAACCAAAGAAAGCTCGTTCGCTGCGGTCGCATCCGGCGACCGGCGCTCACAAGGCGCCCGTCCGTGGGCGCCCCCCTTTATGCGCTTAGTTCAAGTAAAAATCTGCGAACAGCGTCTTCCCACGGAGGCAGGCGGTTAAAACCTGCGTCGTCGAGACTTTTTTTGCTGAGGCGCGAATTGAACGGACGCTTAGCCGGCGTAGGATAATCGGCAGTAGAAATTTTCTCGACTTCGACATTTTTGCCAGCCTGCTTAAAAATTTCCTCCGCAAATTCCGCCCAGCTGCAGAATTTTTCATTCGTTGCGTGGTAAATCCCGAATTTGTCGCTGTGAATCATATCAACGAGCAGAGGCGCAAGGTCAGCGGTATAAGTCGGGCTGCCAACCTGGTCATTGACGACGCGCAGTTTTTTATGTTTATCGGCGAGATTGAGCATGGTCTTAACAAAATTTTTCCCGTTGGCGCCGAAAACCCAGCTTATCCGCACGACGAAATAATTTTTCAGCACGGCGATAACCGAATCTTCGCCGAGGAGTTTGCTCCTGCCGTAGACGTTGACGGGATTTTTTTCGTCGTGAATTTCGTAGGGAATGTGGCTGTCGCCGCCGAAAACATAATCAGTGCTCAGGTAAAGCATTTTGGCGCCAATATCGCGGCAGGCTTCAGCGATTTTGCGCGTGGCGAGCCCGTTGACTGTCAGCGCAAGTTCCGCCTCGGATTCAGCCTTATCGACGGCGGTATAGGCGGCGCAGTGAATCACGGCGTCGGGCTTTTTCTCAAGGATAAATTTCTTAGCGGCGTCGGGGTCAGCAAGATTAATTTCCGCGCGCGTCGTTCCCAAAAAATCTTCGCCGCGCCGTTCCAGTTCGCGAATAACGTCGTGTCCCAGCTGCCCCGTAGTTCCTGTAACTAAAATCATCGCGCGGCGTTACCTCACTTCTTCGGCATCTTCGGGGTGCTTGCGAATGTAGTCCTTGTAATTTTTGTATTCTTCCTCGAAAGATTTTCCCTCGGATTCGGAAAGCTGGAACGACATCAGCGCGATAGACGCAATGCGCGCAATTTCGTGCGACTTGAACGTTTTGACGAGGTGAATGACTTCCTTAGCCGCCTCGTCCAGAACTTCGCGGTCGTATTTCGCGAAACGGTTCAGGAAAAGCAGGTCGAAAATTTGCTGCTCCAGCGGCGACCAGTCAAGCGCAATTCCTGCATTAGAGCGCGGATACTGCCCGTGAATGTCAATTTCCTCGTCGGTGTCGCCAATATCGGGAATATAAATTTCTTCGTCGTCTTCAATAATGTGGCGCTTTCTCATAAAACTCCCTCCAGAAAAAATTTTTTTGCACGCGTAGTATATACCGAACGCGCCGTTAAAGCAAGTCAAGACGTGGGCAGGTTTTTTTTAGCAAGCGTCAAATATTTATTTTATAAAATTTTAAGGAGGGTTTCCGATGGAGAATTTAAACTCGGACGCGCTGGAAAAACTGCGAAAATTATTCGAGCAGATGAACGATTCGCGCTGGCAGCTGAAACCAATCCTTACAGAAATTGCCAGCTCAATCGAAAAGGGAATGTTCATCGACGCCGATTCAGACGAAGTACACCAGCTGCTTAAGCAAATCTTAGGCGCACAACAGGAATTTTTCTCGGTGGAACAGATGAAGGCGGCGGCAAGTTCCAAAAAACTTGATGTGCTTGATAAGCGCCTTATTACCCTTGAGCAAAACTGCAAGCTCGAAAAAATTACTAAAATCCTGGACAGAATTTCCACACTCGCTGTTGATTCCGAATCGCCCAACATTCTCGACGCCGTTAAAAAAGTTCAGGATAAAGCCGAGGAACTCAAAAGCAGGGCGGGCAGTACCGAACCCAATCACCTTGCCAGCCTCGCTAAAAAGTTTGTCCTGCTCACGGAAGTTATCGAAAACGCCAGCAAAAGCGAGGAACTTTCCGAAGAAGATTTCCTCAAAATCCACGACAACTTTTCCGATACGCCGCTTATCACAATGGCAGTCATGCGCCGAATTTTGCACTTCAAAAAGCCAAAAGCGCAGCCGCAAAAACCTAAACCGAACGAAGTAAAAGAAAAAATTCCCGCGCCACAGGTGCCAAATACCCCGCCAGTACCGAATAAGCGCACAGTCACCGACGTGCTGAAAAAACTTGAAAAGGCAGTGCCGAAACCTGACTTATCGCTCGCACTAATCGAAAGAAAAAATTTCACAATCGAGGAGGCGCCCGATAACAAAAAAACCAGCGTCAAGGCGTTCAGAAACAAAATCCGCGAAACGCTCGGCAATTCCGATTCTAACGCGCTCGTCGAACTGCTGATTAACACCAGAATTTTTTTCAGGGAAGACCCCAGCGGCATTTTCAGCGGCGGCAAGTTCAACAAAAAAATTCCCGACTTCAACGCGTTCTGCGAAAAACTTTTTAACTGGGGCATCGTCGACAAAGTTACCTGGCGCGGAATGGAATTTTATTTCCTCAACGATTTCGGCGTCGAACTTTGTTTCCGCCACTTGAAGCGTACTCCGCCCAAGAGCAGCGGCAGATATTACTTCGTCGCTATGGTCGAGTCGCTGAAAATTTCAATGCTCGCTCATTACGAAATGCGCCTCCGCAACAGTCTAAAGGTACGATTCCCCTACGGCTCGCTAGTACCTTTCGCCCGCGCAAATTTCTTCGACGAAACGGAAAAATCCGGCGTCGTACTTATATTCTCGCTGATTCTCCTCGGCGAAAGCTGGGCAATTCACTCCGCGTCATTTCGTCTAATCGTCGAACAGGAACTTGAAGCCGGCACCGACCTTAAAGCCGTCATTATCCTCGCGCTAAGCAAGGACGACATCGCCTGGCTCAAAATTTTTGAGACCATTAAGCTCAAAAAAGTCAAATTCCTTGTGTTCACCTGGGACGGGCTGCTGGACAAGGACGGCAATCAAATCGACCTAGGCACGCTCGACGAATTTTTCAACCCCAGAGAAAAAATCGCTCCGCCTGCCGATGAACAGACCGTCACGATTGATACCGGCGACGGCAGCGAAGATATTTTCAGCAACCCGCCGGAAACGGAAACCGGCGTCACGGAAATTAAATTTAAACCCAGCGTCATCGTTGAACCGCCCGTTGAAACGCCAACCACGCCCGAAGATATTTTTCGCGCAGATTCGCTGAAAGCCGTTACCAAACTTTTCAGGGAAGGCGAAACCGGTCGCGGAATGCTGGCGCTGCACTCGCTGGAAGACCTTTTCGCCGATAACGAAAACGAAATTTGGATTGAGGATTTGGCGCGCGAAATTGGCTTTATCCTCGACGACCCCGTCACGCTGAACGCGCTCCACGATTTCGACACCCACAGTTTCTGGACGAGCGGTATCGAAGTGCCTAAGATTAATATCGGGGCTGACTACTTGAATTTAGCGGCGGCGATTAAAAATTTCTACGCGCCGATTAATCCTGCAAGCTATCAGATTCAGCAGCTCTGGAAACAGCTCAATGGCGATAAATCCAACTTCGCGCTGAAGGAATTTCCCGCCGCGAAAAAACTCGCCAGCATTTTCAATATTTTCGCGGAAAATAACGGGCTCGCCTTTGCAGATTGCCTGCAGGGTTCCGGCGACAACAGCGAAAGTAACCTGAACGCCGCCCGCGCTCAGCTCGAAGAAACTGCTCAGAAAATCGACAGCTTCTTGATTAAACGCTACAGCCTCAAGGAGGAAGTGCAGCAGGTCTTTAAAAACGGCGGCGAAGTCCGTAAATTTCTCAGCGTCGACGCGTATTCGCCCGAAGAAATTCTGGAGTTCTGCCAGCAGTTCACCGACGCCGACTTAAACCAGCTCGTCCGTGACAGCAGCGCGAATGTCGACGAGAAAATTTTTTCCGAAAAGAAAATCGAAAACTACATCGAAAAAATTGGCGGCAGGACGCTCGTCAAATCCATTCTCCGCGACAGGGAAGGCTTCAACGACAAAATCAACCGCACTATGCTCGTTCAGCTCATGGCTAAAATTCTGGCGGCGCTGACAGATTACGTGCACGCCAGAAAAAAATTCGACGCCTCCGGCAGCGGCGCTAAACCCAGTGCGCCCGTCGATAAGGCGCTGGAAATTCTCGACGAACTCAAAAGCCAGCTCCCCGCCGTCAGCGACAGGACGACGCTGGGGCAGATTATTTTCCGCGCATTTGTCGAAAATCTCGGCAGGAAACTCCGCGGCGAAAATACCCTGCTTTCTTACCGCGCCTGCCTGCTCGGCTCGAAGTACATCGAACTGGAAAACGATTTGCCGGTAACCAATTCTTTCGGCGTCGAAGAATTTTCGCTGAGGAACCGCGTGGAAAATTTTGAGGCGGAACTCGACGGAAAATCTTTCGCGGAAAATCTGCAGAACGCTTACGATACCGCAATTCAAAACTACGACTTTGGAATTTGGCAGTGCCTTTCGCGGCATTTCAAGCAGCAATCAAAGCTCACGGACGAAGATTCTTTTGAGCGCAGCGTCGAGCGGCAGATTCAGCGCACCTACGACAATTTTCTGAACGACCTTGAACTGGCGCGGACGTATTCGCGAATTACCGACCAGAAAAAAATCGACGAGTACAGCAAAGTTGTCGCCGCCGCCCGTGAACATTTCGCTTACACCAAAAACGCCGGTCTCTTTCAGCGCTTTATCGCCGCCTGCAACAAAGCTATCGACGACGCGTCGCAGACTCAGAGCAGCGCTTTGACTGAACGCCTCGGCAAGCTCGAAGAAAATCTTCGCAGTAACCTCAACGAGGGCGAGACGCTCGAAACCCGCTACAAACTTATTTCCGAAGTCCGCCACCAGATTGCGCTGAGGAATTTCACCGTCGCCGAAGATTACATGAACCGCATTGAGCGCGAAGGCGGCAGTCTGCTCACAAATCTGGATCTCATGGACTCGGATTTGGCGACGCTCGAAGATTTTATCGACAAGTACGAAGTGCTTTTCCATGACATAATCAACGCGCGCGGCTCCGTCGAAGGCGCCTACATGCAGCGCAAACACATCAGCAGCGGACGCGGCGTCAATCGCGAGACGCAGGACGCTCTGGCTTTTGCGCGCGGCTGGCAGGGTATCCATTCTGGTCAAAATAACGCCATCGAATTTTCCATCATCGAAATTCTCAAGCACCTCGGCTACGACGGCAAAATTTCCGCGCAGAACGTTAACGACCTCAACCGCAAATCCTATACCGTCAGTTTCAGCAGCCCCATTCACGCGCGTACCAGTTACCCGCACCCGTTCACCGTTTTTGGCACAGAAATTTTCAGCAAGGGGCTCGAAATAATTTACCTCGGCGCCAACCGCTCGCCCGACAACATTGCGAAGGTGCTCAGCGATATGACTATGGCGGATCGCGGCAAAATCTGTCTGATAGATTCCGCGCTTCCCCTGCCCGACCGCCGCAAGCTCGCTAAAGCCTTCAAGCTCGACGTTAATCTGAAAAATATTCTCGTCATCGACCAGGTCATGGCGCTTTACCTCACGCAGTTCGACGACGCCAATCGCGGCAAGCGCATGCTGCAGGCGGCGCTTCCATTCGCGCGCGTTCAGCCGTACACTTCGCGCGGAGTTCTTGCGCCGGAAATGTTTATCGGACGCTCGGAGGAACTGGACAAAATCCGCGACATGACAGGTCCCGTTTTCGTCTACGGCGGGCGCCAGCTCGGCAAATCCGCGCTCCTGCGGCAGGTCAAAAATCTTGAGCATAATCCTGCCCTGCTCAGCTACGCCTTCTTTATCGACCTTAAAGATTTGGACAGCACGCGCGCACTTCAGCGAATTGTCCTTGAACTGCAGGGCGCCAAACTTATCGGGCAGGTTGAGAGCTGGGAAGATTTTTCACTGGAAATGCACAAACTCCTCAGCGGACAGCTGCGCGGCGTCGAAGAGCCGAAAAAATTAATCCTGCTGCTTGACGAAAGCGACGCCTTTTTGAGCGACGACGATACCGAAAACGCCATAAATGTTTTCCGCCGCCTGTTTGTGGAGTTCAGCGGCAAATTCAAATTCGTGCTTGCCGGTCTCCACAAAGTCATTCGCTTTGAGAAAAATTCCAGCTTCGGCAACCTCAATCACATTTCCGTTTTGCCCTTCCGCACGCCCGACGCCATGGAACTTTTCCTTAAGCCGATGAGCTACCTCGGTTTTCAGGTCGAGGACGAAAGCTTAATCAGCGCGATTCTCAGCCACACGAATTATTATCCTGGGCTGATTCAGTACTACTGCCAGATGCTGGTTGAGTCCGTCAAGACAAATTACCAGAACCGCAACTTCGACGCCACGAAAAATCCGCCGTACATGCTGGACAATAATTATCTGAAAAACATGCTCGGCAACGGCGACTTTCAAAAGGAAATCAAGCAGCGTTTTCAGGACACGCTTGCCGTCGTCGACGATAACTACTACGAAATTCTGGCGCTGGCGGTTGCGTGGATTTGCTACGAGCACGACGACCGCCCTGTCAGCGTTGACCTCATGCAGATTCGCGACGTCTGCTTTGGAATTGAAAAAATTACCAGACTCTCCGACGAAAATTTACTCGGTATGCTGGACGAAATGGTTTCGCTGAATCTTTTCCGCCGCGTTGGCGATAAGTTCGAGTTCAACCGCTATTCCTTCCGGCACATGCTCGGCACCGCCGTCGAAGTTGGCGAAAAGCTTGACTCTTTCGTTGCGAAGGCTGAGGGAGGCGCGTCATGACAGAAATGGATTCAGTGTGCCTTCAGCCGCTTGATCAGGACGAACTCGATTCGTGGTGGCGGACAATTCCAGGCGCGCGCAGATTTTTAAACGCCGCCGTGGAAGCTTTTAATAAAAAATGCGCTATCGCCGTGCACCTGCCCGAAAACGACGCCGAGGGGTTCATTCAGGCGCTCGAAGAAAAAATTCAGCGTAAGGATATAAATTCGCTGATTGAGCGGTTTACCTGCGCCGCCGGAGGAACAATCGGCGATTTCGTCGACGCGCTGACCGCAGAATTTGCGCCGAATTTCCAGCGGAATTTTACGCGCCAGCCTATGGCGGATCTGGCTAAGCAGAAACCCTTCCACGGCTACGCGGCGATTATAATCCGGCTGGAAACCAAAACCGAATGGCTGACCGACGCCGTTACCGAATTTAATCGCGGCACTGCGAATTTTGGCGTCGCGCTGATTTTCGTGACTACAGAGGAAAATCCGCCGCCGAATATCGCGCGCCTCGAAGATTTTCTGACGCCCTACGACCTGCAATTTTTCGCGATAAACTTTCTGGAAAATGCGCGGCTCACGGCTAAGGAAAAAATGTACACCTCGACGCTGGCGGAAAAACTTTCGGGCTATTCGCCGGAGCTGGTAAAAAATCTGGCGCGGGACAAGCTGTACAGTCACGGGCTGGAATTTGTGCGCAAGCTCCTGCCTGGCTTCGACGAAAGAATTTTTTCGCGCGCGGTCTGGGAATGTCAGGTGCAGTTCCTGCTGCCGACGCTTGAGCAGATTCGCGAACAGCTTATCGTAAAAACGGAAAAGGATTTGCGCGGGATTCTGCCGGTGCAGGACGAGTTCGGGACGATTTTGTTTGAGCCGTACGATATGGAGCTGCGGCACCTGCACTACTACGGCGGCAAGCACAAAATTTTTCAGCAGGACGACTGGGAGCTTTTGGAATTTGCCTACGGCGCGCGCAACGACCTTTCGCATTTGAAAACGCTCGACGTTTCGCAGCTGACAAGACTGTTCGCCTTTTCCGAATGACCGAAGGAAGTGAAATTATGCCAGTAAAAAAAGGCGTCGACCTTAACGAAAAGCCAGCTGAAGAAAATGTATTCGTGCCGGAGGAGCCGCGCTATTCGCTGGAAGATATAATTCTGCCGGATTCGACGCGCGAGCAGATTCTGGACGTGGCGACTTACGCGGAAAATTCGCACCGAGTTTTCGAGCTGTGGGGATTCAAGCGCACGCACAAATTTTCCAAACGCATCGGGATTAACCTTTACGGCGCGCCTGGTACCGGCAAGACCATGGCGGCGCACGCTATCGCCAGAAAGCTCGGCAAAAAAATTCTAATCGTGAACTACGCCGACATCGAGTCGAAGTACGTGGGCGAGACGCCGAAAAATATCCGCAAGGCGTTCGAGGCGGCGAAAAATTCCGGCAGTATTCTCTTTTTCGACGAAGCCGACGCCATTCTGAGCAAGCGCGTTACCAATATGACGCAGGCGGTCGACGTGAGCGTTAATCAGACGCGCTCGGTTATGCTTATGCTGATGAACGAGTACGAGGATTTTATCATTTTCGCCACGAATTTTATTGAGAACTTCGACCCCGCGTTTATGCGCAGAATTTCCATGCACGTCAAGTTTGAACTGCCGGACGAAATTTGCCGCGAAAAACTCTGGCGCATGTACATTCCGCCGGAACTGCCGAATAATCTCGACACGGCGGAACTCGCTAAAAAGTACGACGGACTTTCCGGCAGCGACATTTCAACCGCAATGCTCAACGCGGCGTTCAAGGCGGCGCGCCTCAACGCGGACATTCTCGATAAAAATCTGGTGTTCGAGGCGGTCGAAAATATTCTGGCGAGCAAGGCGGCGAATCGCGGTTGAAAAAATTCCACTGCGACTGTTGCGGCTTATGCTGCCGCCATATCAACCGCTCAAATCTGCTGACAGACTTCGACCGCGGCGACGGCGTCTGCAAATTCCTCGACGCGTCAACAAATCTCTGCACAATTTACTCCGACCGCCCAGATTGCTGCAACGTCGAGCGCGGCTACCAGAAATATTTCGCCGACCGCTATACCGAGGAAGAATACCTGCGGCTGAACTACGACGCCTGCGCGAAACTCAAGGCGGAGTCATTTGACAATCGGTAGTTCGCCGAGCTGATTCAAGTACTCGTTCATTTCCGCGAAAGTCATGTCGTGTTCAATCGCTGAAATGACTACCGCGTCCCACGGGATTCTCGGATACAAAATGGCAAAGCCGCCGTACCTCAACAAATATTGCGTCGCTGGCAAGTCCAATCGCATTACCCGCGCGATTGCCAGAAGCCTTTCCCGCGACGCTTTTTTTGCGCCAGAAAATATGTGGTGTATGTAGCTCCTGTCAAGGTTCAGCGTATCGGCAATTTCCCGCACGGTTAAATTCCTTTCGCGCAGGAGCCGCTTTAAATATTCGTGGAACTTGCCGGTAAATTCGCCCTGGTTCGCCGCGATAAAATTTTCAATATCGGCGTCAGCCTTAATCTCGTTGAAAAGTTCGTCGGTAGTTTTTTCGCTCATGTCATCGCCTCCAAAATTTTGTGCTAGAATATTATCACTTTTTGCGAAGGAGTGAAAGCCATGAACCCGCTGGAAAATCTGTACGAGACGATTGACGCGCTCAAGCCGGACGGCAGTGTCAAGCTCGTCTACAACCGTGCCGCTCAACAAATCTGCGTTGTCAAGGCGCGCAGCCTTCAGACCGCTCCGCTCTACAGGATTCTGCGCGAAATTAACAGCCGCTACATTCCCAGCATTTATCGCGCGGTCGAATTTGACGGGAAACTTTTCATCGTGGAGGAATACGTCAGCGGCAGGACGCTCGCCGAGATTCTGAACTACGAAAAAAATTTTGGCGAGGAATTTGCTGCAGATATTTTCCGGCAGGTTTGCGAATGCCTGATTGAACTGCACGCGCGCAGAATCATTCACCGCGATTTGAAACCGGCGAACATTATGCTGACGAAAGACGGCGTGATTCGGCTGATTGATTTTGGAATTGCGCGGCTGGTCAAGGACGACAGCGATACCGACACGGAATTTCTCGGCACGCGCGGCTATGCTCCGCCGGAACAGTATGGCTTCGGGCAGACCGACGCCCGCAGTGACATTTACTCGCTCGGCGTGACGATTCAGCGCCTGCTCGGTAAAAACTACGGCGGCTGGCTGAAAAAAATTCTGGCGAAGTGTACTAAGCTCGACCCGAATAATCGCTACGAATCTGCGCAGAATCTGCTTGACGATTTAGACCGGCGGCGCTGGCAGCAGAATCTTAAGCAATTAAAAAAAGCTCCCGCGCAAAATCACGACGCGCCGGAACTCGATACCTGCGGCAAAGTTAATGAACTCGTGAAAAATCTGGAAGACCTTGACGCAATGATTGACAGCTATCTGGAAGTGGAGGACGGCAATGAACTGCAGAAGCGACTGCTTGAGAGCGGCGCCTGGAAGGTCACGGAAGAATTTGAAAAGGTAGTGTACTCCCTCACCGACGAAGATTTTGCGGAAATGCGCGCCGCCCTCGAAGAATATCCGATTGAGAATTTCGATTCCGACACGGAATAATTTTGGAAATTGTCCCGTCGTACCAACACAAGCCGGATTTTTTGTGCTATGCTGTTACTGGCTGACGGATTCGCGATTCGCTGATTTTTCCATGTGATTGAGCGCGTATTCGCAGCACTGCCCGACGAGATTGTTCATCGAAACGCCCTGCTCCTGCGCAACTGTGGCAAGGCGTTTCACGAGCTCCGTCGGCAGCCGGAAAGTTTTGTTCACCATTTCTGTCTTTTTTACTGCAAACATAAAAATCTTTCTCCCCTTTCGCCGATATTTTAGAGGAGATTTTAAATCTGTTATACACCAAGAATTTTTAACCGTTAAACCAGTGCAAAAGTGCTTCGATAAAATTTCACCGCCGGAATTTCGATAATCCTTGTGAGGTGATTAAAATGCGCAGGGACGAAGACACGATTGACATGGAATACGACGGCACGGGCTACAAAAAAGCTGACGTGGACAAGTTCGCCAAAAATTATTCTGAGCGCGGGCTCTTCGATAAAATTACCGGCAACGTCAAGAAAGCCGGTCTCTCGCTGATTTATAAGGCGCTCCAGCTTTTCTACGTCGCGAAGAATCCCAACGTTCCAATGAAAATTCGCGCGGCGATTATCGCTCCGCTGGGATACTTCATTTCGCCAATAGACTTCATTCCCGACCTTGTGCCGATTATGGGCTACACGGACGACGCCGCAATTATCGCGACGGCAATGGTTATCGCTCAAGCTTACGTCAACGAAGAAGTTAAACGCAGCGCCAGAGAAAAAATCCGCAGTCTTTTTGGCGATGACGCGGTTGCCGAACTCGATTAACACGAAAATAAAAAAAGCGGGCGGGGAAATTCCCTGCCCTTTTTCGTTGCCGAAATTTACATTACCAGTTATATCTGTGGCGACGGCTGCCGCGGTTATAATAATCGTCATCGTCGTAGTCGTAGTCGTAGCGGCTGCCGCGATTGTAATCGTCGTCGTAGCGGCTCCGGCTGCTGCTGCTCTTATTGGCGAGAGCAATCTGAATCGCCTCAATGCGGCGTCCCTCTCCCGTTGTACCAGCGACCTCGCCATTTTTAACCCAGTTCATCCAGCCAATCCCTTCGACGTGGACGCGGTAACGAACGTCGTAGCTGTTGGCGTAGCTGCCTGTCAGATGAATCCTGATAGCTTCCATACGAAGGCTGCGTTCCATTGTGCCTGCGACTTCGCCGTCGCTAACCCAACGCTGCCAGCCTTTATCTTCGACGTGCGCGCAGTACTCAATTCCGCTTAAGTTTATGCGAATCGCCTCCATGCGCAGACCTTCGCCGGTAGTACCAGCAGTTTGCCCTTCTCCGACGGTTCGCATCCAGCCAATATTCTGCACGTAAGCCTGATAGCTCAAACTGTAAGCGCTGGCAACGGAAACCTGCGCGATTAGCAGGAACGCCGCCATTACAAAGAAAAATTTTTTCATTTAAACCGGAACTCCTTCCTTAAAAACTTACACTGTAGGCAGATTAGTTTTTCTTTCGTAGAAAGCCGCGCCGCCGCTCTGGACGTTCGTACCCTTCGGCACGATTTGAATCTGCAAGGCTTCCATACGCAGCTTAGCACCGGCGCTGCCTGCGGGGTCTCCATTCTTAGCCCAGCCCAGCCAGCCGCCGTTCTGAACATGCGCGCGGTAGTAAATATCGAACTGCTCAGCCGCACTGCCGGTCAAGCGAATGCGCACCGCTTCCATACGCAAATTCTGTCCCGTCGTACCGGCAATTTCACTGGACTTTTTCCATTCCTGCCAGCCGATATTCTGCACGTGCGCGCAGTACTCCACGCCAGCCAGATTTATCCGCACCGCTTCCATGCGCTGAGCCTGTCCAGTAGTTCCGGCGGTTCCGCCATTGCTTACTGCGCTCTGCCAGCCGATACCTTCAACATAAGCCTGATAACTTATCTGCGGCGCCGCTGAAACTAAAATCTGCGTGAACACCAGCACGCTGAAAATTATCCCTGCAAAAATTTTTTTCATAGCGATAATATTCAAATTCATTTTGTATTTGCACGACTTTCTCTAAATTTTTTAATCTTTTCCTGAGCATCATTAAAAATGAAATCGTTTTCCGCAATAAATCCAGCATGAAACGCACGGTGACAGTTGGCACACAATAAAATGCACTTATCGAGTTCCTGCTTCAATTTTTTCCAACTCCAACCTGAATGGCGCCTAAAATTCTCATTTTTATCGTCAGGATCAATATGATGTATATCCAGCGCACACAAATATTTATCATACCCGCAACAAGAACATTTTCCGCCCAGATAAATCACAGCTTGAAGCTTATTGGTTTTATCGGCTTTTTTATTATAGCGGTTCCTGCATTTTCTACACTCGCCGTAGCGCCCTTTAGGAAAATGCGCAGGGTCTGTATCGCCACATACTCTGCACTTGTACTCTCTGTTAATCGTTTTGGTATTGTGTTTTCCAAAAGGTGAACAATCCAAACAATACTTTCGATTCTTCAAATTTCTAGGTTTTCCGTCTATATTGACTATGAAAGGAAATTCTTTACCACACAGAGCACATTTTTTCATAAACACTCCAAGTTTTAAACAAAAATAGTCGGAGTTGTGAGATTTGAACTCACGACCTTCTGCTCCCAAGGCAGACGCGCTACCCCTGCGCTAAACCCCGATGCTTGCATTATACCACAAGAAATTTTTTTGGCAAGTAGTTAATCAAATTTTAATCTGCGCAAAAAAAATTGCCCGCCGGAGCGAGCAGGAAAATTTGCGACGAAAAATTTTTATTCAAAGCTGTAATAGTCGACAGATTTAATTTCGAGAGTGCCAGCTTTCGGAATGAAAACGATGTCGTCAGAAGTATCGCGCGGATAAACGCGGGTGGTGGTGACGTACTGACCATCGTTAATGAAAATTTCGATTGAGGAGGTGTCGAGGAAGGCGCGAATTTCAATATTATCGCAGGGTTCAATTTCAAATTCGCGAACGCCCTTACCGCCGGCGCCAGCAAAGTCGCGATTGAGCGCGAAAACTCTCTCGTTGGGTTCGTAGCTGAACATGGTTTTTTCGTTGTCGCTTTCGCCAACGCGCAGGTCAATTTCAAACGCCTGTTTCGGGTCGATATTGACAACGAGTTCACCGACGCTGCCTTTGACGCCTTCGAGCTTGGTGGGTTTATCGAGCTTAAGATTCTCGTGGTGAGCCTGAGTTTTGCGGAGAGCTTTAAGTTCTTCCGGCGGAACGGTGAGGACTTTGCCGTCGCGCATTTTGAGTTCGCGCGGAATCGTGAGCATGGTTGCCCAGCCGTCAGCCTGTTCGGGGAACGGGCTCTGCCACGCTGCCATCCAGGCGATAATGAAATATCTGCCGGTATCGGGGTGTTTCATCATCGTGGTTGCGTAGAAGTCGAAGCCGTAGTCGAAGGTGAAGAACTCGCCGTGCGTGAAGACGCCCTGCGCGTAATCGAGTTTGCCGACCATGTAGCCAGCCTGATGAATGTTGTGGAAGAGGCGACCCTGCGGCGGGACGTGCTGCGGCGAAATAATCATGACGTAATCGTCGCCGAAATGCGCGAAGCCAGGGCACTCCCACATAGTTCCTTCGGAATAATCCGGCTTGGAAATTGCGACGATAGATTTATACGTCCAGTCGAAGAAGTTATCGGACTCGAACAGGACGATTTGCGTGCGGGAGCGGTCGTGGATTCTGTTGCCGATGACGCAATAATATCTGCCGTTGTGTTCCCAGATTTTCGGATCACGGAAGTCGATGTTGGCGATAACGAGGTGGTCGTTGGGAATGTCGATGACGGGGTTTTTCTCGTACTTCGTGAAGTGAATGCCGTCTTCGGAATAGGCGTAGCACTGGCGCTCGGTGACAAGACCGCCGCCGGAACTGCCGGAGGGATTATAGGCGGAAGGATTGGGCGCAGAAGAATTAACGCCGCCCGCGCCGTTGAAGCGCTGGCTGGTGTACATGAGCCAGAGCTTGCCTTCAAACTCGAAGCCGCAGCCGCTGAAGCAGCCGTCCCAGTCGTACCATTCGTGACCTTCGGAGAACGCGCCTGGCGCAATGGCGATTGGCTGATGTTCCCACTTGCAGAAATCTTTACTGGTCGAATGGCCCCAGTGCATCGGGCCCCAATCGACGGAATAGGGGTGGTGCTGGTAGAAAATGTGATACTGCCCATTGTACCAGCAGAAGCCGTTCGGATCGTTCAGCCAACCATGGGGCGGCGCGACGTGATATTTGGGATACCATTTTGAGGATTGAATTTGTTCATCGGGTGGAAGTGCCATTTAAATACCTCCCTTTTAAAATTTCTGAAAATTTGCGTATCCGCATTTGCTCTATTTTAAATGCATACGCAAAAAAAATCAAGCACATTTTATAAAAAAAACCGCCAGTCGGGCGGCTGAAAAATTTTCAATCCTCTTCGTCTTCGTCGTCGTTCCAGATAACGCGCATAATTTTCGGAACGCACTTGTCCATAATCCGGCTGACGATAAAAATCATGGCGCCGACCTGCCGGTCAGCAGTTTCAGCGTCGCCGAAAATCCGAAAGTCATACGACGCCAGAACGTCATTATCGGTGTCCAGCGATAAAGTTACGTAGCGGTATTTCGTGTTGAGCGAGTTGAGTACCTCCAGCATTTCGTCGCGCTTTTTGTCAGCAACGCCCTTGGCAAGGTAGCAGCGGATTTTGCAGTCGCCGTCGGTATCGACTATCAGCTTAACGTCCAGACCAGGCAGATTTTTCGCGCCCAGCGGCAGTGAGAAAAAAATATCATCATCAATTTTTTTCGCCGTGAAATTCCAATCGTTGTCGGTAAAATATTTTTCAACAATCTCGGCGTAGTTCAGTCGGGCTTCTTCCATTTCTTCCACGAAAATCACTCCCTTCAAAATTTCGTCATAAATTTTATCGTGAGTATTGCAAATTAGTTTAAGCGGCGCAGAATTTCCCGCTCCGCCTCGTCAAGCGTCATTGCTCCGGCGTCGACGCTCAAGCCCGCGCGATTCAGTTCAAGTATGAGTTGAGTTACCGGCGGCGGCAGTAAACCGGCGGCGTCGAGGATTTTTTCCTGTGCGAAGAGTTTACGCGGTTCCCCGTCGAATAAAATTCTGCCCTGCGCGAGAACTACTGCGCGGCGCGCCAGATTCGCTATATCTTCCATCGAGTGCGACACAAAAACTATCGTCACGCCCGCGCGGTGGAGCTTTTTTATTTCCGCCAGCAAATTCCGCCGCGCCTTTGGGTCAAGCCCTGCTGTCGGCTCGTCCAGTATCAGGTATTTCGGCTTCAGCGCTAAAATTCCTGCGATTGCCACGCGCCGCTTCTGTCCGCCAGATAACTCGAACGGCGATACGTCTTTCAGCGCGAAGTCAAGCCCAACAAATTTCATCGCCTCTTCGACGCGCTTTGAAATTTCAGTTTCGCTGAGTCCAAAATTTCTCGGTCCGAACGCTATATCCTTCGCCACGGTTTCTTCAAAGAGCTGGTGTTCAGGGTACTGGAAAACGATTCCAATTTTCCGCCGCGCAGTTTGAACGCCAATACTCTCGCCGTCAACTTCAACCGCGCCGCTCTGCAGGTCAATCAAGCCAGCGATAATCTGAATGAGCGTCGATTTGCCGGAGCCAGTGTGTCCCGCTATCGCCAGAAAATCGCCCTCGCTCACGCTGAAAGAAATTTCGCGCAGAGCATTTTTCTCGAACGGCGTCCCGACTGCGTAGGTGTAGCTGACATTTTTAACTTCAATCATTGCGCGGAGCCCTGAATTATTTTCGATTCTGCCAGCAGTTTCGCCACGGATTTTTTCAGCGTACAATTTTTCATTGTCGATTCGTAACCGGCGGCGGCAATTTTTTCGCGCAGGTCGTCATGCGCCAGATAAAATTCGATTTTCGCCAGCAAATCTTCTACGCCGTCGAACGTCACCAAATCCGTCTCCAGATTCATCAGACCATGCGACGCCTGCCCGCCGTTCATAAGCTGAAAACTTTTAGTCGCGCAGATTTCAAACGTCCGCGGGCTCAAACTGTGGTGCTCAACCGTGTTGATATTCAGACAGATTTTGCTCCGCCGGTACAAATCCGCAGTTTCAGCAGGCGCGGTATAATCCCTGTCCACGCACTTCACAAGGTGCGAATTTTTGAACCTGAAGAAAATTTTCTTGTAAAAATGCCGCTCCTGCAGAAACGGTCCCACGATTTTTACCGACCAGTTTTTCTCCATCGCCCGCGCGCAAACCTGTTCCAGCAGCTTAACCCGCTCCCTGCGCGGCGCCCCTACAAACGAAATGTCAACGTCGCGCTCGCATTCCGCCGGACAGTAAATTTTCTCATTCGCACCCAGCGGCAGGTACCGGCTCTCAATATTAAAATTCTCGCGCAAATCCGCAACGTCCTCGTACTCAAAGCAAAAAACTTCGCTCGAAATTTTTACCAGCCGTATCAGCCCAGAAAAACGCCTGTACGAATCCCACAGCCACAAAATTACCCTGTACTGCGACAGAAATTCCAGCATCTGGTCAAAATCGACCACGCCGCCCAGCACCAGTATGAAGTCCGGCTCGAACTGCCTGCACTTCGCCATAAATTCCGCCGTCAGTTTTTCGTGGTAAATTCGCTTGTAATTTTTCAGCCCAAGCTTGCTGATTCTGCGCTCAAAGTACGTCGCCTTCAAGTGAAAATCGTATATCGGCACCAGCTCAATTTCCGCGCCGGTCAAATTATTTTTCAGCTCGTCAAAAACGGCACCGGCGATAGCCTGAACCTGAGTGTCCCCAGGAGTCGTTATCAAGAAGCGCATAGTCATTTTCCTTTCAAAACCGCCGCTAATTCTTGCGCAGTCAAAATATCCGCTGGCAGCCTGACGCCGCGCCGCCGCAGTCTTTCAGCGAGCTCAACCGCCGCCGGTACGTCCAGACCCAGCCGTTTCATTTCCGCCACGTCCGAGAAAATTTCGCGCGGCGTTCCTGCTTTCAAAATCCGCCCCGCCTCCATTACCGCCACGCGCTGAGCCGCCGCCGCCTCGTCCATGAAGTGCGTTATCAAAATTACCGTCAAGCCCTGCGCGTGCAAATTTTTTATCGTCGCAAGAACTTCGCGCCGCCCCTGCGGGTCAAGCATCGCCGTTGGCTCGTCGAACACGATTACCCGCGTCCGCATTGCTACCGCTCCGGCTATCGCTATTCGCTGCTTTTGCCCGCCGCTCAGCTTGCTCGGCGAAAAATTCCTGTAGCCGGTCATTCCTACAGTTTCCAGCGCCAAATCTACGCGCCGCCGAATTTCCGCCGGCTCTATCCCTAAATTTTCTGGTCCAAACGCCACGTCGTCTTCAACTATCGCCGCTACGATTTCGTTATCTGGATTCTGAAAGACCATGCCGACCGTTTCACGCACCCGCCACAGATTTTTTTCCGCCGAAGTGTCCAGACCGTCCACGTAAACTTTACCGGCAGTCGGTTTTAACAGCGCGTTGAAATGTTTCGCCAGCGTCGATTTGCCGGAACCGTTCGTGCCAATCACCGCCAGAAATTCCCCGTCAGCAATTTCCAGATTAACGCCGTCCAGCGCGACCCTGCCGTTATCGTAGGCGTAGCGCAAATTCTCAACCTTAATCATTCTCTGAACAGCGCCTTTACCGCCGCCGCGTAAAAATTTTCCTCGTGCGTGCCAGCCGCGCCGTTCAGCTTCATCATCGGCAGCCGCAAAAGTTTCCGCACGATTTTCCGCGTCATTTGCTCTACCGCGCGCCGTTCTTCCTCGCTCAAATCGGACAGCTTGCCGGAGATTCGTTTCAGCTCCCGCTCGCGGATTTTTTCTGCGCGATTCGACAAATCCGCCATGAGCGGCTGAAATTTCAGGTACTTGAACCGCTCCATAAGCGCCGCAACGTCGGCTTCAACTATCTTTCGCGCAGATTCTGCTTCGAGCCGCCGCGCCGCCACGTGCGATTCCACTACCGCTTCTAAATCGTCGATGTTGTACAGCGTCACGCCGTGGATTTTTCCGACCTCTGGGTCTACGTCGCGCGGGACTGCTATGTCAATGAAAAAAATTCCGCGCCCGCCGCGTCTTGTCATGAGCTGCTGCGTCTGCCACGGCTTTACCACGTAATGCGGCGCCCCCGTCGACGTGATTATTATATCCACGCCGTCCGCAACTTTCAATGCGTTTTCCCACAGCACCGCCTCGCCGCCAATTTCCTGCGCCATTTCCTGCGCCCGCTCCAGATGTCGGTTCGCCACAAATATTTTCCCGACGCCACGCGCCTTCAAATGCTGCGCCGTCAGCCGAGCCATTCGCCCCGCGCCAAATATCAGCGCCGATTTTTTTTCTAACCCGCCCAGTTTTGCCGCCGCCAGCTCTACCGCCGCCGAGCTCACCGATACCGAGCTGCAGGCTATCTTCGTCGCCGTCCGCACGCTCTTCCCTGACGCTATCGCCCGCTGAAACAGCGTGTTCAGTATCGTCGCCGTCGCCCCGACTTCCTTCGCCAGCGCGTATGCGTCCTTCACCTGCGATAGTATCTGCCCTTCGCCCAAAACCAGCGAATCCAGGCTCGCCGCCACTTCAAACAAATGCCGCGCGCAGTCTTCTCCGCCGTACTCATACAAATATTTTTCCTCTACGCCGCCCGTCAAATCGTTCAGAAATTCCGCCGCACTGCCTTCGCACCCTTCCGCCGCCACGCTGTATATTTCCAGCCGGTTGCACGTCGACAGTATCACCGCCTCGCTCAAGCCGTCGTACTCGTCCAGATTCTCCAGCCCACGCCTTATCGCCTCGCGGCTCAGCGAAAACCTTTCCCGCACTTCCACCGGCGCCGTCCGATAGTTCAGCCCCATTACCCGCAACAGCATTTCTTCCGCTCCCCAAAAAATTCACTGCTCTATTTTCAAGCGTAAAAAATCCGCCTTTCGCTCGGCGGATTCTATACTTGATTTTTTTATATTAACCGTTTATAATATTGCTATCCAATCAAACTAGCCACTCGTAAGTAGGGCTAGAAATAATCTAAAACTAAATGGATTATACCCTGCTTGCGGTGGATTGTCAACGTTTTGGCTTTTTATCGTAAAGGAGGGTTTTTATATATGGAAGAGCAAAAGCAAATCCAGGTTTTCGAGAACGAGCAGTTCAGAGTCCGCTGTTTTCTCGACGTACATGACGTAGCGCGCCTTCATGTCGAAGACGTTTCGCGCAGTCTCGGCTTTGTTGAAACTAAAAAACACCGTGTCGCCACCGATGGCGACAATTTCGTTAAAAGTGGCGACAATTCCGGCGAAAGTGGCGACAACTTCTATATGGCAGTGCGCTGGAACCGCGTCAACAAGTACATCGCCGAAATCAAAAAGAACTCAAAATCCGAGCTGATTCAAGCTGTTCCCGTTCCCGTCGATAAAAATTATTACATCCCCGAAAATCTCGTCTACCGTCTCGCCATGAAGGCAAATAACGAAGTTGCGGAGAATTTCCAGGCGTTGCTCGCAGATACAATTCTTCCGTCAATTCGCAGAACCGGCAAATACGTTTCACCTAACGCTGACGAAAATCAAAACACCGCCACGAAAAATCTCCCGCCGCACCTGACAGACCCCAAGCGTTTTTGCGTTTACGCGGTGTCAATGGAAGACGATACGATAAAAATCGGCAAGACTAACGATTTGCGCAGGCGTTCAAACGAAATCATGCGCGAAACTCATCTGGAAATTACCAGCGCGTATCGCACCGGCTATCTCCCGTCGCTTATCGCATCGGAAATTGAAAGCGCCTGCCTCCGCGCATTTGACTTCTGCCGCACTCACGGCGAATTTTTCAAAGCCAGTTTCGCGGAAGTTCGCGCCAAAATAATCGAACGCGCCATTGCGGTTATCGAAATCGACCGCGCGTGCTACGTAACAAAGTATCCCGACGCCAATGCAGAGTACGAACAGTTTTTGTCGGAAATTCCCGCCTCGACTGAACTCGCCTCCGCCACGTCAGAATTTTCGCCGAGAGAAAAAGTCGAATATCTTTTGGAATGCGCGCGCCTCACAAACACTGACGCTTTCCGCGACGAAATTCTGCGCGAAGCCATTGCAATTATGAACGGTCAAAAATTCTAACCGCGCACAAATCCCCTACAGGCTGCCCGCTACGGCGAGCGGCTTTTTTTTATTCCATAGCCTTGACCTTCGCCTCGATGAACGCAACCTCCCGCGCGTCCAGCCCGTACTTCCTGTACAGCTGCTTATCAACCTCGTGAACGCTGCGCGACCAGTCTATGTCTGAATGCGCAGAAAAATCCTGCAGCGGCACATATTCCCAAATTTCTGGCGACGCATGTTGCGTAACCTTCTTAACGCCCAATAAAGCCCTTAAAAATTTAGTTTTGACATATTTCTCGGCAGCAAGCGCTTCTGCCTCAAAATCGAACGCTCCGAGCGTTACAAAGGTCTCTGTACAGCCGACAAGCGGCAAGCCGACAAGCATAGTGGGACCATTTTCATTGAGCGCGCCAGCGCCGCCGTAAGCTTCGGGAATGAAAACTTTGTACTTGCGAAAATTAATATTATCGTCAATAAAATCCGCGCGAAAAAATCTGAACAGGCGCTCGCCTTTTTGAAAGCCGTAAATTTCGGCGTATTCGTGACCGTCGTCGGGCTTTTTCTCAGTAAAAAGATGCGGCAGTCGCGCAAAAATATTCGTCTTGAGCGTGCGTCCGTCAGTCAAAAGATTTTGGACGCCAGGATTTTCTTCATAAAATTTTCGGCTGAATTTGTAAAGTTTCTGCGTATAAATAATTGCATTGAGCGGGCGAAAATTTTTATTGCTGACAAAAACTTTCCCGTGAATCAATTTTAATTCGTCGTAGGGAATATATGTACCAATAGCGCCGAAATTTTTATTGACGTCACGATAAGTCGCCGCAACGCCGCCTTTAATGTCCAGATTTGGAAAAACTTCCTTGCTGTTGGCGTGATAAACTGCAACCTTGACATGCTCATCGCTGAGCAATTTTTCGTTGAAATCCTTAGGAGTGGCACCGGCGTTGAAAAGACAGCGCGCGGGGTGAATGACCATGACGCGCTCGCAGGTTCTATGATATTCGTCAAGAAATTTGTGATAGACAGGGCGAGCGTAATTGGAAGTATCGCCGCGATCGTCTTCCTGATAGGGCGGGTTGGAAATGATAACCATGTTTTTAATTTCTTGGTCGGTCAAGCCGAAATGAGCCTTGAAGGCGTCGGCGATAGGATTTTTGGACAAGATAAGCTCCTCCTCGAAGAGACTTTGATTGACAGCGGGGATTTGAAATTTGAGAACGTCGCCGTGGAAAATATTTTTGTTGAGGATTTGCCAAATGCGGGGGTCTTCAAAATCAATGCGGCAGTGGGCGGCGAAAATCTGCGCGAGGTTTTTTCTGGCGTAGGCGAGGTTGTCGAGCTGAATTTCGATACCGTAAAGCGAGCGGAGGATGTGCCAGGGGAAGGCGGGGTGATAAAATAATTTCAGGCGGAGAATTTCGGTAAGGAAGGCGCCTTCGCCGCAGCAGGGTTCGAGGAATTTGGAAGCGGGGTCGCGCAGGGCGGCTTGAATATCTGGGACTGCGAGCATTTTTTTAACCATCCAGCTGGGGGTGAAGACTTCGCCGAACTGCTGGACGCGCTGGCGGGATTTAATGAGCGTTTCCATAGGCGTCGACTTTGGCGGCAAGGATTTGTTCGAGCTGGGCGGTGTCACCGGCTTTGATAATCTGCCAGAGCGCAGGGGTGAGAGTTTCGCGCCAGAAATTAATGCGGTCTTTGTGCGTAGGAAGGAGCGGCTGAACTTTGGCGCGGTAGCGGGAAATAATTTCGAGAGCGGCGGCGAAATTTTCATTGAAGTCGGATTCGAGCATGGTGCGGACGAAACGCGCGAAGGCGGGGGATTTGCCGCCGGTAGAAATTGCCAGCAGGAAATCGCCGCGGCGGATTCGTGAAGGAACGATAAAGTCACCGGCGAAATCGTCAACGATATTAACGAGGAAATGTCTGGCGCGGGCGTCCTGCGCGATTTGCTGGTTGAGCTCGGAATTATTCGTGGCGGCTATGAGAATGGCGCCGGTGGAAATTAAATCGCTGGAATAATCCGCGCGAATGAGATTGAGCTGGCTTTTGAGTTCAAGAATTTCTGGACAGAAATCTGGAGCGATAACGTCAAGGCGGGCGCCGGCTTCGAGCAAGCCGAGGATTTTGTCGTAAGCGATTTTGCCGCCGCCTACCACGACGCATTTTTTATTTTCGACGTTGAGATTAAGCGGGTAGAATTTCATCGTGCGGCTCCTTTCAAAACGTGAGCTGTGATAAAAATCATGAGTTCGGATTCGGATTTGGATTTTTTGTGACTGCGGAAAAGCGCGCCCAGGAGCGGCAGGTCGCCGAGGAATGGGATTTTGCTGATAGATTTGGCTTCCTCAGCGCCGATAAGCCCGCCAATAACCATAGGCTCGCCGTCGCGGACGGTAACGGTGGTATCCGCCGAGCGCGTGTTGAAACGGTAAGCCTTCAAATCAGCGACGTATTGCGGCGTGCTGACTTCGGTATGAATCGTGGCGGTAATGGTGCCGTCGGCGTTAATGCGCGGCGTGTACTTCAGAATAATTCCGGCGTCGCGGTACTCAAGTGAAGTCGTCGTCGTCGAATTTGTAATGGATTCTTTAGGGATTGGAACGGAGCTGCCGACGTTGATAACGGCTTCATGCCCTTGAATGGTTGTGACATTTGGGCGGGAGAGAATGCGCGCCTTGCCATTCGTAACCAGCGCGTTGATTCTGGCGCCGTAGTAAAATTCAAAAGGTATGCCCTCTGGACCGCGCCCGAATTGAATAATGCCGTAGCCGGTGTTGTCGTTCGCCTTGCGGGTGTATTCTTCAACGAAATATTCGGAGGCGGTCTGGTTGCCGCGGCTGTCGTATTTGGCGTCGTAGTGAGTAATTTCGCGTTCAGGATACTGCGGCAGGGTTGACCACATCCAGTCGATACCGAGATTTTTGCTGGCGTCCTTGTCAATCGCTAAGATTTTCGCTTCAACGGAAACCTGCTTGAGTTCAACGTCAATTTCAGCCAGCAATTTTTTCGCGCGTTCGTATTCAGCCTCAGTGCCGAATAAAACCAGCGCATTGACATCTGGGCTGACAAGCACGCGTTCTTCGCGCTTAATGCGTTCCTGCCGGTTGTTGCTGCTGTCGTCGGAATCGTTTTCGCGATAGCTGTAACGGTAAGTGTAGGAACCGTCGCTGTTACGGACGCGCGTCATGTGGTCGGGGATAGTTTCTATGTCTGGGTCGAGGGAAAGGATAATTGCCTTGCGGAGATTTTCGGGGTCGCCGTAGCGGACGGGCAGAACGTAGGTTTGCATAAGGGCGCCGCTGTTGACGTGCGAAGTCATAATGTAAATATCGCCGTCGCGCAGGAGGTTCAGGTTTTTAGTTTTGGCGATAATTTCAAGAATTTTTTCCGGCTCGGTGTCGATAATTGACATTGAGATAGTGCCGGTAACGGAATCGTCGACGGAGACATTAAGGCGGGCGGCGCGGGCGACCATGATAATCGTGGAGCGCAGGTCTGCTTCGTGAACGTTGAGCGTCATGGGCGCGGCGTGTGCGTTGGACGCAATAAAAAAAGCTGCCGCAAAACTCGACAGCAATTTTTTCATTGATAATTCCTCCAATCAGCGGTCAAGCAGATTAATTGTATCGTCGACGAATTTGAGCGCGGCTTTTTCCGAGAGAATTGCGTCGGGCTCGAACTTTGCAATTTCTTCGCGCAGAGGTTTGAGATTTGGATCGAGCGATTTGGTGCGCAGGGATTTAACTGCCAGCCTGTCAGCCTGCGCGATACGCTTGAACTGTTCGAGCTGGGGCTTGCACTCGGCTAAGATTTTGCGCGGCAGTTTTTTCAGCAGAGTATCGGCGGCGCGTTCCATATCGTCAATCATTGCGGTAAGCGCGGAAAAATCTGTGTATCGATTAGCGCGAATATTGGCGATAGCGACGAGGGCAGCGTCTTCAAAATCCGGCGCGTCGGCGGCACCAACTTTCGCCCAGCTGTTTTCCATGTGGCGGGAATGCAGTGCGAAAATTTTCATGGCAGGAGCGAGAGTGCCGAACTGCTCACTGAGCGCGTTGTCCCAGGCTTTATCGGTGTCGTAGTTTTCTGGGGAATTGGCGTAGACTGCGCCGGTAGCCAGCGCGATTTTGGAAAGTTCATACTGCCCCATAGGATTGAAGAAAATCGCCTGCACATTTCTGGCGGGGAGCTTTTCGATAGCGCCGAGAGCAAGCTTAGCGTTGCGGTTGCCGCCCTCCGTCATGGTGTAATCGTTCACGGGGTAATTCCACCAGATACCGAGGTCGCGGTTGTAAATTTCGCAGGCTGCCTGAAATTCGGCGTCAGAAATTCCGTCGCAGACAACGCCGTCGCCGGTGTAGAGCACGACGATATTTTCAGCGAGATTCGCGGCAAAATCCTCGGTGTAATGGTTGACGTTTCGGAGCATATCCTGCCGGTAATATTCGGTCGGCACGGTTAAAAGCGGCTCAACGTCAAAATGTTTTTCGCGCAGATTTTCCTGCAGCTTGTTCAGAAAATCCGCCTGCCGTTTACCGTCTTCGTGGTGACGCCCCTTATCGTCTTTCAAATCGTCGAAGAAAATGGCGAAGTACCGCACGCCGAGATTATAGACCGCGTCCAGCTTTTTCATGAGCAGCGCGAAATCTTCCTCGCCCTTCTTGCCGCTGTAGTTCAAATCCAGACCAGGTGAAACTGCGAAAATAAATCTGACGCCGTTTTTATTGGCGGTGCTGACGAGCTTTTTGAGCGCGGCAAGTTTTTCAGCCGGATAAGGTTCGCGCCACTTCTCACGGTGATAAGGGTCGTCTTTCGGCGCGTAAACGTAGGCGTTGAGGTTATGCGTGCGGCAGAACTTCATCAAGTCCGCGCGCTGTTCAAAATTCCATGGCGTACCGTAAAAGCCCTCGATAACGCCGCGCAGTGGTACAGGCGCCGCGCTTGCCGTCGAAGTTAAAATTGCTGACAAAATCATCGCCGCCATTGCTAAAAATTTCATGCCGCTTTCCTCGCAGAAACTGCCTTAGCATTCGCCAGCCGCTTGAAAAATTCCAGCGCCGTATCGTAGTCTAAAAAGTTCGCCATGTCCGCCGTGTTGTCCAGATTTTTCACCAGCGCCGCTTCTGGGTGAAACTGCAGTCCCAGCGCGAAAGTTTTATCCGTCCGCTCGACAGCCTCAATCATGTTAATTCCGTCGGTCGGCGCATAGCCGGAAATTTTCAGCCGCGTATCGTTGACGTTCTCAATCGCCTGATGGTGCCAGCAGGGAACGCCGCGAAGAATATTTTTCTTCGTGATGTCGTACAGCAGGGAATTTTTCACCACGCGCACGTTATTGGACGCAAAATCGCGCGGCTGTTCGGGGCGTCTGTGCTCAAAATTATAAACCAGCTGGCGTTCTTCAAAGTACGTCGGAATATCCTGAATCGCCTCGGCGCCGGAAACGACCGAAAGCATTTGCATACCGCGGCACAGACCGAGCAGCGGAATATCATTTTCAAGGCAGTAGCTCATCAGCAGATAATCCGAAACGTCGCGCTCGGCGTTGTAGTCGCGCTCCTCCTCGATACCGTGCCATTTTTCCTGCCGGTAATAAAGCGAAGGGCTGATGTCCTCGCCGCCCGTGAAAATTACCGCGGTGATATTTTTAAGTTCCTCGGCAGCGTTGGAATTTTGCCAGCTGTTGCAGCGAATGAGTTTGCCGGCGGATTCGGTAAGCGCGCCGGTCACGTCAACGCCGTCGAGCAATTTGCCATTCGCGTCGTACTTCAAATCGGTGGAAAATATCTGCCCCAGAAAAACGTAGCGCACTCCGGCGGCTTCCAGCGCGCGGCACGGATTTTTGAAGAATATCGATTCGGTATTTGGCGTCCAGGCAATTCCTACGACCGGCTTTTTGGATTTCGCTAAGCCAACTGTGCACGTCACCAAAATCAGCGACAAAACCAGAATCTGCGCGATCAATTTTTTCATGACTGTCCCTCCTGATACTGGCGGAAATTTTTCAAAATGCAAATCGGGCGTTTCTCGGACGCGTTGCCGAAAGGATTATCCAGCAGCAAATCGCTGGCTTTCTGGGCGTCCATACCAGGCGTGGCGCCGACGATTCGCGAGCGTTTCAAGTCATTAACGTCAGCAATCATTGCGCCGAAACAGCCGAGCCGGTCTTTGAGCGCCTTGCAAACCTGCTCAGGATCTTCGGGACCGTAGACAACGCATTTATCGAAAGGCGGCATCGTGCCGGTCACGTCGTCGATAAGCGCCGCCTGCCTGCCGCCCCACTTGTAGAACAAGCCGCGCATTCCTACAACTTTTCCGAGGAAACCTGCGAACAGCGCGAATGCTACGCGCCAGTCGCCTTCCTTGCGCATAAGTGCCTGCATACCGTGCGGCGTCGCCAGCGAGCCGTAATCTGGGATAAATCTGCAGCAGAAACGCGCCAGCAAAGTTATTTCCATTTCGTCTGGACGCACGATATTTCCCTGCGTTATCGCCACTACGCTTTCCGCCACGGTAACCACGTCGTCCGGCGTAATCGTATCCTTCGTGTATTCCTCAATCACGTCGACAATATCGTCCTTCGGCGTCAGAATGCGCGTCGACACGGGTACAATTTCTACAGCCATAAAATTTTTTACTCCTTTACCAAAGTTACGCCGGTGAGTTTCGCCAGCTCTTCCGCCGTCAAAATTATTCGCGCTATCGTCCAGTGCATTGGCGTGCGTCCGACTTCGCGATACAAAAATTCAACTGGAAAATCTACCATGTGGCTAATCGCTTCTTCGAGCGACATTCCCTTCCGCGCTGTCAAAGTTACCTTCGCGATTAAGTTCACGCTCTGCTGATGTTCCAAAACCAGCGCTTCAAAATAATCATCTTCACGCGGCTTGCCTTCGCGCTCCGCCTTGCCGCGCACCGCTATTCCGTCGTACTGCTCGAACGGCAGCAGCGGATGGCAAATTGCGTCGACTATCATTGCCGACTGCTTGCCCGCGTTGAAAAATTCTATCGTCGTAGAAATTGTCATGGATTTATCGTCGCGCGCCTCGACTTTGAACGGCGTCCGCGTCTGAAGTTTCGGCACAACTTTTTCTTGCCCGCGCTGTTTCAAATATAAAAAAATCAGCAGGCAGAATATCAGTCCTGCGACGATTAACCCTTCAAGTATCACCATTGACAAAAATCTCCTCCCGAATATAAAATGTAACCGCATTATTTTAACGGTTAAATTTGGAAATGTAAAGGAATGCGCGAATGCTGAAAAATATTTTAATCGTAAAACTTAGCGCGATAGGCGACGTGATACACGCGCTGCCGGTCAGCTATGCCGTCAAGGAAACGTTCCCCGACGCGCATTTGACGTGGGTCGTCGAGCCGCCGGCTTACGATTTGCTGAAAATGAACCCGTGCGTCGACGAAATAATTATTTTCCGCAAGAAGGAATTTAAAACGCTGAAAGGTTTCATACGGAACTTTTTCCCGTTCAGAGGCGAACTCCAGCGCGAAAAGTTTGACGCGGTTTTAGATTTACAGGGCTTGTTCAAGTCGGCGGCGATAGCTTTTTTCGCGAAGTCGAACGTCAAGCTGGGAATCTGTAACATGCGCGAGCTCAGCGATAAAATTTCAACACCAGTCGTTGGAGAAAATTCGCGCGGGCATATCGTCGAAAGATATTTGGACACGGCGCGGGCTATTGGCTGTCGCGTCGATAAAGTTGTTTTCCCGCTGGAAATTCCTGCCGAGGAAATAAAAAAAGCCGCCGCCATAATGGAGCAGGCTGGCTTGCGCGAGGGAATTTCCTACGCGGCATTTGTTATTGGCGCGAACTGGGCGAATAAGCGCTGGCCGACTGAAAATTTCGCGCAGCTGAGCGACTGGCTTTCATGCAAGGAAATTGTACCCGTGCTTATTGGAAACGGCGCCGTCGATTTGGAGCGTGCCGCTGAAATTGAAACTAAAACTTTAATTCCGCCGGTCAATCTGATAAACAAAACGAGCCTTCCGCAGCTGGCTCACGTGATTAAAAATGCGAGCATGGTTATCGGCGGCGATACTGGTCCCGTTCATCTGGCGGCGGGCTTGAAAGTTCCGACCGTTATGATTATGGGTCCGACTGACGCTAACCGCAACGGTCCCTACGGGCAGACGCAGAACGCGCTGGAAGTTGACAGGGATTGCAAAGCCTGCTGGAAACGCGCTTGCCAGAAAAATCTTGACTGCCTTGAAAATATTTCCGTCGCCGCCGTTACCGAAAAAATTTCCGCTATTTTAAAATCTCGATGACGAAAAAAGTCGCGTTGGCTTTAGCGTAGAGCGTTCCGTCCTCGTCGACGATACCGCATTCGCAAATCATAATCTGCCTGCCGTCGTGGAGGATTTTGGCGTCGGTAGAAATTTTCGTGCCGAGCAAAACAGGGTGCATAAACTCAAGCGTTATGGAAACCGTAACGACTTTTTTATTTCTGGCGTAACACGCGGCGCCCATGGCGGTATCAGCCATCGTAGTCATAACGCCGCCGTGCAGAATGTTGTAGCAGTTGGAGTGGCGCGCGTCGACGGTCAGTTCAAGCCGGACGCCGCCTTCAATCGGAATAATTTCTGCGCCAAGAAAATCGCAAATCGTGTTATCGTGGCAAAATTTTATAATCTGTTCCTGTGTCAAAATATCACTTCCCGCGTCGATTATGACAAACCCGCGCGAACTTGTCAAATTGATAAATTTTTTGCGCCGAATTGTACAGGAAGAAAATTTTTCGCGTCGAATTTTAATTTGATTAAGGTTTTAGGAGGAATTTATTTTAATGGAGTGTTTTGAAATAGAACTCGGCGGCAGAAAACTAATCGTCGAGCAGGGCAAAATGGCGAAGCAGGCTAACGGCGCGGTGCTGGTACGCTACGGCGACACGGCAGTTTTAGTGGCTGTAACTTCGTCAGCCAAGCCGCGCGAGGGTGCTGACTTTTTCCCGCTGACGGTCGACTACGAAGAAAAAATGTATTCTAGCGGAAAAATTCCAGGAAGTTTCCATAAGCGCGAGGGGCGTCCACAGACCAGCGGCATTCTGCGCAGCCGCCTTATTGACAGACCAATCCGCCCGCTTTTCCCAGAAGGTTTCCGCAACGACGTGCAGGTTACCGCAACGGTTATCTGCTACGACGCCGACAACGCGCCGGAAATTCCCGCAATGCTCGGCGCCTCCTGCGCGCTTTGCATTTCTGATATTCCTTTCGCGGGTCCAATCGCTGGCGTTCGCGTCGGACGCGTCGAAGGCGAATTTATTATCAATCCCACGCAGGCGCAGGCTGAAGTTTCCGAGCTGGATTTAATGGTTGCCGGTTCCGCCGATGCTGTCATGATGGTTGAAGCGGGCGCTAAGGAAGTTTCCGAGGAAGTTGTTCTCGACGCAATTTTATTCGGGCACGAGGAAATTAAAAAGCTCGTCGCCTTCCAGAATGAAATTGTCGCCGCCGTCGGCAAGGAAAAGGCTGATTATCCGCTCTTCCACCCCAATGAAGAAATTGAAGCCGCCGTTAAGGAAATTGCGCCGGAAAAAATTGACGCCGCCGTCCGCAACCCCGATAAGCTCGCCCGTGACGCCGCCGTCGACGCCGTGCAGGAAGAAATTACCGCCGAGCTGCTTGAAAAATTCCCCGCCGAAGAATATCCCGACGCCGAAAAGGAAATTGGCGAAGTCTTTTACAAAGTCAAAAAAGACGTTGTGCGCCGCATGATTACGCACGAAAAAATTCGCCCAGACGGTCGCGAACTCGAAGAAGTCCGCCCAATCACCTGCGAAGTTGGTTTGTTCGCCCGCACGCACGGCTCTGGACTTTTCACGCGCGGACAGACGCAGGTTTTGACGATTACCACGCTCGGCTCGATTGGCGACGAACAGATTATCGATGGCTTAGATCCCGAGTACACGAAACACTATCTGCACCACTACAATTTCCCAGGCTACTCCGTCGGTGAGGCTCGCCCTTCACGCAGCCCGGGTCGCCGCGAAATTGGTCACGGCGCTCTGGCTGAACGCGCGCTCGAACCCGTCATTCCTTCGATTGAAGATTTTCCCTACACAATCCGCCTCGTTTCGGAAGTTCTTGAAAGCAACGGCTCCAGCTCCATGGGCAGCGTCTGCGGCTCGACGCTTAGCCTTATGCAGGCGGGCGTTCCTATCAAGCGCCCTGTCAGCGGCGTGGCAATGGGTCTGGTTAAAGACGGCGACGCGCATACGATTCTGACGGACATTCAGGGCATGGAAGACGCGCTCGGCGATATGGACTTCAAAGTCGCCGGAACTGTCAACGGCGTCACCGCGATTCAGATGGATATTAAAATTGCCGGTATCACGCGCGAAATTCTCGCTGACGCCCTCGCGCAGGCTAAACGCGGCAGGAGTTTCATTCTTGAGAAAATGCTCGAAGTTATCAGCGAACCCGCGCCTGACCTTTCGCCCTATGCTCCGCGCGTCATGACGATTAAAATTCCTGTCGACAAGATTCGCGAAGTTATCGGCACCGGCGGCAAGGTCGTCAACAAGATTATCGAGGAGACCGGCGTCGTTATCGACATCAAGGACGACGGAAATATTTTCGTCACTTCGCAGGACGTGGACGGCATCAAGCGCGCGATTAAGATGATTGAGGATATTATCCACGATTTTGAAATTGGCGAAGTCTACGAGAATGTTCCAGTTACGCGCATTGAAAGTTTCGGCGCCTTCGTGGAACTCCTGCCTGGGCGCGAGGGCATGTGCCACATTTCGCAGCTTGCCGCAACCCGCATCGAGAAAGTTGAGGACGCCGTGAAGATTGGCGATGTAATCACCGTCAAAATTACCGAAATTGACGAGAAGGGGCGCATTAACGTCAGCCGCAAAGCCACGCTCACTTCGGCAGATTTGAACCGAAATGCGCCGCGCCATCCGAGTAATTCCGACCGCCGCCCGCCTTCTAAAAATAATCCGCCGTCTAAAAATCCTCCGCCCAGAAATTCGGCGCCGCGCAATGACAGGAACAGTTTCAGCAACAGCCGTAGCCGTGACGACAGAAACCGTCCGCCCCGCAGGAAGGTTTGATTTGCGTTGAAAATTTTCAAGCTTGCGATTCTGGCGGTGATTATTTTGGCGAATAACCTTGCGCAGGCGGCAGCGCTTGCAGATTCTGTCAACGGCTTCAGCTGGAAATATTTCCGCGCGCTCAACCACGACAGAAATATTTTCTATTCGCCCTACAGCATAGCCGCCGCGCTCAGCCTCGTTGCGAACGGCGCTACCGGCGAAACTCAGCGCGAAATTCTCAATGCGCTTGACGCCGACAGTCTCGAAACGCTCAACGACGGCTTTCAAAATTTCCGCGCCGAATCTGAAAAAAATTACGCCGACGAAAATATTTTGCGCGACGCCAAGCTGATTCTCGTCAGCAAAAATTTCATCGGCAACGGTATCAATCCCGCGTTCAGGAAAACCGCTGAAAAAGTCTACGGCTCCGAAATTCGCGCGGCAAATTTCTCCGGCAATTTAACTGGCGAGAAACGAAAAATTACCGCGTGGGTCGACAAAATTACGAATCACTTTCTGCCGAATTATCAGTCCAGCGCGAGTTCCGCCACTGTCGTCGATTTGCTTAACGTCGTCTATTTCAAGGGCAAATGGAATTTCCCGTTCGAGGAATACGCTACGCGCGAAAGAATTTTCACCGGCAGGAACGGCGAAACTGCCAGCGTTCCAATGATGCGTCAGGTTTTCGAGGAAGATATTGCCTACGCCGAGAATGAAAAGTTCAAGGCGGTCGCGCTGCCTTACAAAAATTTCAGCGCCATGATGTACGTAATTCTGCCGAAGGACGAAACCGATTTGAATATTGCTGACGCCTTCGATGAAAGTTTTATCGCGCAGATTGCCGCCGCGCGCAGATTTAACGGCGAAGTTGACGTGATTCTCCCGAAATTTGAGCTCGACATTAAAAACAGTCTTGTCGACGATTTGAAGGCGATTGGAATTGAACGCGCCTTCAGTAATGGCGCCGAATTTTCTAAGATTGTCGAAAAAGTTCAGCTGCAAATTTCCGGCGCAACTCATCAGGCGAAAGTCAAAGTTGACGAGACCGGCACTGAAGCCGCCGCCGTCACCGAATTTACGCTTGAAGCTACCAGCGCCGTGCCGCGTCCCAAAACGCGCGTCGAGTTTCACGCCGACAGACCGTTCATCTTCGTGATTCGCGACACTCAAAGCGGCGTTGATTTATTCGCGGGCGCCGTCAACTTTCTGAAATAATTCGCCAACAAAAAAAGCGCCGCTGATTCGTTCGACGGCGTTTTTGTATTTGACACGGGAAATATTTCTGCTAAACTATTTGACGGGTACGCAATGTTTGTTGTTGATGTCGGCGACTTTCTGGACGCGGCGGCGGTATTTTTCAGCGGTGAGCGGTTCAGTTTTCAGCCAGACCTTGACAATTTCCATGGCGATAGCGCTGCCGATAATTTTACCGCCGATGCAGAGGACGTTGGAGTCGGTGTGTTCACGCGAAAGCTGCGCGCAGAACGGGTCCTGACAAACCGCCGCGTAAATGCCGTAGATTTTGTTGGCGATAAGCGCACTGCCGTAGCCTACGCCGTCCACGAAAATTCCGCGATCGCATTCGCCTTTGGCAACCGCCAGCGCCGCCGGATACACGAAGTCAGACAGGTCGCAGGCGCCCTCGTCGTAGGTTCCGAAATCTTGAACTTCGTAGCCCTGACTTTCGAGGTAAGCCTTAATTTCGTTCTTGAGCCGCGTACCGGCGTGGTCGTTCGCCATTGCAATCTTCATAAAAATTCCCCCTTGGTTCAATTTCCTATTAAATTCTATATCGTGAAAATTTTTCCTGTTGAAATTTCTGGAGGTAACTATGAAAAAATTTTTTAGCCTGGCGCTCACCGTGATTTTAATTTTGATGACGGTAAACTACGCCGCCGCCGAAGAAAAAGCCGAAGACAATGCCGAGAAAATTGAGTTCAATAAAAAAATGCTCAAGCACGTTAAACTTATCGACGCGAGCGCGCGGGATATTCCTATGACAGTTATGCGCGAAAGTCCTGAAGAAGTGACGATTTTCGGTAAGCCCGTCGCCACCCGCGAGCAGATGGTCAACTTCATAAAAAAGCGCAACGCCGAGCCGAAAATTAACTGCAGCGTCGAGGAGCTTGTCGATTTCTACTACGAGGAGGCGGAGCGCGAGGGCATTCGTCCAGATATTGCGCTCTGTCAGGCGATTAAGGAAACCGGCACGTGGAATTACGGCGGCGACGTTGTTCCCGAGCAGAATAATTACTGTGGGCTCGGTACTACCGGCGGCGGCGTCAAGGGCGCGTACTTTGAAACGCCTCAGCTCGGCGTCCGCGCGCAAATTCAGCACTTGCGGGCGTACACCTCAACCACTCCGCCGCAGCTTGAAATTGTAGACCCGCGCTATGAACTGATTAAGAAATGGCGCCCGCAGATTTTCGGCAAAATTAAAACGTGGACGGGCTTGAACGGCATCTGGGCGGTTCCAGGCACGCGCTACGGTCACGAAATTTTGAACATGTGGCAGCAGGCGAAACTTCCCGACGGCAGCGACAAATCTTTGGAATACGCTTACGAACTGCTCGCGACAGATTCTGACAAGGCGGCAGCGTATGTTTATCGCGGCTTAGTTTATTTCGCGCGGGAAAATTACTACGTCGCGCAGGCAGACTTCAAAGCCGCGCTGAGACTTGAGCCGGAACTTTCCGAGGCGCTTTTCAATCTCGCACTGACGCAGGAAAAACTTCAGCTGACTACCGCCGCTATCGAAACTTACGACAAATATTTGGAGCTCAACCCCGATAACAGCTACGCCTACTACAATCGCGGCAGACTGGAACTCGCGCAGAAAAAGTACAACACCGCTATCGTAGATTTTCAGTCCGCGCTCGAAATTGAAGGCAGATTCGCCGACGCCCAGAACGAAATTGCCATCGCAAATTTCCGCCAGGGAAAGTACGAGGAAGCCCTGAAAGATATTCGTACCGCCGCCAAAATTAACACGACTAACAAAGTTATCAACGAAAATCTTGAACGGCTCGAAGCCTGCGTCAAAAGCTAAACTGGGGAAACTAATATGAACTATACTTTTGGGATTCAGGGCGAGTCGTATGACCGCGTTTTTTATCTTGCCGCAGAGTCCGTGAGGCTGAACACCGTCGAACTCGGCACTTATTCCTATATAAATTCGTCGAAAATGTACCTGTTCGCTGATAAACACCCGAACGATATTCTGATAGGAAGATACTCTTCAATTTCGTTTGACGTTAATTTTTTGACGGCGTTCAATCACGTTTATAAAAATTCAATATCGACTGGCTGTGGCGTAAAGGCGTCAACTCCACCGCATTATAAACAAAGCGACAATCACTATCAGATTATTATCGGGAGTGACGTCTGGATTGGTGTTGGCGCCACGATTATGGGCGGCGTTAAAATTGCCAGCGGTGCGATTATTGGCACGAAGGCAATGGTTACGAAAGACGTACCGCCCTATGCCATCGTCGCTGGAAATCCTGCGCGAATTATTCGTTATCGATTTGACGCTGATACGATTAAAAAACTAATGGCGATTCGCTGGTGGAACTGGGGCAGTGAGAAACTTGCCAATAATGAGTTTGAGTTTTATAATCCGAAAAAATTTTTAGCCGAACATTATACGGAAGGGCTGGGACTCACACATTACGCGGAAATCGGGGGGGGGGGGCACAACTGGAACGTTACCTCGCGGAAGGCAGGAAAGTTTATTCGTTCGTGGCAGATTTTCGCGCAGTGCAGCCGCTCTGGAAAAGAGTTATCAGCGGCTTCCTCAAATCGCCGGAAAAAAATCCAGTGCTGTTATTCTGGCTCGGCGAAGGCGCGACGCAGACTGATTTTGACAACTTAAAAACTTTCATAAATAATATCGGTTTGTCAGAAGGAAAAATGATTCACGTCCCGCCACAAAAATTTTTGCCGTACCTGCTGCGCAACTCTACGCATTTCATAACGACGCGCGAAATGGTAACGCTGGAATGCCTCGACTGGCTTTACAATACCAACGTGAAAGTAGTCTCGGCGCTGGACGATGGAATATTTGCTGACGAGCCGGAGGTTTCATGGGAAGAACTTTATCAGATTTAAACTGCGAGGGAAAAGCATGCGCATTCCTTTTTTCGATGAAAGTTTCGCGCCGGTCGACCGGCAGTTCACGCACGTTTTCAGGAAAAAATCTTACCATTACATGACGCTGGGCGCCTGCTCCTACGTCGTGGAGGCAAGTAACGTCGAGGCGGAAAATGACGCTCACGTTTTGATTGGACGCTACTGCTCGATTGCGCGCGACGTTTCCTTCCTGCTGGGGCTCAACCACAACTATAAAAACGTCGTCACGACTTACCCGTTCGACGTGGGTTTTGTCATGGAAAAAATCTGCGCGGGCGCGAATATCACGAAGATTGATTATTTCCCTGAGGAGCGGCGCGGCGATAACCACCACCAGATTATTGTCGGCAACGACGTCTGGATTGGCGCGGGCGCGACGATTATCGGCGGCGTCAAGATTGGCAGCGGCGCGATTATCGGCACCAACGCCATGGTTACTAAGGACGTGCCGCCCTACGCCATCGCCGCCGGAAACCCTGCGCGAATTGTCAAGTACCGCTTCGACGCCGAGACGATTCAAAAATTTATGGCGGTTAAATGGTGGAACTGGAGCGTCAAAAAGGTTTACAAAAATCTGCCGCTGATTTATGATACTGAAAAATTTCTGGCAAAACATTTTCCGCCCGTAGAAATTATTTCCGACGAAAATTTTTCCGCCGACCTTCGGGCTAAACTTCAAGACGGCTGGAAAGTTTATCAGCTTGTAGCGGATTTTCGCGCAGCTCAGCCGCTGTGGAAAGAGGTCGTCGAAGAATTTTGCCGCTCGAACTCTGAACGCGCATTGCTGGCAGTTCACGGCAGGGAAAAAGATTTGGCGGCAGTCGAAGAAAATCCCCGCGTGATAAAAATTCCAGTGAGCGGCAGGCAGAAATTTTTGCCGCAGGTTTTGAAAACTGCAACGCACTTGATAACGACGCGCGAAATGGTAACGCTGGAATGTCTGGACTGGCTGTACGGCGCGGACGTGAAAATAATTTCGGCGCTGGACGAGGGAATTTTTGAATAAATTTGACCGCCGCAAGGGGAGGATTCTTTGGAGAACTTAAACACGCCGCGTAAAAAGTCTTGGCGGAAAATCTGGCTGATACTGTTTTTAGTGGTCTGCTTTTTCATTTCAGCGGCAGCCGGAGCAATTCTGGCTTCGTCGAACCTTTTCGATTTGAAAAAAGACCCGATTCAGCCAATCGAGCGCATGAACTTCGACACGGAACTGATAAAGGGACGCGACAAATCGACGGTGCTGATAATGGGCGTGGACGTGCGCAAGGACGATACGGGGCGCTCGGATACGATGATGGTTGCAACCGTCGACCCGAAATTTGACCACGCGTCACTCATGTCAATTCCGCGCGATACCCGCGTCAGGATTTACGGCTACGGCTTCGACAAAATCAACGCGGCGTTCGCTTACGGCGGCGAGCCTCTTGCTGAAAAGACCGTCGAAAATTTCCTCGGAATCGACATTGACCACTACATAATTATCGACGTGAAAAGTTTCGTCAAAATTATCGACGCCATTGGCGGCATTGACATTAACGTCGAGAAGCGCATGAAGTACGAAGACCCCTGGGACGATAACGGCGGCCTGTACATAAATCTTTTCCCAGGCAAACAGCACATGGACGGCAGGAAGGCGGTTACTTACGTCCGCTACCGCGATTCTGAAGGCGATATTGGGCGCATTGAACGCCAGCAGAAATTTATTCAGGCGTGCCTCGATAAAGTCATGTCTCCGAGTTTCATTCCGCGCATTCCGGCGGTTATTCGCGAAATTTCCGACGCCATTGATACTGATATGACAGTCCGCCAGCTTATGGAACTCGCCGGAGCTTTGAAAGCCGCGCAGGAAAACGGGCTGGAAACGGACATGGTGCCTGGCTATCCGCTGTACATTGACGACATCAGCTACTGGATACCCTACGTCGACGAGCTGCAGTATTCAATGGCGCGCCTGCTGGACGTTTCCGTTGATTCAAGAATTAAACGGCGTGCAGAAAATCTCGCCAGCGAGTACAAGGATTCAATCCCCTCCACCGCCAGACAGATTCCCGATACCGCCGAGCCCATTGGCGAATACCACCGCCCGACCTACGACGACACGCCCAGTCCTTCAGATTATTACGATGAAACTCCAAGCCACACGGATTATTATGACGATACGCCTAGCCGCGAGGATAATTATTCCGCGCCGACGCGTGACGACTACTACGAGCGCGAAGAAAATTATTCTGCGCCGAGCTACGACGACAGTCCCAGCTACTACGACGATACGCCCAGCCGCGAGGATAATTATTCGGAGCCGGTGCGTGACGACTACTACGAGCGCGAAGAAAATTATTCTGCGCCGAGCTATGACGACAGTCCCAGCTACGACGATACGCCCAGCCAGTCGAACTACGACGACTACGAAGAGCCTCGGTATGACGATTCGCCTGGGGAATACGGCTACCACGATTCGCCTGGCGAGTACGGCTACTACGACGAGACGCCGACGCGGGACGAAACTTTAGAGAGAGAATATTGACGGGAGAATTTTTATGGCGAAAAAAAATATTGGCAACAGCTGCGGCGTTTCGGTTATCGTCGCGCTGTACAACGCGGAAAATTATATTGGCGCCTGCCTTGACAGCCTGCTGGCGCAGACGTTCAAAGATTTTGAAGTTATCGTGGTGGACGATTGCAGCACGGATAATTCTGCCGCGCTCGTCGAGGAATTTGCGCCGAAATTTGAAGGTCGGCTCAAGCTTTTCAAGTCGAAAAAAAACAGCGGTTACCCGGGCGCTCCCCGAAATACCGCTTTGAAATTTGCGCGCGGAAAATATCTGACTTTCCTTGACAGCGACGATTTTTTCACGCCGACCGCGCTCGAAGAAATTTACAAAATCGCTGAGGAAACTGGCGCCGAAGTTGTTCACGCCGGTTATCATTACCGCTTCACGGACGGCGAGGATAATTCCGAAGTTCATTCCTGGCCGCATGAAGTTGCCGTCGACGCGCCTACGCCGGAGCCGGAAAATTTGGGCGAGCGCATTAACCGGCTGGTCAACTTCAAAACTTTGTGGTGGGCGTGCAACAAATTTTTCCGCCGCGACTTTATCGAGAAAAATAATATCACCTTCCCGAACGCAACCACGTGGGAAGATTTCACGTTCTTTTTCTGCAGTCTGCTCCGCGCGAAAAATTATATCCGCGTGCCGAATGTTTTTTATAACTACCGCGTCCGCAAGGGCTCGCTTTCGCACAAGGGCAGGGACGCAGTTGAAATTACCCGCAACCTGCTTGAAACGTTCAAAGTCATGGATAAATTTATTCAGGCTGAGGAATACTTCGCGAAAAATCCGCAGGTGCGCTGGGCGTTTCTCGACTGGTACGCGCAGAACCGGCTGAAAAATGTCTGCAACGGCTTGTACAAAGTCAGCAAGCTTGAGCCGTGGCAAATCGACAGGATTTTCCGCAAAGTTTTTACCGGCGAAATTTACCCGCCGCTGGTCTCGTACTTCTTCACGCTCATGACGCAGCTCAAGTACAAAACTCTACCGCCGGACGCTAAGAGCAAGTAAAATTTCGCGCAGGAGTTTCAGCGCGGTTGCCGTCGAAATTCCGCTGGGGTCGTACGGCGGCGAAAGTTCCACCATGTCCAGCGCGACGACGTTCGACCCGCGAATAACTTTCAGCGCCGCGTTTAAGAGTTCCAGAAAACTCACGCCGCCAGCTTCCGGCGTTCCTGTTCCTGGGAAAACTGACGGGTCTAAAACGTCCAGATCAATCGTCAAATAAATCGGCAGTCCATTGACTTCGGCGAGAACTTCAGCAAGTCCGTCGAAGTTAAATTTATTTAGACAGGTATGATTTTTCGCAAACTCAAATTCGGGACGGTCGCCGCTGCGAATACCGAACTGGAAAATTTTCCCGTCGCCAACGATGTCATGAAGGCGGCGGATAACAGCGGCGTGCGAAAGTTTAGCGCCTAAATAATCGTCGCGCAGGTCGGTATGGGCGTCGAAGTGAATCACGGCAATTTCAGGGAATTTCTCAGCCGCCGCGCGAAATGCTCCCAGCGTTACCAGATGTTCGCCGCCGAGCATAAGCGGAATTTTTCCGTCAGCCAGAATTTTCCGCGCGAGATTTTCAATATCAGCCAGCGCCAGATTCGTGTCGCCGAAACAAAGTTCCAAATCGCCGCCGTCGAAAATTTTGAAGTCGGTCACGTCCAAATCCTGATAGGGGCTGTAGGTTTCCAGGCCGTAGGATTCAGCGCGCATGGTGCGGCTGCCGAAACGCGCGCCCGCGCGGTAGGAAGTCGTAGAGTCGAACGGCGCGCCGAAAATTACAATCTGCGATTCGGCGTATTCGGCGTCACAGCCCAAAAAAGTTTCAACATTTTTTTTCATGTCGGTTCCTCCACTTCGCGCAGAAGTTTTTCGACGTAGCTCGGAAGGGCGAACGCGCCGCGGTGAAGTTTTGTGTTGTAGTACTTCGTCTGCAGGTTTAAATTTTTCCAGCGGCGGAAGTCCACGTCAGAAATTGGGTGGAACTTTTTCGACGCGAAGCCGAACAGCCAGTGTCCCGAAGGGTAAGTTGGAATGTGGCACTGGTAGACGCGGCTGATTAGAAACGAGCTGACAATTCTTTTATGCGCGCGCTGCATGGAAACGGCGTCACGGGCATAGTACGGATTCTCGTGCTGGTTGACCATAATCCCTTCGGCTTTGAGCGCGTTACAGCAGTTGCCGTAAAATTCCTTCGTGAATAAACCCTCGCCAGGTCCGAACGGATCGGTTGAGTCGACGATAATCAAATCGTATTCGTTCTCGACGCGGCGGATAAATTTCAAACCGTCCTCGAAGAAAATTTTCACGCGCGGATTGTCAAGGCAACCGGCGGTTTGCGGAATAAATTTCCGGCACGCCTCAACGACAACCGCGTCAATTTCAACCAAATCGATTTTCTCAACGGTATCGTATTTCAAAAGTTCGCGGGCAGTACCGCCGTCGCCGCCGCCCACGAGCAGAATTTTTTTAATGGCGGGATTGACGCACATCGCGACGTGAGTAATCATTTCGTGATAAATGAACTCGTCCTTCTCAGTCAGCATGACGCGCCCGTCCAGCACTAAAATTCTGCCGAACTCCGCCGAATCGAAAATGTCGACGCGCTGAAATTCGCTGACTTCGCTGAAAAGCTGGCGGTCGACTTTTATTGAAAATTTCACGTTTGGCGTGTGTTGTTCGGAAAACCACAGCTCCATTTTTTCAATCCTCCATAACCTGCAGGCGGCGAATCGTCATATCTTCGGGACCGGTAATCTGGCAGCCCTTGCGCTTGGCGTAGTGAATGTAGTCAAGAATTTCTCGCGTAACGCGTTCGCCTGGCGCCAGCACGGGAATACCTGGCGGGTAGCACATAAGAAATTCGGCAGCGGTCTTGCCAACGGTTTCATCAATCGGCAGGGATTTTTTATTGGCGTAAAAAGCCTCCTTCGGCGTAGCGTCGACAATCGGGTCGATGTATTCCATTTTGAGAAGTCTGGAAGGGTCTTTATGATAATTCCGCTTAATGTCAGCCAGCGCGGAAACCAGACGCTCAATGTCCTTGCGCCGGTCGCCAATGGAAATGTAAGCCAGAATGTTGGCAATGTCGCCGAGCTCAAGCTGAATATCGTAGTCGTCGCGCAGAACGTCGTAAACTTCGATACCCGCCAGCCCAATCGAGCGCGTGTAAATCGACAGTTTAGTTATGTCGAAGTCGAAAACCGCGTCGCCGTCAATCATTTCGCGGCTGTAGGCGTAGTAGCCGCCGAGGGAATTAATTTCGTCGCGCGCGTATTCCACAAGGTCAATCACGCCGTTAAAAATTTCCTCGCCGTGCAAAGCTAAATTCCTGCGCGAAATGTCAAGGCTGGACATAAGCAGGTAGGAGCCGCTGGTAGACTGCGTGAGGTTTATAATCTGGTGAACGTAGCCGGTATTGACATTTTCGCCGGTTAGCAGAATTGAACTTTGCGTGAGCGAACCGCCGGATTTGTGAACTGAAACCGCCGCCATGTCAGCGCCGACGCTCATAGCGGATTTGGGAAGTTTCGAGCTGAAATAAAGCTGCGTGCCATGCGCTTCGTCCGCAAGAACTTTCATGCCGCGAGCGTGCGCCGCCTTCGTGATATTCTCAATGTCGGAGCAAATGCCGTAGTACGTGGGATTGTTGACGAGGACGGCTTTGGCGTCGGGATTTTTATCCATGGCGGCGATAACGTCAGAAACTTTCATACCGAGCGAAATTCCAAGGCGTTCGTTGACCTGCGGGTTAATGTAAACAGGAACGGCGCCGCATAAAATCAGGGCGTTGATAGCGCTGCGATGAACATTGCGCGGCAGGATAATTTTTTCGCCTGGCTTGACGGTAGAAAGAATCATCGCCTGCACGCTGGAAGTTGTGCCGCCGACCATGAAAAAGCTGTTAGCCGCGCCGAATGCCTCCGCCGCAAGTTTTTCGGCGTCGCGAATGACGCTGGTCGGGTGGCAGAGGTTGTCGAGCATTTTCATAGAATTAACGTCCACGTCCAGACAATTCTGCCCGAGAAATTCAGCGAGTTCGCGGTTACCGCGCCCGCGCTTGTGTCCAGGCACGTCGAAGGGTACAAGGCGCGCCGCCTTCATTTTCTGCAGCGCTTCCAGAATCGGCGCCCTGCTTTGATTCAATCCAGTCAAACTTTCCATAGCTGTCAACCTTTCGGAAAAGGCAAAATACGCGAATATGAAGCGCGCCATGGACGGCGCGCGGGCCGTCACAGGTCGCCGGAAGCGACCTATGCGGCCCAGCTTTCTTTGGTTACTTTCTTTCTCGAAAGAAAGTGACATATAAAAACTCAATAAATATTCTTGCCACTGAAAATTTCAATCATCTCACGCCGGAGGTTGGAAGAAATTTCGAGCCGCGTTTTGGGCGGAATTTCGTAGCTGTCGGTGTTGAAAAGATAATTCTGCAAATCCATTTCCTTAATTAGCATGCGCGTATGGAAAAGATTCGCCTGGTACATGTTAATATCAACCGCGTCGTAGTCGCTGAGAATTTCGGGGCTGATAAATTCCTGAATGGAAGTCATTTCGCTGTCCATGAAAAATTTTTTGCCGGAGAGGTCGCGGGTAAATCCACGGACGCGATAATCCATTGTAATAATGTCAGAATCGAAGGCGCCAATTAAAAAATCCAGCGTCTGGAGCGGCGTAATTTCTCCGCAGGTCGAAACGTCAATATCGACGCGGAAAGTCGCAATGCTGGTTTCTGGGTGAAACTCTGGGTAGGTGTGAACGGTAACGTGGCTTTTGTCCAGATGCGCGAGGATAGTTTCCGATTTATCGCGCGGGAGCTTCTGACCGGCGGCGATAGCGGCTTCCTCGGCGATAAGAATCGTGACGCTTGCGCCCTGCGGGTCGTAATCCTGCGTTGAAATGTGCAGAATCCGCGCGCCAATCATTTCGGTAACCGTCGTGAGAATATTCGTCAGCCGCTCGGAATTGTACTGCTCGTCGATGTAGTCAACGTAGTCCTGCTGCTCGCGGCGGCTCTTTGCGTAGCAAATGTCATAAATATTAAAGCTCAACGATTTTGTAAGATTGTTAAAACCGTAGAGCTTAAGTTTCTCTTCCAATTATCACGCCCCCAAATTCTGACAAGCAAAAAAAAAGCTCGGTCGTTCCGAGGATTAGTTCATTTTAGAAATAGTGGAGACGAGGGGGATCGAACCCCTGACCTCTTGAATGCCATTCAAGCGCTCTCCCAGCTGAGCTACGCCCCCATGACTTATCTTCAAGTCTTGCGTATGATAAATTATTTTGCCGCCGTTGTCAAGGAAAATTTTTCCGCGCAAGAAATTCCTTGTGCTTTTTGAATTTTTACTGTAAAATAGCACAGGAATTTTGGAATTGAAAACTGCAATGGAATGATTGAAATTATGACTGAACTTCTGAAAGGTTTCGCCGCAAAGTACGACGACCTGCCGATTAGCACAGTGATTTATGAACCCGTTCTGAACGCGGACGGAACGCTGGCAGACTACCGAATTATTTACGCGAATGAAACTTTCGCCGCCGACTGGAATTTTTACCGCCCGAATGAGCCCTGCGTCGGCGCGGGCATTCTGGCGACAAGCGTCATGAATGAAACCGTTCTGCATTTAATGGAAGAAAATTTCCGCGCTGGCACGGCTTTTTCCGACTACATTGCCGAGGGCGATATTCACGTACACTTCCAGCCGATGAAAAATCTGCCGCCGCCCTTCGTCGGATATTTTCTCACGAACGTTTCGGAGTACGAAACAAAATCGTCGAAGGTTCATTTTCTGCGCTCGATTCGCCAGATTGAAAACGCCGCAATTCTAATGAAACGCCACGAAGATGGAACTATGGAGTCCGTTTTTGCGTCGCAGGAATTTGCCAGAATGATGGAATGTCCTGACGAAGAATCCGCGCTGAAAATGATGAACGGCGTCGGCTTTATCGCCAGCACGCACCCTGACGACCGCCTTTCCGTCAAGCGCATGCTCCGCCGCAGATTTTCCGAAAACCGCACGAGGGATTTGACCATTCGCAAAATCACCGCGCAGAAAAATATTATCTGGTGCCACGTCCACTACGCATTCATTGACGACTTCGGCGAGAATTACGTTTACTGCACCTATTTCGACGTGACCGCCGCCAGAATTTACGCCGAGCGCCTCCGCGCGACTTACGTTTCAATCGGCGATAATTTCTACCGCGAAAATGATTTGACCCTCGGCATGTTCCGCGTCAATCTTTCCCGAAATGTCATTGAAGATATGCGCGGGCGCGACCTTTTTGCCACTGATTCCAAAATCCGCTCCTTTTCCGAAGTGATTAAAATCCGCGCCGTCAATTATCCTATCCAGTCCGAACAGGCGCGGCTCCTCGAAATTTTCAACACTGAAAAAATGATTATCGCCTTCCTCGACGGCAAAAATTTTTTCTCGGAATACTTTTTCTCGCGCAGGAAGGACGGGCAATTCCGCTACGTGAATATCGTCGCCATGCTCACGCGCCACCCCATTTCCAACGAAATTGTTGCGTTCATTTCCGAGCAGAAAGCCAACCGCTCCAAAGTTCAATCCGCCCTGCTTGACAAAATTCTCGCGCGCCAGTTCGATATGGTTGCCTACATCGTCAACGGCAAGTACGGCGTTGTTCTGGGCGATTCTGCGCTGATTGGCAAGGGCGGTATCTTCCCAGTTTCGTGCCACGGCGATTATCTGAAATATCTCGACAACCAGGTTTTCCCCGTGCTTCGCGGCACTGACGAGCAAATTTCCGCCATGAAAGACGCGCTCAGCCTTGACGCTATCGAAAAAAATGTTTCGCCGGATAAACCGCACATCGTCAACATTGCCTGCGAAATTAACGGCGAGATTTATTACAAGCGTCTGGATTTTTACAGCCTCGACCCCAACGCCGAGTTTTTCATTCTGCTCAATTCCGACACGACCGAAATTCAGCGCCAGCAAATTGAACAGAATAACCGCCTGCGCGAAGCCTTGAAGGAAGCGCGTCAGGCTAACGTTGCCAAATCTGCCTTCCTTTCGCGCATGAGCCACGAAATTCGCACGCCCATGAACGCTATCATTGGGCTGGACAATATCGCGCTGCACGAGCCAAATCTTACGGCGCCGCTCAAAAAAAATCTTGAGCAAATCGGTCAAAGCGCGCGCTACCTCCTTACGCTGATTAATGACATTCTCGACATGAGCCGGATTGAGAGCGGGCGCGTCAACGTCAAGAGCGAGGAATTTTCCTTCGAGTCCTTCATTGAGCAGATTAAAATTATCGTCAGCGGACAGTGCGCGGACAAGGGCTTGAATTTCCGCTGCAACATTATCGGCGCGATCAGCAAATACTACGTCGGCGACGACACAAAGCTCAAGCAGATTCTGCTGAATATCCTCGGCAACGCTATCAAGTTCACGGATACCGGCGGCGAAATTACGCTGGACATTGAATGCACCGCGCAATACGAAGGGCAGTCCAATTTCCGCTTCACGATTCGCGATACTGGAATTGGTATGGACAAGGATTATCTGCCGCGGATTTTCGACGCGTTCAGCCAGGAAGATTTCACGACGCGCTCCAGCTACGGCGGCACTGGTCTCGGCTTGACGATTACCAAAAATATTGTCGAAATGCTCAACGGCAAAATTTCCGTCGAATCTGAACGCGGCGTCGGATCGACTTTTACCGTCAACCTGCCGCTGAAAAATTCCACGCGCATTGTTGCGGACGAAGATATTCACCTGCAGAATCTAAACATTCTGGTTATCGACGACGACGCGGTAAGCCGCGACCACGCCCGCGCGATTCTCGGCGAATCCGGAATTGAGCCGGATACCGTCGAAAATGGCGAAAAGGCGCTGGAAATGATTAAGCTGCGCCGCGCCCGCCGCGAAGATTACAATCTGATTTTCGTCGATTACAACATGCCGCGCCTGAACGGAATTGAACTCGCGCACGAAATTCGCAAACTTTTGGGCGAGGAAGTTGCGCTGGTCATGATAACGGCGACGGACGTTTTCGCGCTGCAGGAAGAGGCGCTGGACGCCGGAATTGACGGGTTCATTTCAAAGCCGCTGTCGTCGTACAACCTGCTTTACGAAGTCCAGCAAATTTTGCACAGGAAAAAATCCGCCGAAGCCGAAACGCCGCTGGCTCCGCTCGAAGGGCGGCGCGTACTAATCGCGGAGGATATGCCGGTCAACGCGGAAATTCTGCTGATGCTGCTGGAGATGCAGGAAATTGAAGGCGAACACGCCGAGAATGGGAAAATCGCCGTCGAAATGTTTGAGAAGTCCGAGCCAGGCTACTACGACGCGGTTTTGATGGATATTCGCATGCCGGTCATGGACGGGCTGGAGGCGACAGCGGCAATTCGCGCGCTGGACAGACCCGACGCTAAAAAAATTCCGATTGTCGCCGTGACAGCCAACGCCTTCGACGAAGATGTTCAGCGGTCACTTCGCGCAGGGCTCAACGCGCATTTGAGCAAGCCGGTCGACGCCGAACAGCTTTACCACACGCTGCAGGAACTCATTGGAAAAAATCTTGCCAGCGGCTGAAACGCCAGCGGATTTTCCGCCGAATTTCTGGACGCAAACAATTTTGCCCGTCAGGAGGGATGAAATATGTCGGATACAGAAAAGCCGCCCTACAGACGGCAAATTTTGGACGATTTGTTTGATACTTACACGATTCTGAGCAGAGGCGCCTACGTTTCTTTGTATGACGCCGTTGGTCACATGACGCGCTACAGTCCGGCTTACGTTGAACTGTTCGACCTGCCAGGCGAATATGTGCCGCACGGTCAGGATAAATGGAGCGAGTTAATTCACCCCGAAGATCTCGGGCGCTACGAAACGGTTATGTTTAAGCTGTTTTCCGGCGCCCAGCGCTATTGCGATTTGCATTACCGCGTTCGGCTCAAGGACGGCAGTTATTCGCTTATGCGGTTTATTGGCTCGATTCTGCGCGACGAAAAAGGCACGCCGGAAATTATCGGCGGAATTACGATTAACGAAGGCTTGATGGAAAATACCGACACGGTGACGGTTCTGCGCAACCAGTACGGATTTTTCCAGGATTTGACCGCCGTAATGGAGCTGCAGAAAAAATGCACGCTTCTTATGATTGGCGTCAGCCGAATGAGCGAACTCAACGAAATTCACGGCTACAGCTACGGTAACCGCGTCCTTCAGCAAATTGCGTGGTTCCTGCAGGAAAATATTGGGCAGTACGGCACGATTTACCGGCTCGACGGCGCTAAATTCGCATTTATCACGGAACAGCTCACGCCCGAACAGGTTGCCGAGCATTACGAAAAAATCCGCCAGTCGCTCTTGAACGGCTTGCAGGTCGACGCTATCCGGCAGAATATTGTATCGAGCGGCGGAATGATTTCAATCACGGGCAAGAGTGTCGACGAGCGGACGATTTTTGCGGCGCTCATTTACACCTGCCGCGAATCGCGCATTCATAAAAACGGTCGGATTGTAAGCTTCGACGGCAGCCTTGAGCACAACGACCACGAATCGCTTGAGGTTATCGACGAAATTCGCAACAGCATTCTGCTTGACTGCGCGGGCTTTTCGCTGAACTATCAGACTATCGTTGACGCCCGCACCGAGGGAATTGTCGGCGTCAAGGCGATTGTGAACTGGCACAGTGAGCATTACGGCGACGTTCCAGCCGAAGAATATCTGCCGGCGCTGGAGCGGGATTTCGTGTTCGAGGAGCTTGGCTACTGGATTTTGCGGCAGGCAATGCTCAACGGCAAAAAGCTGCTGGAAAAAAATCCGCGCCTGCTAATCAGCGTCAGCGTCATGCAGGTTCAGCTGGAAGATGAATTTTTTATTGACGAGCTGCAGAAAATTGCCGACCAGACGAAATTCCCGCTGGATAATCTTTGCTTCGAGCTGAGCCGCGGGTGCCGCCTGCTGAATTCAACTTTCCTGCGAAATATCGTGGCGGTACTGCGGTCGCGCTGGATTAAAATTACGCTTGACGATTTTGGCAGCGGTCTGGCGTCGATTGATTTTCTGCGCGAACTTTCGCCGGATTACATCAAGTTCGACGAAAAATACGCGCACGAATTTGACAAGCACGAAAACCGGCAGATTGTCCGCTGCCTTTCGGAACTCGCCGCCGCGCTGAATACCAAAGTTTTAATTGAAGGCGTTGACAGCCAGCACATTCGCGATGAGCTGAAAAATTTCCCAGTAACAAATTTCCAGGGCGAATTTTTCACGCCGCCGCTCCCGCTCGATGAAATTCTGAAAAAGTTTTAGCCGTTAATCGCCTTGCGCTTCATGACGTAATTCCACAGCGTCACGATAACGGTTGCGCCGAGTTTCGCTATCATGTAGTGCCACGAAATTATTTCGACGAAAAACCACATGCACAGCTGATTCAGTCCCAGCCCGACGACGCTTGAGCCAATAAAAATTGTCGCCTGCCGTGGAGTTTGCCGCCGCGCGTTTTTGAACACGTACTTCACGCAAAGCCAGTAGTTGAAAATTACCGACGCCGTGAACGAAACTGCCGCCGAGTACAAATAGTGGACGCCCGCTAAATCCGTCAAGGCGAAAAGAACTGCGCAGTCAACCAGCAGCGATAAGCCGCCGACGATGCAGAACCGCACCAGTTCCAGAAACCGTTCGCGGCTCATTTGGGCGCTCTAAGGTCGCTGAAGTTCACAAGGTAAACGCGCTTGTCCTCGATAAGCTTCACAACTTTGGGCGAAGTCACGGCTTCGAGCTCGCCTTCAAAATCGTGATCCCAGTCGCAGAAATACTGCAGAATTTTGTTGTCAACGCCTGGGTGGAGCATAACTTCGGTCGTACCCTCTTCGAGATTGTTGATGAGATCCACCATAAATTCCTTCGTGATAGATTCGCCGGAGACGTTGCCGATAAAATGTTCCGGCGTCGCCATACCGCTTTTTCGCGCGGTATTCGCCGCAATTTTCGCCAGTGAGCTAAGACCGAGCCGCCCGATAAATGTGCCGAGCCCGTCGATGTTCCCGCTGAAAACTTTCGTGCTCGAAACGCGCATGGCGTTAATGCGCGCCTTTTTCGCCAGCTTTATCGCTACGCCCAAAATTCCTGGAAAATGGTGCAGGTGCTGATGGCTGTCGAAGTGCGTCGGGCGTATTCCAGAATACATAACTTTTTCCAGCTGCGCGTCGAGTTCCGCCTGAACTTCCGCGCGGTTTATTTTTCCCTGCATGTAAAGTTTCGCGAAAATGGAATAGTTCGGGTGGAAGTAGCCTTCGCGCGTAACCAGCGACGGAATTTTTTTCGCCGGCATGACAGGAAAGCCATTCGCCAGCGTGAAGTGTATTCCAACGCCCAGTTCCGGATTTCTCAGCGCGATGTCAACAGCGTCGTCAAAAGCCTTGCCGCCCGCCATAATCGTCGTCGAAGTAAGACAGCCCTGCCGATAAGCCTTTTCGACCGCCTCGTTAATAAGTCTGTGCCGCCCAAAATCGTCGGCGTTAATAATCAGTTGCTTCAAATCGATTCCTCCTACCAGCGCAATTTACGCTGCCACAAGACCAGCTCTTTCGGTCCCAGCGGCAAATCTGTCGCCTGCCCGTTGTCGTAGAAAAATTTTATGCGCACTTCCTTCGCCGCCAGAATTTTTTCCAGCGCGGATTTCGGCAGGCTCACGAACAGCTTGTTTTCGTACTGCCAGCCGGTCTGCGTCTGCTTAGTTGCGGCTTCCAGTTCCAGCGGCACGCTGTCGGTGAAAATTACCGCCTTGTTCAGAAGTTTCGCCTCGCCGTAGCGCAAATCCCACAGGCTCAGGTTAGCGCCTTCCAGCCCGCCAAATTCGTCGCGTGCAACCGCCAGTTCCAGTTTTGCGTATTCTTCAAGCGTGGCGGCTTCGCGGTGGTCGTGGTGCCAAATGTACCACATTCCCAAAATTCCCGTCAACATCAGCGAAATTCCGAGTCCCATAAAAAAACTGCGCATTCGAGTCCTCCCAAAATTTTTCCCCCGCAGATTATAGCACAAACGCCGGCAAATTTGGTATAATTTTAGTTCACGGGAGGGATTTTTTATGTTGAATTACCGAAAAGATTTGGACGCGATGCCTTCGTATGATGGCGTGGAAAAAGACTATCGAATCAAGGTCAACGCTAACGAATCGACGCTGGGACTGCCGCCGCTGGTTGAAGAGCGCGTGCTGAACCGGCTGGGCTGCGTTTCGTTCAACCGCTATCCGAACGAAGAATATTACTCGCTGGTTGAGCAGATTGCGCGGAATTTTTCCGTGGCGCCGGAGCAGGTTTTGTTAGGCAGTGGCTCCAGCGAAATTATTGAAAAAATTTTTCACGCATTCGGCGGCGCCGGTCACAAAATTGTTTACCCGCAGCCGAGCTTTTCGATGTACAAAATCTACGCGAAGGCGGCGGAGGCGGAGGGCGTGCCGTTCGACCTTGACGAGAAATTTGATTTGGACGTTGACGCGTTCATAAAAACAGTTCGTGAAAGCGGCGCAAGTTTAGCCGTCGTCTGCAACCCGAACAATCCGACCGGCAACGCGCTGACTCTCGCGCAGGTTGAGGAAATTGCAAAGTCAATCGACTGCGCATTTCTGCTGGACGAAGCCTACGTAGAATTTTACGGGCGGTCGGCGTTCGCGCTGGTCAAAACTTATCCGAATTTAATCGTGGCGCGGACTTTTTCCAAAGCTTACGGGCTGGCGGGAGCGCGCGTCGGCTACATGCTGGCGGCGGCGGACGTAACGCGCATGATTGGCAAAACATTCATGCCGTACCACCTGAACACGCTCTCGCTGGCGGCGGCGGATATAGTTTACCAGATGCGCGATGAATTTGTGCCGCGAATCCAGATGGCTGTGGCGGAACGGCAGCGATTGTCTGAGCGGCTGAAAAAACTGGCGGGCGTCGAAGTTTTTCCGTCTCAGACGAATTTCGTTTTGATACGGCTTGAGCGCGCGGCTGAGCTGACAGAATATCTGGAGTCGCTGGAAATAGGCGTGCGGTTTTTCTCACCGAACGCGGCGGGATTGAAAAATTGCCTGCGAATTTCGGTCGGGACGCGAATGGAAAACGACGAAGTATTTGCGGCGGTAAAAAATTTCGTGGAGGGACGATAATGCGCGTTGGAAAAATTACTCGCGAGACGAATGAGACGAAAGTCCGCGTCGAAATAAATCTGGACGGCGGCGGCGAAAATAAAATCATCACGGGCATTGGATTTTTCGACCACATGCTGAATCTTTTCGGCGCGCACGGGCAGTTCGATTTAAGCGTTGACTGCGCCGGCGATTTGGAGGTTGACGGTCACCACAGCGTTGAGGATATTGGAATTGCGCTGGGCGCGGCGATAAAAAATGCGCTCGGTGACAAGCGCGGGATTAATCGTTATGGAACTTTTTTCCTGCCTATGGACGAAAGCCTCGCGCTGGTGAGCCTTGACATCAGCGGGCGACCGTTTCTGGTTTTCGACGCCGGTGAACTTGCGCCAATGATAGGCAGTTTCGATACCGAGCTGGTTGAAGAATTTCTGCGCGCGCTGGCGTTCAACGCCGGAATTACTCTGCACGTCAAAGTTTTGTACGGGAAAAATTCGCACCACAAGGTTGAGGCGATATTCAAGGCGCTCGGTCACGCGCTGCGCATTGCGGTTGCGAAAGACGAAAAAATTACCGGCGTGCCGTCGACCAAGGGAATTTTGTAAAATTTCGACGAACCTGCTATAATAATTGCCGCACTAATTTTTTGGAGGTTGAGATTTTGTATCGCAAGGTTGAGACTAATTTGGATTTTGCCAGCCGCGAGAAGGAAGTTGAAAATTTCTGGGCTGAAAACAATATCGCGCAGAAGGCTGTAGACCAGCGCGAAGGCTGCCGCGATTATACTTTCTACGACGGTCCGCCGACTGCTAACGGTCAGCCGCACGTAGGACACGTTCTGACGCGCGTCATCAAGGATTTGTTCCCGCGCTACCACTCCATGAAGGGCGAAAAAGTTTTGCGCAAAGCCGGCTGGGACACGCACGGTCTGCCCGTCGAACTCGAAGTTGAAAAGCTCATCGGTATCAACGGCAAGGAACAAATCGAGGCTTACGGTATCGAGCCGTTTATCAAAAAGTGCCGCGAATCCGTCTGGAAATATAAGGCCATGTGGGAAGAATTTTCCGGCGTCGTTGGATTTTGGGCGGATATGGAGCACCCGTACATCACCTACGAAAATTATTACATCGAGTCGGAGTGGTGGGCGCTCAAGGAAATCTGGAAAAAAGGTCTGCTTTACAAGGGGCATAAAGTTGTACCTTACTGCCCGCGCTGTGGCACGCCGCTTTCTTCGCACGAAGTTTCGCTCGGCTACAAGGATTTGAAGGAACGCTCCGCCGTCGTCAAGTTCAAATCCGCCGAGTCTGACGCGTTTTATCTGGCTTGGACTACCACGCCATGGACGCTGCCGTCAAATCTGGTTTTGTGCGTCAATCCGAAAGTTGACTACGTGAAAATTCAAATCGGCGACACGAAATACATTCTGGCGGAAGCGCTGGTTGAAAAAGTTTTTGAGGGCGTCGAAGGCGAGCGCCAAATTCTTGAGCGGTACAAGGGCGCGGATTTGGAATTTAAAAAATACGAGCCGCTGTATCCTTTCGCCGACGAAGCCGTTAAAAAATCCGGCAAGCCCGCGTTTTTCATAACCTGCGACGATTACGTTACGACCGAGGACGGCACCGGCATCGTTCACTGCGCGCCCGCTTTCGGCGAGGACGATAACCGCGTTTGCAAAAAGTACGGCACGCCTTTCGTTCAGTTCGTCGACGGCAAGGGCAACATGACCGCTGAAACTTTTTGGGCTGGCACTTTCGTCAAGGACGCTGACCCGCTGATTCTCGCCGACCTTAAAAAAACCGGCAAACTTTTCCGCGCGCCGGTTTTCGAACATTCCTACCCGCACTGCTGGCGCTGCGATACCCCGCTGATTTACTACGCCCGCGAATCGTGGTTTATCAAAATGACGGCGGTTAAAGACGCGCTGCTGAAAAATAACGCCACGATTAACTGGATACCGCCGACGATTGGCACCGGCAGATTCGGCGACTGGCTTGAGCACGTGCAGGACTGGGGAATTTCGCGCAACCGCTACTGGGGTACGCCGCTCAATATCTGGGAATGTTCCTGCGGTCACCAGCATTCCGTCGGCTCAATCGACGAGCTCAAATCCCTGTCCAAAAATTGTCCCGACGATATTGAACTGCACCGCCCGTACATCGACGCTGTAACTTTCCCGTGCGAAAAATGCGGCGGCGAAATGCATCGCGTCCCTGAAGTTATCGACTGCTGGTTTGACAGCGGCGCCATGCCCTTCGCGCAGTGGCACTATCCGTTTGAGAACAAGGAAACTTTCGAGACGCATTTTCCGGCAGATTTTATCAGCGAGGCGGTCGACCAGACGCGCGGCTGGTTTTATTCCCTGCTGGCAATTTCCACGCTCCTGTTCGACAAAACTTCCTTTGAAAATGTTATCGTGCTCGGTCTCGTTCTCGACAAGGACGGGCAGAAAATGTCGAAGTCCAAGGGCAACGCCGTCGCGCCAATGGATATGCTCAAAAAGCACGGCGCCGACGCTATCCGCTGGTACTTCTACGAAAATTCCGCGCCCTGGCTCCCCAATCGTTTCCACGATGACGCCGTTATCGAAGGGCAGCGCAAATTCCTCGGCACGCTCTGGAACACCTACGCATTTTTCGTTTTGTATGCGAACATTGACAATTTCGACGCCACCAAATACCAGCTCGACTACGACAGCCTGAGCGTTATGGACAAATGGTGCCTTAGCCGCCTCAACACGATGGTTAAGACTGTCGACGATTGCCTTGCCAATTACAAAGTTCCTGAAACTGCAAAGGCGCTCCAAGCTTTTGTCGACGAACTTTCAAACTGGTACGTCCGCCGCAGCCGTGCGCGTTTCTGGGCGAAGGGCATGGAGCAGGATAAAATCAACGCCTACATGACGCTTTACACCGCGCTGGTAACTTTCGCCAAATGCGCCGCGCCTATGGTGCCTTTCATCACGGAAAATATTTACCGCAATTTGGTTTGCTCAATCGACGCCAGCGCGCCTGAATCAGTTCACCTGTGCGATTTCCCGACAGCTGACGAATCTAAAATCGACGCCGAACTTGAACGCAACATGGACGAAGTTTCCAAAATCGTCGTGCTCGGACGCGCCGCCCGCAACTCCGCCAATATCAAAAACCGCCAGCCCGTCGCTCAAATGTTCGTCAAGGCTGAGCCGCTGCCGGAATTTTTCGTTGACATCATCGCTGACGAGCTCAACGTTAAAGCCGTGGAGTTCCGCGCGAATATGGACGAATTTGTCAAGTACAGCGTCAAGCCCAATTTCCGCGTGCTCGGCAAGAAAGTCGGCAAGGCAATGGGAACGGTTCAAGCTGCGCTCAAAAATCTCAACGGCGCCAGCGCGAAGGCTGAACTCGATAAGACCGGCGAACTCAAACTCGGCGAATTTGTCCTGACGCCCGAAGATATTGAAATTACCGTCGCGCAGACCGAAGGCTACAACTGCCAGAATGACGGCGAAATTTCTATCGCGCTGTCCACAACGCTCACGCCCGCGCTCATTGAGGAAGGCTTTGTCCGCGAAATTATCAGCAAGGTTCAGACCATGCGTCGAGACAGCAAATTTGAAGTTACCGACCGCATTAAAATTTTCGCGCAGGGCAACGCTAAGCTCGCCGAAATTATCAGCCGTAACGCCGCCGAAATTCAGACTGTAGCGCTCGCCGACGAAATTATTTTTGACGCCGCCGCCGAAAATTCTAAGGAATGGGACATCAACGGCGAAAAAATTACCCTCGGTGTTGCTAAAATTTAACCGGCTGAAAAAATTTTTGGAGGTTTTCACAGAATGAAATGCACCTGTTCAAAGAAAGATTTAAATGACGCGCTGAATGCCGTTGTCAAGGCGGTTGCCGTCAAGCCCAGTACGCCGGTTCTCGCCGGAATTTACCTGCGCGCCGCTGACGATACGCTTGAACTTCAGGCGACGAATTTTTCAATCAGCATTATCGCCAAAATTCCCGCGAACGTCGAAGTCGAAGGCGCTATCGTCGTTGCTGGCGGATATTTCACGAATATCGTCGGCAAACTCGGCGGCGAAATTGTTACGCTCACGAATGAAGATGACGCCGCCACCGTTACGCTCAGGTCGGAGGCAGCCAGCTTTGACCTGCTCAGCATGGACGCCGAGGATTTTCCGCGCATTAACAAGGAAGACGCCACGCACAGTTTCCGCATTCCGAAAGACGCGCTGAAAAATCTTATCGCCCGCACGGTTTTCGCCTGCTCCAAAGACGAATCGCGCCCTGTTTTTACCGGCTGCCTCATTGACATTGCCGGTACCGCCATAACTTTTGCCGCGACGAACACCAGCCGCATCGCCATCGCCAGGGATCAGCTTTTCGACGAACTTGAAAGCCTGCAATTCATCGTACACGCCGCCACGCTCAGGAATTTGCTCGGTATGCTCTACAAATCCAGCGACAACGTTGTCTCGGTAGATTTTTACGGCACCGGCGTCGCTTTCACTTTCGACAACATTTTCATGAGTTCCCGCATTATCGACGGCACTTTCCCGCCCTACGACAAAGTTATTCCGGCGTCCTGCGCGACTACCGCCGAAGTCGACGTTGCCGAGCTGCGCGTTGCCATTGAGCGCATGCAGATTATCGCTCAGGAGACCGAATACAAAACTGTACTCTTTAAATTCACGCAGGACGGGCTTGAAATTTCCGCCAATTCCTACAACGTCGGCAAATCCATTGAGCACGTCGACGCGAATGTTAATGGCGACGATCTGGAGATTTCGTTCAACTTCAGTTACCTGCTCGACGCGCTGAAAGTTTTCGATACCAAAACGATTGGCTTCGGTATGAATCAGCCGCTGATGCCGGCGAAAATTCAAGGGACTGACGACGAAAGTTTCATTTATATCATCACGCCGCTCCGCACGCAATGAAAATCGACAGAATTATTCTCAGCGACTTCCGCAATTTCACCGCGCTGAATCTTGAGCCGGACGCCGAGATAAATATTTTCCTTGGGCGCAACGCGCAGGGCAAAACGAACATTCTGGAGGCGATACACTTCGCGTCGCTGGGAATTTCGCGCGCGGCGAAGGATACCGAACTGATACGCTGGGGAGAAAATTCGGCAGTTATCCGGCTGGATTTCGCGCGGGCAGAAGTTTCGCACAGTCTGGCGATTGAAATTTCTGCTGAACGACGGCGAAAAATTTTACTGGACGGCAACGCGATACGCCTGCGCAGTCTTATCGGGCGGCTGGCAACGGTCATGTTCTCGCCGGAAGATTTATTTATGTTCAAAGGGGCGCCTGCGGTTCGACGCAAATTTCTCGACGCAGTAATTTCGCAGGCGTCGCCCGTTTACTTTTCAGATTTGACGGCGTACAACCGGCTGGTGGAACAGCGCAACGTTCTGCTGAAAAAAATCCGTGAAGGCTCAGCGGCGCCGAATAATCTTGAGCTGTGGAATGAGCAGCTGGCTAAAACCGCCGCGAAAATTCTGGTAAAGCGCCTCGCTACCGTGGAAAAACTCAACGCCGTTGCGCGTAACGTTCAGCAGGAAATTTCTACGCAGGCGGAGGAACTTTCAATTTCCTACGACCTGCGCGGCTTGCAGGATTTGAATGCGCCGGAGAATTTTGACGCGGATTTTCTTTCGCGCTGGTACTGCGAAAACTTGCGGGCGCGGAATTTCTCGGACGTGCAGCGCGGCTCAACGAGTCTGGGACCGCACCTTGACGATTTGCAGTTTTTCCTGAACGGGCGGGAGCTTCGGCAGTACGGCTCGCAGGGGCAAATCCGCACGACAACGCTCGCGCTGAAACTTTCGGAACTGCAGCTTTTAAAATCAGCGGCGGGCGAATACCCAATCCTGTTGCTCGACGACGTGATGAGCGAACTGGACGCCGCGCGCCGAGCTCAACTTTTAGCATTTCTTCTGCGCGAACAAATTCAGACGCTGATAACGGCAACGGAAAAATCGTACTTCCCAGCGGAACCGGTCGGAAAAATTTTCAGCGTCGAAGGCGGGCGAATCTTATGAGCGAGCCGGAAATTATTGCCAGCATTATCCCTAAAAGTCTGGGTGAAATTGACGCCACGCTCCGCAAAAAAATCCTGCGTCAGGAACTTCTCAGCCGCTGGGAAAATATTTTCGGCGCCGTTGCGACTGAACTTGAGTTCGTGAAACTTGACGGCGGAGTTTTAGTTATCGCGTCGCAAAATTCCGCCGTCCGCGATTTCGTCAAGTACGGCGCCCAGAAATTCGTCCAAAAGATTAACGAGCAAATGAACCAGGGCGCAGATTTTGTCACGCGGATTGAGTTCGGCAGGAGTCTTAATCCGCCGCCGGTCGTTATTGAAAAAGCTCCGGCGCCTGCGAAAAATCCGCCTGTCGAAGTTGAGCTTACCGCCGAGGAAATTGCCGCCTGCAAAAAAAAAGCCGCCGTGATTAGCGACGAGGAACAGCGGCAAATCGTGCTGAAAACTTTGCTCAGCTACGCCAAAGCTGAAAAATCAAGACTGGCGCGCGGCTGGCACAAATGCAAATTCTGCGAACTGCTCTGCCCGCCGTCGGAAACTGTCTGCGATATTTGCAAGGTCAAGGAACGCGCGAAACTGCGAAAAAGAATCCGGCGAATATTCTACGACGCGCCGTGGATGCCCTTCCACGAAGTGCAGGAAAAAATCTCGGCGGAATTTCCACACCTGCAAGCCGAATGCACGCTTGACGCGATAGAATCCGCGCGAATGGATTTGATAGCGCAGTCGGCGGCGCGGGTTTCCTACGGCGACACGACTTCGGACGCGGCGAAATTTCTGGTAATGCTGATTCGCCAGCTGCCGCGCGAAAAATTGACGCCGCAAATAATCAACCGCACGCTCAAGGAATTTCATTTCAACCTTGCAGACCGCCCGCCATTCGACGAATACGAGTTCAAAAAAATGCCGCACAGGAGTTCCAGAAAAATAAAAAAATCCGCCGCTCAGTAATTCAAAAAAAAATCAGCATTTCTTGTTTCAGCATTTCTTTTAAAAAAAGTGCAACTGCGATGAGTAAGAGCAGTTGCTGCTGGCAAAAAAAATTGCCCGCTGAAATCGCGGGCGGCGCGCCATAGCAAATCCTCCTATTCGTCGAATTTGCAGGCGCGCTTCTTAAGCGCGTGCGTCCATGTGGCGCATTTTTTCTATGTCTTGAGATTCGCGAGATATTTAAGGATTTCCTGACGCTTGATTTTACGCTTTGAGATTCGAGAGGTATTCCTTAATCTTGTCGCCGTCTTCCATATCCATAACTTCTTTGAGGATTTCCTGAGCGCGGGTGAAGGTGAAGTTGCGAATGCGTTCCTTGACGCGCGGAATGGACGGAGCGGACATGGAAAGTTCCTTAATGCCCATAGCCATGAGGAGGATAGCCGCGTTGGGGTCGGACGCCATTTCGCCGCACATGCCAGCCCATTTGCCTTCCTTGTTGGCGGATTCAATCGTGCGCTTAATGAGTCTCAAAACAGCGGGATTGAAGTGGTTGTAGAGGTAAGAAATTTGGGCGTTGCCGCGGTCAACGGCGAGCGTGTACTGAACAAGGTCGTTGGTGCCAATGCTGAAGAAGTCGACGTACTTCGCGAGTACGGGCGCCATAACTGCAGCGGCGGGAGTTTCGACCATGATACCGACCTGAACGTCCTGCGCGAAGTCTTTGCCTTCGTGAGCGAGTTCCATTTTTGCATCTTCAACGAACTGTTTAGCGTCGAGGAACTCTTTGACATTGATAACCATCGGGAACATGATAGCGGCCTTGCCGAAAACGCCGGCGCGGAGGATAGCTTTCAGCTGCGGCATGAACAAATCCTTGCGCTGCAGGCTGATACGAATCGCGCGGTAGCCGAGGAACGGATTTTCTTCCTTGTCGACCTGAATGTAGGGCAGGGGCTTATCGCCGCCAATATCCATGGTGCGGATAACGCAGAGGTTGCCGTTACATTTTTCGACAGCGGCTTTGTATTCTTTGAACTGATCTTCTTCCTTCGGAACGTCGGATTTGCCCATGAAGACGAACTCGGAGCGGAACAGACCAACGCCGTGCGCACCGAAACCGTTAGCGGCGTCAACGTCAGCGGGCGAGCCGATATTGGCAGCGAGGATAACTTCCTTGCCGTCTTTGGTTTTAGCCGGAAGAGTTTTAAGCGTGGCGTAGTAGGCTTTAAGTTCTTCCTGCTTTTTAATTTTTTCGTCGTAAGTTTTGCGTTCCTTATCGGTGGGGCGAATGAGAATTTCGCCAGCGTCGCCGTCGAGGATAGCGGGGTCGCCGTCAGCCATCTGGTCAATTCCGTCGCCTACGCCGACAACCGTCGGGATAGCGCGGGTCTTAGCGATAATAACGGCGTGCGCGGTAGTGGAGCCAGCGCCGAGGATAACGCCCGCGATTTTGTCCGTGGGCAGACCGGCGATAACGGACGGCTCAATTTCGCGACCGGCAACGATAACTTTACCGGCGATTTCGGGTTCCTTAATGCCGAGCAGGAATTTCGCGATACGCTTGCCAACGTCGCGCATATCAACGGCGCGTCCGCGGAAGTATTCGTCTTCCATTGCTTCAAAAATCTGCGCCTGCGCTTCGTACGCGTCGAGGACGGCTTTCGGGGCGGATTTGCTGATGTCAATCTGTTCATCGATAGCGCCGCTCATAGCGGGGTCTTCGACCATCATGCGGTGCGCTTCAAGAATGCCAGCCTGTTCCTTGAGTCCCTGCTCATTGAATTTTTTAATGCTGCTCTGGAGCGATTCAGCGACTTTTACGAGCGCGTCTGCCGCCTTTTTCTTTTCGGCGTCGAGTTTGCCAGGCTTGTAGCTTACGAGAAAGCTGTCAAGGTTCTGTCCAGCGAGCAAAATGTTACCGACGGCAATGCCGGAAATTACGCCTTTACCTTTAATTTTATCTGCCATTAAAATATTCCCCCTGCAATGCGACGAGTAGGAGCATTGCTCCAAATGCGACGAGTAGGAGCATTGCTCCAAATGCGACGAGTAGGAGCATTGCTCCATAAAATTACACAAAAAGGAGGCGGTCTGAAAAAACCAACCTCCCCCCGCAATTTGCGTGCCGAACGAATCTTATTCTTCGCCGAATTTGTCGTCGATGAGTTTCTTGAGCGTGTCAACTGCTTCCTGAGCGTCGTCGCCGTCAGCCTTAAGCACAACGTCCGTGCCCTTGACGAGACCCATGCTCATGATCATGAGAATGCTTTTTGCGTCGACTTCTTTGCCCTTCGCGGCGATTTTGACTTTGGATTTGAATTTGGACGCGGTCTGAACGAAGAGCGACGCCGGACGAGCGTGAATACCAGTTTTGTTTTCGATTGTTGCTTTTGCTTCTGCTGTTGCCATCTAAAAATCTCTCCCATCATTTTTTAAAATCTTAGTAACCTGCTGGCTGCATTTCTGCAACCTTTTGATTTTTCTATTCGCCGCCTTTTTCAATGTTCCTGCCTTTCAGGAAAAATACATTGAAAAATTTTTTGAAAATTTCGCGGGGAATTTTCGGCGCGGTTGAAGGTTTTTTCGCCGCCGTCGAAGAATTACGCTTGGGATTTTTAAAGGAGGAACTATGCACAAAATTTTAGAAGCCGCCCTGCGCGACGAAGTTATCCGTGACGTTGCGTCGAATTTCGCGCGGCACAAAGAATTTTTAATTTACGGGCTTGCCGGTACGCAGAAAACCGTTGCGCTTGCCGCCGCCTTCGCGAAAAATCCGCGTCCGACCATTATCATCGTCAGCGACCGCGAAAAAATTTCCGGCTGGCAGAACGATCTGGCTGAACTTCTGCCGGAAACTGCCGTCGAGGAACTGCCCGAACTTGACCTGTTCGACATTCGCGCAACTGCTGGCGTTGAGCGGCGCGCTCAGCGTCTGGAAATTCTCATGCGCCTTTACAGCGGCGAAAAATTTATCGTCCTTGCCACAACGACCGCCGCCGTCAAAAAAGATTTTTCCCGCAAGGATTTTCTTACCAGCCAGCTCAAAATTTCTGTCGGTCAGAATCTGCGGCAGGAAGATTTAATCGCCAAACTTGTCGACGCCGGTTACGAACGCGCGGACGATATTGACGCCGTGGGCAAATTCAGCGTGCGCGGCGGGATTGTCGACATTTTCCCGATAAACGCGCCAAAGCCCTGCCGCATTGAATTTTTCGACGACGTGATTGATTCCATGCGCGAAATTTCCGCCGAAACTCTCCGCTCAGAAAAAAATATTGAGAGCGCGACCGTCCTGCCGGTTTTCGCCGCCGACCCTAAGAAAGCGGAGCCCTTCACCACCTGCGCGGCTGACGGCGCCGTTATCTTCGACGAACCTGCGCGAATCCGCGAGGAAATTGAAAATCTCGTCAAGGAAGACGAAGGCGTCAAGCCCAATATTTTCACCTTCGAGCAGCTGATTAAAAATTCGCGCGGCGGCTGTCTGATTTACATTGCGCTGATGCTGAAGAAAATTCGCGGCGCCGAGCTTACTGACACTTTCGGATTAACCGCGACCAACGTCGCCTCGTTCCAGAATCAGCTGGAATTTTTCGCCGAGGAAATTAAGCGCCAGTCCGAAGTTGGCAGGAAAATTTTCGCGCTGTTTTCCGCTCACCACAAGCTTGACCAGATTAAAAATCTGCTGGCTGAAAAAAATCTCACCGGCGCCGTCGAACTCGAAATTGGCACGCTTACTGAAGGTTTCGTCTTCCCGACCGCTCAGCTCACGGTTATCACCGAGAAAGATATTTTCGGCAGCCAGGTTGAGCGCCGCCGCATGAAAAGTTCAGCCAGCTACGCCGGCGACACGATTAAAAATTTCACCGAGATTAAGGTCGGCGATTACGTCGTTCACGCCGCGAACGGGATTGGCAAGTACCTCGGCGTTGACACGCTCGAATTTGACGGCGTGAAGCGCGACTACCTGCACATTCAGTACGGCGGCGGCGATAAGCTCTACCTGCCGACGGATTCCGTCCGCGTTCTGCAAAAATATATTTCCGACGATGAAACTGTTCCGCACCTTTCCAAGCTCGGTACCGGCGAATGGGCTCGCGCCAAATCCCGCGCTGCCAGCGCCGTCGAAGATATTGCCGAAAAGCTGATTGAAATTTACGCGCGCCGCTCCGCCGCTGACGGTTTCGCCTTCGACGTGGACGACGTAACGCAGGCTGATTTTGAGGAAAAATTTCCCTACGAGGAGACGCCCGACCAGATTAAAGCCGTCGAAGATGTCAAGGCGGATATGGAACGCGAAACGCCAATGGACAGGCTGATTTGCGGCGACGTTGGCTTTGGCAAGACTGAAATTGCGATTCGCGCGGCGTACAAGGCGGCGATGAACGGCAAGCAGGTTGCGATTCTCGTACCAACGACGGTTCTCGCGCAGCAGCATTTTCAAACTTTTTCCGAGCGCTTAGCGGGATTTCTGCCGGTCGTCGACGTTATCTGCCGGTTCCGCACGCCAAAGGAACAGCGCATTACCATGCAGAAAGTTCGCGCGGGGCAGGTGGATATTCTAATCGGCACGCACGCGATTCTAAATTCCAAAATCGAGTTCAAGGATTTGGGACTGATAATAATCGACGAGGAACAGCGATTCGGCGTCAAGCAGAAGGAAAAAATCCGCTCAATTTCGGACGGCGTTGACATTCTGGCAATGAGCGCCACGCCAATTCCTCGGACACTGCACATGTCGCTGGTCAGCGCGCGGGATATGAGCCTGATAACGACGCCGCCCGCTGACAGGTTCCCAGTTCAAACCTACGTGATTGAGGACGACGACGCGATTATTGCTGAGGCGATTCGGCGGGAAATTAAGCGCGGCGGGCAGGTTTATTTCGTGTACAACCGCATTGAGACGATTGAGCTTATGCGCGCGCATTTGGAAAAATTAGTTCCCGAGGCGCAGATACAGGTTGGGCACGGGCAGCAGTCCGACGCCTATCTGGAAAATATCATGATGGATTTTTACGAAGGCAAGTTCAACGTTCTGCTATGCACGACGATTATAGAGAACGGACTGGATGTGGCGAACGCGAATACGATTATAATCTACGACGCGGATAATTTCGGGTTGGCTCAGCTTTATCAGATGCGCGGGCGGGTTGGCAGGTCGCACCAGATGGCGTTTGCGTATTTCGTACACCGGCAGGCGAAAGTTATGACGGAGAACGCGGAAAAGCGCCTGCACGCAATGAAAGAATTTGCACAGCTGGGCGCGGGGTTCAAAATTGCAATGCGGGATCTGGAAATTCGCGGCGCAGGAAATTTGCTCGGCGCGCAGCAGCATGGACACATTGCCAGCGTCGGCTTTGAAATGTACTGCCAGCTTCTGAATGACGCGGTTAGCAAACTGCAGAACAAGCCGGTTAAAGGCGCGCCGCCGGAGCCGACGATTTCGCTCAACGTCGAGGCGTACATTGACGATAACTACATTCCAAATTCCATGCACAAGATTGAAATTTACCAGCGGCTGGCGGTCCTGCGCGACGATACCGAGGTAAACGATTTGCTTGACGAGCTGATAGACCGTTTCGGCGAGCCGACCGAGCCGGTTATGAATCTGCTGAAATTCACGCGGATAAAATGCGCGGCGAAAAAAATCGGCTTGCTGACGCTGCAGATGAACGCGCTGACAATGGAACTGCAATTCGGCAAGTCGGTAAAAATTTCGCCAGCGGGTTTCAACTTCCTGACAAATAAATTCGGCGAAGGATTTAAATTCTCGCACGAGTCGAAGTCAATTTTCATACGGCTGGAAACGAAAAAAAATCTCCTCGACACCGCGCTAATGGTGCTGAAGAGATTGGAAGGCTGAAAATTTCGCGCAGGATTATCAGCGCAAAAAAAATAGCGGTCTCACTTCCGAAAGGAGGCGGGACCGTTTTTATATTGGCGTGAAAAAATTCTTATTTATTCAGACCGCAGACGATAGACGTGATATAGCCGGCGCTGTCGGCGACGAAACTGATCGTCCAGCGTTTGTCGTTGCTGGTGTATTTGTAAACCGTGAAGCCGTCGCTGTTGGTGGTGGTGTCGGCGGTGCCGTAGAGGTCGGCGGTGTTGAGTTCAGTTGCCGCGCTGCCTACGCCAATTCCTGCGGGCGTGGGAAGTCCTTCAAAGCTGGTGGAAACTTCTTCAACGATTTTATCTTTAACTTTGAGGTCGAGACCATTTTCAAGCTGAAGAACATTTTCCACGGTAGCGACGGGCTCGCCGTACATTTCGGTTACGCGTTCGACGTTAATTCCAGGAACGACGCCCGCAATAGCCATACCGGTTTTGTCGCCTTCCTGAATTTTCTTCATAGCGGCGGCGGCGTCTTCGGCTGTTGCCGCAACTGCATTGACGGCGGTCTGAGCGGCGTCAGCAGCAGCGTCTTTGGCGGCGTCCGCAGCCTGTTCAACTTTTTCTGTAGCAGTATTGGCGGCGTCTTCAGCGGCTTTCTGCGCTCCACAGCCTGCCGTGAACATCATTGCGGCAACCGCCAGCAATGCCAGAGTTTTTTTCATTAAAAATTCCTCCCAAAAAAATTCAAAATTACTTTTGACGCATAATGATAGCAGAAATTCCAAAATAAATCAAGCCTTAGACTGAAAAGTTCAGAAGGCGGCGCGGAAAAGTGAAACAGTAAAATACCGCCTTGTGATATCATAATAGAAAATTTTTCAGGAGGTGGAAAGCGTGAAACTGGCACCAGGAATTTCCTTTCACGCGTTCGGGGAAAAAGTTTACCTGCACAGCATTGACAGCCAGAAAGACTACATTTTTGACGGAATTGCGCTGGACGTGCTGAACTACTTCAGGGAAAACCCCGACGGCTCGGTTCAGGATTTGTGCGCGCACATTGCCGGAATTTACGCGGTTGACGACTTGGACGAACTGCAGCGCGATATTCAGGAATTTGTCGGCGAGCTTGTCAGTGAAAAAATTTTGCACAAAGGAACGCCGCTCAATGATAACATGTGGTCGAATAAAATTCCCATGGAAGTTGCGGAGGAATTTGCACGCGAACACAAATTATTTTCGCTGAGCTTCGAGCTTACCTACCGCTGCGTTGAGCGGTGCATTCACTGCTACATTGACGACGCGCCGAAATTCTGCGCGGACAATGAGCTGACGCTTGACGAGTACAAAAAAATTTTGACACAGGCACGCGAAATGGGTTGCGTTAGTATTCTCTTTACCGGCGGAGAAATCCTGCTTCGGAAAGATTTGTGCGACATTGTGGAATTTGCGACTTCGCTCGGCTTTATCGTCAACCTGTACACGACCGGCGTCGGGCTCACGGACGAAATTTTTGAACGGCTCTGCGCGGCGAAGGTCGACGGAATTTCTGTCAGCCTCTACAGCGGTATCGCCGCTGAGCACGACAAAATTACCGGCGTCAAGGGTTCGTTTGAGAAAACGCTCAAGGCGACGCTGATGTTCAAGAGTGCGGGCGTCAACACTTTCATTAAGTGCGTGGCGATGAAACAGAATTTCGATTCGCTTAAGAGTCTTTTTGAACTCGGTCGGCGCCTCAAGCTGTACGTGACAGTTTCCCCGCGGATTATTTCCGGTCACGAAAGCAAATGTGCCGCCGATTACGCGCTGGGTGATTTGGAACTTTATAAAAAATTCTATGAGCTGAATAAGCAGTACGTGCCGGCAGATTTGAGCGCGCCGAGATTTTCGCGCGAACAAATGCTTGAGCGGGCGTCCTGCGGCGCCGGAATTAATTCGCTGTCAATCGACCCTTTCGGCGGCGTTCGCCCGTGCAATACGTTTCACCAAACTTTTGGCTCCGTCCGCGAAGACAGCCTGCAGAATATCTGGGAGCAGTCCAGGAACTGGAATTTGAGAAACCGCCGAATGCGCGAGGTTACTGCGAAATGTGCAGACTGCCGCTATCTGGAATACTGCACGGTTTGTGTTGCGGATTTGATTAACAGAAATCACGGCGACTTTACAGAATGCGGCGAAGATTTAGTGAAAGCCCGCGCCGCTGCCGAAGTTTTAGAGTAAAAATGGAGCGTCGCAGTCGGAGAGCCGTCGTAAAAACTTCAGGGAAAGGAGGAGCATATCATGAAAAAAACTTATCAGAAACCCGTTGTAGTCAAAAAAGAGCAGAACCGCGTTTATGCCGGTAAATGCGGCAACTGCGCTTCGCCTGGCTGCGGAAAACTCGTCGTCGGCACGTGGTAAGCCACGTCGGCGCTGACAAAGACGTACAGCGAAATCGACGGTTAGTCGTTCCGTAAAAACGAGGCGGCGGGCGGGCGAGCGAATGTCAACAACAATCTAACAGTTCCCTCAAATTGCGGCGGTTCTCCGACTGCGACGAATCCAAAATGCAAAAATATTCTCAGCCGTTACTTCGACGGCAATTTTTTTATCAGCCATGATTAAATTTCTCTGGAGCTATTTCAAAAATTACAAGGCGGCGCTGGCGGTCGTGGCGGTCTGTTCAGTTTTGACGGCAGCGCTGAATCTGCTGGAGCCATTCCTCACGGCGAAATTTATCGACGAAATTTTACTGAGCAAAGACACGGCGATGTTCCGAGATTTTATCCTGCTTCTGCTGGCGATAAGTTCACTGGCGATAGCGGCGCACTGGTTTAATACAATTTTTTCGTCGAAGGTGCGGCTGGAAATCAACAACAGCGTTATCGAAAGCGTTCTGCAAAGCGTTCACAGGGCGCGCGGCGATTTTATTTTCAGGACCGACATGGTTTACCTTTCAAAGCGCCTCGACCAGGACGCGATTGATTTAATCCGCTTCGCAATCGACAGCATGACGGACATTTGCATAAATTTCGCGCTGCTGTGTATGGCGGCGGGGCTTCTGTACTCAATCGGGCTTAAGTGGCTCGTGATTTTCGTGATTATCGCGCTGATTCACGGCGTCGTTTATCGCAGGCTGGAAAAAATCCTGTTCGAGCGTTCAACCGCCGTGCGTGAGGCTGATTCAAAATATTTCACCTGCCTCAGCGATATTCTGCTTTACGCCTACTCGATAAAACTTCACGGTCTGTACGAGGAATGGCTGAAAAAATTCCGCGCGGCGTTTGGAAAAAATTTCGTCGCGGTTATGCGGCAGGTAAAGATTATTTTCTGGTTCTCGACGAGTTCCATTAACGCCAACGCGGTTTTCAAGGTGCTGATTTTTTTCCTCGGCGGCGTCGACGTTCTGAACCGCGAGCTGAGCATTGGCAATTTCGTCGCGCTGAACGGCTACTACCTGCTGGCAATGCAAAGCGTTGGTTATTTCATGAATATCGGGCAGGGCTATCAGAATGCGCTGGCGGCGTATGCGAGAATCATGGAAATTAAAAATCTGCCGCCGGAAACTAACGGCACTAAAGTTCTGGAGCGCGTTGAGTCAATCGCCGTTCAAAATGTCAGCTACAGTTTCGGCGAACAGAAAATTTTCATCGGCTTCAGCAAAACTTTTGAGCGCGGGAAAATCTACTGCCTCGTTGGCAGGAACGGCGCCGGTAAATCCACGCTGATTAATCTGGTTTGCGGAATGCTCAGACCGGCGGGCGGCGAAATTTTCTACAACGAAACTCCTCTGGCTGAACTGGACATGATTCACGCGCGCAAAAAAAATATCGCCGTCGTTGAGCAGAAAGATTTTATCAAGAACGATAACCTTTCGGGCGGCGAACGGCGCAGGATTTCCATAGGCGCGGCGTTTGAAAAAAGCGCAGACATTCGGATTCTGGACGAGCCGGATAATAACCTTGACGCGGCGGCGGTTGCTGAACTCATTGAGAAAATCAAAATCGGGAAGGAGGGGCGTATCACGCTGATTATTTCTCACGACGCGCGGCTGATGGAAATTGCAGACGAAATTGTTGAGCTGAAAGGAGAATCCTCGTGAAAAAATTTTTACCAATTTTGCTGGCGGCGCTGATAATTTTTCCGGCGATAACGGCAGAATCCGCAACGATTCTGGTACCGAATTTTATCAGGATGGGCAAGGATATTGAATTTACCGGCATGAGCAGCCGCCGCAGTTCCAGGGCTTCTTACGACGAGTACAGTTATGAATGTTCCGGCGACGAGCTGCTCGATTATGTGGAAAAGTACATAGAACTGCTGACTTCAGAATATCCCTACGAAATAGTCGGACAGACCAAATCGAAGAACAACTGCGAATGGCGTCTCGCTTCGACTGACAACGACGGTATCCGGCTGGAATCCAGTGGAAAATCAATCCGATACCGCGTCACTGTTAGCGAGAACAATAAGCCCAGACCGAAAAGCTGGCATATTTGCATTACCACGCACGATAAAAGCGTCGACATTAAACTGGCGCGAGGAATTTCCATGGACTGAGAATGGAGGTTTGAGTGATGAAAAAATTTTTACCGATTCTGCTGGCGGCGCTGATAATTTTTCCGGCGGCAAGTTTTGCAGCTGGTTCATCGTCGGCTGACGTGAGAAGCTGGATACCAGACATTGACGACGATACTTCGAGAGAGCTTGCCGGATTAAGCGAGTTCGTGCCGGACTTTCGCGTCGTTGCCGGCAATAAGGTACGCTTTCGCGAATCAGGAAAAGACAGGTGGGGCTGCACTTTCTATAGTTACGAATGTCCACTTTCTGTCGCTGAAAGCGAAGATTTTGCGGAAGCTTTCGTGCAGCTCCTGAACAACAGCGGTTATCCCTTCACGCTCACGAAAAGCCGTGTCGACGATTTCATAAGTGTCACCGGTCTTAAGTGCTATCTCTGGATTTTCGATTATACCGGCTCCAGAAATATCCCGCGCGCCAGTCTGGATCGCCCGCATAATTACTATGGTCATGTCAAAATAAGTGAAAATCGCTACTACCTGGAAGACCGCGCATCGTTTACCATAAAAGTAGCTGAAGGTATTCGCTACGAGGGCGGAAATTAAAAAGGAGGCTTTGACGATGAGAAAAATTTTACCGATACTGCTGGCACTCGCGCTGATTATTCCGGTGACTGAGGTCTTTGCCGCTATCTACATTCCCAGCTTTTACGATATCACAAGCAACAGCATGAAAAAGCGCATCGATTTTCACGGCATGCAGGAAAAGTCTCATAACGGCATGAAGTATACGCAGTGGACTTACGAGGTGCTTGACGGCAAAACGAGCGAATACGTCGGGAAGTACGTCAGAAGGTTCGCTTCGAGTCCGCTTTACACATTGGTCGGGCAGGACGGCAGCAACTGGTACTTTACCAGCAAAAAGGCGCAGTCGCGAAATATCAGAATGCTCGACAATGCGTTTCACTTTCACGTAGGCGTTTCCGGCGATTACGTTATTGTAAATTGCGCCAGCGGCGTCATACCGTCGACCAATTAACCATTCCAGCGTTTTAAAATTTCCAGCGCCTTGTCCGCGAAGACCGGCAGTAATTTTTGCATAGGCGGCGTTAATTCCGTTCCCGCTCCGAGGCTGAAAGGCTGTGCGCCAATCAGTTCGACGACGGGTATTTTTTTGCCGGTAATTTCCAGCGTCGTCAGAATATCCTGCACGCCAATTTCGTGCGCTGAAATTTTCTGCGTGAAGTGTTTAAAAAGCTCGTTATCGCGCAGGTGAAACGTCGTACCTGGTTCAGCGCCACCGTCTATCGAATCGATTATCAAAAGTTTTTGCGTGCCAACGATAAAATGCGTCAGCTCCACGCCGAGCGTCCCGCCGTCAATCAGCGCGACATTTTCTGGAAAATTATAATTCTCGCGCAGGTACTCCACAACCTTCACGCCAAAACCTTCGTCACTGAGAATCGTGTTGCCAATTCCCAGCACGGTAATTTCCGCCACGTACAAACTTTCCATTTAAATCACCCCAGCAAGCCAGTCCGCCCATGCGTCAAGTCCGGCGCCGGTCGTGCAGGAAGTTTCGATAATCTCAACGTTCGGGTGAATCGTTGACAAATCTTCGCGCGCCGCCGCTAAATCAAAATTCGTGTACGGCAGCAGGTCGATTTTGTTCAGCAGTACCACGGCGGATTCTTTGAAAATCAGCGGATACTTCAGCGGCTTATCGTCGCCCTCGGTTATCGAAAGTACCGTCGCCTTGAAATTTTCGCCCACGTCAAATTCGGCGGGGCAGACCAAATTCCCGACGTTCTCAACAATCAGCAGCTGGATTTTTTCCAGCTCCAAACTTTCAGCCGCGCGCTTAACCATAGCCGCGTCGAGGTGACAGCCGCCCGCCGTGTTAATCTGAACTACGGGTACGCCCAGCCGTTCAATCCTTTCGGCGTCGCGCGCCGTGAACAAGTCGCCCTCGATAACCGCCGCGCTGATTCTGCCGGAAATTTTTTCCAGCGTCTTCTCAAGCAGAGTGGTTTTGCCGCTGCCTGGCGAACCCATCAAGTTCACGACGGTTACATTTTTTTCGCGGAACATCGCGCGGTTTTCCTCAGCGATTTTGTCATTTTCGCCGAGTATGTTTTTCATGACTTTAATTTCCATGGTCGTCTCCAAAAAATTAATTCAGCATTTCTTTCTCGAAAGAAACGCTGGCAAAGAAAGGGGGCCGCATAGGTCGCTTCCGGCGACCTGTGACGGCCCGCGCGCCGTCCATGGCGCGCTTCTTAAGCGCGTGCGTCCATGTGGCGCTTCTTAATGTGGCGCTTCTTAAGCGCGTGCGTCCATGGGAGGCCTCTTTTTCTACAGTTCATTTTAATTTAAGCCAGTCGTGGTCTCGTCGAAATGTTTTGCGTCTGCCTAAACCGCGCCGTAAACAGCGCCGCTATTACAATTCCCGCTATGGTACAGAAAGCCGAGTGCAGCTGGAACCCTTCCGGCGCTACCAGAATGTATGTCATCGTTACCGCCGTCATGAAAATCGCCGGTACCAGCGCCACCAGAAACGCTTTGCCCTGCATTTTCTGACTCATGTAAACTGCGCCCGTCCACAAAACTATCGTCGCAACCGTCTGATTCGACCACGCGAAATACCGCCAGACCGTGCTGTAATCAAACTGCGTTATCAAGCCCGCGCAAATTATTATCGGCACCGACAAAACCAGACGCTTCGGCAGTTTGTCCTGCGCGAGGTTAAACCAGTCGGACAGAATTAATCTTGCACTTCTCAGCGACGTATCGCCGGAAGTTATCGGGCAGGCAATTACGCCAATCATCGCCAGCACCATTCCAAGTCCACTGCCCATGAATCCTTCGCAAATTTTGTAGACAACCGCGCCTGGACCATTCGCCGAAAGCACCTCGTTCAAGCCAGCCGTGCCGTGGAAAAATGTTATTCCAGCCGCCGCCCAAATCAGCGCGATAATTCCTTCAGCAACCATTGCGCCGTAGAATATCGGGCGCGCCAAATGTTCATTCGTGACGCAGCGTGCCATTATCGGCGACTGCGTTGAATGGAAGCCGCTCACCGCGCCGCACGCTACCGTTACGAACATCAAAGGCCAGATTGGCAATTCTTTCGGGTGCAGATTCGCCAGCTGCATTTCCGGCATCGCCGAGCCGTCAGATAACATTCCGAACATTATTCCCAGCGCCATGAAGATAAAGCAAATTCCAAAAATCGGGTACAGCCGCCCAATTATTTTGTCAATCGGCAGCAGCGTCGCCAGAAAATAATACGCCAGAATCATCACTATTAATGTCGTCAGCGGCATTCCCGTCATCATCTGCAGCAAGCCCGCCGGTCCTACGGTGAACACTGTGCCGACTAAAACCATCAGCCCCGTCAGAAAAATTCGCATGACCGTTAAAGCCGCGCCGCCAAGATATTTCCCGACGATTTCCGACATGGACTTTCCGCCTTCGCGCATGCTTATCATTCCAGATAAATAATCGTGGACGCCGCCCGCGAAAATCGTTCCCAGTACAATCCAAATGTAGACGGTCGGTCCCCAAATCGCTCCGCCCAGCGCGCCGAATATCGGTCCGAGTCCCGCAATGTTCAAAAGCTGTATCATGAAAACTTTCCACGTCGGCAGCGGCACAAAGTCCACGCCGTCTTTTTTCGTTATCGCCGGCGTCGGTTTGTCCGTCGGCTTGAAGAAATTGTCGACAATTTTACTGTAGATGAAAAATCCTGCAATCAGCGCGAAAAGCGCAATTAAAAATGTTACCATTGAAAACCACCTCGGCGGCAATTATACCACTATGGATAAAATTTTCAATTAGCAGTATAATGGCGGCGGAGGTGATTGACATGAAAATTTTATTTGTTTGCAGCGGGAACACGGGGCGTTCGCCAATGGCAATGTTCGTCATGAAAAAGCTCGCCAGCGATGTCGGTCTGGCTGGGAATTTCACGATTGAATCTGCCGCGTCGAAACCAACCAGCGGCGGCGCTCTGCACGAAGGTATTGCCGCCAAACTTCGCGAAGAAAATATTCCTTACGGCGAGCACACCGCCCGTCAAATCACGGCGGCGGATTATTCAAACTTCGACAAGATTATTTGCATGGACGCTGGCAACATCGCGCAGGTTGCGGAAATTTGCGGCGGCGACCCCGATAAAAAAATCCGCCTGCTGCTCGATACTGACATTCCGTGGGACAAAAACGGTTTCGTCAAGACCTACGAGGATATTCTGCGCGGCTGTAAGGCTTTGCTCGATTCTGTAAAAATTTAGCGCGGCGGCAGGATTTTTAACCGGCGCGGCAAATTAACAGCAAGTAGTATCAAAAATATTTTAGGAGGGATTACCTTGAGAGAGCTGGACGCAAAAGTTATCACCGAAAACGTCGCTGAAATGTGCAAGGAGGCGGCGTACTATCTGCCCGAAGATGTTTACAACGGGCTCAAGCGCGGGCGCGAAACTGAAAAGTCCGAAGTCGGCAAAATCGTCCTCGACCAGATTATCCGCAACGCTGAGATTGCCAAAGCTGAAGACCGTCCGTACTGTCAGGATACCGGCATGACGATTGTTTTCGTCAAGCTGGGGCAGGATTTGCACATTACCGGCGGCGACTTCACCGAGGCCATTAACGCCGGTATCGCCAAAGGCTACACCGAGGGTTATCTTCGCAAATCCGTCGTAGCCGAGCCGCTCTTCAACCGCGTCAACACCAAAAACAACACGCCAGGCGTCATTTACACGGAAATTGTTCCAGGCGACAAGCTGGAAATTACAATCGCGCCGAAAGGTTTTGGCTCGGAAAATAAATCCGGCGTCAAAATGCTCGTACCTGCGGACGGCGTGCGCGGCGTCAAAAAAGCCGTCATGGAAATTATCCTTCACGCCAGCATGAATCCCTGCCCGCCAATGGTTGTCGGCGTCGGTATCGGCGGCACCATGGACAGGGCGGCTCTGCTTTCCAAAAAAGCGCTGACGCGTTCGATTGACGAAAGAAATCCAATGCCCGAATACGCCAAACTTGAAGAGGAACTGCTCGAACTCATCAACTCCACGGGAATTGGTCCGCAGCTCGGCGGCACGACTTCGGCGCTGGCTGTCAACGTCGAATGGGGTCCCACGCACATTGCCGGTCTGCCCGTCGCCGTTACGATTTGCTGTCACGCTATGCGTCATTCGCACAGAATTTTGTAAGGAGGAGAAATCCGAATGGCTGAAAGTATCAGAATTACGACGCCCTTCACCGAGGAAATGTCGCGCAAACTCAAAGCCGGCGACAGCGTTCTCATTACCGGCACGATTATCAGCGCCCGCGACGCCGCTCACAAAGCTATGACTGAGGCGCTGGCTCGCGGCGAAAAACTGCCCGTCGACTGGAATAATCAAATCGTCTACTACCTCGGTCCTACGCCCGCCAAGCCTGGCGACCCGATTGGCTCGTGCGGTCCCACGACCTCCGGCAGAATGGACGCCTACACGCCCACGATGCTTGAACAGGGTATTAAAGGTATGGTTGGCAAAGGCTCCCGCGCGCCAGAAGTTGTTGAGGCTATGAAGAAAAACGGCGCAACTTATTTCGCGGCTGTCGGCGGAGCGGCGGCTCTTATCGCTAAGTCTGTCAAGAGCTACACCGTGCTGGCTTATCCTGAACTCGGTCCCGAAGCTGTTGCCGCACTCGAAGTCGTAGATTTTCCGGCGATTGTCGTTATCGACTGCGAGGGCAATAATTTTTACGAAATCGGGCAGAAACCTTTCCGCACTTTCGACATGAGTCAAATTTAGGCGACGGGGAGCGGGCGGCAGATTTTTTCGCCGTCCAATCCCTGAGCCGCTAATCAAGGAGGGCAAAATGCATACTACTTTTTATCTGCGGCGCCTGCATTCGCTTTGCGGCTTGCTCGTTTTGGGGCTTGTGCTTTTTGAGCATATCTTCACAAACTCAATGGCAATGCTCGGACCGCAAGGCTTGAACACGGCGCTGGAAATGATGGAGCTCATTCCGAAACCGATTTTCCTCGGACTTGAGCTCGGCGGTATCGCAATTCCGCTTTTATTCCACGGCATTTATGGTATCTACATTGCGTTGCAGGCGAATAACAATCCGCGCCGCTTCGGTTACCTTCGCAACTGGAATTTTACACTGCAGCGCTGGACGGCGTGGTTCCTCGTCGTATTTCTTATCTGGCACGTCGGCTATCTCCGCTTCTACATCAAGGGCGTTACCGGCACGCCAATTTCCTTTGAACTGCTCCAGAATTTCTTCCAGAATCCCGTTGTCGTCGTGCTGTACATTCTCGGCATGTGGGCGGCGATTTTCCATTTCTGCAACGGCATTACCACTTTCTGCATGACCTGGGGCATTACCAAAGGACCGCGCGCGCAGAACGCTATCAGCGTTATCAGCATGCTCCTCTGCGCGGGGCTGTGCCTTATCACAATCGCATTCATGGCGAGCTACTACGTTTATTGAGGTGGGACTGAAATGGCTAAAGATATGAGCAAAAAGAAAATTGCAATCGTCGGCGGCGGAATTTCGGGACTTCTCGCCACGATTAAGGTTTGCGAACTGGGCGGCGAAGTCGATTTATTTTCGTACTGCCCTGTTAAGCGTTCGCATTCGCTCTGCGCGCAGGGCGGCATCAACGCCTGTATGGATACCAAGGGCGAACACGACAGCATTTACGAGCATTTCGACGACACGGTTTACGGCGGCGACTTTCTGGCTGACCAAATCGCCGTCAAGGGCATGGTTGAAGCCGCGCCTAAGCTGATTAAGATGTTCGACCGCATGGGCGTGCCTTTCACGCGGACGGCTGAAGGCGTGCTTGACCTTAGAAATTTCGGCGGGCAGAAACATAAGCGTACCTGCTTTGCCGGTTCAACGACTGGGCAGCAGATTCTTTACGCGCTGGACGAGCAGGTTCGCCGCTGGGAAGTCAAAGGCAGCGTCCACAAGTACGAGTTCTGGGAATTTATCAAGATTATCAAAAACAAGGAAGGCATTTGCCGCGGGCTTATCGCGCAGAGCATGAACACAATGGAAATTCGCGCGTTCCTCGCGGATACCGTTATTCTTGCTACCGGCGGACCTGGGCAGGTTTTCGGGCGCTGTACCGCGTCGACGATTTGCAACGGCTCGGCGGTGAGCGCGGTTTATCAGCAGGGCGCGGAAATTGCCAATCCCGAATTTATTCAGATTCACCCGACGGCAATTCCAGGCAGTGATAAAAACCGGCTGATGTCGGAAGCGTGCCGCGGCGAAGGCGGGCGCGTCTGGGTTTACAAAGACGGTAAGCCGTGGTACTTCCTCGAAGAAATGTACCCCGCTTACGGAAATCTGGTGCCGCGTGACGTTGCCAGCCGCGCGATTTTCAAAGTCTGCGTGCACATGGGCTTAGGAATTAACGGCGAGAACCGCGTTTACCTCGACCTGTCGCACATTGACAGCGGTTATCTTGAACGCAAGCTCGGCGGTATTCTGGAAATGTACAGCGAGTTCGTCGGGCAGGATCCGCGCAAGGTTCCAATGGAAATTTTCCCCAGCGTCCATTATTCTATGGGCGGGATTTGGGTTGACCGCGTGCACAACACGAATATTCCTGGCTTAATGGCTAGCGGCGAGTGCGATTATCAGTACCACGGCGCGAATCGTCTGGGCGCGAACTCTCTGCTCAGCGCGGCATACAGCGGCACGGTTTCTGGTCCCGAAGCCATGAAGTGGGCTAAGACCGGCAACAAGGGTTCGGATTTGACGGCGGAGGAAATTGAAGCCGCGCGCCGCGAAGTTCAGAACGAGTACGATAAAATTCTGACGATGAACGGCAGCGAGAACGCGCATAAACTTCATCACGAAATGGGCGACCTGATGTACAAATACGTTGCGATTGAGCGCGATAACAACGGTCTGGACGCCTGCCTCGTCGAGCTGAAGAAACTTCTCAAGCGCTGGGACGATATTGGTATCACTGACCATTCGACCGTTGCGAATCAGGAAGCGATGTTCGTGCGCCAGCTCCGCAACATGATTCTCTACGCAATGGCGATTACGAAGGGCGCCAGAATGCGTGACGAATCGCGCGGCGCTCACGCTAAGATTGTTCTCGAAAACGGCACGCGTAAAATGGACGAAAACGGCGACCTTGTGTTCATGGGACGCGACGACGAAAAATTTATGCGCGTTACAATCGTGAACTACGACCAGAAAACCGAGGAGCCGATTGTTTCGTACCGCGACTTCGACCATTCGCTGATTAAGCCGCGTCTGCGCAGCTACAAGTAAGGAGTGATTCGCTATGCCAGATAAAGTCAGATTTGTAATTGAGCGGCAGGACGGTCCGAACGAAAAGCCCTACACGCAGGAATTTGACGTGGACTATCGCCCAGGCTTGAACGTCGTCGCCGCGCTTATGGAAATTCAGAAAAATCCCGTGACGGTTGACGGCAAGCGCGTTGCGCCGGTTACGTGGGAATGCAACTGCCTCGAAAAAGTTTGCGGCGCGTGCATGATGGTTATCAACGGCAAGGCGCGGCAGGCGTGCTGTGCGCTCGTCGACGAAATTGAAAAGCCGATTCACCTTGCGCCGGCTCGGACTTTCCCTGTGATTCGAGACCTGCTGATTGACAGGAGCGTTATGTTCGAGAGCCTGAAAAAAATTATGGGCTGGATTGAACTCGACGGCTCGTGGGAAGTCCGCGACGCTCCGATTCAGAATCCCTACACCGCCGCGACCGCCTACGAAATTTCGCACTGCATGACTTGCGGCTGTTGCCTCGAAGCCTGCCCGAATGTCGGTCCGCAGTCAGATTTCATTGGTCCCGCGCCGACGGTACAGGCGTATCTTTTCAATCTGCACCCGCTTGGAAAATTCGACGCGCCGAAGCGTCTCAATGCGCTCATGGAAAAAGGCGGTATCACCAGTTGCGGCAATTCTCAAAACTGCGTCGAAGTCTGCCCGAAGTCTATCAAGCTCACCACCTACCTCGCGCAGCTCAACCGTGACGTGAACAAGCAGGCGCTCAAAAATATTTTCAACTTCTAAAAAGTGTTTCAGCATTTCTTTCGAGAAAGTGCAGACGCGACGAGTAGGAGCGTTTGCTGCTGGCAAAGAAAATGTTTCGCCTTTAATTGCAAATGTTTCTTTAATCGTGCAGTACTCTTAAAAAACGCCGGTGTCAAAATCGATACCGGCGCTTTTTTTATTTCTCAGAAAATATTTCCGACAAACTTCTACCGATAGTTTCCGCCTCGCTGACGGAATTGTTCCTGCCGAAAGTTACGCGAATCGTCCCGCGAACGTACTCGCGCGGAACTTTCATCGCCTTCAGCACGTGAGAAATTTCCGTCCGCCGCGAATTGCACGCAGAACCCGTCGACACGCAGATATTTTTCAAGTCGAGCCGGTGCATTAAAGTTTCGCCGTCGCAGTTTCTGAAAGACAAACTCAAATGCCCAGGCAAACGATTTTCGTCACCATTCACGATAAAATCCGCGCCGCTGTTCCTGAGGCAGTCAATCAGAGTTTTCGTGCAGGCAGAAAGTTTTGCGGCAGTCTTCCGCATTGCGCGGCAATTTTTTTCGAGAGCCAGAGCCATCGCCGCAATGGCCGGAACGTTTTCCGTCCCAGCGCGCTTAGAAAATTCCTGCCCGCCGCCGTCAATATACGGCAAAATTTCCAGTCCTTCGCGAACGTACAGGAAGCCGACGCCTTTTGGTCCGTTGAACTTGTGCGCCGAAGCTGACAGCATATCCACCCCCAGAAATTCTACGTCAATCGGAATGTGTCCGACTGCCTGTACCGCATCCGTGTGGAAAATTTTTCTCTTGTCGTGCGCAATTTCCGCGAGCAATTTAACTGGCTGAATCGTTCCGACTTCGTTATTCGCCAGCATGACGGAAACAATTTTTGTGCGCCGTGAAATTTTCGTCCTCAGAGCGGCGGGACTGACTGTGCCGGTGTAATCGACTGGCACTTTCGTCACGGTGCAGCCCAAATTTTTCATCGCCGCGCAGGAATTTAGAATCGCCTTGTGCTCAATGCCGGAAGTAACTATGTCTGGACGCTCGCTCAAATTTTCCAGCGCGACAGATTTTATCGCCCAGTTATCGCTCTCGGAGCCTCCCGACGTGAAAAAAATTTCGTACGGCTCAGCGTTAATGCACGCGGCAATTTTTTCCCGCGACTCCTGCAGAACTTTTTTCAGTGGGCGCGAAAGATTGTACGCCGCCGAAGGATTTGCAAAAAAATTTTTCTGAAGTTCAATCATCAACGCCAGCGCGTCCGCGTCAAGTGGCGTCGTCGCCGCGTTGTCCGCGTAAATTATTTTACTCGAAGAGCCTGCAACCGTCATTTTTAAATTCCTCAATCTTGTCAAGAATATCCTGCGGCTCGACCTCCAGAAAATCCGCCAGACAATCTATGCAATAAAAATTTCTGGACTTCGCGCCCAAAAGCTTTTTCGTTATACCGACTTCATTCTTCGTCAGCGGGCTTTTCCCGCAGGCAATGCAGCTGAAAATTTTCTTAGCCAATCAAATTACCTCGAACTTCGGAATTTCCTTGCCGGCGTACTCAACGTCTAGCAGAGCGAGCTGGTGCCGAATCGTCGCCCGCATTTGACAGGCACGCTCAAGGCAGTGGCGCTGAAATTTTTCCCTGTCGACATCTTCAACGCGGCGAACGTCGGGGAAAAGCAGTTTCAAATACGCCGTCGCAATGCGCTTGACAGCGGCGGTATCGCGCGTGTCAGCTTTTTCCGGCACCTTAACAAGCTGGTCGACGATAGCGCGGTAGCTGATATCCTCGCGTAGTTCGTGCAGAATCGAGCAGAAATATTCGCAGTTGAGCGCCCAGCCGCAAATTTTCATATCGTCATTCATGCGCGGAATGTTCCAGCCCTTGATGAAGCCGTGAAAGCGTTCAATCAGCGCGGATTCGTGGAAGACCGGCGGAAGTTCGTCGAACATATTTTCGGCGCCGTCCATATCCATGACGCTTTTCGAAATGTTGCCGCAAAGAATGACGCCCGCCTCGGCGTTGTTGGAGTGGTTGCCGACGGTGTAGACGCCGTTTTCCAGATAGCCCTTCAAGGCGCCGCGCATTTCGTCGGTGTCCCTGAAAGAAATCGTCTGCACCTCGTCGAGCGTCACGAAATCGTTATAGGCGACGAGTCCTTCCTGACGTTTCTGCATATCGTAGAACATTTTGGCGCGACTCATGACGCCGCCGCTGGAGAGCCAGCCGAAGCGACTGACGCGCCCGAAAACGTAGGATTTGCCGGTACCTTTCGGTGCCAGTTCGATAAGATTCAAACGTTTCTCGACGAAGGGCAAAAGACGGGTCAACATTGTTAATTTTTCTTCTTCGCGAGTGTAGCCCGCCGCATTGTAGTCCATCGCGCCAAGGAGAATTTCCAGCCATTCCTCGAACGAAAAATTTTTCCGCGCGTCCTTGTAGAAATCGAGATTGATTTTGTAGGGGCAGAAATTTTTGAACTTGAGCAGACGGATTTTGCCGGTAACCTTCGCGCGCGTATCGTAATCGGGCGGGCGGTAACCGAGCTCAATCATGCCCCAGACCTCGCTGCCGTTGACTAGTTCGTCCTTGTAGAGCTGCCAGATACTTTCGTCAATCATCGTTTCGCTGGCGGAAAGTCCGAAATCCGGCAGGGAAAATGACGCCGCGCCGCTCGCTACGTCAATTTCGATTGAAATTTTCGCCAGCAGTTTGACGCGCTCGTTATCCATAACGATTCGGCTTTTAATCGCCTTCCATTCGTCTTTTTTGGGAATGAAGCGCCGCACGAAATCTGAAAGTTCGTCGGTATCGAATTTGCCGTCGGTGTCCTCGAAGCGCCTCAGCAGCCAGTCACGCATAAACGACGGCAGACTCAGCGCGGAAAAAAAGTTGCTGTTCTTCAAATCCTTGTAAACTATCATGTCGGAAAAAATTTTTCTCAGTCGCTGTTCCATCGCTGTCTCCCGTCATTCAAAAAAGTCAAAGCCCTCGTCAAGATTTTCAAGCGGCGCAGGAATTTTCTCCGCCTGCGAAGTTTCAGCGCCCTGCAGTGAAAATTCAACTACCGGCACCAAAATTTCTTCGAGCGTCGCGCCGCCGTGTACTTCGACCGAGCTAAGACGCCCGCCGCTGAATCTGTCGTAGTTCGCCAGCACCCAGTAGCCATTTTCTTCGCTGGCGCAGTCAGGTCTGGCGTCGAGGTAGTTTATAGGGCAGCAGCGCCCAGAATGTTCGCCGACGGAGTTCATTCTGAACTTATTTTCGCGCCCGTACATAACCGCGAGCCGACTGGCGCCGTGGTCGGAAGTCAAAATAATTTTATCGGCGTCGCCAACTGCCAGCGCATTTTTTATTTCCTCGATAACTTTACCGATAATTTCGAGTTCCGCATCAAGGTAGGTCGGCGCAGAGCATTTTCCGTCGGCGTCGAATTTTTCTGGCGAATGTTTCAGCTCGTCCAGCTGCTGGTTCTTGTCGAACTTAGCGCCGCGCCAATCGTCGTAGAAATATTTATTCTGCGAAGTCAGCGTCGGCAAATCCGCACGGGCAATTTCAATTTCCGCGTGAAGTCCGAACTGAACCGCCCGCGCCTGAATGTACCCGCAAAACTCTGCGCCCAGCGCGTCCAGCCAGTAAAGTTTAGCGTTCCCGCCAGCGCGTTCCAAAAGTTTCTGCCGCGTCTCGAACCTGTTAAACGGTCGATTGAGCGCCAGTTCCCTGACGCGCCGCTTGAAATTTTCGTCGTCGACGTTAAGCAGCTTGATTTTCCTGTACCGCCGAAAATATTCTGTGAGTTCCTCGTCGCCGTAGTCGAAGTCCGCCAGATAATCAGCCAGCGCGGGATAATTTTTCTCCAGAGCCGCCGGAATTTTTTCCTTACCCTGCACTGCTCGAATCATAGCGCGGCGTTCGGCGGCGGTGTTATCCGTCAGAAATTTTACGGCATCGGTGGCGGATTTTTCCACCCGCGCGACGTACTCGGAAAGATACGGCGACGAAATATTTTTGACGGCGGCTTTCCTCAGCGCGTAAAATTCCGCAAAATTTTTATCGTCAGCGTCGAACAGCGCGAAGAACAAATTCCGCAAATAATCTTCGTAGCCCGCCGAATGCTCAAAGACGAATTTCAAGTAACGGTTGAGGATTTTGCCCTTGAAGCCAGCCGCGAAACTCCGCCAATGTTCCGGCGGGTAGCCTGTGCAGTTATCGTCTGAAAAATATTCCTGACACTGCTGAGCACTTAAAGCGTCTGGCGGCGCGCTGAAATCAGGCTCACGAAATTTAATCGCGTCGTAGAAACTGGTTATCTCGCGAACATTTTCCAGCGGCAAATCCGTCTGCACAGTTATCGAACGACTGCCGCTCTCCGCCAGCTTAAGCAGTGCAGAAAAATTTTTAGCGTCGGTTGGAACGTTCAAATTCGCGCTGTAACTCACGACGGAAAAACTGCCACTGCCAGCAACGCGGCAAATCTGATTCGCGCGGAATTTTGAATCTTCCTCAGCGAGCCGCTCAAGCAAATTCGCAACGCCGCTGCAAATAAAAATCACTTTCCGCTTGAAATTCCTGTCCTGCAGTTCCCGCAAAATATCTTCCTGCGCGGTAAAATAAATATACCCGCCAAGACCGAAACAAATCGTGTCGCGTTCCAACGCGTCCAGTCTCTCGACGAGTAAATCATTATCAAGCGGCGAATCGCCCGCGCAAAAGTCCGAAATGTAAATCTGCGCGAGAGTTCCGCTGAAAATTTTTTGAAATTCCGCACATTCATCGGCGCCGTCAGAAATCACGAAGTACGGGCGAGGAATATCACGTTTCAGGTAAGCTCGAATTTTTTCTGTGGCGGCGGCAACGCTCAAAGTTTCCACGCTCAGGACTCCTTCAAAATTTTCAAGCCGACTTCAAAATCTTTGTCCACCAACTCAACCAGCAGTTTCTTCGCGGATTCGGCGGACATCCGCTCAACCCGTTCCGTAACCTTATCGTGCGCGCTGCCCGTGTAATATTTATTTTCAGCGAAATTTTTCACGAGTTCCGTAGCATTGTGCCAATCATAGGCTTCGCGGGAAAACTTCCGCTCAAGCTCATCGCGAATTTCGTCGTTGTCCTTCAGAAAACTGCGGTACTCGCCGATAACCACCACGCTGAACGCCTCCTCGATTTTCCGAGCGTCATTGAGCGCGCTTAGAAATTTCGGACGCTGTTCAAAGTACTCGATAGCGGCGCGAACATCTTTTTCCTCCGGCGAAGTCGCCATGACAGTTTCAAAAATTTTCCGCGCGTTTTGTCGCTCCGAATCTGGAACCATTGCCAGAATCGGCGTGCGATGAGCGTTCGACCATTCGCGTGGCGACTTGCTTTGCGTGAGTTCAAACCACAAATTCAAAAGTTTGATCCGAAGCTGAGCGCTCTGCATTTTTTTCGCAGAATCCGCAACATTTTTGTGGTAATGCCCCTGCGAATCGGTGAACGAATTATTCGGCAGGTTGCTGTACAGCGATTGTATTTCTTCCTCGTTCAAGCCGCCGAGCTGGTAGGAATATTTTTCGCGCAGGACTTTCAGCGGCTCATAAATTGCGTCTTGGATTTGCTCGGCGTTGTCGGTAAGCTGGCTCAAAAAATTTTCCCGCTTGCTCTGAGGAATTTCGCCGCGTTCCGTAAGTTCCTTTAGCATCGCGAAGAAACTTTTCAGCGGCGGGTAGTAGTCGCCAAGCACGTCGGCAGGGATTTTCAAACTGTACCGGCACAAACTCTGCCAGCTTTGAACGCAGGCGCTGAACGATTTGCCGTCCCTGCCGAAATTCCGGCTCGCTAGAATAATTTTGTAGTCGACGATTAATTTGCGCAGTTCACCCTCGGCAGTTTCCTTATCGTGGAGCCAAATGCTGTCGCCGGCAGTAATGCGCCGCTGGCATTCCGCCACGGTATTTTCGACGCCAATTTCCTGCGCCAGTTCGATAATCGTCCCGCCGTCGAAACCGCTCAGGAAGTCGGTAAAAATTTCGCGACCATTCTGCGCGGTCAGGAAATTTTTCATGTCGTAGAACGCCACGGGATTATTCATCAGAAACTGTCCGGCGCGCTCAGCCAGTGCCGAAACGCTGATTGCCTCTTTGGAATTGGCAATTTCCGCCAGCAGCCGCAGAAAATCCTTGTACTTATCCGGCGCCGCGTCGACGTAGCACCAAATCGGGCAGCCGAGATTTATCAGCTTGAGCCGAAGTTTCTGCGCGCTCTGTTCCACCGAAATATCTTCCTGCACGTCGAAAATTTTGGACGCAAATTCCATGAACTGCCGCTGATTCTGCGACATAATTTCAAGGTATTTCGGGCGGTAATTCTTCGACTGGCTTTGCGCCTGCTTAATGCTCTCGGCAACATATTCCGCCAGCTTGCCGGAATTCATCGCGCCGCCAAAATTCCCGTCGAGCCCCGCGCTGAATCTGTAGGGGTCGCCGGCGTATTCCTTCAGCAGAAAGCCCGTCAGAAACGCGTAAATGTTCACCGGCATGAACCCGCGTTCGAGCAGGAAGCTGAAAATATCGTCGAAGGAAATGCGGACGTCACTTTCAATTTCAGATTTAATCAGCGCGTCCAGTTCGATTTTCAGCCGCGAAATACTCAAGGTCGGATAAACTTCCCAGTAATTTTGGGACATCTGCCAGACGTCGCCCAAAACGGTTTTAATATCCTTGAGCTTGAGCATTTGATATTCGGTTTGCTCGGCGCCCGCCTTAGCGAAATTTTTAAAACTCGTAACCTGAAAAAGCGTGGCGGTAATATCAGCGTCGTCGAAGGAGTAAGGGTAAAGGCGGCGGACGTTTGCTGTGATCTCCATCTTAACGCCGTCAAAATTCTGGCAGGAAATTTTTTCGCGGTCGCCGGTTTTCGTGGCGTGGTAGTAGACGAAGGAACCCTTTGCAAAAGACCCTTTCCATTCCTTAAGGCAGTCGACGGCGTTATCCTTCATCTTATCGGCGAGCGCGTTGTCCTTGCCGCGCCAGTACTGTTCGCTGGCGGAATTTTCTACCCAGCGCGTGAAAATGTCCTGACTCATCGTATTGGACGACGCGTCGATAAAAACTAAGCCGTCGTAGCGCTCATTACTCAGCGCGCCGCTTAGCAGATTGTGAATTTTATGCTGTTCGTCCTCGTTGCGGGCAATGCAAACGATGACTTTGATTTGGTAAGTTTCGACTTCGTTGGTGAGGCGGTTTATCGTCAGCGTGAAATTGTCGGCGGTAACGGGAACTAAAACGTAGCGGGCTTTCTGCGCCTGCGAAAGTTCAAGTTCCATAGCTTTGATTAGTTCAGCGCCTTCGAGCAGCGCGGCAGTTCGCACTCTATCAGCAATGTCTTTTTTGAGGCGTTCGATTTCAGCGAAGTCGCTGCCGAGTGCCATAACCGCGAAAGTTTCAATTTTGCCTGGCTTTTTGAACAAAATATCTTTGCGGACGAGATTGTTTGCGATAGCGACGGCGCGCCCGTTTTCCATGTCAGCGACGCCGGTAAATGCCAGTTCAAGATTTTTTTCAGTGGGGTGGAAAAGTTCAATGACACCGTGAGACTCCTGGTTAATTGCCTGAAACAGAAGAAGCGCCTTCAAAACAATTTTTTCGTCGGCGCTGAGATTATTTTCGTTGAGCGCATAGGAATCGAGAATCGCGCGGATTGACGGACGCAAATTCATACGCCCGACGCTACCGCCGTGTTCGTCTGTGCCGCTCTCATAAAAAAAATTCCACAGATAATCAATCGTCAGCAAATCGCCGTTGAGCGGGCTTTTCGTATTGATAAAATCCTGGAATGCCTTAACTTTCGGGTCGGTGTTCTTTATGAAATTGAAAATGCTCCGCTGATTGGAGGCGAAGTATACCGAGAGATTTTTCAGCAGAATTGCGGTCATTGGGTGAATCGGCAAAAGGTCAGTCAAAATTTTTTCGTTGTGGAGTTTATCAAATTTCATAACAGCTTTTCGCGGCTCGGCGGTACGTTCTCTGAGCGCGGCGGAAATGTGAGTCCACGTATTTTGAGCGTCGGGCTTGACTTTCAGCGCGTGCCCGATAAGTTCAAAGGCAATATTGTCGGGCATGGTAATTGTCTTTGTCATGAATCTGTCGCTGACGACTTTGAAACCCTGTTCACCGGCGCCTGGCAGTTCCTCAATCTGGTGCGTGGCGATGAACAAATAAAAGGGCGCAATGTTGGAAAGTTCCGCCAGCCGCTGGAGTTCGTCGAGATTGTTGCGGTTATTGGCGAAGAACTTGGAAAATTCGTCCCAAAACAAAACAATCGCCTGCAGATTATTTTCGGCGATGACTTCGGCAATCCATTCGGTCAAATCCTTCATGTCGATTTTGAAGGCGATAATCCCTTCGCGCTCGCCGAGTTTGAGAATATCTTCGACCAAATAAGAAACTTTGGCGCTGGGATTTTTGAGGCGTTCGATAATTTCTTCGACGCTTCTGTTTCGGAGGCTGCCGGACATTATGTATTCGCGTTTCTTAATTTTGGCGCGGAAAAGCTCGCGGTTAGCGTCGTCGGCTTCGAGCCAGTTGGCGATTTTGCCGCACAGGGTTTTAGCGCCGTCGAATTTGCAGCCGGAACTTTTGAGCGCGGCGGTGAGGCTTTCAAAGACGGCGAAAATTAATTTCTGCGACGAAGTGATGGAGCCGGTGCTGTAGCGGAGCGCTGTGATGACTTTACCGCGCCGGATTGTGCGGAGCCGTTCGCGCAGGTCAATTTCCCTGCGCAGGTTGTCGTACTCGTCGAAGTAGGCGTCGAACTCTGTTTCGGGGCAGGACAAAAGATTTTGCATCATCCAGAGTATTCGCGATTTGCCGGTACCGTAGGAGCCGTCCAGCCATAAACTTCTATTGCTGGTGTTGCTCGCACGCGACAGCGCCCGCTCAGTAATTTTCAGCAGCTCTATAATATCTGCGTGCGGGAAAGTGTTCTGCCAGCGATTTTTCGCGTCCTTAATGGAACTCTCGTTAATTTCCGGATAAAAGCCCTCGTCTATCTCGAAGAAGTCAAAATATTTATCTGCCTCGTAAGCCAACGCCGTCAACTCCCAATGTCAAACAAATCCAAAACGTCCTGCGAAGTTTTTTCTGCGACGAGCGAAATTTTTTCAAGGTCGTGCGTGAAGGTCGCGTTCAGAAAGTCGGGGTAATTCGTCGATAAGCCGTTCATGAACTGCTCCATTTCCTCGCGCTCGATGCCGAAAAGTTTCGCCGGACTAACGCCCGCTGAATCTGAATCGCCCATCAGCCGCGTCAGCGTGAACTGATACCAGCCGCCAGTTGCCTCCGCGAATTTGTACAGCGCGTACAGCATAACCCGCCCGTCGTCGACGCGCGCTTTCGTACGCTTCAGCGTCGCAAGATTTTTCCCCTCGCTCGTCGTAGTTCCAAATTTTAATTCTGTGCCAAGCGGTATTTCGCACAGCCGCTTAAACGCCTTGACGATTGATTTGGAGTCCTTAACGGAAACTTCAACCGCCTGTAGATTTTCTTCGACAACTTCGCGCGCAATTCCTTCACCGACTGGCAAATTTTCCACGTACCAGCGAACTTGCGGATTATTGTAAGCAAGATTGACTAAAATCAATCCCCACGCCGTTGCTGTGTTCCAGCCAATTTTTTTGACAAGCTCGGTAAAGCCGGTAGCAGTTCTGCTTTTTCTGTCAGCAAGCTCCGAATCATAAAGAAAACGCCGGAAGAAATCGAACTGGTTTTTACCGAGGTCATTTTTTTTCATGAAAGAATCTGGCGCGGCGAAAAAATCTTTCAGCCATTCGGTCTTTGGGGCATGGTCGGCAAAAGTATTTAAACTCTGTTTCAATTTTTTATCTCCTTCCAGCGGCAATTCTTTTGAATGATAAACAAGGCAGCCTCTGTCAATCGCGTGGCACTGAAAGCAATGGACGCATTTTTTTTCGTCGACGTGCAAGCCGTCCTTGAAGGAAATAGCGCCGTGCGGACAATTCGCTTCGCAGACTCTGCAGCCTTTGCACGCCGCCACTTTATGGAAAACGAATTTGAAAATTTTCGCAGTGGGCGTTTTGTCGTAGACGGCTTTGAATTTCGCGACGACGGTTTTATCGTCAGATTCCTGAACTTCGTAGGGAAAAACAGTCTCGCCGAGCGTTTTAATCCATTCGCGCCAGTCGGTTTTAGGATTTGTTACGGTAATGCAGAAATATTCGCCGGAAATTTCTTCGCGGTAGTTGGCGACTGGATTTTTCAAGTCCCTGCCGTTCCTGCGATTAATCCAGCCGCCGTTTGTTATGTACGAATCAACATTTTCATCGGTGACATTTTCGGCAATGTAACCTGTGAACTGGCTGACTTCGGTCGGATAGGCGTTGTTACGGAAAAAATTCGCCCTGTCGCTGCTCATGGGGCAGAAAAGACATCCCGCGCGAGAGTTGCCTTTTTTGTAGGTTTCGTTGACTGGCAGACCGTGCGCAAAAATGTACAGCCAGATTTCCGCCGAACCCCATTCAAGAATTGAGTTGTGGGAATATTGCCCGCGCTGTTTCATACCGATATTTTCCACGTCGTAGCCCGCCCGCCGGACGCTTTCCTGAGCGCGAACGCCGACAAAATCAGCGCCGACGAAATTGGGCTTGTTCAAAATTTCGCGGATTTTCAAAGTCTGGGGGGCGGCTTTGTGTACGGAACAGCACCAGCGCAAAACGGTTGACGGCGGACCGAAAAGTTTCCAGCTTTCCTCTGGGAGCATTTTCGATTCGGCGCGGTAAAAACCAATGCCTTCCGCCTTGCACTGCGCCTCAACCGCGTCGACGATTTTGTAGGTGTCGGGAAATTCCATATGGGTATCGCCGAAGACAACGATAAAGGCGGATTTCGGCAGGGCGTGCTTGACCAAATCGAGAAGGACGACAGAATCTTTGCCGCCGCTGAACGCGACGTGGAAGCAGTCAAGTTTTTTCTGCCGCTCGCGCCAGTAATTGTAAATGCGCTTGATAGTCGATTGGCGCAGATTTTCCATGAGCTCAGAATTTTTCTCGGACATCTTTTTCAAGTCGACGGGCAAAAGTTTTTCAGCCGGCAGCTCCTCAGCAAATTCCAGCGCAGGTTTTTCGTAGAGCGAGCCGCCTCGGACGACGGCGATTTTTTTTCCACGATAAAAATAATTCCCCGCCTCCGCCCAAAGGTAGGGAACATCATTTTGATTTTCGTAGTTCAAGCGGCGGTCGAAGCCCAGAATATTCATTTCCTCGGCGTAAACTGGACGTGGCTCCTTAGACATTGCCGCCTCGGTATCCTTTAGCAGAAGCCCGCCGGTTTCCTCATCAAATTCGTAGCTGTACATTAGAAACTTTCCTCAATAAATTCTTGAGCTCTGGCGATAATTCGCGCGATAACTTTATCCCTGCGCTTGCCCCTGAAGCCGTGATTCATCAGAAACTCATCGACGGCAGATTTTTCTAGCGGCACATTTTCCTGAAGGATAACCGCCGCCTGAACGTCGAGATAGTCTTTAAATTTCATCGCGCTGGGGTGAATTGCACCGAGATTCGAGCTGTTGGTGGCGGGCTTGACGTAAACGTACTTTTCGCTGAACTTGCGCAGAAAACTTTCGAGCAGGAACAAATTCCAGGAATAGCCTTCGACGGGCGGGAAGCCGGTAAAACTCGTGACGGACTGCAGCGAAATAATTTTCTTCTGCACGAACGGAGCCAGCGCCTCGTCGATAGCGGCAACGTCGAATTTTATCATCGCGTCTTTAACGAAAAGATTTTTATCGACGCGAACCATCGTTTCGTAGGCGACGGATAACGTAACATGTACGGCGGCGCCAATACTTTCAGCGAAGGCAAAAAGTTTGTTGGCAGTCAGTTCATTTTGACCGGCGATAAATTCGCGCAGAGTTTTAGTCTGGCTGGTGGAAGTGGCGGCGCCTTGCCTGTAGAATTTTTTGCCGCGTATGGTTAAGTCGGAGAAAAATCTGCCGTAAATCAGGCGGCGCAAATCTTTTTCGCTAAGTTCGGGATTGAGTGCGAAGTTAGACGCTAAACTGAACTCCTCGGTGGAAGCGCAACCGTTCGCGTTTATGCTGGCGATTATTTTGCGTTTAGCCGCGCGAATTTCGTCGATGTCGAACTGGATTTTGGAATTGGGAAGATATTTGCCGTCGCGCGTCGGAAAATATTTTTGAGCGTCAGAGAGAACTTCAGAAATTTTTTCAGCCGGCACGTAGGGAATTTTTTCCTGCAAATCTTCCAGCGCAAGAGCTTTATCCGCGGCTATGAAAATTCTTGCAACTTCGTTTTCTAGCCACTCCGCCGCTTCGTAGTCAGCCCATTTCATTTTTCTTGCGGAACAAAAATCCGAGAAATAAAAATGTTCCTTGTCGATATCAATCCGCTGCAGAATTTTTCTAAGAACTTCTGGCGAGAAAATATGCAAGCTCTCGAAAAAATTAGCGTGGCACTCGTAGATTTTGGAATAGTAGGCGATAAAACTGGAGTCCAAAATTTCAGCGATAAACCGCAGGAGTTTTTCAGAAGCGGCGCCGAAAATGAAATAAAAACGCCCGTCTTTTTCAATCCCGTTCGCACGAATGAAGTCAGCAACAAAATCCCGCGAAATATTTTCACCCGCGTGATTCTCCGAGTAAATTTTCGCGACACGGTTCATGTCGATGAAGTCGTCGCGTATGCCATTCGGGAAATTATTCGTTATGATTTCGAGAATTTGGCTAATAGCATCTCGCATAGCGTCACCTCATTTCTTCGGAACTGTCAGGCTGTCGAGGTCAGATTCCTTGAGGTCGAAAAATTTTTCATCTTCCTCGGCGGGCAGGAGTTTAATCACAGTGCCTGGGTCGACGCCTTCCCAGATTTCGTCAGGCAGAAGAATTTCAAGCCGCCCGTTCGGAAAACCGTGCTTGTATTCTGGAATTGTCTGGAGGACGCGCGTTTCTTCGTCCTTGAGCTCGACGTTGACGCGGCGGTCTTTGCGGTAGGCTATGAAAAGTTTCGGCGTAGATTCAGCCTTGCTCTCAACAATCAGCTTGCAATTTTTCGCCAGATTTTTTTTGTTGAACAAGCCGCTCTTGCCCCACTCGAAGCGGTAGGAAATTTCTTCGCGCGGGCGATTGTTGACAGCCAGCGTACTCGGCTCAGAATAAATCGTCGTGCCGTCTTTGAGCTTGTACTCGCCGATAACCGTCACAAAAAGTTCGCGCTGCGGAAGGTGCGGCTGCATGATAAAGCTGTCGCGCTCGTACTTGGAGGCGTAAATGCGATTCATGTGGCGTTCGCGGGCGTCCTCAACCGTTGCGTAAATTTCGTCGTCCTCGTCGGTGCTGATTCGGTAATGAATCATGTAAATATTTTTCGGCAGATTTTTCAGCACGAGTTTCAAATCCCTGCCGACGATTTGAGTTTTTTCGGCGTCAATTTCGCAGTCCTCGACGTTGGCGATTGTGATAATTTCGTCGACAAGCGCGGAATGGGTAGTTGCGCTGACGGCGGCGATTTTGATTATGTCGCCGGTGAGTTCAAATTCGCAGAACTGGTCGGAACTCTCGGCGCGGTTGAGAATTTTGCCTTCGCCCAGAATTTCTTCAAGCTTAGCGGCGTCGAAAATTTTGCCGGTTTCAGCGGAAATTTTTTTATCGGCGGGAATTTCCTTGAACAGCAGCTCGAAATCGCCGGTCGACTGCCAGCTGAATCGGACGCGGTTATCGACAACTTTATATTCAAGATTTTTAATCTGGCGCGGAGGAAGTTCGGGCGTCATCGTGATAGTCAAGCCCTTGCTGTAGCGGAAAGCCTGGTCGATTTTCCAGACGCGGTTGAAATTTTCGCTGCTGGCTTCGGCTAAGAATTTCGCGCGGTTGAGTACGACTTCCGCCGCCGAATAGTAGACGCACTGCAGGCAATACTGATACTGCTTGCGGTTTTTAACGAGCCGGTCAACGAACGGAGACTGCGTGCAATCCGCCACGACGACGGTATTTCCATCTTTGTCGCTGCGAATAATCCGCACGCCGAGGCAGTTATCCGAAGGCAAATTCCACGTGAAGGAGCAATGCCCGTCCTCGGTTTTGGCAAGGAGTCTGTTTTCGTCGATGTCGCTGTAGAAAACGGCGGTGCAGGTGGCTGGTTCGGAAATGGCGCCGAGGCGCGTGGCGAAAACCGCGTAGCCGTAGAAAACGCCTGGCTTGATGTCGTTATCGTCCGCCTCGATTTTGTCAGTGCCTTCGACGATAACCACGCCGTCGCGGTAATTCTGCGGAATGCCGTCGATTTTGCGTACGACCGTGTAGACGACGCCGAGATCGTTATCTGGCTGCCAGTTCACGGTACAGGTGAGATTGTAGCTGGGCGCGACGAGGCTTGTGCTGGAAGATTTGGCGTTGACGGAAATTCTGCCCAGAACGGTTGCCGTGCCGGTATTCTGGAGCGCGGAACTTTTGGAGGATTTATGAATGACGGCTTCAGCGCTCAGCGGCTTTTTAGGCTTGATAAGGCGCAGGCGGTCGCGGGCGGGGCGGTAGTCTTTAATGCGGCGGAGAATTTCCATGCAGGCGCTGACGGCGGTATCGGGGTGCGTGTTGAGACCAGGCAGTTTAGCCTCAGCCCACTTGATAAGTTCGCGCTTTTTATTTTCGGCGGAGATTTTGTGAATGCGCCATTCGATTTTGGTAAGTTCGGGCGATTCGGGCTTGGCGACTTTGGCTTTGGAAAGATTGTCGATAATTTCCGCCATGACGACCTCGAGGCTGCCTTCAAAAGATTTGGCGCTGCGATCCAGCAGGTCGAGCATAACGTTGGCGTGGTCGACGTAATAGTTGAAGCGGCGCAGTTCGCTCAAAGAAAAATCGCAGGCGGGGCAGTGGTCGGCGTTGGCGGGAACTTTCTTGCCGCACTTTGGACATTCTGCGTAGAAAGTTTCGCCGCAAACTTTGCAGGACGCGCGTTCAGCCTCTTCGCGCGTGCGGAAATTTTCAAAGGCTCCGCAGTTCGAGCAGGTCATGCAGAAAAAATTTTCGTTATCGTCGCTGATGGATTCGTAGGGGTCGTTCAAAAGACCGGCAACCTTGTTGTAAAGCGCGGCGCTCAATTCGTAGTTTAGGAGATTCGGGAAAGTGCGGCGGATACGGTTAATGCAGTTGTCGGCGAAATATTTATCGCGCTTGAAAATTTCTGGCGCAGATTTGAGCTTGGCAAAAAAATCGCTGAGCCGCTCGATTCTGAGCGAATGGTCGTACTTGAAACGGTTATCGTCGGAATTGAAAATCTGCGTCTGCGCGAGGTTCAGGAGAGCTTTGATAGACTGCCACGCTGGAATTGGCGCGGAAACTTTTTTAGCCTCGTCGCGGAAAATTTCGCGCAGGTCATCGGTATCGCGGCGCTTGTAAAAATCTGCCGAAGGTTCGATTTGATGTTCGAGGTAGTAGGCAAGTTCGTACAGGTTGCTGACATTCGCTGACCACGGATAATTTTTTTCGTCGGGAACGGTCTGGAAGTCGGCGAAACTCTTGCGCAGTTCCTCCATAACCGAATCGGCAATAAAAAAGCCGTTGAGCTTGTCGGCGATAGATTTAGTCGAGCGCTCGGGCTTGACGATAAAGCCCTGCTCCCTGTAAGTGGCTTCAATCGTGGCGGCGCTGAGCTTGAGTTTGTCGCGAATGTGCTTGATTTGCGACTGGTTGACCTGGAGCGTGCCGGAAGTATTGCCGCGCTGGAGGTCGATATAAAGGCGCAGCTGTTCAACGCGAATTTGCTTAAGAGCTTCGGCTTCGCGCTGGCGCAGGCGGGCGTTCTCGATAATCTGGACGATGTAGTTATCCATAGCCAGTTCGGATTTGATAACGCCCAGGCGCGTGGGGTCGACGGTAGTGTTAAGTTCTGCAGTCAGACGCTTTTTCCAGTTCTCATACGCCGCGCGGATTTTCTTCAAATTATCGGGCGGATCGAACTCCAGATTCAGCATCTCAAAAATATTTTTATTCGCCAAAAAAATCACCTGCGCGGATTATAGCACACGCATTCAAATAAAAAAAGCCCCGACCTTCATCGGAGCGGGCAGGAAAATTTTAATCAGCGGAAATTCTGAGCTGGTGGACGGCGCTGTTGTCCACGTCAATATCGGATTCAGTGCGCAGGAAAGTTTCAAAAATTTCATTGGTGCGGGTGTTGACGGCCTCGACGTGTACGCCGGACGCGTCAACCTTGAACGTGACTTTGATTGGCGTATCGCGCGGAGTTTCCGGCGGCAGGTTTACAACGAGTTCGCCCAAAAGTTTGACGTTATTGGCGGGGTCTGTAGCCTGCGGGTTGCCGTCTTCATCGACGCAGGGAATGAGCGTATCTTCGAGCGACATATTTTCAAAGGCGCGCAGGCGGACGCGTTCCTGATTATCTTCGAGCGGGTAGTAAGTTTTGGTAAAGACGGCGGGCATTTTCTCGCCAATCTTGATGAAATTTTCCAAAACGTACTGGTGTTTGGCGCCCTTGGTATCCATGACGCCTGGACCGAAGGAGCGGGGCGTCTGGTCTTCGACGGTGAATTTAGCGGTAAGCTGTTCGGTATGCGAAACGGGCTTTTCGGCAGGATTTTCGTCGGAGGAAGTTTCGTCCGCGCTGGGAGTATCGCCGCTTTCCTCGACGACGAGCATGCTGGCGTAAATCGCGGCGCCCTTAGCAACGGCCTGGTCTGGGTCGTGCTGCTGAACTTTGCCCGGGAATTTTGCTTCGACGGCGTTCTGAATCATTGGCATGTAGGTTGAGCCGCCGACTAAAAGCACGGTATCAATTTCGACATCTGGAACTTTCTGGAGCGTGGAGTCGACGAAGTTCATGGTCTGCGCGACTTTATCGGAAGTCATAGCCTCGAAGTCGGAGCGCTTGATAGTAATTTCGGTGCGGGAGCCGTTCACGTCAATGCGGACTTTGGCGGACTGTTTCTTACTGAGCTTGCGCTTAGCCTCTTCGACTTTGGAGCGAATATCCTGCCGCGTTTCGGCTTCAATATCTTCGGGCGTCAGACCGTTTTCGTCGCAGCAGGCGTGGAGAATGTGGTCAAAGAGTTTATCGTCCCAGTCCTTGCCGCCGAGCCGGTCGTCGCCGCCGGTCGCCAGCACGTTGATTTTCTGCACGTCCTTGCCGGCTTCGTTGCGCGTCATGGACATTTTGACGACAGTAACGTCGAAAGTGCCGCCGCCAAGGTCGTAGACTAAAATCGTGCGGTCTTCTTGAAACTGTCTCGCGCAGTAGCTCAAAGCCGCAGCGGTTGGCTCGTTAATCAGACTGAGGACGTGCAGTCCGGCAAGTTCGCCCGCCTGTTTGGTAGCGGAGCGCTCTTCGAGACCGAAATACGCGGGGACGGTGATAACCACATCTTCAATTTCGTTGCCCTGCGATTCGACGAGATTTTTAAGGCGCGTCAGAATGAGCGCGGAAATTTCAACGGGCGTGTAGGTTTTGCCGTCGAAAGTGTAGGTGCGCATATCGCGCTTGCCAATTTCGCGCTTGACGAACTGAACGACGCGGTCGCCGTCCGTCTCGATATTTTCCTTCGCCGCCTGCCCGACGACGACGTTGTTTTCATTCTCAAAAAAAACCACGGACGCAACCATATTTGAATCGTCTTCATTGTTGCGGATAACTTCGGGGTTGCCGTTGGAGTCAAGCCGCGCGATACAGGAATAGGTTGTGCCGAGGTCGATGCCGTAAGTACTCATAAAAAAAATTCCTCCAGTTTTTCCGGTGGTAAATTATTCAGTGCGTGCAAATTCGGACGTGGATTTATCGCCGTCGAAAACGTAAACGTCGACGAACTCGCGGTAGAGCGGGCGCCCGTTGCGAACGACGCCAGCGCGACGGCTTTTAGCGATAGTGTTATGCTGGTTGCGGTCGCCGGTGGAAACCGTGCTTATGATTTTGGTAAGGAGCGGGCGGCGCGGCTCTCCTGCGTTCGAGTTGAAAATTTCTGCGCCGTAATCGCCGAGAATGTCTTCAAGCTCGTCGAACATGAGCTGCAAAGACCGGCGGGAGTTTTCTGAAATGGTCTCGTCATTGAGGAGCGCGCGGTACTCTACGCAAATTGCCGCGATTGATTTTAAAATCGGCGTGAACTGTTCGCCGCGCTGCTGCTTTTTCAAATCTTCCAGCTCGTTGTACATTCCCTGCCGCACCTGGTTTTGGAAATTGATATTTTCGCGCAGGACTTGATTGAGGAGCCGCGAATTTTTATCCTGCTGCTCCAGAATTGCGTTTATCAGCTCGACGAGTTTGTTCAGGTCGATTTGCGCCGCGCCGAACTCTTCATTTTCCATAGGTTCGCCTCCTTTATGGCAATTTTAAATTCGGCAAGCCGCCGCGTTATTCCTGCCTTACAAATCCGTCAGAAAATAAACCGTGTCGTCGCCTTTGATAATGTAAGCCTGTGAGCAGCGATAAATTGTCCCGCCGAATTTTTTATTTTCGCAGCTGGCAATGCTTATCAGACAGTCAGCTTTAATTTTCAGCCATTCCGGCGTATCGTCAGGTTCACTCGCATTTTTGCCAGTATCGTCGCTGTTATCTTCATTGAGCGCAATGTCCTTGGTTTTGCCGCCGGATTCATATTCGCGCCTGAATCGGCGAATGTTGCTTTGCGTAGTTTTAATGTTGATGGAAATTTTTCCGAGCCTGTCAGACATAATACTTTTTTCGTATTTGCCGGTTTCAATCATTTTGATAAGCGCGCTGTCAGCCGCATTCTGCAATTCGTGTTCGGCTAAAGAATTTGACACGCCGACGGAATAATTTCCTTCAAATTCCTGTACGCCTCGAATTGAAATTGCAACCGCCAGCAGCAGGCAAAGCCCGACGATTGTAAAAAATCCGCGCTCGTTATTCGCTGGGAACTTTAAAACTTTCACAGGCTGGCATAAAGACCGACGTGGTGAATTTAACTTTTTTCTTCGTGACATTGCTTTTCATCTCCAGCGTCAGGTGCAGAATTTTTTGGTTCAGCTTGTCCCTGTCGACTTTAAATTCAGTTATATAGTGGTCGCCGTAGGTGCTGTCGCCGGTAAGGGGGCTGCTATGATAATCGTCGTCGCTGTGCTTGAAGTAAACGCGGAAAAAACCGCCATCTCTGTTGTCGATTCTGTAAATTCGCGGGTCGAGAATGTTTTTATAATAGCGCCTGTTGTCAAACATAATCTCTTCCTTCCTGTATTTATAATATTTGCCGTCCTTCGCTATAAAATCGTCGCTTTCCTGCTCGCCAATCGTGTAGCAGTAAAAAATAATTTCGTCGAAGTCGTTGGCATTTTTTATTCTGACATACTGAGCGGCGCGGGCGTCGCTGGTGATTCTGTCGATAACATACTGCGCATCGGTTTCAAGCGTGTAGTCCGCAACCTGTTCCCGTGCGATTTTTAAACCATGGAGCGTGACCATTCCCAGCGCGTACAAAAGCAAAATCAGCAGCGGCAGCGCTATCGCAAATTCTGCCAGTACAAATCCGCGCTCGCCCATTTTAAATTTCATTTGGATTTTTCCCTGCAGTTTGATATACTTATCTGGCGCGAATCTTTTTTTTCGATACGATAGAATTTTCCCTGCCGCCGACGTTCCACTTAACGGTAACTTTAACCTCTCTCAAATTGCCTTCGCCCACTTCAGCAGAAACGTCGAATTTTGTCGGCTCGGAATCTTCCCTGACGCCGTTGCGACTTTCCAAATCGCCTTCGTTGCCGAGAAAATTGTAATTTCCGGCAGGAAGATTTTGCCCTTCAATTTCAGCGAACTGTTCATTTGCAAGGTTAATCGCTGTGAGGTATAGCGTAGAATTGCGCTGCTGAACTTTCGAATTGGCGTTCAGGAGAATCTGCGCGCTCAGCGAAACTATCAGCGTCAGAAAAACTACGCTCAGCAGCATAAAGCCGCACTGGTTAAGATTTTGGTTTTTCATACGTACCACGCCAGCGCCCAACGGTAGTGCCTACGACATACGCCTTTTTGTTAAATCTGGATTTAAGAGTGAAGATTATGCTCTTACCAGAATCCGGCAAAATATGGATGATGTTGCCTCCACCGTCTCTGTGAAGCTCGAATTTTTCTGGAAGGTTGTGCTGGTGAACTATAAAAGTTGAACTACCGCTCAGCGTGAGAGTGTAAAAATAGCGCTTTTTCAAAGAGTCATCACCTGTTTCGTGAAACGAAAAATGTGTATCGCGAATGCTCGACACCTTGAAAATTCCGCTGCTATATCTGGAGGATTTGCTGATTGAACGCGCCAGATTCAGCGTGCTGTAGAGGTGTTTTATTTCGTAATCGAGCTGAACTTTGTCGAGAACGCGCGCCATTTTGGGAACGGCGGTCGTCGCAAAAATCGCCACAATCGCCGCAACAATCACCACTTCGAGCGCCGCCAGCCCGCGCTGATTTGTAAAATTTTTCATAGTGCCAAAAAGTATAGCAGATAAATTTCGTTTCGTAAAGGAAGGAACTGCCCATGAAAAATATTCTATCAGAAATTGTCGAGGAAAAATTTTCGACCGTGGCGGAGGCGAAAGGTTCAACGCCGCTGGAAAAAATCCAGGCTGAACTGCGAATCGGTAACTTCAGAATGTCGCAGAAATTTTCCAAAGGCGCGTGGAATTTAATCGCCGAGTGCAAACTCCAATCGCCAGCGAAGGGAAGATTAAACGCCACGCATTCAGTTTTGGAACTGGCGAAAATCTACGAATCCAGCGGCGCCGCGATGCTTTCCGTGCATACCGACAAGCATTTCCTCGGCTCGAACGACGACTTCAAAAAAGTTCGCGCGGAAATTAATCTACCGCTCCTTCGCAAGGATTTTATAATCGACGAGTACCAGATTTACGAATCGCGCTGGCTCGGCGCCGACGCGGTTTTACTTATCGTCAGAATTTTGACGCCCGCTCAGCTGAAAAAATTTCTCTACACTGCGTGGAGCCTCGGCATGGACGCGCTGGTCGAAGTTCACGACGAAACTGATTTGCAAATCGCGCAGGACACACCGGCGAATTTTATCGGCATCAACAACCGCAATCTCAAAAATTTCACCACGACGATTGACAATACGCTGGAACTTTTGCCGCGCGTCGACAAGAGCCGCGTCATTATCAGCGAGAGCGGCGTTCAAAGCGTCGGCGACGTGAAAATTCTGCGCGAGGCTGGCTGCGACGGGATTCTGGTCGGCGAAGGTCTTGTGCGTGCGGAAAATATTTCTGAGCAGACGAAACTTTTCAGCGAGGGTTGAGCTATGAAAATTGTTGTGGCGATTGACAGTTTCAAGGGCAGTTTGACGAGCCTCGAAGCGGGACGCGCGGCGGAAACTGGTATTAAGTGTGCGGCGCCGACTGCTGACGTGAAAGTTTATCCGCTGGCGGACGGCGGCGAGGGTACCTGCAGAACTCTGACTGAAGGGCTCGGCGGCGAAATGAAAAGCGTCGAAGTTACCGGCGCGCTCGGAAATAAAGTTCGCGCGGAATTTGGCAGGATTGGCGATTTGGCGGTAATGGAAATGGCGGCGGCGGCGGGTTTGAATCTCGTGCCGGAAAATCTTCGCAACCCGCTCAACACTACGACTTTTGGCGTCGGCGAAATGATTCTGCGCGCGCTTGATGACGGCTGTAAAAATTTTATCGTCGGCATTGGTGGTAGCGCTACGAACGACTGCGGCTTAGGTATGCTCACGGCGCTCGGTTTCAGTTTCGGCACTGGGATTTTCGGCAGGGATTTGGCTGGCGTTCAGAAAATTGAGCCGACGGATAAGTTTCGCGGCTGCAGTTTCAAAATTGCCTGCGACGTGAAAAATCCGCTGACGGGTGCTAATGGCTGTTCGGCGATTTACGGTCCGCAGAAAGGCGCTACGCCCGAAATTGTCGCGCAGATGGACGGCTGGATTAAAAATTTCGCTGAACTTGCGGGCGAAAAAATTTCAGTGGCTGGCGACGGCGCGGCTGGCGGTCTGGGTTTCGCATTCAGAAAATTTTTGAACGGCAAGCTTATTCCTGGCGTCGAGCTGATTCTGGACGTTCTGAAAATTTCTGAAGACCTGCGCGACGCTGACGTTTTGATAACCGGCGAAGGCTCTGTTGACGCGCAGACTCTGCAGGGTAAAGCTCCGGCGGGTGTTGCTGAACTCGCTAAGCGGCTCAATCCGAAAATTAAAACCGTGGCGATAGGCGGCGGCGTGAAAATTGGCGGCGGCGGTGACATTGACGCAACCTTTTCGATTCTGCGCGAGCCAATGACTTTGAGCGAGGCTATGGAAAAATCTGTGGCGGAAAAAAATATTTCGGCGACGGTCGAACAGATTATCCGGCTGATTAACTGAGGGGGAATTTTTATGGCGATTCTGGTATGCGGCGGCGCGGGCTACATCGGTTCGCACACCGTTCACGCGCTTTTGGAACGCGGCGAAAAAGTTGTTATTGTCGACAACCTGCAGACGGGACACCTTGAGGCGGTCAATCCGGCGGCGATTTTCTACATGGGCGACATTCGCTCAGACGCCACGCTTGAGAAAATTTTTACCGAAAATCAAATCGAGGCAGTGATTCACTTCGCGGCAAATTCACTGGTCGGCGAAAGCGTTCAAAATCCGCTGAAATATTTTAACAACAACGTCGGCGGCATGCAGGTTTTGCTGGAAGCCATGGTGAAATTCGGCGTCGACAAAATTGTTTTCAGTTCCACGGCGGCGACTTATGGCGAGCCCGAAAAAATTCCCATAAGCGAAACCGACGCTACAAATCCGACCAATCCTTACGGCGAATCCAAACTGATTATGGAAAAAATTATGCGCTGGGTGAGCCGCGCGAATGACATCAGATTTGTCAGCCTGCGATATTTTAATGCGGCGGGCGCTCTCGAATCTGGTGAAATTGGCGAAGACCATACGCCGGAAACGCATTTAATCCCGCTGATTCTGCAGGTTCCTCTCGGTAAGCGCGACCACATCACGATTTTCGGCGACGATTATCCCACGCCCGACGGCACCTGCCTGCGCGATTACGTTCACGTTATGGATTTGGCGGAGGCGCACATTCTCGCGCTGAATTATCTGCGCAACGGCGGCAGTTCCGAAATTTTCAATCTGGGGAGCGGGCGCGGATTTTCCGTCAAAGAAATTATCAACGCGGCGGAAAAAGTTACCGGCAGAAAAATCAAAACTGAAATTGGAACGCGTCGCGTAGGAGATCCCGCTCAGCTGATTGCCTCCGCTGACAAGGCTACAAAGATTTTAAGCTGGACGCCGAAATTTTCGAGTGTTGAAAAAATAATCGCCGATGCGTGGAACTGGCACAAAAATCACCCAGCAGGATATAAATCATAATGCGAAAAAGAAGCCGCCCATGGATGGGCGGCCGGCCGTCACAGGTCGCCGGAAGCGACCTATGCGGCCGAGCTTTCTTTGGTTACTTTCTTTCTCGAAAGAAAGTGACATATAAAAGACCATGAGAGAATTAGTGGCGGGCTTCACGTACTTCGTGCTGGCACTCATAGAATATTTTCGCTGAATATTTTCACCGCCGCCAAAAAGTGATACAATAAAACAAAAACTCTTGAGGATGATTCATTGATTGCCCACATTTTTATTGACGCGGAAAATGTCAAGCCGGAAATTGCGTTCAAGGCGGTAGAAAAATTCAGTTACGACTACGAAGTTGGAACCGTCGACATTATCGGCAAGCAGGAAGTTCTTTCGCCGAAATACCTTGACGCCAGCAAAAATTACCGCATTCAGAATTGCGACTACGGCAAAAATTCCGCCGATACCTGGCTCTGCACCGAAATTGCCAAAACTATTTTTGAACAGCCGGCAGTTGAAGTTATTGTTTTAGTTTCGAGCGACAGAGATTTTATGCCGGCGATTAAGCTCGCAACTGAACAGAATCGCAAGGTTATCGTCGTTTCAAACGGACTCGGTCACAAGGGCTTGAAGGCGATGCTTTACGACCTGCGGATTAATCCCGACCTGATTGAACTTGTAGATTTTCGCACCGGTTTAACCATTCCAAAGAGAGGCTCAGACGAAGTTATGGAAAATGCTCAGCCCAGCGGTCACCTTGAAAAATTATTCAAGCTCTGCGCGAACCTTCCGCCCAACACGAAAAATTTTTACCTTAAGCGCGCCTCGAAGGTCAAATTTATTTTCGTCAAAAACGGCAACAGGCTCGCGGAAATTCCGTTTGTCAACGGGATAAATGTTTCGACTTTCACGAACACGCTGCTCGACTTCAAAATTATCGGCAGGGACGATTCCGCCGCCGAAGTTATCGCCGAAAGTTTCCTGAAGCTCGTCAACAAATCGGTTTACCTGTACACCGAGGACGAACTCAGTCAGCTTGACGATACCGGCAAAGACCCCGCGACGAATTTTCTGAACGAACACGCCGCCGAAGTCAAAACCGTTTTCGTTAAGTGCGGCGATAAAATTCACGAGGTGCCATTTGTCGACGGTATTCCCGCTGAAATTTTCGCGCTGATTCTAAAGAAAAGCGGCGTCACCGGCGATATTAAATCTGTCGTGGCGGAAAGTTTCCTCGATTCGCGCGGCGGCAAGATTTACTTTCGTGACGCGGCGGAAGTCATGAGCTACGTCGAGCCGGCGTTAAATAATCTTTCAGCCGACACTAAAAAATTTCTGCAGGAAAATAAATCCGCCGTCGAATTTATCCCGATAACTTCAAACAAGGTGACGTACAAAGTACCGTTCATTGACGGAATGCACCTTTCGGTTTTCGTGCGTATCCTGCACGAGCTGAAGGTCATAGGGAAAAATGCGCCGACGGCGAAAATCCTGAAAGCCAATGGTCTCAAAATCCAGGACAATATCGTTAGCAAAAGTTAAGGAGCTGCTGCCCGTGAAAATTATTGAGCCGAGCGTTGAGCTCGCGCAGGAACTTGACGCCGCCGAGATTATGCGCCACATTGAGCGCGCCGGTCGCGTCTGCTACAAATCTGAATCCAGAATTTCCGACACTTCCGCTGAAAAATTTCTCGCCAACATTATCAAAAGCGGACACGAAAGCGTTATCGAACACGTCAGCGTTACTTTCAAAATCGTCTGCGACAGAGGCGTCAGCCATGAAATTGTGCGCCACCGTCTGGCGAGCTATTCGCAAATGAGTACGCGCTACTGCGATTACAGCGGCGACAAATTCGGCGGCGAGCTCAGTTTTATCAAGCCGTGTTTCTGGCAGGAAGTCGACGCGAATTTCCAGCTTTGGCAGCGCGCAATGGAACAGGCGGAGAAATTTTATCTGGAAATGCGTGCAAACGGCGCGCGTCCTGAAGAAGCCCGCTCGGTACTGCCAAATTCGCTGGCGACGGAACTTTTCATGACGGCGAACCTGCGCGAATGGCGGCATTTCCTCAAGCTCAGAACTTCGCCGCGCGCTCATCCGCAAATGCGGCAGGTTGCGCTGGAAATTTACAAAATCCTGCGCGAAAAACTGCCGGTAATTTTTTCCGACATTGTGATATAATTTTTCTGGGAGGAATTTTCCATGTCAACGATAATAGCGCCGTCGATTCTTTCAGCGGACTTTGCGCACCTTGCGGACGAAATTAAGCGCGTCACCGACGCCGGCGCCGAGTACATTCACATCGACGTTATGGACGGGACTTTCGTGCCGGAAATTACGATTGGCGCGGCGGTTGTCAGGAGCCTGCGCAAATTTTCCAGCGCGGTTTTCGACGTTCACCTGATGGTTGAACACCCCGAAACGCAGATAAAATCTTTCGCGGACGCCGGAGCTGATATTATCACTTTCCACGTCGAAGCCACGCGCCACCCGCACCGCGTCATTCAGCAAATTCACGAATGCGGCTGCAAAGCTGGCGTCGCGCTCAACCCAGGTACGTCCCTTTCCATGATTGAGGAACTGCTCGAAGATGTTGAAATGGCGCTGGTGATGACCGTCAACCCTGGCTACGGCGGGCAGAAATTTATTGAGTCCCAGCTCGGCAAAATCCATATGCTCTACCACATGATTGACGAAATGGAAACCGAATGCGATATTGAGGTCGACGGCGGAATTAATTCCAAAACTTCCGTGCTCGTCCGCGAAGCTGGCGCAAATATTTTAGTGGCAGGCTCCGCGATTTACGGCGCGGAAAACATTGCCAAGGCGATTAAGGATATTCGCGGCAAGGAAATTCGCCACCGCCACGAAGATTACGACGAGGATTGAGCCATGATTTTCGACTGCCACACCCACACCAAATTTTCCGCCGATTCGGAAATGCGCGCCGCCGACGCCATTGCCCGCGCGAAAACTCTCGGCTTCGGAATTATTTTTACCGAGCACTACGATTACGAGCTCCCAGGCGACGTTGATTTCACCTTCGACGCGAAAAATTATTTCAGCGAGTACGAAAATCTGCGCAGCGATACCGTCCGCCTCGGCGTAGAAGTCGGCTTGCGCAAAATTGCTCGAACTGCCAATGAAAATTTCCTCGCGCAGGCTGAATTCGATTTCGTCATTGGCTCGATTCACGTCGTCGACGACATTGACATTTACAACGCGGAATTTTTCGCTGACAAGGATAAATCGACGGCGTATCGAAAATATTTCGCTGTGATGGCTGAGGAAGCCGCCGCCGCCGATTTCGACGCGCTTGGTCACATCGATTATATCTGCCGCCCCGCGCCGTATGAAAATCCCGAAATTGAATACGCCGCGTTCAAGCCGGAGATTGATGCCGTGCTGAAAATTCTCGTTGAGCGCGGAAAAATTCTGGAGCTGAACACGCGGCGGCTGGATAAAATTCGCGGGCTCAAGGAACTCGTGCCGGTTTATCAGCAGTATAAAAATTTCGGCGGGAAGTACATAACGATTGGCTCGGACGCGCATAGGGTCGAAGCTGTCTGCGCGAATTTTGAACGCGCACTGGATTTCGCAAGGGAATTGGAATTGACGCCGGTGAGTTTCAGGCAACGCAAACTGGAAGTGTAACTCGGTCGGGAGGTGCCGCAGTGGATTATTTGTTGGTAATTTTGTCGACGGTCGCCGTGATATTCGGCGGAAAGGCGTTTTGGGACTGGCGGAAAAATCGAACGCCGCAGCTGGATTTAGAGGAACTCGAAGAAGAACGCGCAACTTACCTGCAGGAAAATTTCGATAAGGCGATGGCGGATTTCAAATACCTTGAACAGGCGCGGGCGGAAATTTCAGACAGGGAACTTGCAGCTCAGCTCACCAGAATGCAGCGCGTCGCTAAAAAACTGCTGGCGCACCTTGAAAAAAATCCCGACAGAATCCCGCTGGCGTACAAGTTCATCGACTACTATCAGGATCGCGCGGTGAAAATCGTCCGGCAGTATCAGGAGCTGGAGGAAACGGAACTTTCTACCGACCGCGTCCGCGATTTGAAATCCCGCATGAAAATGACGCTCTCCGCGCTGGACGACGCCTACGCCGACCAGTTTGAACACGTGCTCAATGACCAGATTATTTCCGCCGACGCCGAACTGAAAGTTATGGAACAGCAGCTCGACGCCGAAGGGATTAAGCGCAAGACGATTGACATTGGCGAAATCGATGAATATGGCAACGTCCGAATCGATACCGACCTTTTGAATCAGCCGCTCGGCGGAATTGAGCGCAGAAATATTCCACTGCCGACGCGCAGGCGCCGCCACTACGAGGACGATGACGAAATTCAAACTTTCCCAGAGGAAGAGCGACCAGAAATTATCCAGCGGAAACTCATTCAATCGGCGCTGGCAATTTTCCTCGGCTCACTCGGCGCGCATAAATTTTATCAGGGGAAAACCTGGCAGGGCGTTTTGTACCTGCTGTTTTTCTGGACGACGCTGCCGACGTGGATTGGTTTCGCCGAAGGGATACGCTACCTGTTCATGCCGGTGGAAGATTTTTACGAGCAGTACATGAAGAAGGAAAAGGACAAGCGGAATGGGCGTAACCGGCGCCGCGATTAGTTTTTGAAGGAGCGATTGGATTGGCAAAAATAGCATTGGCACAAATCGAAGTAGCGGCGGGGCAGCCCGCGCTCAACGCGGAAAAAATTTTGAAGTTTATCGCGCAGGCGAAGGAACAGGAATGCGCGGCGATAGTTTTTCCGGCGTCGTCAGTTTCGGGGCGGCTGTACACAACTTCGCGGGCTTTTTTGAAGGACTGCGACACTTTCTGCCAGCAGATAATTGCGGCGAGCGAAGGAATTGCCGTGATTTTCGGCGGCGTACAGGAAATTCTCGTGGCGGGCGGCGGCAAGCTGGTAAATCGCCTGCAGGACAGGACGGTTTTTACCGCGGAAATTGCCGGCGTGCAGCTCTGCTTCATGCTTGACGGCACGCCCTACGCCAGCGGCAACGCCGAGCGCTACAATTTCTGTGCCGCGCGCGCTATCGACGCCAAATGCCCGCTGGTTTACGTCAACGCGGTCGGCGTCCAGAACAACGGCAAAAATATTTTCCCCTTCGACGGCGAGAGCAGAATTTACAATCGCGACGGCAAAGTTATTCACGAAGTTGCGCCGTTCCACGAAAATCTGAGCGTCGTTGAGCTTGACGGACTCGAAAGCCTGCCCGCGCTTGAACTGCCTGAGGAACCGCCTGTCGCCGGAATTTACCGCGCGCTGAGTTTCGGCGTCGAAAAATTCCTCGCGCAGATTGGAATGAAAAAAGTCGTCATTGGAATTTCCGGCGGAATTGATTCGGCGGTTGCGGCGGCGCTCTATTCAAAAATCCTCGGCGTGGAAAATGTCCTGCTGGTGAACATGCCCAGCGCGTTCAATTCGGATACAACTAAAAATCTGAGCGAGACGCTTGCGAAAAATCTCGGCTGCAAGTACGTCGTACTGCCAATTCAGGATTCAGTCGACGCCACGGTTAAGCAAATCGAATCGACGCCGGTAACTTTCCTCTCCTACGGCTCGACGGAAGAAATAAAAATCTCCGGCTTCGTGCGGGAAAATATTCAGGCGCGCGACCGCAGTTCCAGAATTTTATCGGCGCTGGCAGCGGCAGTCGGCGGCGTCTTTACCTGCAACGCCAACAAGGCGGAAACCACGATTGGCTATGCGACGATGTACGGCGACGCGGCTGGATTTATGGCGGCGCTGGCGGATTTGTGGAAATTCCAGATTTACGAGCTGGCGCGCTACATGAACGACGAAGTTTACGGGCGCGAAGTCATTCCGCAGGGGATTATTGACATTGTGCCGAGCGCTGAACTTTCCGACGCCCAGAACGTCGACGAGGGCAAGGGCGACCCGCTTCACTACGACTACCACGATTATCTTTTCCGCGCCTTCACTGAAAAAATGTCCGCGCCGGAAGATTTACTGCTGGCTTACGCGCAGGGCTTGCTCGAAGACGAAATTGGCTGTGCTGACGGCTTAGCGAAAAAATATTTCCCGACCGTTGAAGATTTTATCGCCGACCTCGAAAAATGGTGGAAGGCGTTCAACGGCATGGCGGTTGCAAAACGCATTCAGTCGCCGCCGATTTTGGCGCTGACCGCCAGACCTTTCGGCGCACAAAAAGAATCGCAGTACCCGCCGCATTTCTCGCAGGCGTATCAAGACCTCAAGCGGCAGCTGCTCGAAGCTTAACGCCCTTTCTTAAACTGATTTTCCGAAAAATCGATATAACTGATAAAGGTTGTACCGATTTTTTTTGTGAAAATAATTCGCGGAGGGTGAACAGATATGACGCAGCTGGAAGTTATCTTGAAGTTCATGGAGGCGCTGGACAAGACCGCCAAAACAGATTCAACGGAAATGCTGGACGAGGCAATTCAAGCCTGTTCGGACTACACTGGAATTGAAGACGCGCGCCAGCAGTTTCTGGCAGCAGCAAAAGCCGCGGCGAACTCTACAACTTTTCTGGCGGAATGCGGCATAAATGTTTCAAACACCGACACCGGCGGGATAACGGGCGCGGACGCGGGCGGTTCCGTCACCAAAACTGCCGACACGACCGTTCTGGAAATTGCCAATACCTACACCGCCAATTCCAGCGCGACCGCCGCGCAAAATATTTTCACCGGCAGTAACGGCTGGCACGTGCAGGCGACCGGCTTCGACGACACGATTTATTCCGGCGGCGAAGATTCAATTTCGGCGGGCGCCGGCAACGATTTCATTTACCTCGACGGGTTCAGCGAAGTTGTAGTTACCGGCGGCGATAACGATACAGTTTCCGTCGGCTCCGGCGTCAAAAATTTCACAGTCAAAGACTACGTTGCAGGCAAAACCACGATTCTCGGCGCGGGCGATTTCACTTCCGTCCTCAGCGTAAATTCCGACGGCACTTCCACTGTCAAATTCACGCGCAGCGGCACCGTTACTTCAAGCTCCCTCGCCGCGTCAAATCCCAGCGTCGACCTTAGCAAAGTCACGACGATTAAGGGCTACTTCAACGGCAGCGGCAGTTTCGTCGGCAACAGCACCCTTGCCAGCGGAAATTTCCTCGGCAACGTTACCAGCGAGTTCGACCCGTCTTTTCTGGACGTGGACGCCAGCGGAAATCTTTCCTTCACTTATGGCGGGCTGAAATTAAACATTATCGGGCAGCGCGACCCAACTTCCAGAAATATCACCACCGCCATAAACGCCAGCAACATCGACAGCCTTAAGGGCGACTGGCGCTACGTCATTATCGCCGGTCTTTACAAATGGTGGTTCAAGGAAGCTCTTCAGCTCAACGAAGAGGCAACGGGGCTCAACTTTACCGACGGCGGCTCCTCGGTTACCGAAATTAATCTGTACTTTGAAAATTACACCAGCCAGAGCTGGCTCGCTTACGTTTCGCACAGCTACAGCAAAAGCAGCGGCAAAGCCCTCAGCCTTTCGCTCGTCGTGAACGAAAAATATTTCGGCAGCATTTCAAACGAGAACGACCCCAACTGCGTCGTTTCCGGCGGCGGCACGCTTGACCGAACTATCGCCCACGAATTTAACCACGCAGTTTTTGCCGCCAATGTCAACTTTTTCGCGTACCTGCCACTATTTCTCAAGGAAGGCATGGCGGAACTCATTCACGGCATCGACGATAAACGCCTTGGTTCAATTATCACGCTCATGAATAATTCCGTCAACAACAATTCCAACGCGTGGCTCGACGATTACCTCCGCACCGACATTATAAATTCCAACCAGGCGGCTACGCTCAAGGGCGGCGGCGGCTCTTATCCCTACGTGGCAGGCTACATTTTCCTGCGCTGGCTTGCTAAAACCGCCTCGGATTCTTCCAACGCGTCGATTCTTTCCAGCGATAAACTTTCCGCCCGCGTCGAGCTGCGCACCGACGGGATTTATTACATTTCCGGCAAGTCCACCGACCTCACGACTGCCCGCGTAATTTCTTTCGACAGTGAATACACCGGCGTTTCTGTCGGCTCGGCGTCCGGCAAAACCTACACGCTCAACAGCGCCATTAAACAAATCGTCACCTACTTCAACGACCAGAGCTCGTGGAATATTTCCGGCGTGGGCAGCAACGTTACAATCGTGGCGGACGATTCGGCGACCGGCGGCGATTCGATTACCGGCAGCGGCTCTTACGCGCTGATTTATTCCGGCGCTGGCAATGACACGATAAGCCTGACCGGCTCGCGCAATTCCATTACCGGCGGCACGGGAAACGACGTGATTTATTCCAGCGGCAGCGCGAATATTTTCAGCTACACCGAAGGCGACGGCGCCGACGTGATTTACAATTTCAGCGCGAATGACACGCTCGAAGTTGCGGGAAAATCCTTCGCGACCGTTGCCAGCGGCTCGGACGTTGTCGTTAAGATTGGCACGGGTGCCGTCACGCTGAAGGGCGCCGCCGGTAAAACCCTGCACATAGACACCAGCGAAATTACCGAGCCTGTCTGCAAAATTGGCAGCGTAACTTATACTTCGCTCACCGACGCGATTGCCGCCGCCAGTTCCGGCGATACAATCACGCTCACGCAGAATCTCAGTCTGACTGGCGCCGTGACAATTTCCGCCGGTAAAAATATCACGCTGGAACTCAACGGCAAAACCATAACTTCGACTGCCAGCGCCGCGCTGATTTACGGCGGTTACCTGACAGTAAAGGACAGCAGCGCCTACCACACCGGCAGCATTACCGGCGCCGCCTACGCCCTGCAGAAAACCGGCAGCGGGAGTCTGACGATAAACGATGAAGCGCGTGACATTGCGGCGGCGTGGAGCATTTCCGGCACTACTGCAACCTACAGGGCGGCGAGTAAAACTGCTGGCTACGCAATTTCTTCGGACGGGAAAACTTTCAGCTACAGCGCGGCGAGCGGCGGCGAAACTCTTGCGACAATTACGGGGCTGGTCAACGGCGCCGACGCCAGCGATATTTCAATGAGCGGCTCGGAAATTATTCTGCCAGCGACGGTTCTCGGTACCGGCACTGCCAGCGTTTCCGGCAACTACACGCTCAAACTCGGCAGCGGCGTTGCCACGCCAAAAGCTACGTCGGCTTACTGGGATATTTCCGGCACGACGGCGAATTATATTGGCGCTGGCACGACGGCGGGCTATGTCCTTTCGGACGACCGCAAGAGCATTGCCTACCAGAATCCCACCGGCGATACGCTGATTTCGATAACTCATCTGCGCGAAGGTTCCACGCTTGCCGGAATTTCGCTTGACGGTACGGAAGTTACGCTTTCCGAATCTGTGCTGGGCGAAGAGACTGTTTACATTTCCGCCGGTTACGCGCTTAAGCTCGGCGCGGATGTCGTTACGCCGGTGACTACGCCCGCTTACTGGAGTATCAGCGGCACGATGGCGATTTACACCGCGGCTTATTCGACGGCGGGGCATTATCTTATGGGCGACGCGAGGAGCATTCGTTATTCTGCTGCCAGCGGCGGAAATACTCTGGCTACGGTCAGCGGGCTTAAGAGCGGCGCCTCCATTGACGGAATTTCGCGGAAAAATAAAGTTGTGACTTTGAACGCGTCTATGCTCGGTGAAGATACCGTGACGATTTCCGAAGGCTACACGCTTAAGCTGGCGAATGACGTTGTTCAATCGAGTACGACGGCGGCGCACTGGGAAATTTCCGGCGGCGTGGCGAATTATATTGCCGAGGCGGTAAGCGCGGGCTACGTTCTGAGCGCGGACGCTTCGAGTATCAGCTACGTTTCTGCCAGCGGCGGCGAAACTGAAATTGCGATTACCGGCTTGAGCAGCCGCGCGACCGTTAGAAATATTTCGGTCAGCGGCACGGAAATAACTTTGGCGGCGGCGGCGCTGAACAAGGAAACCGTGACGATTTCCGACGGCTACACTTTGAAACTTGCGGATAATGTAACTGTGCCGGTGAGTACCGCCGCTCACTGGGAACTGACTAACGGCACAGCGAATTATATTGGCGAGGCATTCAGTGCGGGCTATGCGCTGGAAAATAACCAGATTGTCTACAAGGCGGCAACTACCGGCGAGGTTGAAATTTCAGTTACCGGCGTCAAATCTCTGGACGGAATTTCGCGCAGTGGCAAGACAGTTACAGTTGCGTCGGCGGCTCTCAACCAGAAAACAGTTACAATTTCCGACGGCTACACGCTAAAGCTTGCGGGCGATGTCACTACGCCGGTGAGCACTGCCGCTCACTGGGAAATTTCTAACGGCACAGCG
>JAGABT010000009.1 GCA_017614505.1 Selenomonadaceae bacterium | reverse complement strand
CTCGGCGCTGATTTGAGCGTCAATCTGTTTCTGCATATCAGCGATTTTGGCGTCAAGTTCAGCGAGGCGCTTTGCATTTGAGTTATCAAGCTTGTTTTGCAATGCGGCTTTTTCATTGCGCAGTTTCGCCAGTTCACTCATGATATGCTCGTAGTCAGCAGGCGCCTGAATGACGGGCTTCTGGTTTTTGAGCTGGTTAAGAGCGTCATCAAGGTCGCGCTGGAGTTGAGCTTTTTCATTCTGCAGGCTGTTAAAGTTAGACGCCAGCTGAGAAATACGCTGTTCCTTTTCAGTAACGGCATTTTCATTGACTTCAGCGCGACTTTTCCACTGTTCAATTTCCTTGTGTAACGTCCTAATCGTCATGTCTTCGACGGGCGTGCCAGCGGCGGCTTTATCCTCGATGAATTGTTCGGTCTCGTCGGCAGGCAGGGAAAGCATTGCTATCATCTGCGTTGGTTTCAAATTCGGAATTGATTCCGATTTTCCAAATCGTTCAGCAACCGCCATAAACTTGTTAGCGGAGCTTTGGCTAAGTCCAAAATTATTTTCGAGCCAGCCGCCAAATTCGCCGTGAGGCAACATCCCTTTAGCCTGCGCGAGGCGCTTACCGACTTCGATAACATTCTGCGCGGTCTGCCCCAGATAAAATTTGACTTCGAGAGTGAGCTGGTCAAGCGACGGCGCGGGTTGAGCCGTCGTAGTTGCCGCTAAATTTTGTTCCATGGTTTCACTCATTGCCGCTTTCCTCCAAATCAAGGTTGAGTTTTATAGCAACCGCGCGAGGATTAAAAACCTCAACGATTTTTTCTATTGCTGTGTAGTTGCGGAGAACAGATTCCTTGTCATTTTTCCAGAAATTTTCGCGGAGATTTATTGCGGTTCTGATGGCGATATTACGGGACAATCCGGCATCGACGAGGGCGTTGATTTGGTAGATAAGTCTATCTAACTCAAGTACAAGCAGGTCTATTTTGTTATAAGGAAAGCCGCAAATCACAGGGTCTGTGTTATCGCCGGTGGTTGATACAGTGGTGCCGTTTTCGTGGTCTGTAATAACCTCAGCCGGTCTAGTTGGTTCGGGTATAAGTTTTCGGTGAGCTTGCTTTTCGATAGCTGCCAGAGCTTTGCTGTTCCACCAGTCAAAAAATTCATTTGTTATATTGATAAAAGCGTTGTCAACTGTCATAAGACTTTCCTTACGCGGCAATGTAAGTAATTCCTCAGCGATAGTAACAACATCGATAACTTTTACAGCAAAGGCGCCATTGTCAGTGTTGCGGTAGACCTCGACGCCTAGACGACGTATGGCTTCGACGAATGGCTTGTTTGTCCAGCTTGAAAATCCGCAGTTCCCTGCTACGCCATATAACATAACAAAAAACTCGCCCTGCTTGTCTGTGAAAACACGGATTGCCGGAACGTGTCGGCGTTGTTCGATAACAAGTATAGGGGACTGACCGAAGTCGCTTTTTTCGGTGTACTCCAGCCCCGAAAGTTCGTGAACGGATTTATCTTCATTCATAGTTATTCCCTCGTATCCTTAGCCTTGTCAACGTAGTACTTCAGAATAGCCTCGTCGCAGTTTTCAGCGTTCTTGAAGTAACGCGAAAAACGCTGATTCAAGTTCCTGTGCTGTATATGCCATTTATTTCACCTCGCTCATACCGTGACGGCGCAAATCCTCAATGGTGACTTCGATAGCACTGCCGTATTCGCCACTCGGAATAAAAAATCGCCCGCTGACAATAAAACGCATTACGCGCTTAACGGTATCCAGATTTTTGTCGCGAAAAAGAATCAGCTTGCCAAAATAATCTTCAGCAGTACTACCGTAACGATTTGGCTCAACCATCAGCTTATATTCCTCCGCCTCACCTTCCAGCGGGAAGATGACGTAATACAGAATGTCCGCCGTATCTATCGCCTTATGCCCGTCCTGCGAGATTAACATCATTTCTATCACCACCTTTCAAAAAATTTTTCGCCTCGCGCGCGTTGATGATGTTTTCTTTGTCTGTATCTAAGTCTTTTTCTCTTTCTCTTCTATAAGCGCGCGCGTAATAGGAAACCAGCGGGATTACCCAAATCATTACCCCGATGATTGTCAAATTACTGTAAAGCTATTAGCTTAGTTATTAGCCTGGTTTTGCACAATATTTCAGGCTAATCAGTATACATATCCCTGAGCCCGTCCTAGCTGAAAGTCTGTCATAGCTGAAAGTCCACGAATGAAATGGAGCAACTTCCACAGAGCAACTTCCACGGGGCAGGGCGACTAATCAACAGGGTTCAAGCCAACCGCCGAGAGGAGTTAGCGGCTGGATTGAGCCTTGTGGTCGGCGTTCAATCTACTGTCACGTTGAACTTGTCAAGGATTTTCCAAATACTAGCGTAGATGTTGTGATGAACGCGGGCTTCGACGTAAATGGTATCGCCGCCGACAAATACCGGCTCGACGAACCAGCTCAGTTTTTTTATCAGATTCGATATTGCCAGCGATGTCAGATTTGAGCAGTCAATACGCAAATGGATTTTCCCCATGATTTACACCTCCAGAATTTGATACCGAGCACTTGCGGTATCGATTCATTTCCAATTCCTCCCTTTAGTCTTCAACGCTGATATTGACGCCGAGCTTTTCTGCCGCGCTGATAATCTCGTCCAGCGTGTAGCCGGTGTACTCCATGAAAAGCTTCGGGCTGATGTGGTAGGTGTATGACGGGCGCGGCTTATTTGGGTTTGTTGTCACCGCCGCGCCGAATTTCAGCCGCTCGTACTGCAGACCACAACGCACGTACTGCTCCGATTTGCCCATCAGCGCCGCCGCCACTTTCACCGGCACTTTCTTGATTGTCATCGTCTACGCTCCTATCGACGCCAAAGCGCCCGCTATCACCGCTGACAAAATCCCGAGCTTTACCACGACCGCCGCGCTGTCTCGCAATTCCTCCGGCGTATTCGGAAACACCAGTCGCCAGAGCCATCCCTTCACTGAATGTCGATTTTTCATTGCCCTACTCCTTTGTTGCTATTTAAACTAGACTTCAAGGTCAAAAAAAATTTCATCATATGAAACTCCGAGAAAATCAGCAATTTTTTTCGCTTGTCCGACGGTTGTAAGGTCGGGATTTTCTTCGAGTTTGCGATAAGACTGAACGTGTATATCAAGTAAATCCGCCATTTCCTCTTGAGTTTTATCTTTCAAGCGTCGCGCTTGCCGCAAGTTTAATTTCACCTTCTCACCCCTTAATCGTCTTGCTTTGGAGTATTTTAATCTATTTAAAATAGCCTGTCAATATCTTGTAGAAATTTTTTGCCGCCGTGTTGAAAAAAATGCAGATTTGGTATAAAATTTACAAAATCGCTAGGGAGGTGGCAGTTATGTCAATCGGGCAGAATATTCAGCGCCTTCGTTTACAGCACGGTCTTTCGCAAAATGAATTAGCGAGTATTGCGGGCGTGACAAACAAGGCGGTTTCGGCGTGGGAAAAAGACAGGATAGTCCCGCGAATGGGTCCGATACAAAGAATGGCAGACTATTTTGGGATAAAAAAGAGCGATATTATTGAGCCGGTACAGGTAACCGCCACATTCGATGTCCAGCGCGTAATATCAAATAATGTACTGCTCAATCCTAAGGAGGCACAACTTGTATACGGTTATCGCGAGCTCGATACCGGCAAGCAACAAATGCTGTTCAATATGTTGGAATTTCTTAAATCGCCGCATTCGTCAAACTCGATGAAGATTGTCCAGAGCAATATCGGCAACAATAATTCTTTGAACGTTGGCAACAATAATTCTGTAACGACTGCTTGAAATTCGCACAACGAGGAAATTTTCTTATGGCGTCATTTTTCGATATTTTCTTCGGGCAAAGAACAGACTCACAAAACGAAATTAAAAATCAGCCGGTCGATACGCCGACAATTCCCAGAACACATCACGAACAATTACTAAGTCGTTTGAAGGGCGTATACAAAATTGAAGAGGGATGTCTCGGCGGGCATATATTGCCTTTTGATAGATTCCTCGGCTATGATGAGCAATTAATCAATCAGATTCCAGATTTTGCTTTGTCCGTCTTAGAAAAAATTTCCGACGAGGATATTTTTATAGCAACACGTTCGGTTCTGCTGAGTATTTCACATTGCCCAAATTGTGACACCAAGATAGCTCCTGCGTTAAGAATTTGTCCTAAATGCTATGCATTATTGCCAAAAGATGTTATTTATTTTAAAGGTCTTAATGTCATGGCGGTCAACGAAAAAACAAAAGCACTTTTAAAAACAATATCGACAGCTCAAATTATGGTGAACGGCGTCGTGAAGAATCTTGAACTGGTGCAAGAAAAAATCTCAAACGAAATAATCGTGAGCTTGACGAGCGAAGTACATAATTGCCCAGATTGCGGAATGGAAATTACACCTCCGAGCGCGAAATATTGTTGGAATTGCGGCTCTAAAATTGAAAAAAACTGCAACGCGCCTGACAAAGCACTCACCATTAGTCTGCCAATAAACGACGATGTAATATCTGCCTTGAACAGGCTGGCTATATTGGAATTAAAAGGTGTCAGCGAAGTTGATTATGAAGAGCAAGTTTTTCTTCAGAAATTCTGTGATACGCTCCTTGAAAATCAAATGGCGACAGCGCAATTATGCAAAAAGTTAGGTTCCGTGCTGACTAAACTCGGTGAATACGACGAAGCTGTCTATTACTACGAAAAAGCGATGGCTATAAGTTCTGATGAAGATTTGACGGCGCAAATTGAAAAGCTGGCGAGAAAACGTGACAGAGAAGCATAGTTCCAATTTGCCTATCAGGCAATAATTCGAGAAAGGTCTGAAGATGTGGATTCACTGCGAATGTTCAAATTACAGGTTCTGGCGGTTGTGTTGATTGGTGATTTTTGTATAATGCAAGTAACAAAAGGAAAGGAGATGGTATTATGAGGCTAGGGCAAATCATTCGTGACTACAGAAATAAAAACGACCTGTCGATGGGTGACTTCGCTAGATTATCTGGCATAAGCAAACCTTACGTATCCATGCTCGAAGCCAATAAAAATTCTAGCAACGGCAAGCCCATAGTACCGTCCGTCGGTACTTTACAGAAAGTTTCCCGCGCCATAAAAATTTCGCTGAATGACTTACTGAGAATGCTCGACGATGAAAAAATTTGCGTTAAAACGGAAAATCTCAGCGAGGAGCAGATTACTCTTTTGAGTAGTTATGATAATCTGCCTGATGAATCAAAAAGATTGATTATGGAAATGATGGGACAACTCGGTCGCAAGTCAAACAGGTCGGATATTTTAGTTCAAACACACAACGGGAGCGGAAATGCTTATATGGCGGTCAGTGGCGGAAAAATCGTCAATTCTTCGACGGCGTGAGGAAAATATCATGTTACTCGGCGTTCTAAACTCCCTGCGCATTACGCACGCGGCAACGCTTTAGGAGCGTGATATTGTGAAGCGACTTTTGGTTCTAGCTTTGGCTCTGATGATTATTCGGAAGAGGAATTATATTGGAAGAAGATACAAAATCCAAAGCCTTGTTTTTTGGCGTCATATTTTTCTTTATAGCGACAATTTATCTGAACACGCCAAGTCATAGCGACGAAACCTCTGCTATTAGTCAGAAGATTACCGCAGAGAAATATACCTATGGTCTGTTGAAGAACAGAGCTACGTGGACAGACGAATATGACGACGTATACCACATGACGGCGCTCAGTAAAACATCGAGGGTACATTACAACTATGAGCCTACGAAAATAGAAATTTGGAATTTGGATATAGTAACCGCCGACGGTAAAACAAATCGCAATATAGTCATGATTTACTTTCTGGAAGGCAAGTACAAAGGTCGCTGGGGCTATACACTTCGAGCGTATACCGAAATATAGCGTAAACTAAAAAAGCCCTCCTGCGCGGGAGGGTGATTATCTTATAGAAAGGAGCAAGCTATGAAACTTCCGAATGGCTATGGTGCAGTCTTAAAACTTTCCGGCAAGCGGCGGAAGCCCTTCGCTGTCAGAATCACGGTCGGCTGGACTGAAGACGGTAAGCAACTCCGCAAGTACCTCGGCTATTACAAGACGCGGCAGGAGGCTATAAAGGCGCTCGCTGATTATAACGAAAACCCGTTTGATTTAATGATTCAGGACGCAACTTTTACCGACGTGTATCAGCGCTGGGCTAACGTCAAGTTCAAGGATAATCCCGTTACTGGCGTGTACATAGCCGCATACAAAAACCTTGCCTTGCTACACAGTCTACGTTTTACTGACATTCGAAAGCGCCACATTCAGTCCGTCATTGATTCTTCCACGCTGGGTTATCAAGCTAAATCGCACATGAAGTCGCTCTGCACACAGCTTTTCAATTTCGCCATAGACCAAGAGCTTGTTAAAATCAATTTTGCCTCGCTGGTGAAACTGCCGCCAAAAACGCCTAGCGAACTGCACAAACCTTTCACACCTGCTGAACTCGATACCCTCTGGCAGAATAAATCTGACATTGGCGCCAAAATCGCTCTGATTCTCTGCTACACAGGCTTGCGTCCGACCGAACTCCTTGAAATGCAAACTGCGAATATACACCTGCAGGAACGATACATGAACGGCGGTAAAAAAACCGCGGCAAGCAAAAACCGCGTCATACCTGTCGCACAGAAAATTCTCCCGCTGGTCGCTGAACTGTATAACCCGCAACTTGAACGCCTTGACATAAAAGACAGCAAAGGCAGGTCTGTGCAAAACTATCAGCAACTGCGGTCTCTTATATGGGATAAAACTCCTGCACTACAAAATCACACGCCTCACGACGGGCGCCATACCTGCGCGACTTTAATGGACGATGCCGAAATACCGCTGAAAGTTCGCCAGCTCATTCTCGGTCATACCGCCACAGATATTACCAACCGCGTCTACACGCACAAAACAATTCAGCAACTCATTGACGCTATCGATAAAATTTAGCTGTCGCCTTTTTGTAGGTTACGCTCCCAAATCCTCCGATTTTCACACAAAGTCTTTTGCATAATTTCCGATTGTACCGTACCCAGAGCTGATTAATTTTTGGGGTTTTTTAAGCAAAATTTAACTTGCAATTTTTTCGCCGCTGTGCTAAACTTTTAGCCGTTAAAATTTTTCATCGAGAGGAGTTTTCCAATTTGCCCAATATTAAATCGTCGAAAAAAAGCGTGAAGCTCGATGCGAAACGCCATGCGCGTAACGTCGCGGAGAAAACCCGCATGAAAAAAGCGCAGAAGCTCGTGCTTGCCGCTGTTGCGAAAAATGACGCCTTTGAAGCCAAAAAACTTCTGCCGGCTGCGCATAAAGCTATCGACCAGGCTGCGGCTAACAACACCATTCACAAAAACGCCGCCGCCCGTAAAAAATCCCGCCTCACCCTCAAGGTCAACGCTATTTCCGGCTAAGGGATTTTTCCTGCGCCTTCCACTTCGGAGGGCGCTTTTTTATTGGGAAATAAAAACCCAGTAGTCATGAAGTGCAAAGGTGACGCTAAAAAGTCATCGAGGAACACCTGAAGTTTTGGATTGTTGTGAAGGAGTAAAGCTGTGATTACGTTAAAAGAAGCATGTGCGATTGCAAAACGCGAATTGGAAAACGAGAAAATGTTTGTTTTTGAAAAATGCACTGATTTAGGAGATTCCTGGTGTTTTGAGAACTACCCCAGAGATGAGGAAGACAGAGATTTTTACACCGGCTGCGACGTTTTCAAAATTGATAAAGAAACTGGCAAAACGACGTACGTTTATATAGGCTTGCCAGGTGATAAATTTTTCGACAAATGGATTGACGCAGAACAAATCGATATTTCTGAGTACCTCAAGGGAACTTCTTACGATTAAGCTCAGCTGACATGGAATACTACCAGTACACTCGACCACAGGACAACGCCTCGCTGCAGGCGCTGCGAAACATTGTTCGCGCAGGAAAAATATTTCCGCTGCTGAAGTTATTGCCGCCGCGCCGGATTTGTTGTAAAATGCGTGGGAAATTTTTGTCGAAAGAGTGATGATTTTGGAAGTAGCGGCAGGGATAATCTTCGTGGTAATGTACGCGGTAATCGTGTCGGAAAAAATCCACCGCACGGTCGCCGCAATGATAGGCGCAGTGCTAATGATGCTGCTGGGAATAATTTCGCAGGAAGTAGCGATTCACCACATCGACTTCAACACGCTGGGACTTTTAACCGGCATGATGATTCTGGTGGGCGTGACGAGCCACACGGGGCTTTTCGACTTCGTAGCGATAAAAGCGGCGAAAATGGCGAAGGCTGAGCCGAAAAAAATCCTGACTTATCTCGGAATAATCACGGCGGTATTCTCGGCGTTCCTCGACAACGTAACGACGGTTCTGCTCATGGTGCCGGTGACGTTCAGCATAACCAAACAGCTGGAGCTTAACCCGCGCCCGTTCCTGCTGACGCAGATAATGGCGTCGAACATAGGCGGCACGGCGACGCTGATTGGCGACCCGCCGAATATCATGATTGGCTCGGCAGTCAAGGAACTGACATTCATGGCGTTCATAGAAAATCTGGCGCCAATCGTAGCGATTCAAATGGTCATCATAATTTTCCTGTTCGAGTTTATCTACAAAAAAGATTTGAAGACGAAGCCGGAACTGCAGGCGGGCTTAATGCAAATGGACGAGTACGCCGCGCTGAAGGATAAAAAACTTTTGAACAAGGCGCTGTTCGTGCTGGGCTTGACGATACTTGGATTTTTCACGCACCAGCTGCACCACGTCGAATCGTCATTAATGGCGCTGACCGGCGGATTTTTGCTGTTACTGCTGGCGGGCGGCGGACACCATTTGGTTGAAGAAACGATGAAGTCCAAAGTCGAATGGGCGACGATATTTTTCTTCATAGGCTTATTCATAGCGGTCGGCGGGCTGATTGAAGTCGGGATAATCGGCAAGCTGGCGCGCGAGGCGGTAGAAATTACGGGCGGCGACGTAACGGCAACTTCGCTGTTAGTTTTATGGCTCAGCGCGATAGTTTCTTCAGTGCTGGACAATATCCCGTTCGTGGCGACGATGATACCGCTGATTCAGGACATGGGCACAATGGGCGTATCGAACCTGGAGCCGATATGGTGGAGCCTCGCGCTGGGCGCATGCCTCGGCGGAAACGGTACACTGGTTGGAGCCAGCGCGAATCTGATAGTTGCGGGCTTGGCGGCTGACCGCGGCGTCCGCATTACGTTCATTGATTATTTCAAAGTTGGTTTCCCGATTATGATTTTAACGATAATCATGGCGACAGTTTATGTTTATCTGAGATATTTGATTTGAGGTGCGATTATGAAGATAGCGATTGGCAGTGACCACGGCGCGGTTGAGCTGAAAGACGCCGTGAAAAAAGTTCTGGCTGAGCTCGGTGCGGAAGTTAATGACGTTGGAACTTTCGACGCGGCGGCGGTAGATTATCCTGACATTGCGGAAAAAGTCTGCGCGGAGGTTACGAGCGGCGCGGCTGAACGCGGGATAGTTCTGTGCGGCACGGGCATTGGCATTTCCATTGCGGCGAACAAGATTCACGGGATACGCTGCGCGCTGTGCAACGACGTTTTTTCTGCTAAGATGAGCCGCGAGCATAACAATGCGAATGTGCTGGCTATGGGCGGGAGAGTTTTGGGATTCGGTCCGGCGGGCGAAATTGTTAAGGCGTGGATTGCAACGGATTTTTCCGGCGACGAAAGGCACAACCGGCGCATTGGTAAAATTTCCGCGCTTGAAAAATATCAGCAACCAAAATGAAGTTTCGTGAAAGACTTATAGCGGCAAGAAAATCGGCAGGAATATCGCAAGGCGAAATGGCAACCAGGCTCGGCGTCAAGCAAGGAACATACGCGGCATATGAGGCGAGGGAAAATGCGCAAATCCCTTCAATCAAGCGCGCGGCGGAAATGGCGAAAATTTGTAACGTTTCGCTTGACTATTTGAGCGGTTTGACGGACGACCCGACGCCGCACTGGACTTCTCAAGAAAATTTGATGGCGCCGGAAAAGCAAACATCTGAGCCGCGCGAAAAATCTGCGTCGACAGAACTGGCGGAAATAAAGACGCGGCTGGCGCAAATCGAACTGGCGATGAAGGACGCCGGAATTAAAATCGCCGCGCCCGAATCGAAATAAAAATTTTCAGCGTCTTGCTTAATGGCGAGGCGTTTTTTTATTACAGGCTTGCTAAAATGGGGGGGGGTAGTATAATCATTTTACATAAGTTCTTTATTCGATTTTTATTTAGGAGGAATGACTTATGGCTAAAGTAACAAAAAGCAAAATCCTTGAAGCCGCTGAAAAAAATTTCGACGCCATCGAAGCTAAACTTACGGCTGGCGTGAAAAAGGCGGCTGGAAGTAAAGTCAACAGCGCTGACGAACTTGACGCGTCAAAGGCGCTGGCTGATTGGAAAAAGCAATTCCAAACGCCAAGCTTTATCGGCACGCGCTTTACAATTCCGGAAGACGTTTATGAGGCGATTGCTCAGAAAATTTCCGACGGTCTGGATAAATCTTTTTTCAGCGACAAACTTTCCCTCAACGAGGGCGAACAAATTAAGAAAATCGCCGCTGAGATTAGTAAAATTTTGCCGACGATTGAAGAAGCGACTGTACCCGTCGACGAAAACGGCACAACCGTTAATTACAAAATTGATTTTGGCTGGAAAAATGTCGGCGTTATCACGGTTTACAAAGGAACCAGCAGCGCGATTCTGCAGGCGAAAAATTCTACCAACTGGAATGAAGCCGTCGCCAAATACACTGTCGCCCTTCACCAGCTCGGCGCCGATACGATAGCTTACGCAAAAAAAGCATTTCGCAAGGCGCTAATTTCCGAGGCGGCAACTTATTGGAAAGCAGCTTTCGGCAACGCGACTAACAGCGAATGGACTAAAATCACGAAAAACACTGCGTTCAAAAAAATTTCCGCCGAATACGCCCGCACGCTGATAAATGATTTTCTGACCAACATTAACGACGACTTCACCAAGACAAATCTGCGCGAATACGGGACGCTGGCGATTCTTTACAAAAATTTGGCGGACGCGGTCGGAAATCGACAGAGTGACACTACGATTCAGGCGGCGGCGGAAAAGTTCAGCGCGGCGGCAAAGAAAATTCTGGGCTCAAGCTTTATCGAACTGCCGGAACCTGCCAGCGATTTTCATTACAGCGCGAATCTGAGCGAAGTTACAATTCCTGCGGGCGTCGGCAACAAGATTAATTCTGACGACTACGAGACGAAAGTCAAGAAAATTTACGCCACGGCGTACACTTCAAAAGTCACAATCAACGGCAACGCTAACGCCAATGTGATTTACAGCGGCTCCGGCGCGGATGCTCTGTACGGCGGCAAAGGTAACGATACCATTTACGGCGGCAACGGCAAAGATTCTGTCTATGGCGGCGAGGGCACGGACAAACTTTTCGGCGACGCTGGTAACGATACGCTGATTGGCGGTAAAGGTAATGACTGTCTGACTGGCGGAGCTGGCGCTGATGTTTTTTACTACGAGAGCGGCGACGGCAGCGATGTTATCACGGATTATGTCAGCGGGCAGGATAAAATCAAAATCGGCAGCGGCGTGACGGTCACCGGCTATTCCGTCAAAAGCGGCAAGGACGGCGTACTAACGATTGGCAGTGGCAAAATCACGCTCAATGGCGTTGGCAACAGCGCTGTCACGGTGATTGACGCATCCGGCGCAACCAAAACTTACGGCGGTATTGCTGCAGGTTTGAACTTCAACAACAGCGACCTTGCCAAAGCTACAGCCGTCACGATAAATTCTTCTGCCAGCAGTGCTCCCGACCTCAGCGCGTATTCTTCGCTCGTTACGCTGAACGCTTCAGGCAGAACCAGCGCGATTGAGCTCATCGGTAACGCTAAAGATAACAGAATCCTCGGCGGCAGCGGTGCAGATACTTTGAACGGCGGAACTGGTAAGGATACGCTGGTTGGCGGAGCGGGCGCAGATACGCTGATTGGCGGCAAAGGAAATGACTGTCTTACCGGCGGCGCGGGCAAAGACGTTTTCTACTACACGAAAGGCGACGGCGCAGACATTATCGCTGATTTTACCACTGGCGACAAAATTTATATCGACGGCGCAACTTCCGTCAGCGGCTCGCTCAAAAATAACGACGTGACTTTCAAAATCGGCTCCGGCTCTGTCAAAGTCACCGGCGGCAAGGACAAAGAAATTACCATTGCGTACAGCAACGGCACACTTGGAAAATATCTCAACGGCGCGCTCGTTTCGATGAGCCGCGTGACAAATATTCCCAGCGACGCTCTGCCTTACAATGGACACTACTACAAAATTTACAATGACGGTATGACCTGGAGCGACGCCAAAACTTTTTGCGAAAATCTCGGCGGGCATTTGCTGACTATCACCGACGCGAATGAGCAAACTGTTATTGAGAATCTGCTTTATGAAAAAGGCTCAAAAAACAGTTACTGGCTCGGTGGTTTTAAAGACAGCAACAATCGCTGGAAATGGATAACCGGCGAAAATTGGAGCTATAGTAATTGGGCTGACAGTGAGCCGAACGGTTCCGGTGACTGTCTTCAAATGTACACTGAGCAGGTAAATACTAATGGAAGGTGGGATGATACTCCCACTACTGGTAGTATAGGTATAAGTATACAGCAACATGGCTTAATTTGCGAATGGGACGGTGTGAGCGGCTACAATGGCTACTGGTTCGTCGACGACAACAATTTTTCAACCGGCGCCGACCTCGATTCGTTGATTGAAACAAATTCTGTCGGCAATATTTCAGCCAGCAATTCCAGCACAAATTTCGCGCAGGATACCGCCGCGCTTGCTGAGAATCAAATTGACATTCGCGCTGAAGGAACGGATTTTTCTAACGATGAACGCCATAACCGCCGCATTGCAAAAATTTCCGCGTTAGAAAGTAAATGAACGCGAAAAAGAAGCGCGCCATGGACGGCGCGCGGGCCGTCACAGGTCGCCGGATGCGACCTATGCGGCCCAGTTTTTCTTTGCTAGGCGTTTCTTTTTTCAAAAAGAAATGCCGTAATAATTTTCGCCAAAAGAAATGCTGATTTAATTTTGCACCAGAAAGAAAGTTAATCCAAATTGACATTCGCGCTGAAATAATATATTATTCATAGCGCTAAAAAAATTTTTTGGAGGCTGATACAATGCTAATGATGGATTTGACGAAATACGGAATCACCGGCACGACCGAAGTCCTCTACAACCCGACTTACGAAGTGCTTTTCAACGAAGAAACCAAACCTGGTCTCGAAGGCTTCGACGTGGGGCAGGAAACCGAACTCGGCGCAATCAACGTCATGACCGGCGAATTTACCGGTCGCTCGCCCAAGGATAAATTCATCGTCTACGACGACACCACCAAAGAAGGCGCTCCTGGCGAAATCTGGTGGACTACCGACGAATACAAAAACGACAACAAGAAATGCTCCGTCGAAAGCTGGAACGAACTCAAAAAGCTCGCCATTCAGGAACTCTCCAACAAAAAACTCTACGTCGTCGACGGCTTCTGCGGCACCCACAAAGATACCCGCATGAAAATCCGCTTCATCATGGAAGTTGCCTGGCAGGCGCATTTCGTCACCAACATGTTCATTCGCCCCAAAACGCAGGAAGAATTCGATCAGGAACCCGACTTCGTCGTTTACAACGCGTCCAAGGCTAAGGTTGAAAACTGGAAAGAACTCGGCTTGAACTCCACCACGGCGGTCGTCTTCAACGTCACCAGCAAGGAACAGGTTATCCTCAACACGTGGTACGGCGGCGAAATGAAAAAGGGCATGTTCAGCATGATGAACTACTTCCTGCCGCTCAAGGGCATTGCCGCTATGCACTGCTCCGCCAACACCGACATGAACGGCGAAAATACCGCCATCTTCTTCGGTCTCAGCGGCACCGGCAAAACCACGCTTTCCACCGACCCGAAACGCCTGCTTATCGGCGACGACGAACACGGCTGGGACGACGTTGGCGTTTTCAATTTTGAAGGCGGCTGCTACGCTAAAGTTATCAACCTCGACCCCGTTGCCGAGCCCGACATCTACGGCGCTATCACCCGCGACGCCCTTCTCGAAAATGTCACCGTCGACAAGGACGGCAAAATCGATTTCGCTGACAAATCCGTTACCGAAAACACCCGCGTCAGCTATCCGATTTACCACATCAAAAAAATCGTCCGCCCCGACAGCCACGGTCCCGCTGCCAAATCCGTCATCTTCCTCAGCGCGGACGCGTTCGGCGTTCTCCCGCCCGTTTCCATTCTTACCAGCGAACAGTGCAAATATTATTTCCTCAGCGGCTTCACCGCCAAACTCGCCGGCACCGAACGCGGTATCACCGAGCCTACGCCCACTTTCAGCGCGTGCTTCGGGCAGGCGTTCCTCGAACTCCACCCCACCAAGTACGCTGAAGAACTCGTAAAACGCATGGAAAAATCCGGCGCCAAAGCTTACCTCGTCAACACCGGCTGGAACGGCTCCGGCAAACGCATTTCCATTAAAGACACCCGCGGCATTATCGACGCGATCCTCGGCGGCGCTATCAATTCCGCCCCGACCAAGAAAATTCCGATTTTCGGTCTCGAAGTTCCGACTGAACTCGAAGGCGTCGCTACCAGCATTCTCGACCCGCGCGACACTTACGCCGACCCGTCCGAATGGGATAAGAAGGCGCAGGACCTCGCCGCCCGCTTTATCAAGAACTTCAAGAAATACGAATACAACGCCGCCGGTAAAGCCCTCGTGCCTGCCGGTCCGCAGCTCTAAGATTTTTTCACGGTTAATCTGTCAAGCCCTGCCTCGGTTTCGACGCGGGGCTTTTTTTGTACAGGAGGCACTCACATGAACTATGATTTTTCCAAATTCCTCGACGCGCAGGCTGAAGACTATTCCACCGCGCTCAGCGAAATTCGCGCAGGGCGTAAAACTTCCCACTGGATTTGGTACATCTTCCCGCAGCTCGCCGCCCTCGGCAGAAGTTCCACCGCCAAATTCTACGGTATCGCCGATTTGAACGAAGCCCGCGCCTATCTCGCCAACCAAACCCTCGCCAGCCGCCTTAAGGAAATCACTCAGGCTCTGCTCGATTTGCCGGACACTGACGCGCAGAAAGTTATGGGCAGTCACGTCGACGCTATCAAGCTCCGCTCGTCCATGACGCTCTTCGCGCTCGCCGACCCGACTTGCGAAATTTTCCAGCGCGTCCTCGACAAATATTTTGGAGGCAGCCGCGACGATAATACCGCCGCCCTGTGCAAATCATGAACAGCATTAAAAATTTCGTCCGAGACTGGAACGGGCGCGGCTACGAGAAAGGCGAGGCTCAAAAATTCTGGCTCCAGTTCCTGCGCGATGTCTCCGGCGTCGACAAACCTGAATCCTACGTCGAATTTGAACTCAAGGTTTCCAGCGGATTCATCGACGCTTACCTCAAAGACACCCGCGTCATTATCGAACAGAAAAGTTCCCACGTCCCGCTCGACGATTCGGTTTTCGCGCAGGCTAAACGCTACGACGACGCACTCAACTTTTCCCGCAAAGCCCGCTGGATTATCACCTGCAACTTCCGCGAATTTATTATCTACGACCTCGACAAAATTAAAAAAGACGCCGCCCCTGTCAAAATTCTGCTCACCGAACTGCCCGATAAATTCCAGACCTTCAGCTTTCTCATTAAGCCGCGCCGCAACCTCGACGCCGAAAAAAAGCTGACCTTCGACGCCGCCTACGCCGTCCACGAACTCTACGAAACTATGCAGACCTACTACGTCGACAAAGACAGCGCCAAAACTTTCGACAGCCTCAACAAACTTTGCGTCCGCCTCGTTTTCTGCATGTACGCCGATTCCGCTCAGATTTTCAGCCGCGATAAAATTTTCCAGGATTATCTCGAAACGCACAACGATACCCGCCGCGCCCTGCTCGACATTTTCAAAATCCTCAATACGCCGCTGAAAAATCGCAGCCCTTACGACGAATTCAAAAATTTCCCTTACGTCGACGGCGGGCTCTTCAACGACGAAGAATTTGACTTCCCTAACTTCACGCCCAAAACCCGCGATATTCTCTTCAACAACCTTTGCGCTCTACGCTGGCGCGACATCAATCCCACAATCTTCGGCGCCGTCTTTGAATCCGTTCTCAACCTCAGCGAAGTCAATAAAAAAATCCGCCACGAACACGGCGTTCACTACACCGCCCCAGAAAATATCCAGAAAGTCATCAATCCCCTGTTCATGGATACTTTCTACGACAAACTCGAAGCCGCCACTTCCCGCGAAGATTTATTCGCTCTCCAGCGCGATATCGCCAGCGTCAAAATCTTCGACCCCGCCTGCGGCTCCGGCAATTTCCTTACCGAATCCTACCTGCTCCTGCGCGAACTCGAAAATTCTATCCTTGAAGTTCTCGTCGCCGACGGCGTTGCTTTTTCTACCGTTGAGGACGCTATCAAAGTTTCTATCGACCAGTTCTATGGCATCGAAATTAACGGTTTCGCTGTCGCCGTAGCCAAAACCGCCCTCTGGATTTCCGAAATTCAAATGCGCCAGAAAATCGCCGAAATTCTCAACCTCACGCCTCAGCATTTCCCGCTTAAAAAAATCCCACACATCGTCGAAGCCAACGCCCTGCGCGTCGACTGGAATAGCGTCATTTCCGCCGCCGAATGCTCCTACATCATTTCCAATCCGCCCTTCGTCGGCACCAAAGGGCAGACCGCCGAACAGAAAGCTGACATTACCGCCGTTTTCCCCGCCTTCAAATCCCTCGACTACGTTACCGGCTGGTACAAAAAAGCCGACGATTTTATCAGCGGCACCAATATCCGCGCCGCCCTCGTCAGCACCAATTCTATCTGCCAGGGCGAACAGGTCGCCGCCCTCTGGAACAATATCCGCGCTCATATCGATTTCGCCTACACAACTTTCAAGTGGTTCAGCGAATCCTCCGACATGGCTCAGGTTCACGTCGTCATTATCGCCTTCAGCCGCGCCCCTAATCCCGCTCAAAAAAAAATCTTCACCGTCGAAGTTGACAAAGGCGACAACGGCGAACGCGTTGAAAAAATCTACGCCACGCCTGCCAGCAATATCAACGGCTATCTCCTCGACGCGCCCAATGTTTACGTCGAAAGCCGCAAATCGCCAATCTGTGACGCGCCGATTATGATTAAAGGCAGCCAGCCGACTGACAATGGAAATTTAATTATTGAAGCCGCTGATTATGACGCGTTCGTTAAAGCTGAGCCGCTCGCGCTGAAATATATTCGCCCGTTGCTCGGCTCCGAAGAATTTATCAAAGGCAAAAAACGCTGGTGTCTTTGGCTTGAAAATTGTCCGCCGAATGAACTCAGCAAAATGAAACACGTTATGAAACGCGTCAAAGCTGTCAGAGATTTTCGTTTGCAAAGTCCAAAAGCCGCCACGCGTAAAGATGCTGAAACGCCTACGCTTTTTCAGGAAATTCGACAGCCCGACAGCAATTATATTTTAGTTCCAAGTGTCAGTGGTGAAAGTCGCCGGTACGTTCCGATTGGATTTATGACGCCGGAAGTTATTACGACGAATCTTGCGTTTACTATTCCTGGAGCGACGCTGTATCATTTCGGCGTTTTGACTTCGATTGTTCACAATGCGTGGATGCGTGTCGTTGCGGGATATTTGGGAACGAGCTACAGATATTCGGCAACGATAGTGTACAATAATTTTCCGTGGTGCGAGCCGAGTGCGAAGGAGCGGGCTTTGATAGAGGCGACGGCGGCGAAAATCCTTGAGGAGCGGGCGAAGTATCCGGCGGCGAGTTTGGCGGAGCTGTACAGCGAGCTGACGATGCCGAAAGAATTGCGAGCGGCGCACCGCGCGAACGATTTGGCGGTAATGCGGGCGTATGGGTTCAGCGCGAAAATGACGGAGGCGGAGATAGTGGCGCGGCTGTTTGAAATGTATGTGCAGTTGACAAAATCGCGGTAACTTGCTACAATTTGAGCGTGAAAATGATTTTTCGCAACTGAAAGACGTCCCGACGACGAAGCGGAGCGCTTTCAGATACCAGGTAGACGGTTGCTCGTAATATGTGTACGACTTGAAGAAGTTTAGGGTGGAGCCGCTTGAGCTTTCGGAGAGCTTAGGCGACAACTGAAAAACGCCCCGTCTGTGAAACGGAGCGCTTCAGGATGCTGGGTGGCGGTCGCCCCCTACAGAGTTAATAACTAGTTGGTAAAGGCTTGGATTTTAGCCGCTTGAGCGTTGGGTGCTTAGGCAGCAACTGAAAAGCGCCCCGTCTGTGAAACGGAGCGCTTCAGGTACCAAGTAGACGGTTGCTCAAATAAGAAGTAACTAGGGGATTGCCTTAGCCGCCTTGGCTTCAGCAGAGCTTAGGCGGCTGTTTTCGTGCCGAGAATGAGCACGACGACCGTGACCACAATGACCACGACGACGAATTTTTTGAAGCTCATCGGCAATCACCTCCTTTCGGAAGCGATTGCAACCGCCTACCGTTGCCGGTACGAGACGGATTATAGCAGTTTGCCGCTCATTTGTAAAGCGGCGTTTTTTTATTGGCAAGGCGGCGGGTTTCTGATAAAATTTGCTAATCGAGGTGATAAAATTGATAGAAATATTTGACGGCGCGATGGGAACGATGCTCCAGCGCAGCGGCTTGAAGGCGGGCGCCTGCCCAGAGCTGATGAACGTGGAAAATCCAGACGCCGTGCGGAAAATCCACCGCGCTTATATCGACGCTGGCTCAACGATAATCGAGACGAATACATTCGGCGCCAGCAGTCTCAAGCTTGAGCATTATGGTATCGCCGCGCGCTGCCGAGAGCTGAACTTCGCCGCCGTGAAAATTGCGAAGTCCGCTGGTAACGTGAAGGTCGCCGGTTCAATGGGACCGACTGGAAAATTTATCGCGCCGCTGGGCGATTTGGATTTCGAAGACGCGTATAAATTTTTCTACGAGCAGGCTGGCGCGCTGGCTGAGGCGGGCGCGGATTTTCTGATAATCGAAACGTGCATAGACATTCAGGAAATGCGAGCCGCGCTCCTAGCCGCGCACGACGCCTGCAATCTGCCGGTTATCTGCCAGCTCAGTTACAGCGAGGACGGGCGGACGGTGACAGGCACCGACCCGCAGAGCGCTGCCGTGATTCTGGACGCAATGGGCGCGGATATTATTGGCGTGAACTGTTCGCTGGGACCTGAACAGCTTGTGCCGGTGGTGAAAATTCTGGCGGAAAATTGCCGCTTGCCAATCAGCGTTCAGCCGAATGCCGGTATGCCTTACCTTGAAGGCGGCGTGACGAAATTTCCAATGGACGCCAAAACTTTCGGGAGCTGGGCGCCGAAACTGGTTGAAGCGGGCGCAACTTACCTAGGCGGCTGTTGCGGTACGACGCCGGAGCACATTCGCGAACTTGCCTGCGCCGTCAAAAACTGCGTTGAACCTGCGCGAAAATTTAGCGCCGCGCTGAAACTCGCCAGCCGCAGTAAGACCGTGGCGATTGATAAAAATCTGGCGACGGTGCTGATTGGCGAGCGGATTAATCCGACGGGCAGGAAAAAGCTTGCGGCGGAAATTCGTGAAGGCTCCCTGCTCGGCGTCAAGAAAGACGCGGTGAATCAGGTTAAGGCGGGCGCGCAGGTTTTGGACGTGAACATGGGCGTTGGCGGTATCGACCAGCCGAAGATGATGGCGCAGGCAGTGCGGGAAATTTCGCAGATAACCGACGCGCCGCTCTCAATCGATACCAGCGACGAGAAAGCGCTCGAGGCCGGCTTGAGGATTTACCCAGGGCGCGCGCTGATAAATTCGGTGAGCTTTGAGCCGGAGCGCATTGCAAAGTTCCTGCCGCTTGCTAAGAAATACGGCGCGGCGATTCTGGTACTGCCGCTGACTGAAAAGGGCGTGCCTAAAACTGCCGCCGAGCGGGTTGAAGTTGCCGGTAAAATTATCGACGCCGCTAAGAAAGCCGGACTGCGCGACGGGGATTTTCTGCTGGACGCGCTGGTTATGACGATTTCCGCTGACGCCGGTGCCTGCCTCGAAGTTTTGCAGACGCTGAAACTTTACCGCGAAAAATTAGGCTATCCCGCGACGATGGGCTTGAGCAACATTTCGTTCGGTCTGCCGAATCGTCCGCTGATTAATTCAACGTTTTTCGCAATGAGTTTAGCCGCCGGTCTCGACGCGCCGATTATGAATCCGTACGATGAAAATATGCAGAACGCGTTGAAGGCGAGCGCCGCGCTGCTTGGTCACGACGCCAACGGCTTGAATTTCAGCAAGCTCGTCGTGCAGACTGCCGCGCCTGCCGCTGAGAAAAAAATTTCCGGCGATATTCTCGCGCAGATTAAGCAGGCGGTAATCGAGGGCGACAGGGACGAAATTCCGGCGCTGGTTGAGAAGGCGCTGGGCGAAAATTTCAGCGCGAACGAAATTACCGAGCGGGCGTTGACAGCTGCCATGAATGAGATTGGCGAAGATTTTGGCGCTGGTAAAATTTTCCTGCCGCAAGTTCTGCTTTCGGCTGAAACTATGCGCGCGGCGTTCAACCGGCTCAGGGAAATTCTGCCCGCTGAAAATACCGCCACGAACGGCACTTTTGTTATCGCCACGGTTAAGGGCGACGTTCACGATTTGGGAAAAAATATCACCGGCGCGCTTTTGGCGAACAGCGGCTTCAGGCTGATTGACCTCGGCAAGGACGTTGACTCGGCGGAAATTGTACGCGCGGCGCTTGAGAATGACGCGGATATTGTCGGGCTTTGCGCGCTTATGACGACGACGATGATTCAGATTGATAAGGTTATCGCGGATTTGAAGGCGGCGGGCTGCGGCGCTAAGGTTATGGTCGGCGGCGCGGCGCTGACGCAGGAATATGCTGACGCGGCGGGCGCTGACGCTTACGCGAAAGACGGCGTTGCGGCTGTCAGGCTGGCGAAGGAACTGGTTGCAAATGGAAAAAATTAGAATTGGGACGCGGGCGAGCCGACTGGCGTTGTGGCAGGCGAATTTCGTCGCGCAGAAACTCAGCGAAAATTTTCCAGTCGAGATAGTTAAGATTCAGACGACCGGCGATAAAATTCTGGACGCGCCGCTGGCGAAAATTGGCGGCAAGGGGCTTTTCACGAAAGAAATTGAAGTCGCGCTGGCTGCCGGTAAGATTGATTTGGCGGTACACAGTTTGAAGGACGTGCCGAGCGAACTGCCAGCCGGTTTTGAAATTGCGGCGATAACCCAGCGCGAAAATCCATTTGACGCGTTCGTCAGCAACAAATTTGATTCGCTGGAAGAAATTCCGAGCGGCGGCGTTATTGGAACTTCGAGCTTGAGGCGTGCGGCTCAGATTCTGAATTTACGTCCAGATTTGCGGATTGAGAATTTACGCGGCAATGTCGAGACGCGTCTGAAAAAGCTTGACGCAGGGAATTTTGACGCGGTGATATTGGCGGCGGCTGGGCTTGAGCGTTTAGGCTACGGCGCGCGCATAAAAAAAATTCTCACGGAGATAATACCGGCAGCTGGGCAGGGCGCGCTTGCCATTGAGATTCGCGCGGGCGATACCGAAATTGCTGACGCTGTAAAAATTCTGCACGACGAAAAAACTTGCGCGGCGGTCAAATTCGAGCGGGATTTTCTTAGAAAAATTGGCGGCGGCTGTCAGGTGCCGGTCGGCGTTTTCGCTGATAAAAATTCTGCGCGCGCAGTTATCGCCTCGCCGGACGGCAAAAAAATTCTGCGCGACAGTACCGACAATCTTGACGGCGAAACTTTTGCAGAAAAAATGCTGGCTAATGGCGGAAGTGAAATTTTGCGTAGCTTTGAAGTTTGAAGCCAGTTATTCACACTGTGACGAAAAAAGCGCGCCATGGACGGCGCGCGGGCCGTCACAGGTCGCCGGATGCGACCTATGCGGTCCCCTTTCTTTGCCAGCGTTTCTTTCGAGAAAGAAATGCTGAAATACATTTCTTTGCCAGCAGCAAACGCTCCTACTCGTCGCGTCTGCACTTTTTCAAAAGAAATGCTGAAGGAAAAATGGTGAGCGCAAAATTCTTGACTTTGATTTGGGCTTTAATTAAAATTTGAGCAAAATCAAAATCTTGGAGGGCGAAAAATTGGGTAAAGCTTTAATCATCGGCTGCGGCGGCGTAGGGAGCGTCGCTATTCAAAAATGCGTGCAGAACAGCGCGGTTTTCAGCGAAATTTGCATAGCCAGCCGCAATATCGACAAGTGCAACGAGCTCAAGGCGAAACTCGACGGCAAAAGTCCCACGCGCATTTCCACCGCGCAGATTGACGCCAACAACGTCGACGCGCTGGTCAATCTCATCGAAATTTTCAATCCCGACGTGGTAGTCAACCTCGCGCTGCCGTACCACGATTTGAAAATCATGGAAGCCTGCATTCGCACGAAGACGAACTACCTCGACACGGCGAACTACGAGCCGGAGGACACGGCGTATTTCGAGTACAAGCACCAATGGGCGCTGGACGAAGACTTCAAGCGCGCTGGGATAACGGCTTTGCTCGGCTGCGGCTTTGACCCAGGCGTCACTGGAATTTTCACGGCTTACGCGCTCAAACACCACTTCGACAAAATCGAGACGATTGACATTCTCGACTGCAACGGCGGCGACCACGGCTATCCTTTCGCCACGAATTTCAATCCCGAAATTAATATCCGCGAAGTCACGGCGAAGGGCGAATACTACGAGAACGGCGACTGGGTTGAGACTGCGCCGCTGGAAATTAAGCGCGTCTACGATTTCGCGGACGTCGGCGTCAAGGATATGTACCTGCTTTACCACGAGGAAATTGAGTCGCTGGCGAAAAATATTCCAGGCGTCAGGCGAATCAGATTTTTCATGACGTTCGGGCAGAGCTACCTTACGCACTTGAAGTGCCTTGAAAATGTCGGAATGACTTCGATTGAGCCGATTGATTTCAACGGGCAGAAAATTGTACCGCTGCAGTTTCTGAAGGCTGTGTTGCCAGACCCCGCCACGCTCGGTCCGCGTACCGTCGGCAAAACGAATATCGGCTGCGTTATCACCGGCGTCAAGGACGGCGCGCCGAAAAATTATTACGTCTACAACGTCTGCGACCACCAGGAATGCTACCGCGAAGTTGGCTCGCAGGCGATTTCCTACACGACCGGCGTACCGGCGATGATTGGCGCGGCGCTGCTCATTACCGGCGAATGGAATTTGAAGGGCGTGCGCAACGTCGAGGAATTTGACCCCGACCCGTTCATGGCGGCGCTGAATAAATTCGGCTTGCCGTGGCAGGAAAACTTTTCGCCGGTGCTCGTCGAATGATAACGCCAGCTTACGTCGTCGACGAAAAACTTTTGACGCGGAATTTGGAAATTCTGGCGGAAATTCAGCAGTCGACCGGCGCGAAAATTTTGCTCGCGCAGAAATGTTTCTCGGCGTTCTACTTCTACCCGCTGATAAAAAAATTTCTGGCGGGAACAGCGGCGTCGGGCTTGTACGAGGCGCGGCTGGCGGCGGAATATTTCGGCGGCGAAAATCACGTTTACGCTCCGGCTTACAAGGCGGAAGAAATTGCCGAGCTGGCTCAAATCTGCGACCACGTCATTTTCAATTCTTTCGCGCAGGTTGAGAAATTCGCGCAGTACGTCAAATCCGCCGGTCTCAGAATCAATCCTGAACACTCGACGCAGAAAATTTCAATCTACGACCCCTGCGCTGAAAATTCGCGGCTCGGCGTTCGCATTGACGAATTTAAATCTGCGCGACTGGACTTGATTGAAAAGCTGGACGGTCTGCACTTCCACACGCTCTGCGAGCAAAATTCTGACGCGCTGGAAGAAACCGTTGACGCCGTGGAAGAAAAATTCGGCGCGTATCTTCACAAAATGAAGTGGCTGAACCTCGGCGGCGGGCATCACATCACGCGGAAAAATTACGACATTGAACGGCTGAAAAAAATTATCCGGCGCCTGCAGGAAACTTACGGCGTGGAAATTTACCTTGAGCCAGGCGAAGCGGTTGCGCTTGACGCGGGATTTTTAGTCGCGCAGATTCTGGAAATTCAGCCTGCGCGAAATGGTATCAGCAACGCCATTATCGACGCCAGCGCCGCATGCCACATGCCCGACGTTCTGGAAATGCCTTACCGTCCAGAAATTATCGGCGCGGCTGAAGTCGGCGTGAAAAATTTCAGCTACAGATTCGGCGGCGCAACCTGTTTAGCCGGTGACGTGATTGGCGAATACAGCTTTGACAAGCCGCTCAGCGCGGGCGACGAAATTATTTTCCGCGACATGGCAATTTACACGATGGTTAAGAACAACACGTTCAACGGCGCAAAACTGCCGGCGATTTACGCGAAAAATCTGCGCGGCGATTTGACGCTGATTAAAAATTTTGGCTACGACGATTTCAAAAACCGGCTTTCGTAGCGAATCGAGGCAACTTTAAATGGAAAACGAGCAGGAACAGCTCAAGGCGGCGGAGGAAGCCTTCGACAGGAAGCGGCGGACATTCGGGCTGGTATTCGGACCAATTCTGGCGGTGGCGGTATTTCTAATCCCGATTGAAGGAATGGAACCGGCGGCGCACAAACTGCTGGCGATAATGACGCTCGTGGCGCTGTGGTGGATAACCGAGCCGGTGCCAATCCCCGTGACCTCGCTAATCGGACCGACGCTGGCGGTCGTGCTGGGCGTGGCGGCAGTTTCAAAAGCATTTGCGTCGTTCGCGAACCCGACGATTTTCCTTTTCATGGGCGGATTCATTCTGGCAAAGGCGATGATGGTGCACAGCCTCGACAAAAGATTTGCGTACTGGCTGCTGGCGCGTTCGTGGGTCGGCTCAAATCCGCGGCGGATTTTTCTGGCGATAGGGCTGGCAACGGCTTTGTGCTCCGGCTGGGTGAGCAACACGGCGACGGCGGCGATGATGTTCCCAATCGCGCTGGGCTTGCTGATGTCGATAAAGGAAATGTTCAAGGCGTGCGGGCGCGAAATAGATTTGTCGGAGTACAAATACGCGACTGGCTTAATGCTGATGACGGCTTACGCGGCGTCGATTGGCGGAGTGCTGACGCCGATTGGCACGCCGCCGAATCTGATAATGCTGGGATTTCTGAGCGACATGCAAAACATTCACATATCGTTTTTCGAGTGGATGATTTGGGGCGCGCTGGCAATGGTCTGCTACTTTGTGATAGCATACATCGTGCTTTCGCGGCTGTTCCCGCCGGACGTTGAAAAAATTGACGGCGCCGAGGAATTTATAAAATCGAAAGTCGTGGAACTCGGCGGCTGGACGCGGGCGCAGAAAAACACGCTCGCCGCATTTTTCACGGCGGTAATTTTGTGGGTCATGCCTGGCTTTCTGGGAATATTTCTGCCGGACGACAGCCCGATAGTTTCAACGTACAACAAAATTTTTCCAGAGGCGATAGCGGCAATGCTGGGCGCGCTGCTGCTGTTCGTACTGCCGGTGGATTTTTCAAAGCGCGAATTTACGCTGACGTGGAAAGACGCAGTTGAAGGCGTCGAATGGGGTACGCTGATACTTTTCGGCGGCGGCTTAGCGATGGGCGGGCTCATGTACGAAACGGGACTGTCAAAGTGGGTCGGCGCCATGATAATTGAAGGAATGGGCGGCGTTTCGTCGCAGATATTTTTCGTGGCGGTTTTCTCGGTGCTGGCGCTGATTTTGTCGGAGCTGACTTCGCACACGGCGGCAACGAATTTGATTGGACCACTGGCGATAACGGCGGCTGTGAGCGCGGGAATTAGCCCGATACCCGTCGCTGTAGGAATTGCGCTTTCGGCGTCGCTTGGATTTATGCTGCCGGTTTCGACGCCGCCTAACGCCATTGTCTACGCGAGCGGCTACGTTCCTATGATGAAAATGATTAAAACCGGCGTGTACATTGATTTTATTGGAATTGCCTGCGTGACGATTCCGATTGCGGTTTATCTCGTGACGTGGATTGTCGGCTGAAAAATTTTTTACTGGAGGGATTGAATTGGCATTTTTTTATAAAGAACCATCGCACACATTTGGAGAATATTTACTGGTGCCTGGGTACTCGTCGGCGAAGTGCATACCGGCGAACGTGGATTTGTCGACGCCGCTGGTGAAATTCGTGCGGGGCGAGGAGCCAAAACTCTCGCTCAACATTCCAATGACTTCGGCGATAATGCAGTCGGTCTCCAACGACACAATGGCTATCGCGCTGGCGAAGGAAGGCGGAATTTCATTCATATTCGGCTCGCAGTCGATTAAAGACCAGGCGGCTATGGTTCAGCGCGTCAAGAATTACAAATCCGGCTTCGTGTCGAGCGACTCGAACGTTAAGCCGACGACTACGCTCAAGGAAATTCTCGCGCTGCTTGAGGAAACTGGGCATTCGACAATGGCTGTCACTGAAGACGGCAAGCCTACCGGCAAACTGCTTGGAATTATCACCAGCCGCGATTACCGCGTTACGCGAATGACGGGCAACGAGCAGGCGCAGACTTTCATGACGCCGTTTGAAAAATTAATCTGGGCTCCGGCTGAAAGTACCACGCTCCCGCAGGCGAATGATTTAATCTGGGAGAACAAGCTGAACATGCTGCCGCTCGTCGACAAAAATCAGCGGCTGCGCTACATGGTTTTCCGCAAGGATTACACCGACAACAAGACCAATCCGCTGGAACTGATTGACAAGCGCAAGCGGTATATCGTCGGCGCCGGTATTAACACGCGCGATTATGCGGAAAGAGTTCCTGCGCTTTTGAAGGCGGGCGCTGACGTGCTTTGCATAGATTCTTCGGAAGGTTTCAGCGAATGGCAGCGGATAACGCTCAAGTACATTCACAAAAATTTTGGCGAAGATGTCAAGGTTGGCGCTGGGAATGTTGTTGACGCGGACGGATTTAATTTTCTGGCGGAGGCTGGCGCGGATTTCGTCAAGGTTGGAATTGGCGGCGGCTCGATTTGCATTACGCGCGAGACGAAGGGAATTGGGCGCGGGCAGGCGACGGCGGTTATCGACGTTTGCAACGCGCGCGACGAATATTTCAAAAAGACCGGCGTTTATATTCCTGTCTGCTCGGACGGCGGGATTGTCCACGATTATCACATGACGCTGGCGCTGGCTATGGGCGCGGATTTTCTCATGCTCGGCAGATATTTTTCGCGCTTCGACGAATCGCCGACCGACAAAATCAGAATCAACGGCACGTACTACAAGGAATACTGGGGCGAAGGCAGCAACCGCGCGCGCAACTGGCAGCGCTACGATTTGGGCGGCGATAAGAAACTTTCGTTCGAGGAGGGCGTCGATTCTTACGTTCCCTACGCCGGTGCGCTCAAGGATAACGTCAGTTCGACGCTGGCGAAAATCCGCTCGACGATGTGTAACTGCGGCGCGCTGACTCTTGCTGAACTGCGCGAAAAGGCTAAGATTACGCTGGTTTCAGCGACTTCGATTGTTGAGGGCGGCAGCCACGATGTCATTCTGCGCGACCAGTTTTCACGCGTTTAAATCTTAAGGAGAGGATTGATTTGCCGGATAATCTGGAAGAATTGACTGCGGCGGTGCAGGCGCTGCCTTACCTTTACCAGCCGATTTTCGGATACGAAATTCAGGGCGCCAAACCTATACGAAACTGCGAAGACCGGCTGGCTGACGTTAAAAAAATTTACGACGCCTTGAGCGCTGAACTGAGACGCCCGCTCCGAGTTTTAGACTTAGGCTGTGCGCAGGGCTACTTCAGCCTGTACGCCGCAAAATGGGGGGGGGTGGTGACAGGTTTGGACTTTGAAGCCGCAAATATTGATTTGTGCCGCCTCCTTGCCCGCGAGAACGCCGATTTGAAGGTAAATTTTGTCTGTACCCGAATTGAGGACTTTCTGCCCACGGTCAAGGCTGGCGAATACGATTTAGTTTTGTGCTTCAACGTCCTGCACTGGTGCTCCAAATTTTCCGGCTTTGAAGTTGTCCAGGCGCAGCTCGCCGACCTCGCGCAGAAAATTGACATTGGACTTTTTGAGCTGGCGCTTAAGAGCGAGGGAATATTTCAGGATTGCAACCTGCCGGAAAACTACCGCGATTTTTTGACAGGCTTTTCTTTCGTTCGAGTGCTGTCCTACAATTACCGGCACATTCGCCCAGACCTTGCACACGTCAAGCGCCCGCTCTGTTTCGCCAGCACGAAATACGCCTGGTTTGAAAATCTCGGCTTGCTGAAAATCGACGACGTTCTTGTCAGCCCGCGCGGCGCGCGAACGATTTGCTATTTTTGCGGCGATAAATTTGTAAAAATCACCAACATAACTGACGAGGCGCAGTATGGAAGGGCTCAGCGCGAAATAAATTTTTTGAACACTTTCGGCGGGCAGAAAGGGCTGCCGCGTCTTTACATTACCATTAATGAGCAGGACGAATCCGGCATGAGAATTATCCACGTCCGCGATATGATTGCCGGCAAAACTCTGCGCGAAAAAATTACAAACGGCGAAAATTTTGACCGCTGGAACGTTATAAGACAAACGCTGGAGTGGATGGTTCTTTTCGAGCAGCAGGGATATTATCAGGGCGATGTCGGCGCTCACAATCTTATTTACACCGACGACGGCAGGATTTATCCTGTCGATTATGAAACTATTGGTGATTCGCCCGCGCTTTATCTATGGCTGTATAGTGCGAAACTGCAGTTTCTCAATTTCATAAATTTTATTCTCGAACCAGGCAAATCAAATGAATATACTTTTCCGCTTCCAATGTATTTGCTAAACTTGAAAAAACACGTCACGCCGCGGCAGTATGAACGAATTGCAGCGATACGGGAAGATGAAAAATTTTTCGCGCGGCTGTACGAAATTTTATTTGAGCCGGAAAAAGACGCCGAGGCGTACACGGTGGCGGAAACGGAAATTCTGGCGATAGAGCGGTACGTGAGCTATATCGGGACGAAAACGCAGGAGCACGAAGAACAAATAGCGGAGCAGCAGCGGCGTATTGAGGAGCTTGAAAAGATTATCAGAGAAAGGCTTACATGACTGAGATAGAATTTGCAAAAAAAATAGCGGCGATTGGCGGCGTGGCGTATCTTGTCGGCGGCGCGGTGCGTGATAAATTTCGCGGCGTCGAGGCTCACGACAGGGATTACTGCCTGACCGGCGTCGACGAAAAAAATTTCGCGCAGATTTTCCCTGACGCGTTCAAGGTCGGCAAAAGTTTTCCTGTCTACATGCTGGAAATTGAAGGTAAAGTTAGCGAAGTCGCGCTGGCTCGCACTGAAAAAAAATCCGGCAGCGGGTACCATGGCTTCAAGGTGAATTTCGATAAGAGCGTGACGATTGAGCAGGATTTGTACCGGCGCGATACGACGATGAACGCCATGGCGCTGAATATTCTGAGCGGCGAAATTATCGACCCGTTCGGCGGGCGTGCTGACACTGAAAATAAAAAAATCCGCGCGACCTCGGAACATTTCATGGACGACCCAGTTCGAGCGCTGCGGGCGGCGCGACAGGCAGCTAAGTTCGGCTTTGAAATCACGGAAGAAACTCTGGCGGCGATGAATTTATGCGCGTTCGAGCTGGCGCGGGAGCCTGGCGAGAGGATTTTCGCCGAGCTGGAAACCGCGCTGAAAACGGATAAGCCGTCGGTATTTTTCAGAAGTCTTGAGCGCGCGGGAATTTTGCCGGTAACTTTTCCAGAAATAGCGAACCTGCGCGGGAAAACTCAGCCGGTAGAATTTCACCCAGAAGGCGACGCCTACGAACACACGCTGAAAATCGTTGACGAAGTTGCGGAAATAAATCCTAATCCGATAGTACGATTCGCGGCGCTGGCTCACGATTTGGGCAAAGGTACGACGCCACTGGAAATGCTCCCGCACCACCACGAACATGACAGGCGCGGCTTGAAAGTTCTCGAAGAAATGAGCGAGCGAATTAAACTGCCTGGCGACTGGAAAAAAGTTGCGGCTTTTGTTATAAAGGAACATATGCGCGCGCCAGTGCTGACCGGCGCCGGAAAAATCGTCGACATGCTGATTAAAATTCACAAATCGAAAATTTCCGTGGCGGATTTTAACGACGTGATTCGCGCGGATCATCACGGTCTGCCGAGCTACCTTGAGAATGCTGAAAAAATTCTCGCCGAACTTTTGAAAGTCAACGGCAAAGACGCGCCGCCCGAACTTTCTGGCGAGGAAATTGGCAAGTGGATTGAGGCTGAGCGCATTCGCCGGTTTGTGGCGATTCGCGACAGCTTGAACTAAATTTTTTAAGGAGGTCTTGAAATGCAGGGAATTGTTCTATCTTACAAGGGCAAGAAGCCGAAAATTGCCGATAATGTTTTTGTGGCGCCGAACTGTTCGATTGTCGGCGATGTCAAAATTGGCACGGGTTCGAGCATCTGGTTTGGCGCGGCGGTTCGCGGAGATTTTCAGCCCGTCACGATTGGCGTCTTCACGAATATTCAGGATAACGCCACCGTGCACGTCATGGGCGACGTTCCCACCGAAATTGGAAACTACGTCACGATTGGACACAACGCGCTGGTTCACTGCCGCAGTATCGGCAACAACACGCTGATTGGTATGGGATCGATTATCCTCGGCTACTCGGAAATTGGCGAGAACTGCATTATCGGCGCGGGAACTCTTTTGCCGCAGTATAAAAAAATTCCTAACAACTGTCTGGTTTTCGGAAATCCGGCGAAGATTATGCGCGCCATTCGCGACGATGAACTTGAAGCTCTGCGCGCCTCGGCTATGCAGTACCACGACTGCGCGCGCGAATACATTCAGTATCTTTCCAAGCGCGGAATGTTCGACGAGGTTGATTAAGTTTTTTTCAGCATTTCTTTCTGTTACTTTCTTTCGAGAAAGAAAGTAACCAAAGAAAGCTTGGCCGCAACAGTCGCATCCGGCGACTGGTGACGGCCGGCCGCCCGTCCATGGGCGGCCACTTTTTTTTTACTTTAAGGCGGAAATTCCGGCAGCATTGCCCATAGCCCACGCGGCTTGCAAGTTAAATCCGCCGGTGTAGCCGTCCACGTCCGCAACCTCGCCAACGATAAACAAGCCTTCGACAATTTTTGACGCCATGGTTTTCGGCTCAATTTCTTTCACGGAAATTCCGCCAGCCGTAACAATGGCTTCATCAATCGGGCGCGTCGCAGTTACAGTGAGCGGCAGGGCGCGCAATATTTCCAGCAGGCGTCGGCGTTCGTCCTTAGTGACGGCGTCGATTTTTTTATTTTCGTCGATGAACGCCAGGTCTATCACGACGGGAATCAGCGCGTGCGGCAGGAGTTCAACCAGCGCGTTAGAAATATTTTTGCGCCTGAACTTTTCAAAGTCGCGCAGGAGTCGAGCGTCCAGCTGTTCCGGCGTCAATGCGGGTTTTAAGTTTATCAGCAGCTCCACGGAAACTTTTTCAGCCAGCAGTTTCGCAACCTGTCGGCTCAGCGTCAGGATTATCGGTCCCGAAACGCCGAAGTGCGTGAACAGCATTTCGCCAAAAATTTCCGCCGCGCGTTTGCCGTCCGCCATTAGCGTTAATCGCACGTTTTTCAGCGCTAAACCCTGCAGTTCCTTCGCGAAATCTTCTTCGACTTCCAGCGGCACCAGCGCCGGTAAAATTTCCGTCACGGTATGTCCCAGCTGCCGCGCGAATTTAAAGCCGTCGCCAGTCGAGCCGGTTGCCGGATACGACGCGCCGCCCGTCGCTAAAATCACTGCGTCCGCCTCGATAAATTTTCCGCCGACTTCGACGCCGCGAATTTTTTTCTCGTCAGCAATGATACTCTCAACGCGCGAATTTAATCTGACATTAACGCCAGCCGCCGCCAGTTTTTTCGCAAGCACGTCGATAACTTCGGCGGCACTGTCGCTGGCTGGGAAAATGCGGTTGCCGCGCTCAATTTTCGTAGCCAGACCGAGTTCCTCAAAAAAATTTACGGTATCCGCCGTCGTGAAACTGTTCAGCGCGCTGTTGAGGAATTTGCCGTTGCCAGGCAGATTTTTGATAACTTCGGCGGTATCGGCGGCGTTGGTAAGGTTGCAGCGCCCCTTGCCGGTAATGCTCAGCTTTCTGCCGAGGCGGGAATTTTTTTCAAAAAGCGTGACGCTGGCGCCGTTTTCAGCCGCGCGAATCGCCGCCATCATACCGGCGGGGCCGCCGCCAATTACAATAATTTTCATTTCAATCACCGCGTTAATTTTTATCACAGCGGCGCGGAAATTTCAACCGGCAAAATCCTTGTATTCAGAAAAAATTTATGCTAGACTTAAAAAAATTTTGCTAAGCGGGGTGGAGATTTTGCGCGAGACGAAAATTTTGAAATACGCCGGCTACGTTGAACCGTTCGTGATAGAGGCGCCGATAATCAAAAAAGCTGAGCCGGAAGAGCCTGAGGGACCGCCTCCGCCTTCGGACGAAGAATTATTCGCGCGGGAAGAGCAGATTCGCGCCGACGAGGAAACCGCTCAGCGAATGCTTGAGGACGCTTATCAGAAATCGCATGAAGCTGACGAGAAACTCAAGGAAGCGGATTTTCAGTCAAAACTTTTGGTGCAGCAGACGCAGGACGAATGCGACCAGATTCTCGCCGAGGCTAGAAAAAGCTCCGAGGAAAATGCGAACAAGGCCTTTGCCGAGGCGCAGGAAAAAGGCTACGATGACGGCTACGCGAAAGGGCACGAGGAAGGCTACGCTAAGGGCTACGACGAAGGCTCGACTAAGGGGCGCGAGGACAGCGAGGAAGCCGTCCGCACTGAGCTCAAGGAAACTATCGACTCGGCGAATGCTAAGGCGGAAAAAACTATTCGTGACGCGAAGGAGCAGACTTCGGAATATTTCATTCGCGCGGAAGATGACGTGTGCAAGGTTGTCATGCTGGCGATTGAAAAAATCCTGCCGCAGCATTTCCTCGACGTGCCGCAGGTTGTATTGCCGGTCGTCCGCGACGCAATTCAGCGCGTCCGTGACCAGAAAGAAATTAAAATTCACGTCGAACCGAACAGCTACGATTTAGTTTTAATGGCGCGCAACGAATTTCAGTCCATGCTGACAGACGGCGCGGCGATTCTGGAAGTTGTCTCGGACGAAACGCTCAAGCCAGGCGACGTGGTTATCGAAACGCCAAATGGCGGCGTCGACGCGCGGCTTTTAACGCAGATCGAGCTCATGAAAAATGCGATTGAAAGCGTGCTGAACGAGTAGGGGGAATTTTCATGTCCAACGAAGAAAAAATTCTGGCGGCGCTGGCTAAACTGCAGGCGGACGTTGACGCTATCAAATCAGATATTTCGACGCTCAAAAATAACGGCAGCGTCAAAAGCGAAAATCAACTTCCCACTAAAGAGCAGCAGTTGAATTTTATCAGGGGACTGGCGAATTTGCTCGACGACGACGAAAAAGCCGCGATCGGCAGATACCAGGAGGCGGAAGAGTCAAGAAAGGCGGCGCTTCATGGTTAATTACAATCTGGATTCCAGCGTGGTGATTGACATTTTGCGCGGCTATAACGGAATGGAACAACGAATGATTGATGAAGTCAACGCGGGCAATGTGATTTCCATTTGTTCAATCGTTTACTACGAGGTGGCGCGCGGTTTTGAAAGGTCTGGAAATAATCGCAAACTTGAAAAATTCTACAAGCTTTACAAGGACGCCAATCATCTTTACTTCGACGCGAACAATCTGGATGCTGTTTATAAAGCCATTGAGATTTACGAAAATCTGCCGCGCGGCGTGACAATCGAAGACGCTGATATTTTTATTGCGGCGGCGGCTATCGTCAACAAATGCACGCTGGTAACGTCGAACGTGCGGCACTTTTCGCGCGTCGCGGGTTTAAATTTTGTCAACTGGAGACTGCCATGATTAAAAACACAATCGATTTGAGTCGGCTGACTGAGGCGATTTCTGAAGTTAAAACTGTCAAGCTCACCGGCAAGGTTACGCAGGTTGTCGGGCTTGTCATTGAGAGCGCGGGACCAACTGTCAGCGTCGGCGAGCTGTGCTACGTTTACCCGAAAAATTCTGAGCTGGCGCCAATTCCGGCGGAAGTCGTGGGGTTTCGCGAAGGCAAGGTTATGCTCATGCCGATTGGCGATATGCAGGGCGTAGGACCAGGCTGTGAAGTTCTCGCGGCGCAGAAAACACTGCAGGTAAAAGTTGGCGACGAACTGCTGGGGCGCGTGCTCGACGGCTTAGGAAATCCAATGGACGGCAAGGGCGAAATTCTGTCGAAGCTGGAATACCCGCTGACAGCTCCGCCGCCGCCGCCGCTTGAAAGACCGCGAATCACCGAATCGCTTTACGTTGGCGTTCGCGCTATCGATGGCTTAATGACTTTGGGCGACGGGCAGCGCATTGGAATTATGGCGGGCTCCGGCGTTGGCAAATCGACGCTCCTTTCAATGATAGCGCGCAACACCGAGGCTGACATTAGCGTTATCGCGCTGGTTGGCGAACGCGGGCGCGAAGTGCGGGATTTTATCGAGCGGGATTTGGGCGAAGCCGGTTTGAAACGCTCGGTCGTAGTCGTAGCGACTTCGGATCAGCCGGCGCTTGTCAGAATCAAGGGCGCAATGACTGCCACGGCGATAGCTGAATATTTTCGCGACGAAGGGCACCGCGTGATTTTGATGATGGATTCGGTGACGCGTTTTGCAATGGCTCAGCGCGAAGTCGGCTTGACAGTTGGCGAGCCACCTGCAACGCGCGGATATACGCCTTCGGTCTTTGCACTGCTGCCTAAACTTCTGGAGCGCGCCGGTACGAGTAACAGCGGCTCAATTACCGGCATTTATACCGTGCTGGTTGACGGCGACGATATGAACGAGCCAATCGCTGACGCAGTGCGTTCGATTCTCGACGGTCACATAGTTCTGGACAGGAATATCGCCGCGCAGAATCATTTTCCGGCGATTGATGTTTTGGGAAGCGTCAGCCGCGTCATGAATGAAGTCGTTTCGCCCGAACATCTGCAGGCGGCGCAGAATATGCGCGCTTTAATGGCGACTTACCGCGACGCCGAAGATTTGATTCACATTGGCGCTTACGTCAAGGGTTCCAGCAAGCGCATTGACGCCGCCATTGCCAAAATCGACGCGATTAACCAGTTTCTCTGTCAGGGGATTTTCGAGGTCGACAACTACGAGGACACTCAGAAAAAACTTATAGCCATTAGCGGAAAAATTTGAGGCGGTGATTTTATGGATTGCGCGAAACTGAACGGCGAATTTTATCTGCGCGTCGACCCTTTCTGGACGTCATTATCAAAAAAGCTGATTGCCATTAGCGGAAAAATTTGAGGCGGTGATTTTATGGACAGCGCTAAGCTGAACGGCGAATTTTATCTGCCCACGCACGTTGCGCCGGATAACTTTGGCGTCTGGAATTTCAGCCATGAAGAAATTTAAATTCCAACTCGAAACATTATTGAAGGTCACGCGGCGCAAACGCGACGATGCTGAAATGGTTTTCGCTGAAGTTTCGCGCAGGCTCGAATCGCACCGTGAACAACTGCAGAAATTTTTGCAGGAACTGCAGGCGGGGCAGCAGGAATATTCCGAGCTGACGGGCGTCGGGCGAACGGTGACGATTAACACGGTCATGACGTATAACAATTATTTCAACTGGAAGCGCGAGCAGATTGAGCAGCAGCAGCAGCTGATTCTGAAAACGATGCAGGAGCGGCAGCAGAAGCTGAAAAAGCTCATGGAAATTATGACGTACCTCAAGAGTATTGAGCAGCTCAAGGAAAAGCGCCTGCGCGAATACAACGAAGAAGCGCTGGCGGAGGAGCAGAAATTTTTGGACGAAATTGGACTGCAGCTCCACGCGCGGCAGAATTAGAAAGGGGATTTTTGAATGAATTTATCCGCAATCGGGAAAATTTCATCGGTGGCGCGCGTCTACGAAATTCAGCAGCGGATAGCCTCAATCGAGAAAAATTTTAAAATCGGCGGAGACTTTCAGGCAACGCTCGAACGCGAAATTGCGCGGCAGGCTGAGAAAGTTCAGTCCGTCGACACCGACGCTCTAAAAATTCTTGAAAGCCAGCCGGTAGTAGACGCCGCGAAAGTTTCTGAAACGCCGGAAGTCGCGCAGGTTGTCGAGCCGCCCAGAAATTCCGCGCCAGATTTTACTTTTGACGCGGCTGAAGATTTTCAGATTGAAAATCCCATGCAGTCTACGAAAATTGTTCCCAGAGCAAGCACCGATAGCATTATCGAGGCGGCGGCGAGGAAATTCGGCGTCGATTCAGATTTAGTCCGCGCAATAGCAACTGCCGAATCTGGTATTGATCAAAGCGCGGTTTCAAATGTCGGCGCGGTTGGCGTTATGCAGCTTATGCCGGAAACTGCGGCGAATCTCGGCGTCAATCCCTACGATGAACGCGAAAATATTTACGGCGGCGCGCATTACCTTCGCCAGCTGCTTGACAAATTCGAAGGCAACCTGACGCAGGCTATCGCCGCTTACAATTCTGGTCCAGGCGCGGTTCAGCATTATGGCGGCGTGCCTCCCTACGCCGAAACTCAAAATTACGTCGGGCGCGTCATGGATATTTACGCTGACTAGGAGGGAATTTCATGGCTAAGAAAAAAAGCATTTTCCGGCGAATCGCCACATTTTTTATCGTGCTGTTCGTGTTACTTCTACTGGGCGTCGGCGCGCTGGTAGCGTGCGTGCATTTCGACGTAGTTCAGCGCTCGCAGGTCGATGAAAAAATTGAATGGGCGAATCAGAAAGTCGGGCTTTACAAACTGCCGCTGGTCGGCGCGAATCAGCCGTTTGAATATTTTTTAGTGCCAGCAGGCGTGGTGTGGCCGGAACCTGAGCCGGAGCCAGAACCTGAGCCGGAACCCGTGCCTGAGCAAACGCTGCCGCCCGCCGTCGCTGAAGTTACGCCGCCAGCACCTGCGCCGGAGCCTAAAAAATCCAAAGACGTGAAAATTTCGCGTAAAGACCTCGAAGCACAAATCGCTGAGCGCGAAGCCGCCGAGAAAAAGCGCATTACCAAGCTCGCGCGGATTTACGACAACATGAGCCCTGAGGAAGCCGCTAAAGCCCTTGACAGCGTGAATATCGATACCGTCGCGCTGATTCTACAGCGTATGGACGAATCTAACGCGGGGCAGGTTCTCGCCAAAATGGATCCACTGCAGGCAGCGCAAATTACTCAAATCATGTTCGACGGGCAGCAGCGGAGATTGTAATTTTATTTTTTTATTCAGCATTTCTTTTAGGAAAAGAAACGCTGGCAAAGAAAATTGCCCGCTGCATTCGCATCCAGCGAATGGCGCGGGCGGCCGCCCGTCCATGGGCGGCTTTTTTATGGTAATTCTGGCAAGTTTCGCGCGACTGCCGCGTTTCGTATAATTTCGTCGATTCGCTGATCGAGTATCAGTTCCTGTTTGTGGACGCTCTCCGCCGTCTCGAACGCCACGGAATTATTTTCCGCCACGCCCTGCGCGTAGAACTGCCACGCTCGGATTGTCGTTTCCGTCGACTGATGACGTAAATTCGCCAGATACCGCGCGCCGTTCGGTATTGAGACCTTGTTCAGTTCGCGCTGCCGCTCCTCCAGCGTCGGAATTATTTTTTCTTTTATAAAGCTGACAACACGTTCACCGTCACCCGTTCTTTGCAGGACGATAAATTCATTCTGCTCGGCGCGGAAAATTTCGTTGTAGCGGTAGACAATCTCGGCGGCTGCGTCGATGTATTTATCCAAATCGCGCTGCAGAACCGGCGCCAGCGTTTCGAGGTACTCTTTGTAGTTGTCGACGCTGACGATTTTCCAGCCGTTATCGTCAAGCGTGAAGCTCAAGCCAGGAAATTTAATCGTCTCGCCGAAAAGTTCAAACGTCCGGCTGCCGACCTGCCAGCTTATCCCGCCGAAATTTTCCAGCGTAACCTTTAGCGTGAACGGCGTCTGCGAAAAATCTTCCACGACGTTAATTTCAGCCACGGCACTTTCGCCGAGGTGTTCGATATTTTTGACGCCGGTAACTGACGTGTGGCGAATCAGACTGCGCTCCAAAAGCAAATCGTAGTCGATACCGAGCTGGCGCCCTTTCAGAATTTCTTCGGGCAGAGTCCATTCGCCGGTAGCGACGCGCGTGTTGATAACTTTGACGGCACCCTGACACATTTGCGGGCGAATCAGCACGTAAAAATTTTCAAAAAGCTGGCGGTCGCTCGTAGAAATTTGCGTGTCGTATTTGAACAGGTCGCCGGTCAAATCGTCGTAAGCGCGCGTAGTAACTGCCGTCAGGTCGACGCGCCGGTTAAAATCTTCAACGTCCGCCGCCTCTACTGCCGCCAGCAATTCGTGAACGGCGTAGCTCGGCGTCTTCGTGTAGCTTGTGTAATACCAGATCGCGCAGCTCAGCGCCACAGCCAGCCAGCTTAGCACCAGCACGCGTTCAATTTTCCGGCGACGCCGCCGCGCGCGGATTTTCTTGTTCCAGGTGTAGTCGTCCAACGAATCCCTCCGCCAAAAATTTTTTCAGCGCCATTATAGCCAATCCCGCCAAAATTGTAAACGAGGTGAAAACTTTGAACCTGCCGCAATGCGAAATTCTCAGCACGCCCCGCCGCGAAATTTTGTTCATAGCCGGTGGACGCGTTCCAGATTCCAACTGGTTTAAGACCGTCGCGCAGGGCAGGAAAATTTTTGCTGTCGACAGGGGAATTGAGCTTTGCCGCGCGCTGAACATTCTGCCGGAAATTCTGATTGGCGATTTTGACAGCGCTGAAAGTTCCGCCGTCAGCTGGGCGCTAATCAAAAAAATTCCCGTTGAGCGTCACCCTGTCGATAAGGATTTGACGGACACGCAGCTGGCTTTGAAGTTCGTCGACGAAAATTCCGCCGCGATTATCACCGGCGCGTTCGGCGGCAGATTCGACCACGCATTCAGCACGATTTTCACCTGCGCGCATTTTCCTGCCAAAATTTTTCTGGCGGACGAGCGCGAAATTATTTTCTACGTCAGGGGCGGCGAGAGCGTTACCGTGAACTTTTTCAGCAAACCCTTCGCGCTGTCACTTTTGCCGATGAGCGGAATTTGCCGCGGCGTCACGATTAAGAATGTGCACTGGGAGCTTGATAACGCCACGCTCGCGCAGAATTTCCCCAGCGCCGTCAGCAACCGCGTCGAAAGTTCCGAAGTTCAAATCAGCGTCGGCAGCGGGATTCTGGCGGTTTACTGTTGCTTCAGCGAATCTTTCAGCCGCACGAGTTCCGCCTGAAGTTGCGCGAATTTCGGCGTCTGAACTGCCGCCGTGCTTTTTGACATTTCCGCTAAGATTTTTTCCAGCTTCGAAATTTTCTGCGCCGTGAATTTTTCTGCCAGCGCGGATGATTTTGGCGTTGAAGTTGCAGGAATTTTCGCCGCGCTGATAATTTCGTAAATGATACCGGCGACCTCAGCAAGCGCCGTCTGATGAAACAAGTCGTTAGCGCTGAGCCACGCGCGGACTTTATCGCTGGCGTTCATGGGCTGAAGAATAAGATTTTCAGTACCGGCGAGAATTTCCGGCGCGGCGGCAAGAATTTCTACGATTAAAGCGCCGCCCATACCGGCAATGCAGATTGTATCAACTTCGCCTTCGCGCAGGACTTGCAAGCCGTCGCCGAGCCGAGCTTCAATGATATTTTGGAGACCGGCAGCGGCGATATTTTTTTTAGCGGCGTCGAGGGGACCCTGATTTTTATCGCTTGCCACGACGAAACTGGCGCGCCCGCTTTGAGCGAGTTCAATCGCCAGATAGCCGTGGTCGGCGCCAATGTCAGCGACGCGGCTGTTTTCTGGCACGAAATTAATTATCGCGCTGATTCGAGAATCAATCATAATATCACCACGCAAAAAAGGCTGCGAATCAACACAGCCTTCAAAAATTCAGCTCCCCGAACTGGACTCGAACCAGTGACTCCCTGATTAACAGTCAGGTGCTCTACCGACTGAGCTACCGAGGAATAACCATCACGAATTATAAACAAAGTTGGCGCGGTTGTCAACAAAAATTTTCGTGTTATAATTTCCAGAAAAAAAACAGGTGAGGTTGTCGATGACAAAGATATTTTTCCTGCTGGAAGTGCTGGCGACAAGCATAGTGACAGTGAATACATTTTTCCTGCGCGGCGAGGAAGCGGCGATAGCGGCGGGGCTGACGGTCTTCATAGCGGCGGTGCCGATTTGCCTGTGGCTGTCGAAATTTCTGGTGATACAATTCACGAAGCGGGTTTTGAAGTCGTCAGGAATAGCGGTGCAAAATTCGCGGGCGATACAGCTGCTGAGCGAAGTGAACACGGTTGCGACGCCGCTGAATGAATTTGTGACGACGGGAAAATTTTCGGTGACGGATATAATTCCCGAAGGCGGGACGGATTTAATGCTTTTGAGCTACGCGGCGTCAGTGGAGCAGGACGCGACGCACGAACTGGGGCGGGCGATTTACAAAGAGGCGCTGGGACGGCGGCTGAAGATACAGCGCGTGGCGGCGTTCAGTGAAATTCCTTGCTGCGGCGTGGAAGCGGTGATAAATGACGTGCCGGTTCGAGTAGGGACGGCGGAATGGATTAAAAGCCGAGGCGTTTCGGTAAGCGGGTTGATTTACGATAAAGTTAGGAAACTGGCGGAGGAAGGCAAGACGCCGCTGGTTGTCAGCATTGGAAATGTTTCGCGCGGGATTATCGCGCTGAAGGACGAAGTTAATCCGGAAATGAAAAGTTTTTTCTCGATACTCAAGCGGAACGAGCTGGAGACGGCGGTTTTGACGGCGACGAACGAACTGACGGCGAAAAATTTAGCGCAGCGGTTAAGCGTGGACGTATTGCGGGCGGCACTTCAGCCGGAAGATAAGGCGCGGGAAGTGCAGATATTGCGTGCGAAAAAGCAGGTCGTGGCGGTGCTTGGCAGCGAGCAAAGGGATATGCCATCGCTGTTCGCGGGCGATGTGTCAGTTTTTTTGAGTGACAAATTCGCGGAGGAAGAAAATAAATTTGACGGCGGCGACGAAGTGGATTTTAAAATTTCTGAGCCGGACAAATTTTTCACGCTGCGGGAAATTGCGCTGTACGCGGTCAAGCTGATAAAAATAAATCGGTGGGTATCGGTGCTGGCGTGGCTGGCGCTTGTTGGCGCGGCGCTAACGACGCTTTTGGACGAGCCGCCGTTCCCGTTCAGTCCCGAATTTGCGGCGGCTGGCGTCTCAGCGACGGTGGTTTTAGTTTTTATGAACTCAATGCGAATGCTGAATTTGCGGCACTAAAAAAGCCCCTCGCTGCGGAAGGGCTGAAATTTAATCGGGATGACAGGATTTGAACCTGCGACCTCATCGTCCCGAACGATGCGCGCTACCAAACTGTGCTACATCCCGTAAACGCTGGTGATTATATCAGGTCTTTCTGAAAAAAGCAAGTGCTTCGCCGAAAATTTTTTTAGTGCATAAATTTCATTTAGGATTAACTTTCTTTCTGTGGAGAAAGAAAGTTACAAAGAAAGCCAGCCCGCTGCATTCGCATCCGGCGAATGGCGCGGGCGGCCGCCCGTCCTTGGGCGGCCTCTTTCAGCTTAAAAAAATTTTTTTTGCAGGGGGCTTGACAAATCGGATTTAG
>JAGABT010000008.1 GCA_017614505.1 Selenomonadaceae bacterium | reverse complement strand
GCGTGGTCGAAACTCGGCATCAACATGACCGGCAGCGAAGTTCTCAACGACTATACAGTTCCGGCGGGTGCAGGCACTTACGGCAACAATCGCGCAGGCGCTCTCGGTTACGCAAAGTACATCAGCGGTCGCGCCGACATCGACATCAACCGCTTCATGTAAGATTTTCACCGGCAGACAGGTAACATTTTTGCAGCGGGCGGCTGTGATGACTCAGGTTGCGCAGTCGCCCCTTACTACACAAGAAAGGAAGAATTAAAATGGCAGACAAATACAAAGACGAAATGCTGACGGAAGAACAGCTCAACGAAGTGAACGGCGGACTCGCCAAGGAAGCCATAAACATTATAATCAACAGGCTTAAGGAGATTCAGACTACGATTGACTCCGACGAATACCAGATGCTCTCCGACAGCCAGAAGAATATCGCATTCATGATGGCGGTCGAAAAAGCCACCTTGGCAGGGGTAAGCTCGATACCAGGCATAGGCGATGCGTTCAGCTCGTTAAATAAAATCGGTAAAGACATGTCGCCGAGCGTGCGCATGACTGCCGAACAGGCTCTGGACGCTATCATAAAGATTGCAGAAAAAGTCAACAGCGAGAATCCATTCTGATTGGAGGAATGTAAAGTGGAAGAGAAAATTAAAGCAGACGAACTGCTCAGCGAAAAAGAACTCGACGAAGTTTCCGGCGGCAATTCCATTCAGACCAAGGCAATGCTCTCGATTCTGAATGACCTCGGCATTCCTGATATTCCTGAAAACCTTCGCCTCGAAGGTGGAAGTTCCGCCTATTCGGTAGACGCAACGAATAAACTCAATGACATTCTCAGCGGCTTTGGTATTCAGTTCGACACGCCCGTTGTCTTGGACGAGCTTATAGGCAATACCTACATGGCTAAAAACGATCAGGGCAGCTGGACGAGAATCAGCGCCAGCGAAGTAATTTCCCGCGTCAAGGCACAGATTGTCGCGCAGACGACGGTATCAATCTAAAGGAGGATTAAAACCATGGCTGAAGAAAAAATCAACGAAGTCATGAGCGAAGAGCAGCTGGACGGCGTTACCGGCGGCACCACGGCTGAAATTTTCGACATGCTCAGGGCGATTAAAGACAACAATCTGGCGATAGTTCAGACCGACCTGGAGCACGGCAGCGCGCAAGACGCGGCGACTGAACTGGCGTCGATTCTGCGGAGCTACGGGTTCAGCGGCAACGTCTACTTCAACACGTTCACTGACAACCAGTACACCTACAAGGGCAAGGCTAAGACCAAAGACGAAGTTATTAAGATTATGTCGGATTCCGGCGACAGCATAGCATTTTAAGAGGAGGCGGACGATAATGGCAAGCGAAAAAATTTCTGAAGTTATGAACGACGAACAGCTCGACGCAGTAAGCGGCGGCACGAACATGGAGTCCGTTTCACTTCTGCAGCGCATTCAGACCGAAAGACTTGCGCCGGTTCATACACGGATAATGCCAGGCAACGAGCGCGCGGCGGCTAAGGAACTGGCGGAAATTCTGAAGAGCTACGGGTTCAGCGGCAGGCTGTTCATGAACGACACGCAGGAGAACGTTTACACCTACAACAGCGAAGTTGTGAGCGCCGACGAAGTGATTGACATCATGAAAAAGAACCAGCCGACGGGAGTTGAAGTTTAAATGAGCCAGGAAAAAATTGAACAGCTGAGTGACGAGCAGCTTGAAAAAGTTACCGGCGGCAGCGGAATAGAATGCATGTTCCTGCTCCAGCGGCTTAAAGACGAGGGCTTTGCCGAAGTGCATACCCCGCTGGTCGCTGGCTACGAAAAAGCCGCCGCTGAGGAATTGCGCGGGATACTCAACGGAATTGCAAACGGCGTCGGCAAGGAAGCCTTCGCAGGGACGGAAATTTACGAGGACGATACCGCGAACGTCTACAAGTTCCACGGTCAGGCGATAACGGCGGACAAGCTGATAAACCATATCCGAATCCTGACGGGAAATATTACGGGCGTTACGGGAATTTGAAATACAACACCAGTCGTACCGGCGAGCAAATCGCTGGTATTTTTTTTGCCGGAATTGCGTAAGGCTTGAAAAAGGCGCCGCGTATTAGTAAAATATGCAAAAACGGATACAGGAAGGGATGGAAGGATTTTGACTACACTATTTTTTGCGGCGCTGGTTCCAATAATATTGCTGATAATCGCGCTGAGCGGTCTGAAGCTGCCGGCGTATCAGGCGTGTACCATAGCGCTGGTGAGTTCTTTTTTCATGGCAACGCAATTTTTCGGAATGCCGTACACTGACGCGGTAACGGCGGCGCTGGAAGGCACAGCTATGGCGGCGTGGCCAATAATCTGGGTTATCATTGCGGCGATTTTCACGTACAACCTCAGCGTTTTCACGAAAGGTATGGACACGATTAAGGAAATGCTCGGCTCCGTCACGACAGACGAACGCGTTCTGGTTCTGCTTATCGCGTGGGGGTTCGGCGGATTTCTGGAATGTATGTCCGGCTTCGGGACGGCGGTAGCTATCGGCGCGTCGATGCTGGCGAGTATCGGTATCAATCCAATTTCAGCAATAATAGTTTGCTTACTGGCGAACGCAATGCAGTCGTCCTACGGTTCAATCGGACTGCCGCTCACGACGCTGGCGCAGCTGACGAATTTTGACAGCGCGCAAATCGCCACGTTTGCCACACTGCAACTCGGCACGCTGATAGTCATAATGCCGTTTTTAATGGTAGTGATTTTCGGCGGCTCAATGAAGGCGCTGAACGGAATGGTTCCAATCTGCCTCGTGGCGGGGCTGGGCTTTTTAGTACCGGCGCTGTTCGCTGGCTCCTTCATGGGAGCGGGACTTTCCGGCGTTGCGGGCGCGATTTTTTCAATGGGATTAATCGCAGTCTACGCGAAAAAATTCCCAGTGCACAGTTCGGAGTACGAAATAAAATCCGTGGAAGAATCTTCGGAGATAACGTTCGACAAGGGACTCAAGGCGTGGCTGCCATTCATTCTGATTTTCGTGTTTCTGATTGCCACGTCGAAACTGGTGCCGCCGATAAATGAACTCCTGATACAGGCAAAAACTTCGATACAGATTTACACGGGCGAAGGCGCGGGGCTGTACACCTTCAGCTGGATTGTGACGCCTGGTACGCTTATCATGCTGGCGGCGGTAATTTCCGGCTTCGTGCAGGGCGCGTCGGTCAGCGATATGTTCAGCGTTCTCGGACGCACGATTCGCACGATGATTCCGACGTTCATAACGATGATTACGATTATCAGCACTGCGCGAATCATGGGCTACAGCGGAATGATAACGACGATGGCGACGGTAACCGTTGCTGTGACTGGCACGATGTACCCGTTCATTTCGCCGCTGATTGGCTCGATGGGCTCGTTTATCACGGGCTCGGCGACGACCAGCGGTGTGCTCTTCGGTAAACTGCAGGCTGACGCGGCTCTGGCTATTGGCGCGACGGAAATTGGGCAGTCGTGGATGGCGGCGGCTAATGCCGCGGGCGCTTGCGTCGGTAAGATTATTTCTCCGCAGTCTATCGCTATCGGCGTCGCGGCTGTCGGTATTCACGGCGTCGAGAGCCAGATTATGAAGTTTGCTGTTAAAGTCTATCTGCCGTTCGTGATTCTTATGGGCGCTATTGTCTACTTCGGACGCGGTATTGTTGAAAGCCTTTAAGGGTTTAATTGTTTCAGCATTTCTTTCTCGAAAGAAACGCTGGCAAAGAAAGGGGCCCGCAGCAGTCGCTTCCGGCGACTGGTGACGGGCCGGCCGCCCGTCCATGGGCGGCCTCTTTTATGCGCGAAATAATCTTTAAGCTGGGGTTTTTATGATAAAGATTTATTATTTTTCGGCGACCGGCAATTCGCTCTACGTCGCGCAGTACCTTCAAAAAAATCTTGCTGAGGTCGAGCTTTTATCAATCCCGCGCGAACTGCGCCTTAAAAATTTTAGTGTCGAGGCGGACAGCGTTGGTTTCATTTTCCCGCTGCACTACGTCGGACTGCCAATGCTCGTCGAAGAATTTGTGCGCGAACTCCAAATCAGCGCGAATTACATTTTCGCTGACAGGCAGCTCGCTCAAATCGCCGCCGACATTGCTGGCAGTGAGCCGCATAAAAGCTGTGAAATTCTCAAGGATAAATGCGCGCAGTGGCACGCGGACTGGGTAAGCCGCCGCGCTGAGCTTGACGAAAAATTTATCTGCGATACTTCGCGCTGCGTCAAGTGCGGTATGTGCGAGAAAATCTGTCCAGTTAAAAATATCAGCCGCCCGAACGGCTCGCCCGTCTGGAACCACCGCTGCGTTGAGTGCCTCGGCTGCCTGCACGTCTGCCCGAAAAAGGCGATTGACATTGGCGAGGTTACGCGCGGGCGCAAGCGATACATTAACTGGAACGTCAAGCCCGCCGATTTGCTCAACGTTTGACATTGCATTTCGGATATTATAAAATTTCGCGTAATTTGAAAAACAGAGAGGTGGAATTTGTATACCTATGGAAAATCATAAAAAGTACAGCAAGGGCTATTACATGCCGCCGGAAATAGATTTGAGCTGGGCGCAGAAAGAATATCCTGACCGCGCGCCGATCTGGTGCAGTGTCGACCTGCGCGACGGCAACCAGTCGCTGATAATTCCAATGAGCCTCGACGAAAAAATAGAGTTTTACAAAACGCTCGTCAAGGTCGGGTTCAAGGAAATTGAAGTGGGATTCCCCGCCGCCTCCGATACTGAATACGCGCTGCTGCGCAAGCTCATTGAAGACAATCTCATTCCCGACGACGTGACCGTTCAGGTTCTGACGCAGGCGCGCGAACACATTATCAAGAAAACTTTCGAGGCGCTGAAGGGCGCCAAAAACGCTATCGTGCACGTTTACAATTCCACGAGCGTTGCTCAGCGCGAACAGGTTTTCCGCATGTCGAAGGACGAAATTAAGCAAATCGCTGTTGACGGCGCAAAACTTCTGCTTGAGCTTACCGAAAAGGCGGGCGCGAATTATCGCTTTGAGTATTCGCCGGAAAGTTTCACTGGCACCGAGCCGGAATACGCGCTGGAAGTCTGCAACGCCGTGCTTGACGTTTGGGAGCCGGTTATCGACCGCCGTCCGATTATCAACATTCCCGTGACGGTTGAAATGTCCATGCCGCATGTTTACGCCATGCAGGTTGCTTATATCAACAAAAATCTGAAGTACCGCGACAAAGTTGTTCTGAGCCTGCACCCGCACAATGACCGCGGCTGCGGCGTGGCGGATTCTGAACTTGGTTTGCTGGCGGGCGCTGACAGAATTGAAGGCACGCTTTTCGGCAACGGCGAGCGCACCGGCAACGTCGATATTGTGACGCTGGCGATGAACATGTTCGCGCTGGGCGTCGACCCGAAACTTGACTTCACCAATATGCCTCAGCTTGTGGAAATGTACGAGCGCGTTACCAGAATGCATGTGCACGACCGCCAGCCTTACGCCGGAGCGCTGGTCTTCACGGCGTTCAGCGGCAGTCACCAGGACGCTATCGCCAAAGGAATGCACTGGCGCGAGGAAAAAAATCCCGAACGCTGGACTGTTCCTTACCTGCCGATTGACCCGCACGATGTTGGGCGCGAATACGACGGCGACGTTATCCGAATCAATTCGCAGAGCGGCAAGGGCGGCGTCGGCTTTATCATGGAGCAGCGCTACGGCGTCGATATGCCGAAGAAAATGCGCGAGGATTTCGGCTACTGCGTAAAGGGCGTTTCCGATAAAAAGCACAAGGAACTTTTGCCCGACGAAATTTACCAGATTTTCCACGACGAATATGTCAACGTCGACAAGCCGTACAAGCTGGTTGAGTTTCAGCTCAAAAAAGAGCCAGGCGGTACGCGCAGCGGCACTGTCGAGCTGGAGGTAAACGGCGAACGCGTCAGCTACGCCGCGCGCGGTAATGGGCGCCTCGACGCCATTTCAAACGCCCTGCAGAAAAATCTCGGCGTCAGCTACAGCAATTTGACCTACAACGAACACGCGCTGGAAATTGGGCAGAGCGCCCGCGCTATCGCCTATATCAGCATAACCGACGCCGACGGCAAAACTGTCTGGGGCGTAGGTATGGACACTGATATTATCACGGCGTCGATTATGGCGCTCTTCAGCGCGATTAATCGCATGGTCGCCGTAAAATAAACACTCATTCGCGCAGATTTTTAGCGTCTCTGTCAAAGTGGCAGGGGCGTTTTTTATTGCAAAGATTAAAATTTGATTAAAAATGGAACTATAACTTGACAAACCAAAAATGGGGGGGGGTATAATGGACATGTTAATAGGTTACGGAGGGTTTCTGAAGTACATGGAGGTAATGCGTCATGAAAGAAATTACGTTTTCTATGCAACGTTTTAGTGCGACCATGACGGGAACGAGTTGGAGTGACAGCCTTAGCAATACTGCTGATGATGCTGTTATCTACGGATATGGTGGCAACGACACGATTAAAAATACTGGCAACAGAGTAAAAATCGATGGCGGAGATGGTGCTGACAATATCGAGAGCGGCTACTACATTAATTCTACCAATTACGGAGGTCAGTTTGTAACGATAGTCGGTGGCAACGGTAATGATTCTGTCTTGAATCACTCAGGTGGTAATAAGACTGTCATAGATGTCGGCGCGGGCAACGACACAATTACCGACTATGGCGCCAGCAATACAATTCTTGCCGGAGCTGGTTCTGACGTTATTAATCTTCGCTCAAATCCCAAAACTGTTGATGGTGGAGCTGGCAACGATACGATTAATGATTATTATGGCGGCGGCTCGATAAATGGCGGCGCTGGGAATGACATAATCAGCATCAGCGGCGGTACGCTGGTATCTACAGTGCTTGGCGGCGCTGATAATGACAAGGTATATCTTAACGGCTCCAAAGGAGTTGTTTATCAGTACAAAATCGGAGATGGCTATGATACAATTTATAATTACGATTCGGCGGACACAATCTCAATCGGCGGCAGTGCGTACTACTCGACCATAAAAAGCGGCAGCGATCATGTTGTGAGCATTATCGGCAGCGGCTCAATGACCCTTAAAAACGTCAGCACCGCCAACATCGTTGGAGGAATTTATACCGTCTTGGGCGGCTTGACTGTTTCAAATTCCAACAACAACACCGTCATAACCGGCACGTCCTACGCCGACAGCATTAAAAATTTTGCCAACAATGTCACAGTAAATGGCGGCGCCAACAATGACACAATTTATACGAGCGGCGATAAAAATATAGTCAACGGAGACGCTGGCAATGATCACATTTACGTTTGGTCTGAGGGAACTAATATCACCGTCGACGCTGGCGCAGGCAACGACCTTGTTCACGTTTACGCGAATGCCAAAAATCATTTTGTCACGGCAGGTGCTGGTAACGACACTATCGAAATGAGCGGCAATAGCGTTAAAGGTTATGGCGACAGCGGCGATGATTATTTCTATGTTTATGCCAATGGCTATAATCATACTTTAATTGGCGGCGAGGGAAAAGATTCTGCTTACAGTGGCGGCGATAATGTTTTAATTGACATGGGTAATGGCGATGATTATGTTCGTCTTTTTACACAGGCAATCAGACATACTGTTAAAGGCGGCACCGGCAACGATACTATTGAAAATTATTCAGCCAATGGCAATTTCTATCAGTATAATTCAGGTGAAGGAAATGACGTTATCGTTGGCATTAATGCAAATGACACTCTTCAGATTGCCGGTACGAAATATTCCACGGCAAAGAGCGGCAGTAACTTAATTGTCACGGCTGGCAGCGGAAAAATCTCCGTGCAGGGCGGCGCTAACGTTGCTTTCGCAATCCTCGGCACTCCCGAAGACGAAGTAATTTTCAATTCGGCGAAAACTTCTGCCACGATAACCGCTGACTACGCGGACGATACCTTCGACGCGGCGGCTTATTCCAAACTCGTGACGCTTAACGCTACGAAAGCTACAGTTGACCTTGAAATTCTCGGCAACGCCAAGAACAACAAAATCTTCGGCAGCGAGAACAACGATACTCTCTACGGCGGCAAAGGCACCGACACGCTGAAAGGCAACGGCGGCGAAGATACCTTCCACATCGTCAAGGGCGAAGGCAACAAATTTATCGCGGACTACACCGAGGGCGAAGATATAATCTACGTCGAAGGCGCGGACGTTACGACAGTGATAGCCAGCGCGAGCGTCAAGAGCGGCAATGTCATTTTCAAAGTTGGCACCAATAACGTTACCGTCAAGGGCGGCGATGGGCAGGAAATTCTTTTTGTCGACGAGGACGGCGAGGAGTACACTTATCCCGACAGCGGCGGCGACGATGTAATCTTCAACGCCGCCAGCACTTCCGCTACAATCACCGCCTACTACGAGGAAGAAACTTTCGACGCGGCAGATTATTCCAAACTCGTGACGATTGACGCCACGGAAGCTGAGATTGACCTTGAGATTCTCGGCAACGCCAAGAACAACAAAATCTTCGGCAGTGAGAACAATGACACCCTCTACGGCGGCAAAGGCACCGACACGCTTACCGGCAACGGCGGTGACGATACCTTCCACATTGTCAAGGGCGAAGGCAACAAGACTATCGCTGACTACACCGAGGGCGAAGATATAATTTACGTCGAGGGCGCGGCGGTAAGCACCGTGATTAAGAGCGCAACCGTCAGCGGAAATAACGTCGTGTTTAAGGTCGGCACGAACAAAATCACCGTCAAAAACGCTAAGGGCAGCGAAATTACTTTCATGGACGCGGACGGCGAGGAATACAGCTACGGCGCGGCAGCCAGCGGCAGGTCTGCTATGTGGTTTACCGAAGACGATACAAACTTCATTTCGGATACGCCCCAGCTCGACGCTATCAGCGCGCCGAAATATGCTGTCACCACGCCGCAGGAAACCAGCCTGGAAATTTTCGCGCAGAATCCCCATGAACTCCAGCTTGTAAGCAGCGACAAATAAACTTAGACCGCAATTAAAGAAGGCGCCCATGGACGGGCGCCCCAATGAGCCGCGCTGATTTCCGGAAGAAATCACCCGCGGCTCTAGCCTTTCTTTGCCAACTTTCTTTCTGCGATGAGAAAGAAAGTTGAATACTTTCCGTTATTTTAAATTTTCCGCCCAGTCAATCAGCCACTGGCGCTCCTCGGAACTTTTCAGCGCCGATGCGATACCGCCAATATTCAGCCGGAACTCCTCCATAAGCGGCGGCACTTCGCGTTCACGCCTGTCAGATTCTAGCGGCTTCCTGTAAAGCTCATTCAGCCTGTTTCTGAAGTCGTTCAGCTCCCTCAGCACAAAATCCGCCGCCGTCGAATTGGTGTCAAGTTTCTTAAGCAGATGCCCGCTCGTGACATAGCGGAAAAAACTTGCCAACGAGCTGTCATAGCGCGGCGTGTCGTAGCCAACGTACTGCCGGTTGACGTACAGGCTGTGATGATAGAATGCGGCGGCGCTGTTCACAAATTCAGCGTGCTTTCTGTAAAATTCCACGGGCGCCGACACTGACCGCACCGATTCGATAAGCACATCTGCCAGCAGCTCAAATGACGGGCGCGGCGTACTTTCAAGCTCCGCCAGTTTTGATAAGCCCTCCGCCGCCTGCAATTTGTCGCGCAGGGTAACCGCCTGCTGGTGGAATTTTTTTATTTTCGCGCGGACTTTTGACAGAGCCTCCGGCGTCGAGAAATTAAATTCGTCCGTAAGGCGCAGGCTGTTAATTTCGGCGATGACGTCAGCATTTTCCAATTCGTAATCGTCCAGCTGGTCGCGCAGGTACTCTGCCAGATTCATGACAGCCGCCGCGTAGCTGAGGGCAGAATTATTCTGCGGGGCAAATTTTTCATTCAGCGCCTGCCAGTTGATTTTCGCAGCGCTCATGATTTATCCTCCTTCATGTCGTTAATGCAGATTGTTCGCCCACTTTTCAGCGACTGCACAATTCTGCCGACATTTTTTTTGAACTCCTCAACGTAGCACCAAAGTTCCAGCCGCGAGCTGTAATGCCGCTAAAAATTGTCCCTGTTCTCGGCGTAGACTTCCTCCAGAATCGCCGCCAGATTGGAAAATTCCTTGATATTGTGAGCGAACAAGCCGCGCGGTACTTCGACAGGAATTTTGACGCCTTCGGGCAGCGTCTTGATAATCTTGCCGTCCACGACGCCCATACCAATCCAGAAACGCGAACAGAAATTCACGCCGTCTTTGTACGGGTACCATTTGTGGGTCATAGCCGCCGCGCAGTTACCGGCGCCAATCGCGCAGACCAGCGACTGGCAAAGTTCACTGCCTATAATACTTTCGTCGTAGCCGAAATCGCGCGGGCGCTTGAAGCAGAGCTTAATGAAATCTGGACCGGCGCCGACATCTTCGATAATGTAATGGTCGACGCCCCAGGTTTTTTCGTTCACGGGAACATTCGGGTCGCAGACGTATTCGGCGTTATCGGCGCGCGCAAAGTAATGGTCTTCGGGATCCCAAATCTTGTAGCGCAAATCCGAGCCGACGCTGTGCCACGGGAACCACCAGTCAAGCATTTCGCCGGTGACGCCCGCCATGTACGTTTCGTTGCAGACAAAGCCCGTGCCGTCCGCCGCCACGCCGTAGCCAATCTGGCAGTAGTCTTTATCCTCGCCGCGCAAAAATAAATTACGCTCCGCGAAAGGTACCGCCGGAATTTCCTGCGGCGCCTCCACGAGTTTCAATTTTTCATCCGGTATCGCAGCCATGTCCTGCGCGAAAAATCTGAAGTACGGCAGCGCGCGTTCTTCCTTGCTTACGCCAACTTTTTTGCCCATGAATCATGCCTCCGTTTCTGATAAGGTCGCGCGGATTTTCCCCGCCAGCGTTTCAACGACGAATTCGCACGGCGGGCGCGGCGCTGATTTTATTTCCAGCATTTCCGCCAGCGTTTTCGCCGACAGCGCCTTATTTTCAAGCCCGACCGCCTCTGCGCGAAATTCTTCCAGTTCTGCGCGAAGTTCCGGCGCCTCGATTTTGTCCAGCAAAAATTCCGTGAGCGCCTTTACCGCCGCCGCGTAGCGCAGGGGTGATGAATCTGCGTCCGCGTCGAATTTTAATCTTAGCGCGCGCCAGTCCAGATTCGGCGAAAGTGTTTCAATCGCGCTGAGTTCATCGATTTTCAGCTGGAGCGCCGAAAGTTTTTCCTGCAGTTCCGGCTTGACGATAAAAAGCTGGCGGTAAATTTCATTGGCGGTTTCGTCGGCAAAGACCGGCTCAAGGCTGTTGTTGACGAAAATGCTCAGCGTCATGGCTAGCTTTTCAGCCTCGGTGTAGACGGTGTTCAGCGCGGAAATATTATTTTCGTATTCCGGCGGGACGAGCGCGGCACTGCACGGCAGAACGAAAACGTTATAGTTCCAGTTGCCGTAGACGTAAACGCCGTGATTCATGTCAAGGACGGTGTGGCTGACGAGCGTCGGCTCAAGGACTTTGCCGCGATAGCTGCCGTTTGCGTTGACGCACCAGAACGCCGCCTTTATCATTTTCCAGAGCGCGGCTTCGCGGTACGGGCAGGTTTTATCTTCGACGACGCGCGAAAGTTCAAATGGCGTAGGAATTTTCCAGTCGCGATAGCCGTCGATACCGCTGGCGTTCACGGTATTCAGCAGCGCGCGAATTTCCTTGGCGTTGTATTCTTCGGAGTTGCCGTTTTTGCCGTAGGGGAAGTACTGCAGATTCGCCCAAAGGTAGGCGGTATCGCGGTCGAAGATAATTTTCGGGCGGTTTTTGAAAAAGTACCAGCGCTGATTTTTTATCGCGGCTAAGATTTTGTCTACGCCGGACTGAGACAGCCGCCTGATTTTTTCGCCGGCGCTGGTGATACCCAGGTTCAGCAGTTCGATTTTATTTTCGAGATTAGTTTTCTGCGCGGTAAGGCGGGCGAGCGATTCGTTGAGCTCGGAAACTTTCTGAGCGTTGGACGGATTTTCCGTGCCTTCGCAGGTCTCAGCGATTTGCCGCAGCTGTTCCAGCAGAGTTTCTTTCTGATCCAGTAAAGGTTGCAATTCGTTCACTATTATTCCTCCCGCCGTTAAATTAGGCGCCACCCAAAAAATTCCTGCCCGCGCCGCCGGTGCCGCTTTTAAGTTTTTCAGATAAAATACCGAATAAACCAAGAGAGCGCGTCTGCGAGATTTTATTTTTTTCATTAAGGAGGGTTTTCTTATGAACATGATCTTTGATATTCAGCGCTTCAAGGACTTAACCAGTCTGGATTTAAAAGTAAGCACGGATAAAACTCATCTCGTTCTCGAAGGCACGAGCAGCAACGATATAATAAGCGTTTCGTTACCGCCCGCACTCACAACAGCTGATAACGATAAAAAAATTCTCATTAGCGGCGCCGGCGGCAACGACCGAGTTTACTACACGCTCGAAAGAGAGGGCGTGACGATTGACGGCGGTGCGGGCAAAGACAGCATAGTGGCTTACGCCAAAAACGCCTCCATCATCGGCGGCGCCGGAAACGACGTAATATATCTCAACACAGACAGCAGCGGCGCCATTATATATGGCGGCACCGGCAACGATAAAATTTACGCTGATGATAAAGCTGACAACGGCACTGGTCGCACTTTCGTCTATAACGAAGGCGACGGCAACGACGAGATTTACGGGATTAAATCCGGCGATACCATTCGCCTTCATTCAGAAGAGGTTATCAGCTCGAGCTACAGCGGCGATGACTACATTGTAAACGTCGGCAGCGGCAAAATCACGCTCAAATCGGCTAGTTCGATTGTGGACAGCGTAACCTTTATGCTGGGTAATGACGCCTATACCGTTCCGGCGCTGATTGAGTACAGCGAAAGCGGCGACAATACAATTAATAGCACGTCGAACGTTGTAGTTGACCTTAAGAAAGGCGACGATATATTCAGCACCACCGGCAACACCGTTCTGGTTTACGGCGGCGCTGGCAACGATTCACTCATAAGCACCGGCAATGACGTAACATTGGACGGCGGCGCGGGCAATGACACAATTCAGACCGGCGGCAGCGGCGGTTTAGTCAACGGCGGCGCGGGCAACGATTTAATCACAGTCAACAGCGGCGCAACAGGCGTCACGGTTAATGGCGGCGCAGGCAATGACTACATTGACGCTAAGAACGAGGCGGCTAATACCTACATCTACGGCGAAGGCGACGGCAACGATACTATCCATGGCTTCCACGCCGGCGATACAATTCAGATAACCGCCGGCTTCGTTGACACCAACAAGGCAGCGCTCAGCGGCAATGACTTCATTATCCCCGTCGGCAAAGGCACCATAACGCTTTTGGACCTTGACAGCGCGATTGAAACAATCACTATCATTGACGCAAAGGGAGAGACTGTTTCCATTGCCGTTCCCAAGACGATGACGGGTACCAAAAAAGCTGACAACCTCGCTAACGTCAAGAGCGGCGCGTCGGAAGGCAGTCCCTTCGTTATCGACGCGCTGGCTGGCAACGATTCAATTACCAATTCCGGCAGCAACGTTTCAATTTCCGGCGGCGCTGGCGCTGACTTAATCACATTGAGTTCCGGCTCGGATTACGTAACGGTTAATGGCGGCGCGGGCAACGATATTGTTACCATTCAGGGCAGCGATAAACACCACCTCTTTGAATACGCGTCCGGCGACGGCAATGACGTTATCTACGGTCTCGGCGCAAACGATACCATTAAAATCACGAGCGGCTCTATCAGTTCAGCGGAGTTCAGCGGCTCAGATTACGTGCTTACCGTCGGCAAGGGTACTATCACGCTCAAGGACGCTAAAGGCGGCGCTACCTTCACCACGGTTGATTCCACAGGCGCAACTGCTACCGCTACCATTCCTTCAATCTGGCAGGGTACCAAAGCCGCCGAAACCTACGCAACTACAGCGGACGGTTACACTGTTCAGGGCATGGCTGGCAACGATACCCTTGCAGTTTCCCACAACAACGTTTATGCTGACGGCGGCGGCGACGCGGATATTATCAACGTCAACGGCAGCAATACCGGCGTTAAGATTTATGGCGGCGCAGGTAACGATACAATTACCATTGAATCTGTTGTCTCCGGCGAGGGCGAAGAAGAAACAACTGCCCGCAGCAGTCAGGCGCATACCTTTATTTATGAAAGCGGCGACGGCAACGATATTATCTACGGATTCAACGCGAATGACCTCATCAGCATTGCGTCCGGCTCTATCGATACCGCCGTTAGCGGCAATGACTTCATTATCACTTCCGGCAAGGGCTCAATCACGCTCAAAGACGTTGTTGGAGGCGTGGATACTGCCAGCGTCCAAATTGGCAACGCTTCAGTTCAGGCAGTTCCCATTCAGAAGATTATTCAGGGTACAAAGAACGCCGAGACCATTTCAAACTCAGAGGCAGGCTACTTGATAGACGCGCTGGCTGGCAACGATTCAATCACAGTTTCCGGCGAGAACAATATCGTCGAGGCGGGCGTTGGCAACGATATTATCAGCGTCAAGTCTGGCGTAGCAGGTATCAAGATTAATGGCGGCACGGGCAATGACGTGGTTACCATTGACGGCGGCAGTGCTGATACCGTCGGGCGCTACTACGTCTTCGGCGCCAGCGACGGCACCGATACCATTTACGGCTTCAACGCCCACGACACGATTGAATTTGCAAACGATACCATCACCACCTCTATCAGCGACAGCGGCGAAAATTTCATTCTCAAATCCGGCAAAACCTCCGTCGTTATCGCTAACTACTTCGCGAACGGTCTCAGCGGCGAAACCTTCACTACGCTCAAAGCTGGTACTACAGGAGAAATTGCACCGAACGCCACTGTTCCTGCGATTCTTCAGGGTACAAAGACCGCTGACACTCTCGAACTCACGAAAGACGATCACACTGTCCTCGCCCTGGCTGGCAACGATAACATTACTGTCAACGCCAGCAATGTTTCAATCGACGGCGGCGCGGGCAATGACTCTATCAGCGTGAGCGCCGGCGCGGATTCGGTAACGGTTAATGGCGGCGCAGGCGACGATACTGTTACCATTGAATCTGGCGGCGAAAAGGCGCATACCTTTGTTTACGCAGACGGCGACGGCAGTGACGTTATCTACGGCTACGGCGCAAACGATGCAATTACCATTACCGGCGGCGATTACACTACCGCTATCAGCGGCAAGGATTTCATTATCAGCGTCGGCAAGGGCGCTATCACGCTCAAAGACGCTGCCACCTTACCCCGTACCACGATTAACGGCGAGACAGTCACTATCGAGCAGGTCATTCAGGGTACGGAAGGCAACGACAGCAACCTTACTGTTACTGAAAGCGGTTACCGTGTCGAAGGGCTGGCTGGCAACGATACCATTTCCCTTAGCGCAGACGTTACTGGCACTGCCGTTAATGGCGGCACCGGCGATGACTACATTTACGGCAACGCAAACGACAACGTCTACATTTACGCCAGCGGCGACGGCAAAGATACCATTGAAAACTTCACCGAAGGCGATACCATTAACATTACCAGCGGCAAGGTTGACAGCTCCGTTACCAGCGGCACTGATGTCATTCTCAACGTCGGCAAGGGCTCAATCACGCTCAAGGACGCTATCGGCTCGGTGCGGAAATTCAATCTCAAAATTGGAACTGCTGCCGCCGTGGAAACGCCCATTACCATTACCGGCACTGCCAAGGCGGACGAAATTGTCAATGACGCCAGCGTCTACTCGATTCAGGCGCTCGGCGGCAACGATACCATTGAAAACTACGCAGACAGCGTAACCGTCGAGGCGGGCGCGGGCAAGGACTACATTTTCAACAGCGGCAGTAAAGTTCAGATTTTCGGCGACGCGGACAATGATACCGTTGAAAGTTTCGGCGACAGCGTGACGGTTGACGGCGGCGCTGGTGCGGACTACATTTACAGCGACGGCAACAACGCCTCTGTAGGCGGCGGCGCGGGCAACGATACGCTTGAAATTATCGGCGCCAGCATTACCGTGTTTTATGCGAACGGCGACGGCAACGATATTGTTTACGGCTTCGACGCGGGCGATATTCTCCAGATTAATTCCGCGCAGCTTGCCAGTGCCTCTGTGGACGGTACAGATGTCATTCTGAAAATCGGCAACGGCTACGTCAAGCTCATGGATATGGCTGGGCAGGAGATTAAGTACACCGACAGCAGCGGCGATAAGACAACTGTAGTCAGCGGCGCTGTCACCGGCACTGCGCGAGCGGATAAAATCAACAATACCTACGCTGGCTTCACAATCAATGCGCTGGCTGGCAACGACACAGTTACAAACTCCGGCGATAATGCGGTAATTGACGGCGGCACCGGCGCGGATTTAATCAGCAATACCGGCACTGGAACTTCGATTTTCGGCGGCATCGGCAATGACATTATCACTAGCACCGGCAATAAAGTTTCGATTGACGGCGGCTTTGGTCACGATAAAATTACAATCGGTTCGGGTTCAGACAGCGTTACGGTTACCGGCGGCGCGGGCAACGATACCATTACCGCGACCGGCGCTGAGAATGTTCTCTTCAACTACGCCAGCGGCGACGGCAGGGACGTTATCGTCGGGTTCAAAGCGGGCGATACGCTCAAGGTTACCAGCGGCAGCATTGCCAGCAGCGTTGAAAGCGGCGAAAACGTTATTTTGAAGATTGGCAGCGGCTCCGTTAAGCTTGAAGGCGCGAAAGGTAAAATCAATATCAGCGGCACTAACGTTACGTACACCGGCAGCGGCAGCAGCGGCAATCTGGCAGTGCCGTGGTTCATGGAGGACGATACCAGCTTCATTGGCGGCGGCGCTACGGTTGACGAAATTACCGCGCCGGAATATTCCGTGACGAACGTTGAAACTTCGGACGGCGCCGACGCAATTTCTCAGCTTGAAAAATACATGGCTGCCTACGGTAGCGACAAATGAAAGGTTCCTAAAACTTAACAGTCTATGCGATTCGTGATACAATTACCTCTGCTGAAAATGCGGAGGTTTTTTATTTTGAAACGAGACTTGATAAGATTCGGCGTAATATTCGCGCTGACGGCGTTTTTCTCGGTGCTGAGCGTCTTTGTGGCGGAAATGGCGGACGTGCTTAACATGCGGCATAAATATTTGCCGGTGAGCTTCGAGACGCGGGGCGAAGATTTAATTTTGAGCTGGGCGCCGCTGGAATACCCGTGCGTTTACAAAGTCGAGACGCTGAGCAAAACTACGGGCTTAGTTAGCGGCTCGCCGGAATATTTTCTGCTGACGAGTGACGAAGTTTCAGCGCCGGAATACGTCGTACCGCGCGCGCCAATTCCGACGTTCTACCGAATTTCTGCGCGAGGGATTTTCACGGAAATTTTCCGCTCGGACAGAATCACAGCCAATCCGAATTTCCCAGCGCCGCCGCGTCCAATTCCAGTCTTCCACTACACAAAGAAAAATCCAGCCAGCGCGACGCCATTTCTGGTCTGGCATACAGTACCGAACGCCGTCTGCTACGAGTTGGAACTGTTGAGCGCGCCGCCGGAAATTGAGGGCGGAACTGAGCCGTCGAAGTATCACCACCTTGAAAGCACGCGGAAAATTTTTACCAACGGCTGTCAGGTAGACCTGCGAAAATATTCCTCGCCGGTATACTGGCGGGCGCGGGCGCTGGGACTGCACTGGGAGCCGATTGGCGAGTTCAGCATAGCCGAGCCGATTTACGTGAACGCGAGCTTGCCGATGCCGGACGCGCCGCTGGCGAATGACTTCGACTTCATTTCGTTCAAACCGCAGCCGATTTACCCCGTTTACAGCTGGATACCGACTTTTGGCGCGGCGAAATTTCAGGTTGAGCTGTACGATTCCAGCGGCGAAATGCTCTGGAGCAAAATCACGGCGGATCAGTCCAGCTGCTACGACGACTACGCCCGCCCCTACGCCGGTGCCTATTATTGGCACGTGCGGGCGCTGGACGAAAATGATAATCCAGTCAGCGCGTGGTCTGCCAGCGAAAAGCTAACCGTGGAAGATTACACCGGCGGCGTCACAGCGGCGATTTTCGGCGACAGCATTTCCCACGGCGGCGGCGCTGTCAGCTACTCCCCGCGCTCGCTGGAATACAGCTACGCGACCTACGTCGATTTTCCGATAATTAATCTGAGCAGGAGCGGCGATATTTCCCGCACTTCGCTTGAGAGATTCGCGCGGGACGTTCTGCCGTTCAAGCCGAAAAATTTAATCATTTCCACCGGCGCCAACAGCCTGCGCGACGCCAGCATTACCGCCGAAAGCATTATCGACGACCTCGCGCAGCTGGAAACTCTTTGCCGGAAAAATGACATTCGCCCAATTTTCCTTACGCTCATGCCGATTAATCCCGCGAACATTAAGTACGCCTTCCGCACCGAGACCGACCCGCACTGGCGCGAAAAACAGCAGCGCGTTAATGACTTTATCCGGCAGCGAGAATTTTTCATCGATATTGAGCCGTACTTCTACGACAGCGCAGGCGAAATGGACAGGAAATTTTCGATTGACGGTATTCATCCAGATTTGCGCGGGAAAATGCTCATCGGCGAGATTATCAACCAGCACAGGAATTTATTCAGGAGCGTGGCGAAAAAATGAAAAATCTATCACTTACAAAAAAACTGCTGATTTCGTATGTAGTTCTGGTCATTGCGGTCTCCGTGCTGTCCGTGGTGCTGGTACTGCCCGGGCAGCTGCGGACGATGAACGAAAATCTGGAAGTGACTTTATCACGCGTCGCGTACATTCTGGCGCACGACACGGAAATTATTCAGGCGTTCAAGGCGGGAGAATTTTCAACCTCGCTCAGTGAAAGGCTGCGCGGAATTTCCGAAATGACCAGGGACACTATCGACTACATCGTCATCGCCGATAAAAACAGCATGCGCCTATACCACCCCGATAAAAAGCTGATTGGCGGAAAATTTGCCGGCGGCGACGAAGTCAACGCGCTGAACGGCACTAATGAAGCCTACATTACGACGCAGCAGGGACACCCCGATATTCAGAAACGCGCTTTCCACACAGTTCGAGCTGAAAACGGCGAAATTCTCGGTTTCGTCATGGCGAGTACTTCGACTAAAAGCATCGAGGCGCACAAATGGGAAATGATTCTCCGCGCGTGCGGCTTAATGCTCTTTTCGCTGGTAACCGGCTTGCTCCTTGCCACGGGAATTACCGTCAGCGTGCGGCGGGTGCTGCTGGGCTACGACCCGACGACCTTTGCGCGAATGTACCTGCAGCGCGAAGAAATTCTGGACAAGCTCTACGAAAGTATCTTCGTCGTGAACAAAAAATGGCGCCTCATTTACAGAAATTTGCCGTCGAAATCGTACATCGAAGGGGATACGCTGCCGGAAACTTCGCCGCTGTACCAGTACATTTCGGACTGCTTCAAGTCAAGCGAAATGGTACCGTGGTCGTCAGTAGAACTTGACGGCAAATCTTTGCTGGTAAGTCTTGTGCCACTGCGCCCAATGGAAAATCTCGACGCGGTAATGGTAATTCTGCGCGACCGCACGGAAATTGTTCAGCTCACCGAAAAGCTCACCGGCTCCAATCACCTTGTCGACGCCCTGCGCGCCAATACCCACGAGTTCCGCAACAAACTGCACATTATCCTCGGATTCCTGCAGCTGGGAAAAATCGAGGACGCCAAAGAGTACATCGGCGAAGTATGGGCGAAAGACAGCGGGCAGAATATTCTGCGCTACATCAAGGATAAAACTATCGCGGCACTGCTGATTGGCAAGGCGAACCGCGCGACAGAAAGTGATATAGAATTTGAACTGCGCAGCGACAGTTATCTGCCGGAAAGAAACGAGTTCCTTACGTCCAACGAACTCATGCTGGTTGTCGGCAACCTTATCGAAAATGCCTACGAGGCGATTGGCGACAGCAAGGGCGAGCGCCATGTTGAATTTTTCATAAACGCCGAGCCGAGCGGAATGACAATTTCCGTTGACGATACCGGCTGCGGTATGACCGAAGAGCAGATTGAAAAAATTTTGTCCCGCGCGTTCACTACCAAAGGCGCAGGACACGGCTACGGTATGCGCCGCATTCGCGAAATTGTCGAGCGCCACAGCGGCTATCTGAATATCGAATCTGAAGTCGGCGAAGGCACTTCAATCACCGTGAGCATAAGCGCCAAATCGCCCAAAGCCGCCGAAAATGACGTTGACAACGGCGCGGTTAAATACTAAAATGAAAGTGGAAAATTAGTTCGTAAATTATTTGAGGCAGGCTGTGACTAGATTAACAGGGAGGTGTTTGTCATGCCGACCATCAATGCAATAGCGAATCAGGCTACTATGATCGCGGGCTTATCGAACAGGCTTTTTGACGGAGATGTCAACGCCGCGCGAAATTCGGCGCTTGTCGGAGGAGTTTACGGCACGCTAAGCAATGCCATAAATTCTGAATTTGGCGGGCAGCCGACTCTGAATAATCTCATTGAAAATTACCGTGAGCGCCGCGAATCTTTTCAGGAGGAACTGCGCGAAAATATGGATTCGCTCAGAAATTCCACTGACAGGCTCAGGGAGTCCACGCAGGCTGAAGAAAATTCCACTACCACTGCAACTGCCGCGACGAATGCCGCTGACAGGAATACCGGCTCGACGCTTTCTACGCTTACTGAATTTGCGCGCGGGAACATTCCGCCGCAGGAACTGAATTTCATCACTGCCGCCCGCGCAACGGAACAGCGCACTGAACGCACTACTGAAAACGACGAGCGCACTAACGCTGTGGCGGAGGAAAATCGCGCGGCGGCTAATCCATTGAACAACCTTAACGACTTCGCGCTGAATTACCTCACCGCCGAAACCGAGGAAGTTGAAGACGTTGAAGAAATTAACGCTGTCGTCCGCGATACCGCCGAGGATACCCGCCTGAACAGCGTCCGCAACCTCGTCCGCGACTACAACGCCACGGTGAATTATCTCAACGAAAATCGCGGCGTCTCCAACCGCATGAATGCGCTTGCCAACAATTTCCGCAACGGCGCTGCGCTCAATGAATCGCTAAGGAACATTGGAATTTCTGTCAACACGACCGGCGAACTCACCATTAACGAAGCCGCGCTGAATCTCGCGCTGGACAACAATTCCGAGGGCGTCAACGAAATTCTCGGCGGCGGAGGTCTTGCCGGTCAGCTCGAACGCGACATCAACAGGGCTAATGCGCAGGGCGAACGCCTCTTCCCGAATATCGTCGACTTCGCACGCGAACAGCAGGAAGATACCGCCGAATCCCTCTACACCGCCCGCACGCAGAATACTGCCGCCTACGCCTGGGAAAATACCAGCAGGCTCCTCGGCGCCATGTTCACGTAAGTTGTTTCAGCATTTCTTTTGAAAGTTTTTTCAGCATTTCTTTTGAAAAAGAAACGCTGGCAAAGAAAACTTGGCCGCAAAAGTCGCATCCAGCGACTTGTGACGGCCAGGCGGCCGTCCATGGCCGCCTCTTTTTGGTTTTATAGAAAGGAATTTTATTATGAGTCAGATTTTAGAGGAAGTCCTTGCCGAATTTTCAAAGCTCGCCGCCATTCCGCGCCCTTCAAAGCACGAACAGGCAATCAGCAATTTCCTGTGCGAATACCTCACCGACCTCGGCGTTTCCGCAATGCAGGATTTGAAATGGAACGTTATCGCCGAAATTCCCGCGTCCGCCGGCTACGAAGGCGCGCCGCTTACGATTTTGCAGTCGCATATGGATATGGTCTGCGTCGCCGAAGCCGGTTACGAATACAACGCCCTGCGCGACCCCATAAAGCTCGTCCGCACTGAAAAATTCCTCGAAGCGGAAAGCACCAGCCTCGGCGCTGATGACGGAATGGGCATTGCTGAAATTCTCTACGTCCTTAAGCACGGCGGCGAATTTAAACACGGTCCGATTCGCGTGATTTTCACCGTCGACGAGGAACAGGGTATGAGCGGCGCGCTGAATCTCAATGAAAAGTACCTCGCCGACGCCGCGTACATGATTAACTGCGACTCTGAAATTTTTGAAGAAATTGTTGTCGGCAGCGCGGGCAATGTCCACGTGGATTTTTCGCGCGAAATTAATTACGTGGCGCCGAATGAAAATTTCACCACCGCCGTCGAAATTAAAATCAGCGGGCTCAGCGGCGGGCACTCAGGTCTTGAAATTGCTAAGAGCCGCGCCAACGCCGTCAAAGTCATGGGCAATTTCCTGCGGGCGATTCGTGACAGCGGCAATTTCCAGCTGGCAAGTTTCAGCGCCGGTACTGCGCCCAACGTCATTCCCAGCGAGGCGGAGGTCGTTATCGTGACGAATTTGCCGGAGCCGGATATTTCGGAGACGGGCGAAATTTTTGCTGAACGCGTTAAGAAAATTTACGGCGCGCAGAATTTTAAGGTTGAAGTTGCCGTCGCGCAGGTGCCGGATAAAGTTTTCAGCGCGGAGGATTTTGAGAGCCTGTCTGAACTTATCACGCTGATTCACAGCGGCGTTTACTCGATGAACGGCGAGGAGCCGCTGACTTCAGCGAATATCGGGATTATCCGCACCGGCGAGAGCATTGAAGTCAGTGTGCTGGCGCGCTCGAATATTTCTGAGCTGCTGGCGGATTTCATAAATTTATTCGCGCAGACTGCCAAGGTTACCGGCTTCGGCGTGAAGTTCGGAACTCCTGCGCCTGCGTGGGACTTTAAACCGAACAGTCGGCTGGCTGAAATTGCGGCGGAAATTTTCACCGAGCAGAATGGCTTTGCGCCGAAAGTTCATACCAGCCACGGCGGGCTTGAGTGCAGTTTCTTCGCCGCGAAAAATCCCAGCCTCGACATAATTTCCACCGGCACGACAAATGAAAATATTCACAGCCCGAAGGAGCGCCTGCACCTTGAGACCGTCGAGCCGCACGTTAAGCTGATTATTGAAACGCTGAAAAAAATCGCGGCGGTTGACACGCAGGGTGAAAAATGACATAATTCGCGCGTAAAAATTAACAGGAAGAGGGCGGTATTATCAAAAATTTTATTGCGGGCGTATTAGCGACCGTGGCAATGGCAGTGGTAGCCTACATGATTTTTACCAACTTCATAAAGCCGCCGGAGCCTGAAGAACCGCCGGAGCCGCCGGTTAAGCCCGTCGAGGTTGTAGCGAAGACGGACTTGAGTTTAAATGGCATTGACGTTGGAATTTCGCTTGAGCGGCTCAATGAGATTCTCGGCGCGGCGGATTCTGTGGAAGATTTTGACGGTTACTCGATTTACAGATACGGCGCGCTTAAGGCGGAAGTTCGCAGCGGCAAGATTGTTGCGCTGATGACGGACAATTCCAAATTCAGCACGTCGAAAAATATTCACGTCGGTTCCACTTACAGCGAGGTTGTCTCGGCTTACGGGCAGCACGCCAGTAAAAGTTCCGAGCGGTTTACAATTTATGAATATCCAATTAAAGCGCTGAACGATGAAAACGGCGTCCTGAGATTTTCTGTTGACGGTGTTCATCTATCGGACCCCGTGGTTCAAATCAGCGCGAGGCTCGTTGCCAGACGTGAGGCTAACGAAAATGTTGAGCAGGCTAAGCTGGCGCTGCACAGGTTCCTGAACACCATTGCCAGAAAAGATTACAACAAGGCGTATGACGAAATGCTCACCAACAATTATAAAAATCTGGTGCCGAAGCCGCAGTTCGTCGGAATGTGCGAGCAGCTGACTTCCGTTGACTTCAATGAAAATTTCACCGAAGTTTCTTCCAGCGCAAATTCTGTAGTGCTGGCGTTCGAGGCGGGTTCAAGAACGAAAGTAATGCGGGACGGCAAGGAACAGACTTTGTACACGCCCTGGACAGGCGAAATTGAGATGGTCAATGAAGCTGGCGTTTGGAAAATCAACGTCGTTGCTCCGCAGCGGGGCGAAGGGATTATCGAAAAATAATCCGCCATATTTTTTGCAGTCGCCGTTAATTCCATTCAGGAATAAGCGGCGATTTAATTCTGCCCAAAATCTAATGGAATTTTAATACTCGCCCGTTAAACTTTGCGCGGATTTTCATTCGATATTTATAGCGAGGTGATTTGCATGAACAGGAACGTAAGAACAATCGTAAAAATTGCAATTATCATAGCGGGAACAATCATTTGCGGAGCGCTGGCGTATTTCATTTCGTCAGCGGCTTTCGGACATTCGCTGGCAACGGCGTCGAACAACATGGCGTATACGAACTGGCAGGAAAAATTTTCAACGCTCGTGATTTTCACGGGCGCGGTAACTGGAATTTGTTCGCTGGCGTGGTTTATTTTGTCGCGCTGGGTTTTTGAAATTACTTCGTCCACGGGCGGCGGACGGAGAATAATCTGGGCGATTCTCGCAGTAATTTCGCTGGCTGGGAGCATAGCCGTTCCGCAGATTTACTCGGCGTCCGCGGGAATTAAAGTCAATGTGCTGGTAATGGCGGTCTTTGTAATTTTTTTCACTGGAATTGGCTACTGGCTGCTTAGCATAATCACGACGCCCGCCGCGTTCAAGTACACGCCGGTTGGCGCGCGGCTGATTCGTGCCAGAAAGTGAGGACTGACATGAGCTATTATTTCATTTCGATTGGCGGGAGCGGCGCTAAGACTTTGGAAGCGCTTACGCACCTTTGCGCCGCCGGTGCCATGCCTTCGCGGGGCGATTTGAATATTCTGGCTGTCGACCCCGACTCCGGCAACGGGAATCTTGAGCGCAGCAGTACTACGCTGAATAATTTTGCGCCGGTTCAAAATCTCGGCGTCGGGAATGATACGCCGCTTTTTAAAACTAAAATTTCGATAATTGAGCCTTTCCCCTGGAAGCCCGTCGAAGTTGACATGACGCTTGATGATTTGATGGGCTATCACCTGCAGGGGAATAATCCGCTGGGAAGTTTGTATGAAGTTTTGTACACGCAGAAAGAGCGCGGCACGCGGCTGAACGAAGGTTTTCGCGGGCACCCGTCCATAGGCGCGGCGGTACTGGCTAAAAAGTCTATTCCGCGCGAGTTCCTTGACAAAATTTTGGGCGACGCCAACAGCGGCAATGAAGTTAAAATTTTTCTGGCGGGCTCGGTATTCGGCGGCACGGGCGCGGCTGGTATTCCTACAATTTCGCGCCTTTTGCGCAACGAGCTCATCGAGAAAAGCGACAAAGTTTCCATTGGAGGCGTGCTGATTCTGCCCTACTTCAGCTTTGTGGCGTCGCAGGATAACAGGGATTTGTTTGCGCGCTCCGAAAATTTCCACACGAATACCAAGGCGGCGCTGAAATATTACGCGCAGAAGGATAACGTTTTCAACGCGATGTATTTCGTCGGCGATTCTCAGCGCGCGAACGTCAAAAATTTCAGCGTGGGGGCGTCCAGTCAGCGCAACGACGCGCATATCGTTGAATTTTACTCCGCCCTCGCCGCGCTGGATTTTTTCGCCCAGCCGGTAACGCAGACGCACGAATTTAAATGCATTTCGCGCAGTGACAGCGACAATTTCAGCTGGATGGATTTCCCGACGCTCACCGAATCCGTCAACGAGCAGAAAAGCGAGTTTGAACTGCAGAAACGGTTCGTTCAGTTCGCCAGATTTATTTTCGCCTACATTCGCTTTGTGAAGCCCGTGCTGAAAGATTTGCTGGACGGCAAGCGTTCGGAATATCAGTACCCGTGGTTCGTGGATTATTTCAGCGGCGCCGGAATTAAAAATACTGACATAAAAAATTTTGAAGACTACGCCGAAGCTTTTGTGCTGTGGCTCAAGCAGCTGGAAACTTTGGAGCGGCGGGAAGTTTCGTTGATAAAATCTTCGATGTTCGCGGCTAATCCCGCGCAAATTCTGCACCCCGATGAATTTAAATCCTGCGACGGCTCGAAAACCGATTTGACACTTCACGAGGTCTGGTACAGGCTTTCGGAAAATGTCAGTTTTGATTCATCGGTCAGCGGCTTTGGCAGATTTCTGCGCCGGCTCTATGACGCCTGCAAAGTTTGATTTGAAAGGAGCAATACCATGCCCGAAGTATTTCCGATGCTGCCGAAAATTGACAGGGACGAGCAGAAATTTTTAGCGGACCGTTCCGGCGTCTGGAAAAAAGATGTCAGCAGTGATTTTCTGACGAGCCTTGTGAACAGTCTGGAGACCGGCGGAGCGATTGCCGATATTGGCAGTATCGATTCGATTCCCGACGTTTGGGCGCGCCCGCTGCTTTTCAAAATGGCGCTGTTTGACATTGGCGCCGCCCGCGAATTTGTGCAGGGCTTGCACGATAAGGTTGTTGGCGAATGGCGCGCGATTCTTGCCATGCTGGCGCTGAAAAATATCAAGCAGCTTAACCTTCGCGCGGACGCCGTGGATTTGAAAAAGTACAGAGCGGAGAAAAATGAGTTTGCGCGCGTCTTTACCGAACTCATTCCGCGCGAGTCTTTCAACGGCGACGCGGACGCGTGGCTCACGGATATTTACGTGATTTTCTACGACGGTCTGCCGCTGGCTATGACTTCGCCGGTTACGCTTGTCGCAAGTGCAGCGGATTATCCCAGCGTTTTCAACGGCAGCCTTAGTTTGCCATGGAGCAGCGACGGCAAAACGCTGACGGATCCGATTAAAAATCTGTCGCAGAATGAACTTGCGGCGCTGAGCGTCTGGCTGAAAAATCTGCGCGACAATCTTCAGCGGGACAGCGTCGGCGTTACTGGCGAAACGCAGTTCATTGCTAACAGCCTGCTGAAATGTATCAACGCGTACCAGCTGGACGTTGACAGAAGTCTAGGCGGTGCGTCGGCGAATTTCAACCTTGTGCCGTCGAATTTGAAAATGCACAACGGCACGGCGCGCTATCTGAACGAAACGATTCAGGGCGCGGCGGCAAGCATTGCAGATTCGTTCGTCAGAATTATCGCCAATCCCGCGCGGAAAAATAAAAAGCTGATTCTCGTTTCGCCGAGCGCCGTTCGTGAATTTGCGCAGCAGGAAAATATTCCGCCCGCAAGGTTTGTCGTCTGGCAGGGCGTCAGCGCCGATAACGTGACTGAAAATTCCCTGCGCGGCGGGCGCAACGTGATTAATCAGATGAATCTTGGCGATACAGAATACCGCCGCCCCGAAGATTTTTTCTACGACCAGATGGCTGTACTCGACCTTGACGCGCCTGGCGACTTTTTCCCGGGTGCGCTGAAAGTTTCCGGCTACGACGCAATTTCAAATTACAATCTTAACATTATCCTGCCGATAAAGCGCGAACTGCTTGAACTTTTTTCGCCGGAAGAAATTATGCAACGGCTTTCCTTCACCGCCGAATCCGACAACGATATTTCGCTGCACTTCGACTTTCCGCTGAGCGGCGTTAATGGCGGCGGCGCGTATTATCGGTTTACTAAAAAATATTCCGGCGACGACCTGATTTACCTTCAGCAGGAAATTCCAGTCATTGAAATCTGGCCGAACATTCGGCGCGAGGGCTGGAACAAATATTATCTGTACTACGAGAACACGCAGGCGCAGTCGACGGCGAATGCGGACGTGCTGCTGGACGAAATGTATTACGTGGAGCCGTGGACTTTTGGCAGGGCGCTTGCGAATTTTCCGGCGCAGGGTTTGAAGAACCGCTTTACCGCGCGGCTGGATATTTTCCCTGAGGCGCTGAATTTCAACTACAAAAAAGCAGGCAGTTCAACGGTCTCGGAAATTGGTTTTATCCTGCTGAAAAAGCCCGAACTTAAATCGCGGCAGGTTGGCTTGAACTGGAAAATTGGCGTGGACTTCGGTACGAGTTCGACGATGCTTTATTTTTCCGACGGCAAAAAAACTCCAAAGCCGCTGGATTTTGAACCGCACCTTCTGCAAATCACAAACAGCGGCGGCTTGCGCGCTCAGGCTTTCCTGAATTTCATTTCCTCCAGACCGAAAGAAATTCGCGACGGTTCTTTCCTCAGCATTTTCCACCTGCTGAATCTCAAAAATCTCGATGACCCCGTTGAGCCGATTCTCGACGGGCACATAATGAGCGAGGAAGTCAAGGAAGTTATCGATCGTCTGACTAATCTTGACAGCGATTTGAAGTGGCGGAACGACAATTTTGGACGGCGCAAAGTGGCGGCGTACATTGGGCAGATTTGTTTGCAGGCTTTGGTAGAGGCGGCGGCGAATGGCGTCGATAAAATTCACTGGAATTTTTCCTACCCGACAGCTTTTTCGCATATTCAGAACATGTCTTTCAGCGCGACTTGCCGTTCTGGGATAAATGACGCCTGCGAGAACACGGACTTTGCGGCGGACGACGATATTGAAATTTTATCCGAGAGCGAGGCCGCCGCGTACTATTTCAACAAACTCAACGGCGGCAAGGCGAATTTCACGGACGGCGCGCTCTGCATAGACATTGGCGCGGGTACGACCGATATAACCGTGATAAGCGGTGCGCCTGGTCGCGTCGTCTTCCACACGTCCGTTCAGTACGCCGGAAGGTACATTTTCAAGCCGATTTACGACAGGTACGAGCTTTTCAACGACGAAGATTTTCAGCAGGAATACCGCCAGACGCTCATCGATATTGACATGCGCCAGAGCAGCGATAAGTACATAAAGGATTTGGCGTTCAAGAGCGGGCAGGTTGAAATTCAGGACGTGCTGCAGGGCTGTCAGCTGGCGGTTGCGGGACTGTTTTATTACCTCGGTAAAATTGTCGGTACGCTCCACGAGGCGGAAGTTTACACTGAAAATAAAATTCCGCACGTCTTTGTTGGCGGCAACGGCTCAAGAATTTTCAAGTGGCTTACCGGCGGCACGGAAATTAAAAATAATTCTTATCTGGAAGTGCTGGAAAAAATGCTCTGCGACGCGTCGGGGCTCGAAGGCTACAAAAATTTCTTCATCAACCTCAGCGGTCAGCCGAAAATCGAAGTCGCCAGCGGCATGATTATCGAAAAGCCGAAAAATGCGAAAGACTTCTTCGACGAAAAAAGAATCCGCCGCGAACTTTTTGGCGGCGACGCCACGCTTTATAATGCGCTGCTGGCGGGCGCGGAATTTACTCAGGAAGGCAAGAATTTCTCCGCGTCAGATTTTATCAGCGTAAGCGACGTTTCGGCGGGGATTAACGTCAAATCTCTTGCGGAATTTGAAAAGTTCATCAACTGCTTTAACGAATCTGAAAATCTCTGGTCCGGCGGTATCGAACTCGACGAAGAAAGCGCTGAAGAAATTGTGCGCGAAACCAACGGCTTTTATGTCAACCTGAAGGGCGCAGACCCCGAAGAAATTTTCCTGGAGCCGGTTTTTATCGTGGAGCTGAAAAATCTTATGGAGATGTTGATTTATGGCAATTAAGTTGCAGTTCAACGATGACGGTTTACTTGGCGGATACACGGACTACGCGCTGGTTGGTATCGGGGTAGTCGCGCTGGTTGCTTTTATCTTTTGCATAATTCTCGCCAAAAGTGCTGCCAGAAAAGAATCGCTGGAAAGGCTGCGCAAAAGTTTCAGCGAGCGCGAGGAAGAAAACAGCAATAAAATTGCCGATCTCAATCGGAAAATATTTGCGCTGGAAAACCGCCTGCGCGAAATGCAGTCTGAAAAGAAATTTCCGAGCGCGCCGCAAAGTTCTCCTTCCAATGTCATTCAGCTGAACAAAAATACCGTGCCGGTTTACGCGCCGCCTGAGCCGCCAAAGCCGTCGCTGGAAGATAAGTACATGGAGTTCGTGCGTGAATTTAACGCGCTGGCTGAGCTGACGGGGCACCCGCTGAAGACCGCTACGGCAGAGTTCCGGCAGAAATACAACGTTCAAAGTTTCATCTGCACTAACGCCGAAATGCGCGTCAAATCGCCAATGCCTCCCGCTGAGTTCGGCGACAACCCCAACGGCAACTATCTGGCTTTTGAAATCGAGAGCGGGATTTTCGCTGTCGTGCCGAAAGTCAAAACCTACACCGCCAACCTTCATTCCGACCAGGCGATGGGCGAAGTTTTCAGTTCAAATTTCGCGCAGGGCAATACCTACAGCAAAATCCGCGTCGTCAAGCCCGCTATTTTCAGCGGCAGATGGGCGCTAGAAACTAAAGGACAGCTGGTGCTTGAATAATGCGCAGGGATTCAAAAAAAGAAATTCTGGCGGAAATCGCGGAAATCCGAAAAAGTCTGGATTCGATTGAACGAATGCTCAGAGAATCTGACGACGAGGAAATTATTCAGTCCGACCGTGTGCGGAAACTCGCCGTTGAAGCTGTTGAAGCCGCCGCCGATAATTCTAAAACCGTCGACCTTGCAAAGTTCAGCCGCACCGACGCTCCAAAAACTGGCAGGCTAAATATTAGACGTGGCAGGAAAATTCCTCAACCGGCGGCGCCAGTTTCAAACGTACCTGCTAACGTTCCGCCGAGCAATACCGGCAATTTCATGAGCGAATACAATGCGCTGGCAGATAAAACCGGCGTCGAGCTGCGGAATGCGCGGGCAGATTTTTTCCAGCGCTATCAGGTTAGAACTTTCAGCTGCGTGAATGCTGACGCGCGCGTAAAAACTCCTGCGCCTCCGCCGGAATTTCGCGACAAGGACGGCGGCGACTTCTGGGCAATTCCAAGCGCTCTCATTTCCAGCACGCCGAATGCGAATGAAAATACTTACGTCGTTTATCCGAGCGTCGCAATCAGGCAGTACACTCCCAACCACCATTCCGAGCGGGCGCTGGGCGAAGTTTTCAATTCTAACTTTGTGAACGGCAACGCGTACAGCAAAATCCGCGTCGAACAGTTTGCGATATTTACCTGTTCGGGAGATGTCTGGACGTGTTCCGTAAAAGGCAGGCTGAGATTGGAGTAATAGTGTATGGAAAAAATTCTGCGCGAAGTGCTGGCGGAAGATAAAAACATTCTTGCGCGCCGCGACGATTTAATTTCCGCGCTGAATGAGAAAGTTCCACCGGAACTCAAAAGAAAATACGCGTCGATAAAAAAGGCGCTGGAACTGAATGTCGGCGAAGTTTTTGCAGTGGGCGAAGAAGATCACGAGGCGGCTAAGGTTAAGGCGGCGCAGATTTTAAAAGATTCGGGAATGCAGGAAGCGCGCGTGAATCTAGTCGTAGAAACTTTCGTGAAAGCGCTGGACTGGGATAAAGCGCCAGTTGAAGTCGAGCCGGAGGAAGTCGAACCGCCAGAGCCGCCAGAGCCAAAGTCGCCAGAGCCGGAATTGGAACTGCCAGAGCCTCCGCCAAAAGTTTCCGCTCCACCGCCACAGCCACCGCAGCCGCCAAAAACTTCTACACCGCCACCGGCGCCAGCTAAAAGCAGTAACGGCGCGCTGATTGGTATTATTGGCGTTTTGCTGGCAGTTATATTTTTTCTGGTTAGCGGAAAACCTGACGATGATTCTAAATCGGCGCCGGAACCTGAGCCCGTCGTCGCGCAGGTGCCTGAGCCCGTTCAAAAGCCGGAGCCAGTTAAAAAGCCTGAGCCGCCGCCTGTTAAAAGTGAAACCCAAAGTTACCGCGACGCGCGTAGTGAACTTAGCCTGAACGGTATGGATTTGAGGATTGACTTTACGCGGGTGCGGGATATTCTGGGAAATTCTGCGTCGATGGAAAGTTCCGGCGGCTACGACAGGTACAACTATGGAAGCATTGAAGTCGCAGTGCATGACGGCAAAGTTGAGGCGTTCGTGGCGAAAGATCCGAAATTTAAAACTTTGCGGGGCTTGAGCGTCGGAGCGAGTTACAGCGACGTTGTTAAAGCCTACGGCGAGCCCCAGCACGTTATGGAAATTGACAAGCTGATTCTGTACGAATACGATTTCAGCGCGATGGACAATCATCAGGGCTTGTTGCGATTCGCCGTCAACAAATCTGACAGCCGCGTGAATTATATCAGCGAGCGCATTATCGACAACGACCCGCCGCCGCCGGATAACAGTAAGGAAAATATTCGTCTGGCGTCGGAGGCTTTCATGAACTACCACAGGGCGATTACCAACGACGATTATTCCGCCGCGTACAGCCTGATGACCGAGGGGCGCAAGCAGATTATGGGGACGCCACAGCAGTTTTCCGACGGTTACCGCACGACAATTTCCAGCGCTATCACAAAGATTGAGCCAGTCTCCGCGTCCAACGAAGTTGTAATTCTCGACTACATTTTGGAGGCGCGCGACAGGGCTGACAACGGCAGGACGGTCTACCGAAAGTTCAGAGGGCAAGTCCATATGAGCAATATTTTCGGCGCGTGGAAAATTAACGAAGTTCAGTCACAGAAAATCGACGAAACTATTGAGAAATAAAAAAAAACTGCCGTTCGGGGGAAGTTATCTGGCGGCAGTTTTTTTATTGGCGCGATGAAAAATTCAGCGGGCGTCGATTAAAAAGTTCAGATTGATAAGCGCGGGGTGCGTCGTAGCGAAAACCGAATCTTTGAGCGAGCCGAGGACGTGAATCAGGTTGATAGTCTTGGAGCCGTCGAAGTTTTCCGGCGCCACGTCGACATTTGCCATATTCCAGCGGCTGACCCAGTCGGGGAGCAGATAGCCTCTGGCGGTGGGGGCGATTGACGCCTGGACGAAATTGATTTTATCTTCGCGCAGACTTTTTTCGGGCGTCAGCTCAATTTTGACGACGTAGCTGCTGCCTTCCGCAGGCGTCATGGTAATTTGAACGTCGTTCCTGCTGAGCGGCGTCCATTCGCCTTCTTCGAGGGCAGAAACTTTCGCGCTGGAGTCGAGTTCGTTCATGTTGAGCGGACAGGCTCCAAGCGGCGCGTTATAGTCGAACTGCACGGAAAAAGTCGCCGGCTCAGTGAATTTATCCAGCCCAAATTCTCTGGCGTTCGTTTCGTCAAGATTGAATTTGCTGTCCGCGAAAAAATTTTCCATTTCGAGCAGATTCATTTTGGAAAAATCGCTGGTGGTCGTCGTCAGATTTTCCGAGAGCAACAGGTACTGCGTTTCATTCGGCAGGGACTGGCGCTCCCTGAACTTGTACATAAAATCCAGAATCGTTTCTTCATGACCGAGAATCAGCAGGTAGAACGGGCGGAAGCGTTCGGGCGCGGCGTTAGAATCGTAGCGGAAACTGGCGGCGTTAAGTCCCACGTCAAAAATATCGCCGTTGAAAGAATTTTTAATACCAATCACCGCAACGGCGAGGTGATGGGCAAAATATTTCTCGCGGATTTTCTGGGCGATGTTGCTCCAGTCGGCGTCGCTTTCAAAAAGGTCGGTGACGATTATCGAAAGGTGCGCGGCGTCGGATTTGTCAATGACGTTGTGGACGGCGGTAATAATTTCGGTGTAGGGGTCGGGCGAGCTGAAGCGGCGATAATCGCGTCCGTCAATCCGGCTGATATTTTCGCCGAAACTGTAAAAAGTCACTTCGCCCATCGAGCCGCCAATATCGCTGAGCAAATCCGGCAGCGTGCGGTAGACGTTCCCAGCTGAAAGCGTAGTGTAGCCCTGCATCGAAACCGTCGCGTCGAAGTAAACGTCAGTCGAAATTTTTTGAGGAACGGGCGCAGGCTTTGAATCGGCAATTTCAGCGGGCAGAGTTAATTCGCCAGCGTCCTCTTCGCCGCAGCCGCCAGCGAAAAATGCGCTGGCAAGCGTAAGCACTGAAAAAATTATTGCGTAGAAATTTCTTTTCACAATTCCACCTCCGGCTAAAAAAATATCGCCGCCAGATTTGGCAGCGAAACTGACAGCGATTATTTTATTTATCGAGAAAATTAATCAGCCTTGCGGCGCGATTTTGGTGCGGAGTTCGCGGGCGCCGTCTTTATTTTCGAGAACGACGATACCTTTAATCGGATTGTGCGTGGAGGCGTCCATTGTAATGGTGCCGGTGCCTACCTTCAAATCCTTGATAGTTTCGATATTCGCGCGGATTTTTTCGGAGTCGGTGCCGTCGCGCTGAATGGCGTCGACGAGCATTTTGCCAGCGTCATAGCCGAGCGCGGCGAAAACGTTGGGGTTATCGTTGTATTCTTTTTTGTAAGCGTTGATGAAATCCTGAACGTCGGCGTCGCCTTCAAAGTAGTGGGTGCAGAAGAAAGTATTGTTGAGGGCGTCCGCGCCGGCAATGTCGACAACCTTGCTGTCGTCCCAGCCGTCAGTGCCGAGAATTGCGGACTGGATACCGAGTTCGCGCGCCTGCTTGACGATTTTGCCAACTTCCTCGTAGTACGCGGGGACAAAAATCACGTCAGCGTTGGCGGTCTGAATTTTAGTGAGCGCGGCTTTGAAGTCCTGGTCTTTGGCGAGGAAAGCTTCTTCCATGACGACTTCGCCGCCGAGGGCGTTAAAAGTTTCCTTGAAAATTCTGCCGAGGCTCTTGGAATAATCGGAGCTGGAGTCGAGGTAGAGGACGGCGGTTTTGGCGTTCAAATCGTTTGCTGCGAACTGCGCCATAACAGCACTCTGCTGCGGGTCGATAAAGCAGCTGCGGAAAATAAATTCCTTGAGTACGCCGTTTTCAACCGTGACATCGGGATTAGTTGCGGCGGGCGCGATGACGGGAACTTTGTTATCAGCGGCAACCTGCGATTCAGCGATAACGCTGGCGGTGACTGCCGGTCCTACAATCGCAACGACCTTATCGTCAGAAATGAGTTTGGTTGCGGAATTGACGGATTCAGCGGCTTCGGATTTGCAGTCCGCCTCGACGATTTTGATTTGCTTGCCGTTGACGCCGCCAGCATCGTTGATTTCCTTGATGGCGAGTTTCAAGCCTTTAGCAGCGTTGGAGCCGTACTGCGCGACGTTGCCCGTCAGCTCGAAGTTGGAACCGATAACGATTTGGTCAGCGTTGGCAGCGCCGCCGGAATCTCCGCCACAGCCTGCGAATAGCGAACACGCCAGCAATCCGCTGACTGCCAGCGCGGCGAGCTTCAATTTCTTTTTGAAAAACACAACCTTACATCTCCCTGTGAAAATTTTGGATTAGTATACAATTTTTCGCGGGCGAATGTCAATCAGCGCGAAAGTATACATTGCGCGCAACTTTGCAAAACTTTGTATGTTTGATATAATAGCGCGGTAATTCTAATTCGGAAGGAAGAATCTCAATGTCTAACGTCAACGAAGAAGCAATCGCCCTGCATAAGAAATTTCGCGGCAAGCTGGAAGTTGTCAGCAAAGTCCCGCTCAATACTGCCTACGATCTGACGCTCGCTTATACGCCAGGCGTCGCCGCTCCCTGCCTTGAAATTAACGCCGACCCCGATAAAATTTATGACTACACCAATCGTGGTAACCTTGTTGCTGTCGTAACGAACGGCACGGCTGTTTTAGGGCTTGGCGATATTGGCGCGGGCGCGGGCTTGCCTGTTATGGAAGGCAAATCGATTCTGTTCAAGGGCTTCGCGGGCGTCGACGCAATTCCCATCTGCCTTAACACGCACAGCGTGGACGAAATTATTAAAACCGTCCAGCTCATGGCTCCGAGTTTCGGCGGAATTAACCTTGAAGACATTAAGGCGCCGGAGTGCTTCGACATTGAGCAGGCGCTCAAAGATTCTGTCGGCATTCCCGTTTTCCACGACGACCAGCACGGCACGGCTATCGTTGTCAGCGCGGCGCTCATTAACGCTTTGAAAATCGTCGGCAAAAAGTTTGCTGATGTTAAAATCGTCGTCAACGGCGCGGGCGCTGCCGGTATGGCGATAACTTACCTGATTCAGAAAATGGGCGCGGAAAATATCATGCTCTGCGATTCGACCGGCGCAATTTACGAAGGGCGCGGTAAGGGCATGAATCCCTACAAAGACCAGATCGCCGCCGTCACCAATTCCCAGCACGAAGCCGGTAAGCTTGTTGACGTTATTCACGGCGCGGACGTTTTTATCGGCGTCTCCAAAGGCAACCTTCTGACGCAGGATATGGTTCGCCAGATGAATAAAGACGCGATTATTCTGGCTATGGCGAATCCTACGCCGGAAATTCTGCCGAATCTTGCTAAGGACGCCGGTGCGCGTATCGTTGCGACGGGGCGCAGTGACTTCCCGAATCAGGTTAATAATCTGCTGGCGTTCCCAGGCATTTTCCGCGGCGCGCTTGACGTTCGTGCAACAGATATTAACGAGCAGATGAAAATCGCCGCCGCTTACGCTATCGCCTCGCTCATTTCCGACGCTGAGCTCAATGAAGATAATATTATCGCCAATCCGCTCGATAAGCGCGTTGCCCCTACGGTTGCGGCTGCAGTTGCCAAAGCTGCCATTGAGTCCGGCATTGCGCGAAATAAAAATATCACGCCGGAGCAGGTCGCTCAACATACGCGTGAACTTCTCGGTAATTAAAATTTTTTTAGATGTTACTTTCTTTGTGCCGACAAAGAAAGTAACCAAAGAAAACTCGACCGCTGCATTCGCGTCCAGCGAATGGCGCGGTCAAGCGCCCCATCCATGGGGCGCTTCTTTCTTTTTTTGCGCCAAAAAGAAATGCTGAAATAAGTTTTATTTTTTGTCGCTGGAAGAATACCGAACATAACACGCCTTACCGCGTTCCTTAGACTCGTAGAGCGCGCTGTCAGCCAGCAAGTACAGCTGCTGGAAATCGTAGCCGGTAGCGTCCGTGCCAATTCCGATACTGCAGGAAAATGGTCCCGCGTCGCCGACTTTCAAAATGCTGAGCTCGTGCAGAACTTCCTGCGAAATTTCTTCAGAGCGCTTGAGGAAATTCTCCGACATTTCGGGCATGAAAACCATGAACTCATCGCCGCCGATTCGCCCGATAATATCTTTAGTGCGGAAGGCGCGCTGTAAAATCTTCGAGAAAGCCTTCAGAACTTCGTCGCCGGTATGGTGCCCGTAATGGTCGTTCACGTGCTTGAAGTTGTCGAAGTCGAAAATCATCAGTACCGAAACATCGCCGTCACGCTTGGTTTCAATGGCGTGCTTGACTTCATCTTCAAACGAGCGCTTGTTGAAAAGACCAGTGAGCAAATCGCGCTTGCTCTTATCCGTCACGGCGTAAAATTCCTGCGCGAAACGCTTGACGTACCAGTTGATAAAAGCGAATGCCGCAATCAGCACGATAAGCGCCGCAACCAGCGTCGTCAGAATGTAGTTGCGAATGATAGCGTTGAAGCCGGATTTGGACTGCGAAGCCATGAGCGCGCCGGTAACGCTGCCGTCGCTTTCCTGCCGAATCGGTATGACGTAAGCCTGACAGGTTCTGCCGTTAATTTTGATACTCCTGCACCAGAGCTGCGCGCCTTCAGCCAGCGTCTCCGCCTTTATCATGTCAATCGCGCTGGTTTCCATTTTGCGGACGCCGTCGGGATTTTTTATCGAAGTCATTTCGGGCGTATCCTCGAAGAAAAAAGTTATGTCGACGTTCGTTTCCTCTTTCAAGTCGTCGACGAGCGCAGTTTCCTTAGAGACGTTGAAATTCATACCGCGCCAGACGTTGCCGTCGGCTTTCCTGCCAAAATCGCCGTAGCCCTGGCTTGAATACAGCGCCATTGCCGCCAGCGCCGTCGACTTCAAATTCCCCTGCTTTTCGTCGTACAGGCTGGACTGGAACTGCGTGAAGCCGATTATCGTCGAGATTATCGCGAAAACTATGACTGGTATGCAGTTTGAGACTAAAAGTTTTGTGCTGTAATTCATGGCGCCCACCTAAATCGAATCTTTCCTGAGCACCGTAACGCCGGTGTCAATCCGAACATTTCTGTCAGTGTACTCGCCCTTGAGCGTTTTGACCGCAATTTCAATTCCGTCGTGCCCCATAACCTGCGGGCGCTGCTGAAGCGTTGCGTAGAGGTAACCGTCGTGCATTAAAGTTAAAACCGCGTCGGAAGTGTCGAAGCCCATGACAATCTGTGTTGAGCCGGAATCGCGCATCTGTTCACCGAGCGCCAGCGCCGTCCTTTCGTTCGAGCCGAAAAATGCGACGTACTCTGGGTGTTCCTCCACGAAATCTTTTATGCGCTGCGGTTCATCTTCCATAAAAAATGTGTCGTCCAGCGCGAAGCCCCTGCCTTCGAAAGCCTTGCGGAAACCCTTCACGCGGAGCGCCGTGCTGGTAACGTTCGCCTTGTTGACCATAATTCCAATCGTGCCGGAAGTTATTCCCGCCTCGGCAAGACCCTGCAGCAGCGTTTCGCCGGCAATCATTCCGGCAAGTTCGTTATCGGTTGCCAGAAACGCCACGCAGTCAAATTCCGCCGCGTTGTCCACGTAAATTATTTTAACGCCAGCGTCGGCGGCTTTAATCAGACTTTCATTGACGCCGCGCGGTGAACTCGCCGCCAGCAAAATTGCATCGGCGCCGTCCGCTACGGCTTTGTCAATGCATTCCATCTGCGGCGCGTCTTCGTTCACGTCGGGTCCCGTCCACTCGTAGGCAATCCCGCCAATTTCCTTCACCGCCTGCCTGCAGCCGGAATCAATCGACTTCCAGAAATCGTCCGCCAAATCCATCGTTATCAGGTAAATTTTGTAATCGTCCTCGTACACGGCGGCTTCATTCGCGTCGCGGGAAGGCGAATCTTTAATCACGACAATATCATCGCCGGAGGCGCATCCAGCAAGGAAAATCGCCGTGAATATAAAAAAAACCAGTTTAAATATTTTCATGGCAAAAACCCCGAATCAAATTATTTTGAACACTTTTACCATTAAAAGCGCAGGCTGTCAACCCAGTTTTCCGCCCAAAATTTTCCACGCCGGTGCGGAATTTATCACGATTTTAGTTCCCGCCGGATATTTTTTATACAGCTCAAAAGTTTCGCCGCCGAGTTCAAGCGTGAGCTGCGTGCCGACGCCCGTGCGCAGGGACAAATTTTTTATGCGCCGGTTCATTTCGTCCATAACGAACCAGCCTCCCTCTTCGCGGAAAACTCCGTCGCTTTCCATGAACGGCAAGCCTACGCCGTGCGATTTGTAGCGCGTCCGCAATAAAATAAAATCTTCGCCGTCAAATTCCAGTTCTTCAATCACCGGCGTTTTCTGCACCGAGTGTATGAAGTGAATTACCAGCGAAGTTTTTTTATCGGCGTCGACCGTAGCGACAAATTCCAGCGCGTGATTAATTTCGGCGGCGACGTAAATTTTCTGTTCCGTCAGTTTGAAAATCAGCGCGACTAAAATCAGCACCGCGATTAAAATTTTCTTAGCCACGGTCTTCAAAATCTTTCGGGTCGTAGTATTTATCTGTGTGCAGAAATTCGCTCTTGACAGCCTGCCCGTTGTTATAGTAGACGCGGTACACGGAAGGATTTTTCGCGTCGCCCTCGGTTTCAATCGCCACGGTGCTGCCGTTCAAATCCGCCTTAGTGCCAAGCACGAAAACCGTCAGCGTCGAGCCGTTTGCGTAGGACGTGAGGTAAACTGGGTGCGGCAGGTCGTTGCGGAACTTGAAGTCGATGTAATCCTCGGCGACAGTGGCGTCCCTGCCCGCGCTGACGTAACTCGACGGGAAAAAGTGCGAAGTGCGTTCAACCGGCGTCAGACCGGCGAGCAAAACGGCGTTGTAGAGCGTGGAGCTTACCTGACAGACGCCGCCGCCCACGCCGTCTTCAGTCTTGCCGTTGACGATAACCGGCGCGTTCTGGTAACCGGCGCTGTAACTTCGCGGACCAACGGTGTCGTTGAATGAAAAAATCCAGCCGGTCTTGACAATCTTGTCGGAAATGGAGTTCGCCGCCAGCCAGATATTGTCGCCGCGCGCGCCAGGGTAGTAGTAGGTGGTGTATTCGCCGAGAATCGAATCAACCGGCGCGATGTCACTGGTCGTGATAAACGGCTGAATATCTTCCGGCACAAGTTCGATATTCTTAGGCAGCTTGAGGCTTGTGAGCGGTGCCTTCAAATCGGCGGCGATTTTGCTCTGGTCGAGCTTTTTACCAATTTCGCCTGGAATTTTTTCGACGCCCTTATCCGAAACGCGGCAGACGGCATTGACGGGCTGGCGGTCGACCTGCGCGGCAATTTCAGCGATTTTCTGGTTGAGCAAATCCTCGTCGTAGGTTGCGGCAAGAGCGACGTTACGCCCTTTGGAAAAGGTGCTGAGCTGCTCGCTGAGGTTGCCGAGAAAATCTTTCCCGCGCCCGTAGCTTTGCGCCTCGGCAACGGCTTTATCGATTTGCGGCTTGAGCTTAATCTCGCTGGGATTGATTTTAAATTCGGTGTTGCCGTAGCGGAAAGTCAGCGGGTGGATTTTCTGCGCGGCGGCGGACTGGAAAAAGTTTTGCGCGGCAGTTTCGTTGAGACCGGCGAGCGGCTGACCTTCAAACTGCACGCCGGAAATAATTTTATTGCTGTCAGCGATGGAATTTGAGACAGCGGCGCCGGTAACTCCAGCCACAACCGCCAGACTTGCGGCGGCGATTGGAATTTTGTTCGCGGCGAAAATCTGCTTCCAGTCGCGGTTTTCTGCGTTCATGACTTCCATTTGAAACGCTCCTTTGAGTAAACCATACATGATAATTTCAGAGTTAGAATACGCCAAAACAATGCAATTTCCTGTTTGCAGAAAAAAAAGCTTGCCTGCCGCCGGATTTCAACGTAAAATACTGGCGGAAAATTTTTTGAAGGGATCTGTGAAATTGGACTCGTTAATTTTGCCGCTATCGCTGTTGATAATCGTTTTTGTAGTGATGAGCGGCTATTTTTCATTCATGGAGACGGCGCTGATGGAGTGTCGGCACGGGCGGATAGAGAAACTGGCGAACGACGGCGATTCGGACGCGAAGAATGTGCTGAAGATGATTGAATCGCCGGCGAAATTTTTATCAGTCGCGCAGGTTGGAATAGCGGCGTCGGAGATACTGGCGGGGTTTTCGTCGATATTTCTGGCGCGGATAATCTACGAGCAAATCAGCTCGCTTATGACGCACCGGCAGGATCAGATTTTGTCGTTCTCGATAGCGCTGCTCGTGGTAATATTTTTAATGGTGGTATTCGGGGAATTTCTGCCGAAGCGGGCGGCTCAGCAGGCGCCGGAGCGGGTTTTGCTGGAATATCACCGCAGTTTCCGGCTGATAGCGAAAATTTTCAGCCCGCCGATTTTGCTCGTGTCGAAAATCACGGACAGCTTGATGATGGTTTTGGGAATGAACGCGGAGACGCCGGACGTTGTGACTGAAGATGAAGTCAAGGACTTGATAGAGCAGGGGACGGAAGACGGCACGTTTGAGAAATCGGAGCGGGCGATGGTCGACAAGATTTTTGAGCTGAGCGACGAAACGGCGTACGAGCTTATGACGCCGCGCCTGCAAATGGTCTGGCTGGATATTTCGGACGGGCTGGAAAAAAATTTGAAAGTTATTCGCGAAAGTGCGCAGGACGTTTTCCCTGTCGGTGATGGCAGTCTGGACGAGTGTCGCGGCGTGATTTACGCTAAAGACGTGCTTGACGCGGTACTTGACGCGGGCGATATTGATCTGGCGGCGCTGATTAAAAAGCCGGTGTTCGTGCCGAGGACGATGGAAATTTTCAGGATAGTTGAGAAGTTCAAGGCGACGGGCGAAAACGTGGCGATTGTCAATGACGAGTACGGCGGCGTTGTCGGGTTCATTACGCTGGACGATATTGCGCAGGAAATTGTTGGGCTTGAGGCTGAGGAAGAAGACCAGTTCGCGCAGAAAAAGGATAACGCGTGGCTCGTCGACGGGCTTTGCGACATTGACGATTTCAAGCGCCGGTTCAATCTGGAAACTTTGCCCGATGAAGACCGCGACCATTACAATACCATGGGCGGATTTCTCACGTCGCTTTTCGGCTACATTCCCAAGGCTGGCGAGGTTCGCGAATGGGAAGATTTTAAATTTCGCGTTGAGAAAATGGACGGCGCGCGCATTGATAAAATTCTCGTGACGAAAATTTAAGCGATTATCTACTTTCTTTCGGTGCGAAAGAAAGTAGCAAAGAAAGCAGCCCGCTGAAATCTCTTCCGGCGATTTGCGCGGGCGGCGCCCCGTCCATGGGGCGCCTCTTAAGCGCGTGCGTCCATGTGGCGCCTCTTTTTATTATTTGCGTTTATAAGTTACAGGTTGACATCTTAAAAAATTTGTGGTAGAATCATTGCGTTTTACAGGGAAACCTGATTTAAATACCCGTTCGTTAGCGGGGAATCTAAGCCTGTGGAGCGTTATACCAAACGCGAGTAGTTTCGACAAAAGCGGACGCGAAGAAGCAGGAATGGGACGTAGATTTTTTCTTGTAAGTTCTCAGTAACGGTGCTTGACTCGAAATCATATCTGGTTACGAGTCACTTTGAGGAGAGATGTCCGAGTGGTCGATGGTGCTTGACTCGAAATCAAGTGTAGCTAATAACTACCGTGGGTTCGAATCCCACCCTCTCCGCTAAATTTATAGCCCCGCTGGATTGTCGGCGAGGCTTTTTTAGTATTGGAGGCGATTCGATGAAAATGGTATCCTGGAACGTCAACGGCTTGCGCGCCTGTCTCAAAAAAAATTTCATGGAAAGCTTTAAAAATCTCGACGCGGATATTTTCGCGCTGCAGGAAACGCGCATGAACCGCGAGCAGGCGATTATCGAGCTTGACGGTTATTCGCAGTACTGGAACAGCGCCGAGAAAAAAGGCTACTCCGGCACGGCGATTTTCACGCGCATTCAGCCGCGCTCGGTAACCTACGGCATTGGCTACGACGAACACGACCACGAAGGGCGCGTTATTACGCTCGGCTTCACGGATTTTTATCTGGTCAACGTCTACGTGCCAAATTCCCGCCGCGAACTTGAGCGCCTCGATTATCGCATGACGTGGGAAGACGCCTTTCGCGAATACGTTCAGCGCCTCGATGCCGTTAAGCCCGTGATTATCTGTGGCGATTTGAACGTCGCCCATACCGAAATCGATTTGAAAAATCCCTCGGCGAATCGCGGAGCCGCCGGTTTCACTGACGAGGAACGCGATAAATTCACCGAACTCTTGAACGCCGGTTTTACTGACACGTTCAGAAAATTTTATCCCGACCTGCGCGACGCTTATACCTGGTGGTCGAATTTCAACAGGGCGCGCGAAAAAAATTCCGGCTGGCGTATCGATTATTTTTTAACGTCGAATCGCATTGCCGGTAAAATTTCCGCCGCGTCAATCGAGCCGCAGATTTTCGGCAGCGACCACTGCCCCGTTACTCTAACTCTCGAAGAATTTTAAGCCGTTAAGAAGGGGCGGTGGGCGGGAATAGATTAGCCGCACGCAGTGCAAAAGCCAACGCAGTGTAATTTTAAATTGGGAAGAATTTTAAGCCATCGCCTTCAAGGTAGTCGCGCAGGTGCCGCATAAAAATCTTCCCAGGGTCTGGCTTTCCGGCGAAGTAGTCAGGCACGAGCTCAATGAACAAGCCAGATTTTTTAGCCTCGACCTGCTGATAGTGTCCGAACACGTATTCAATCGTCGGATATTTTTCGTGCAGATATTTTATCAGCTCAACATTCGCCTGCAGCTGCGCGACGGTTAAATCTTCCGCGCCGTCGACGCCGCCGACATTTTCAATTCCGATGGCGCACCAGTTGTAGCCGATAGCGTGGCGGTTGAGCGCGGTCTCCGAAGTCAGCCGGTAAATCGTGCCGTCCCTGTCAACCAGAAAATGTGACGCCACATTCAGCGTACCGGCGTCAATCCCGCTGTCGAACGCCTCGGCGTAAAAATATCTGTACGTCGAATCGCAACTTCCAAACGCCGTCCAGTGTACCACTACCGCGCGCGGCTCAATTTCCGTCGCCTCGAAGCCGTAATGCTCCAGCGTGTATTCCCGAATCAGTCTTTCGCGGTTCGCCGTCCATTTTATTGGCTTGTCGATAATTTCCACCGCCGCCGCCACGTTTGAAAATAAAATCTGCGCGACCAACGCCGCCAGTAAAAATTTTTTCAATGCTGACACCTCAACTTAAAACTTTCTGCAAAGTTTCCATCATCTTCGGCACGTCGAGCGGCTTGGCAATGTGGTCGTTCATACCGGCAGCCTTCGCGCGCTCCACGTCCTCGCTGAAAGCGTTCGCCGTCATTGCGATTATCGGAATTGCGGCGAGCTTTTTATTTTCCAGCGCACGAATTGCCGCCGCCGCCTCGTAGCCATTCATAACCGGCATCTGAATATCCATTAAAACCGCGTCGTATTCGCCAGGCTTCGACGCCGCAACTTTTTCAACCGCGTCCTTGCCATTAACGGCGGTATCGACATTGAACCCGACCTCCTCCAGAATCATCAGCGCAATTTCGCGGTTGACTTCAATATCCTCGACGAGCAAAAGTTTTTTCCTGCTGAAATCCAGCTCCGCAACCTGTTCGACGGCGGGAACTTCCGGCTCAATTTCAGCCGCGTCAACCAGCTCAAAGCTAACGCGCAGGATAAATTCCGTACCCCTGCCTGGCGCCGTCACAACGTCAATCGTGCCGCCCATAAGGTCAACAATGCTCTTGGTTATCGCCATACCGAGCCCCGTACCCTGAATCCCACTGACGGTCGAAGTCCTTTCGCGCGTGAACGGCTCAAAAACCGTCTTAGCAAAATCCGACGCCATACCAATCCCGCTGTCCTTAACGCGAAGTTCGTAGGTTGCGTGGCTTTCAGTCGCGGAAATTTCCGTGAGCGTGATTGAAATTGTCCCGCCCTCCGGCGTGAATTTGTAGGCGTTGCTGGTAAGATTCAGCAGGACGCGGTTAAGCCGGTGCGTGTCGCAGGAAACCGCCCTGTGCGTAACCTTGCTGTCGACGCTGAAATTAATCTGCTTGCCTTCCATTTGCGTAGCGAACATGTCATTCAAATCGCGCAGGACTTTCGTAATATCCGCCGGAGAATTGTCCAGCTCCATTTTGCCGGACTCAATGCGGCTCATTTCCAGAACGTCGTTAATCAGCGCGAGTAAATGCTGGCTGGAATTTTGAATCTTGCCGAGAAAATCCTGCACTTCCTCCGGCGAAATATCCTTGCGCTGCGCGAGATTCGTGTAGCCGATAATGGCGTTCATTGGCGTGCGAATGTCATGGCTCATGTTCGACAGAAAATTAGTTTTCGCGCGGCTGCTTTCCTCCGCCTGAATTTTCGCCAGCTTAGCGTCACGCTCGCGCTGCAGTATCGCCGAATAAATGTTGAACATGATAAACAGGCTCAGCAGGATAAACGCCATCTGCACCGTACTGTTTTGGAAAAGGCGGCTGCGGATATTGTTCATCTGGCTTTTGAGATAATATTCCTCCTTGACCTTCTGCATAATGCCGAATTTGACGCCGTAGCTTTCAAGTTCGCTCTGGTAAAATTCGCCCATGTTGTCAACGGCGACTTCAATGCTTTCATCAGTCTCCTGCCGAATCCACATCAGCGAGCCGAAAAATATGAAAAACAGCATGACAATCCAGACGATAACCGATTTGCCAAAACGCTGCATTTCGTCACGCTCGAAGACTTTCTGAAAAAATACGAACCCGAATACGCTCCACGCCACCAGCACGAAGTACGATTCCGTCGCCAGAATGTTCGACGACCAGAAATTTGGAAACAGCAGGAACATCGCGAATACCGCTGAAAAAAATACGCCCGCCGCGCCCGTAACTTTGAAACACGGCAGCCCCTCGCGCTTTGCTATTATGTACGCGCACGCCGAAACGTAGCCGTAAACTATCGTTGCGCCAATCGTCGTCGCGTCCACGACCCAGCTTATCATCGTCCGCCCCACGAACGGCACCGAGATTGAAATTATCAGCAGAAATAAAATCGCGTTGGAAGGCACGCCCTGCGCGTTCAGTTTTGAAAACCAGCGCGATAAAATGTTATCTTCTGTCGTGGCGTAAATCAGCCGGCTCGTCGCGCTGTACAGCCCTAAAAGGCTCGTCGCTATCGCCGCCATGACCGTTAAGCCCATGAAAAATAAGCCAGCCTCGCCGAAAATTGCATGAACTGCGTGGAAGGTCGGCACTGCGTGGAAGCCTTGCATTGCGTCAAGGTGCGTCGTGAACGAATACCGGTTCGGGAAATTCTCCGAATGCGCCGCCGCCGCCAGCAGCGTCATTGAAATGTAGAACGCCGCCCCTGCGATTATTCCCAGCGCCATTAGCGTGAAAGATTTTTTCGGCGAAAAGTTAAATTCCTCCGTGAAATTCGAAACCGCCTCGAAGCCCACGAATGCCCACGGCGCCAGCGCGACTATGCTGAAAATTCCCAGCGCCGTCGGATATTTCATTGAAAACGCCGGATTAAAAACCTGCCTGAAGTCCGTCGCCAGCGCGCCCGCCGCAAAGATTAAACCGCACGCCAGAAAAAATATCGACAGCGCCGTTGTCAGTTTCATTGCGAAGATTTTTCGTCGAATGTCCAGCGCGCCGAATAAAAACATCACTGAAAGCGTCAGCAGCACTTCGCCAAAGTACACGTCGTAGCCGAATAAAACGTAGTGGAAGCCGAACTGTAAAACGTCGCCGAAAAAATTTCGCCCGACAAGTACGAACGCCGTAGCATTCGCCCAGATTATTGAAATGTAAGTCAGCCACAGCGCCCACGCGCATAGCAGTGCGTGATCGTAGCCGAGGATTTTTTTCGTGTATGTGAAGACGCCGCCCGAATCTGGGTGCCGGTTTATCAGCAGGTGGTAATTCGCCGCGATGATTATCATGACCGCCGCGCCGGCCACAACTGCAATCGTTGAGCCCAGCGGTCCGGCGAAAGACAGGAACATTTTCCCAGGCATTATGAATGAGCCCCAGCCCACGCAGCAGCAGAACGACAGTGCGCAGACCTGGAGCGGCGTTAAAAATTTCGTCAGACTTTTTTTCTCGCTCAAAATCTACGTCTCCCCAAAAATTTTTTGCCACATTATAACATTTCGGCGCGCCCGTTGTCCAAAAAATTTTGACGCTGGCGGCGATTTGTGATAAAGTATTGGCAAAATTTTCGACTGGGGGAATTATTTTGAGCGGCATGAAAGCTTTATATCTGGACTGCCCTTCGGGAATCAGCGGGAACATGTTTTTGGGCGCGTGCATACAGCTGGGCGTGCCGGAAAAATACCTGCGGCAGGAACTCGACAAGCTGAATATTTCCAAGGAATACGTGCTGGAAGTTTCTGACGCCGTGAAGAACGGAATTGGCGCCGCCTACGCCAACGTTGTCTTTTACCACGACAACATTCACGCGTTTGAGCCGAAGGAAACCATTAAGCATGAAGAAAACGGCATTCATCACCACCACCACCACGAGCACAGCCACGAACACCGCACCATGACGCACATTCGCCACATAATCGAAGATTCGACGCTGAGCGACGGCGTGAAAAATACCGCGCTGAAAATTTTCCAGGTTATCGCTGAGGCGGAAGGCAAAGTTCACCGCAAGCCCGCCGAGGAAGTTCACTTCCACGAAGTTGGCGCGATTGATTCGATTGTTGACATTGTTGGCTGCGCGATTTGCCTTGACTATCTGGGCGTCGAGAAAGTTTTCGTCGGGCGGATTAACGTCGGCAGCGGCTTTGTGAAATGTGCGCATGGATTAATGCCGGTTCCTGCGCCGGCGACGGCGGAACTTTTGCAGAATTTTAAGACCTACAGCTACGAAATTGGCAGGGAGCTTACTACGCCAACCGGCGCGGCGATTGTCTGTGCGCTGGCGGAATTCAGCGCGAATCTGCCGGAAGATTTTACGTCGGAGAAAATTGGCTATGGCGCGGGCAGTCACGATTTGCCGATACCGAATGTTCTGCGCGTGTACCTTGGCGAATACAGCGGGCAGGTTGAGCGGCGGCTGGTCAAGCTTGAGACGAATATTGACGATATGAATCCGCAGATTTACGGCTGGCTGTACGAAAAACTTTTCGCCGCCGGCGCGCTCGATGTCTGGACGCAGAATATCTACATGAAAAAAAATCGTCCGGCGCAAATGCTCAGCGTGCTTGTCGACATTGAGCATGAGGCGGACTGCGCGAAAATTATTTTCGAGGAAACTACCACGATTGGTCTGCGCGTTATCGAGGTCGCGCGGCGCATTGAGGCTACGCGCAAAATGGCGAAGGTTGAGACCAGCTATGGCGAAGTTCAGTGCAAGGTCAGCGCCTACGACGGCAAGATTGTTTCGATTACGCCGGAGTACGAGGACTGCAAAAAACTCGCGGCTGAAAAAAATGTGCCGCTGAAGTTAATCTGGCAGGAGGCGCTGGCGAATCAGCAGGCGCGCCTCAGCTAGCAAAAATATTTTTCCAACTGAAAAACCCCATCGGGCTAAAAACTCGGTGGGGTTTTTTTGTTGCTCAAAAACCGCAAGCAGTATGAGCTTTTGAGAAAGCATGTTCGTCGATGACAACATATAATCGTGACAAAACCGCAAGCGGTATGAATTTTTGCGCAGGAAGTTATCTGGCATTATAACCGCCGTCGATAGTTAAGACGGTGCCGGTAATAAAATCATTTTCAGCGGACGCGAGGAAGAAAATTCCGTTGGCGATGTCCTCGACTTTGCCGAGCCTGTTCATAGGATGAATTGCTTCAATGCCAGACACGTCGTAAGTTCCGGCGTCAATCGCATTTTGAAGAATGTCGGTCTTGATTGCTCCAGGGGCGACGGCGTTTATGCGAATTCCCTGCTGCGCGTAATCGATGGCGGCGCCTTTGGTCAGCCCGACCACCGCGTGTTTTGTAGCACAATACTGCGCCGTTGCGTACAAGCCGTTGAGCCCCGCGATAGACGCCAGATTCACAATCGAGCCGCCGTTTGTTTTGAGCATGGCTTTAATCGCGTACTTCATGCCGTAGTAAACGCCCATAACATTGGTGTCGAGCATTTGCCTCAAATCGTCGGACTCGGTCTCAGCCAGCACAGCATTTCCCAACGAGATGCCGGAATTATTGACCATAACGTCCAGCTTGCCGTACCTGGCGACGGTGTCGTTTATCACAGCCTGAACCTGTTCTTCGTTTCGGACATCCAGCACTCTGAAATCTACTTCCAGACCGCGCGACTTAAATTCATTTTTAATATCCGCTTCCTTTTTGGAATTGCGGCTCGTCACGACGACATTGTAGCCATTTTCAGCGAACTTGATAGCCGTCGCTTTGCCGATTCCGGTTGTCCCGCCGGTGATAATCACTGTTTTAGTTTTCATTTTTTCAGCCTCAACTCTTCAGCGAGTATGTTTCGCATTTTATACCACAGCGCCCGCGAAATTGCAAGAAAAATTTTCGGCAACAAAAAAACTCACAAGCCCGCCGCCGAGCCCGTGAGCAATATTTTCGCGCGGATTTTATTTTTTGCCGCCCAGAATATTTCCGAGCACGGACGTGAGGATTTGCCCGCCGACGTTCGCCGCAGTATTGCCAGCCGCCGCGTTGCTGTTCCCGCCGAACAAGCCGCCAATCGCGCTGCCTAAACCGTTCTGCATTTCCTGCGTCACGATAAATTTCGCGCCGTTCACCACGATAGTCTTGCCAATTTCCGAAGTCGCCAGCTTCATTATGAACTGCTGAAACGCCTCGGTCGTAACCAGCTGTTTTGCGACCGTCTGGAACACGGGATTTGCCGCCAGCTGTTTCAAAATTTCCGAGCCGCTTTGTCCAGCCAGCGCCGTCGTGAGTTTCGTTACCAGTTCCGGATTCGCTTTCAGCGCGCTGTTCGCCAGCGAAAGTATCATATCTTCCTGCGCCATTAAAATTCCCTCCAGTTTAATCGTTGCCGAGCTTGATATTCGTGACAATCCTGCCGAGCCGCGCGCTCGTCAGAAAGTTCAGCGTCCACTTAAACGCAACCGTCATGTTCGTGTAAAAGCCCGCCAGCCTTATAAGGTGAACGAGCATCCATGCGCACCACGCGAAAAAGCCCGTCATCTTCGGCTTATTGACAACCGCCTTGCCGCGCCCAATCGTCGCCATTGCGCCCAAATCTTTGTAGGCGAATTTTTCCAGCCCGCCCTCGCCTTTGATAAGCTTCATGATATTTTTATGCGCAACAACCGCCTGCTGCGTGGCAACCGGCGCAACCGTCGGCAGAGGACGCTTCATATCGCCGTGCATAAACGCCGCGCAGTCGCCAATAGCGAAAACGTTTTTGTGAACGGCGCCGCGTACCATTAAATCTTCCTCAATCCAAATCCGCCCGTCCCGCGCGCATTCGCCGCCGCAATTCTTCATCATGTCGACCGCGCGAACGCCCGCCGCCCAAATTACCGTCGTGGTAGGAATTTCCGCGCCGCTCTTCAGCTTGAGAACGTCGCCGTCGTAGCCGACAACCTGCGTGTTCAGCATGACGTTGACGCCCTTTTTCCGCAGAACGCGCACGGTTTCTTCCTGCAAATCCTCCGTCATCATCGGCAGGAGGTGTCCCGTCGCCTCGATAAGATAAACCTGCACGTCGTTGAAGTCCAGATTGTGAAATTCCTTTTTCTGAACGGCGATAAGCTCCGTCAGCGCACCGGCTTCCTCAACGCCCGTCGGACCGCCGCCAACTACCACGAAAGTCATGCGCTTTTTCCTGTCAGCGGGCGTGCGGTACGGCTTGCTGGCGCGTTCAAATTCGTGAATGACGTGGTTGCGAATGTGCAGCGCCTCCTGTATCGTCTTCATGCCAAAAGAATGCTCCTCGACTTCCTTCATGCCGAAAAAATTCGTCGTGGCACCGGCGGCGAGAATCAGATAATCGTAGTGAATTTCGCCGTGATTCGTCAGCAAAACGTCGCGCTCCTGGTCGACGCCCTGCGCCTTCGCCATGAAAAAGTTTACGTTCTTGTTGTCGCGGAAAAATGAGCGAATCGGATACGCTATCTCGTCCGTCGAAAGTACCGCCGTCGATACCTGGTACAACAGCGGCTGGAATAAATGAAAATTGTGTCGGTCAACCAGCGTAATGTCAACATTTTCTTTCGCGAAAAGCTGCGCGAGCTTGACACCGCCGAAGCCGCCGCCGACTATGACGATTTGGGGTTTTCCATTGGACATCAAGAAGACCTCCCAAAAATTTTTATAACGAAAACAATTCCTCAAGTTGAATCAATTTTAAATTGCCGCTATGATACCACAGATTTTCCGAAATGCAAAGAAAAATTTGGCGGCTTGACAGCTGGGAGCTGGTATGCTAAACTTGCGGGCGTTAAGCAGAAGTCATCGACTCTCACCCGTCGACCTTGCGCAGCAACGCCTGCTTTCCTGAGCGGATTGCGTAGAAATGAGTTGGCGCGGTTTCAAGTTTCGGCGTTAGCCGTCATATTGAGAGTTGAGGTGGCTTTGTGCCGCCTTTAGTTTTTTATGGCGCCGCAGGAGGTGTATTTACAATTAGCAGGGACAGTTTGAGAATCAACGAGGAAATTCGCATTCGCGAAGTCAGAGTTACTGACGCGAACGGCGAGCAGCTGGGAATTATGCTGACACGTGACGCCCTCAGGCTTGCGGAAGAACAGCATCTGGATCTTGTTGAAGTTGCGCCAAAAGCCAGACCGCCGGTTTGCCGCATCATGGACTTTGGCAAGTACCGCTACGAACAGCAGAAACGCGACAAGGAAGCGCGCAAAAAGCAGAAAGTCGTTACGGTGAAGGAAGTCAAACTCAGACCCAATATCGAGCAGCACGATTTCGACGTTAAGCTCAAGAGTGCGCAGCGTTTTATCGAAGAGGGCAACAAGGTTAAGGTTACAATCATGTTTCGCGGGCGGGAACTTTCGCACCCCGAAATTGGCAACGCCGTTCTCGACAAAATCGCTAAGGCGCTTGAAGAAACCGTCAGCGTCGAACGCACTGCCAAGCTCGAAGGAAAAAACATGACCATGATTCTCTCTCCTAAGGCGCAAAATGCTAAAAAAAGTAAAAAAGGAGGAGTTGCCAATGCCCAAGATAAAGACCCACAGAGCGACAGCTAAACGCTTCACCGTGACCGGCAGCGGCGAATTTAAACGCAATAAAGCTTACAAGAGCCACATTCTGGAGAAGAAATCCCGCAAACGCAAGAGAAATCTCCGCAAAGCTACGCTCGCCTCGGCGTCCGACCGCGCGAACGTTAAAAAAATGCTCCCTTACGCATAGGAGGTTTTGATTGTGCCTAGAATAAAGACAGGCGTCACCGCTCACAGACGCCATAAAAAAATTCTCAAGCTCGCGAAAGGCTATCGCGGAGCCAGAAGTAAACAGTTTAAAAAAGCCAACGAATCAATCATGAAGGCGGGGCAGTACGCCTACCGCGACAGAAAAGTTAAGAAACGCGAATTCCGCCGCCTTTGGATCGCACGCATTAACGCGGCGGCGCGCCTCAACGGCATTTCCTACAGCCGCCTTATCTGCGGTCTTACGAAAGCCGGCGTTGCCGTCGACCGCAAGATGATGGCTGACCTTGCTGTTACCGACGCGGCGGCGTTCACCAAACTCGTCGAAATTGCCAAGAAAAATATTTAATTGAATACCGACAGAAAAAAAGCGGGCTCAATCCTTCGCGGAGAGAGCCCTTTTTAGTAGGGAGGAAACTTTATGACTTCGCAGGTTGAAGGCGAAAATCTGGTAATTTTTTTCGATAAACGCGTCGACACGAACAATTCCGCCGAGGTTGAGGCGGCGATAAATAAATTCGTGGCGGCTAATCCGGCGCTGAATCTTGCATTTGACGCGGAAAATCTGGAGTACATTTCCAGCATCGGGCTGAGAATTTTGCTGAAGTTCAGGAAGCGCATGAAGAAAAATCTGGTCGTCAGGAACGTTTCAAAGGACGTTGCGGAAGTTTTCGAGACCTCCGGCTTTACCAATTTTTTCGACGTGCAGAAAAAAATGCGCCGGATTTCAGTCGACGGACTACAGCAAATTGGCAAAGGCACCAGCGGCGTCGTTTACCGGCTCGACGCGGAAAATATTCTGAAGGTCTACAACGATAACTGGACGCTGGCGGACGTTCAGCTTGAGCGCGCCAACAGCCAGCAGGCTTTTCTGAGCGGGCTGGATACGGCGATTGCTTATGACGTTGTGCGCATCGGCGAAAATTTCGGTATCGTTTACGAACTGCTGAACGCCGTTTCGCTTGATAAAATTCTTATCGAAAATCCCGCCGAGATTGAGCCTTACACGAAAAAATTTGCCGACTTCGTTAAAAAACAGCACCAAATTGAGTTCGACGGCGCAAGCGGTCTCCAGCAGCGAATCGAAACCTGCAAAAAAATCACGGCAGTTGACGCCGAAACGCGCGAAATTATGATGAAATTTTTAGAGAGCGTGCCGGAGCGCAGGAATTTTTCTCACGGCGACTTGAATCTGAGCAACGTCATTGTGCAGGACGGGAACTTTCTGCTAATCGACATGGGTGAAATTTCCTGCGGACATCCGATTTTCGACATTTCGTGGATTTATTTCATGTACGAGATACGGCGGCGGATTCTGCAGCGGTTCAACAAAAAATCTTACATGGGACCGACAGTCATGCCGGAAATTTTCTGGCAAACTTTCGCGCAGGAATACTTCAACACGAAAGACGCGGCGACGCTGGCGCATTTCGATCAGGAAATATCGCCGTTCGCGCTGATACAGGTGCTGTTTTCAACAACCAAAAGAACGCTGCCGCCGCAGGCGATAGTAAACTACCAGGCGTTATTGAAACAGGCGTGGGCGCAGGGGATAATCGCGCTGGATTTCTGAAAATTAAAAAGCGGGCTCAATCCTTCGCGGAGCGAGTCCGTTTTTTTCACGGTACGCAGTTCATTGACAGTTCGATAAATTTATCGGCGAGCCGCGCTTTCTGCAGAACTTCTTCGGTAATTTCCGCGCCGGCTTCCACGATAACCGCGCCGGTACTGGCTTTAATCGTCCGCGCTGCCTTTTTACCGAGCAGCATCAGCGGGCGTTTTTCGTCGACGGTAAGTCTTTTCGACTGCGCAGGGCTGTTTTTCTTTGACCCCTTACCGCCGCCGGTGCCTTTTTCTATCGCGCGCTTGAGTGCCGCCTTCAATGCTTCCGCCTGTTCCGTCGTAGGCTTTATTGTTTCTTCTTCTTCGTCATCTTCGTCGGGGTCTAAATCCGGCGCAGGTTCAACCGCCGCGGCGTCAAGTTCCTCCAGCGATTCGGTGTAGCCTTCCTGCGTCGAAATTTCCGGCGTCGGAAGTTCCAGCAGTTCTTCGGCGGCAAAACTGTTAGCCGGAGCCGTCGGTTCAATCACGGGCTTTTTTTTTGCGTCGGAGTCAATCATCGTAACCTGCTTGCCGAAAATGGCAACCTCGTCCGCAGAAATTTCGCTGGCGGTGCCGTCCGGCGCCATAACCGCGCATTTTTCAATTTTGCCATCGTCGCCAATGAAAATCTCGGTCACCTTGCCCTTAATCGTGCCGCTTTTGGTAATCGCCTTAGTGCCCAGCACGCGAATATTGGCGTCGAGCAGGCTTTCGTAGCTGGCGTCGGCGTCGTAGCGCAGAATATTTTCGCTGCTGGTAATGATAATCGCGTCCTCGCCGATAACGACGATCGATTCAAACGGAATTAGCTTGACGCCGCGATACCAGTCCTCGTCCTCAATCGTAATTGCGGCGACGAGTCTTTTTTTAGCGTCAATCAGAAGGGTCTGGCTCAAGCCGAGTTCGCGCCCTTCAGTTATGCTGATTATTGGCAAACCGAGAATTTCTGTACTTTTTTTCATCATTGTACCTCCAGTTAGTTTATGCCGCAAAATCATTCGTGACGGCTTTCAATTTCAGTTTCGGTTAAAAATTTGTTAAATGCCGTCACAGCCGCTGCCGCCACGAAAATTAATGCGAACAGGCGAATGAAGTACCATTTATCAGGAACCGGCGAAAGTTTTATCGCCAGCAAGTCCACTAAGAGCGAAAGTACCGCTGTAACTGCCAGCGCGCCGCCGTGGATTTTCAGTCCGAATCGATTTGAAATTCTGAGTACCAGGAAAATTGTTGCGCCCATTACAGCGGATACTATCAGAAAAAAAATCAATCCCATTCGCTCCAGATTTTATTTTATCGGAATTTCAAACTTCGACGCGGCGGAAAAAAATCCTGCCAGCAGATTGAAAAACGCAGAGGAACGTGGTATACTTGCCGCTGTTTGAAAGGAAGTGATTTTAAGAATGTCTGAACTGAAAAAAATCGGCTTCGTCGGCACGGGGATTATGGGGTCGGCGATGGTCGGACACCTGCTGGACGCGGGCTTTGAAGTCAGCGTGTACAACCGCACGAAATCTAAAGCACAGCCTTTAATCGAACGCGGCGCGCGCTGGTGCGAATCCGCCGGCGACTGCGCGAAGGGGCAGGACGTTGTTATTACAATCGTCGGCTACCCGAAGGACGTGGAGCAGGTTTATCTGGCGGAAGGCGGGATTGTCGATTCTGCGCAAAGCGGCGCGTACCTCGTCGACATGACAACTTCTTCGCCGGTTGTTGCTGAAAAAATTTACGCGGCGGCTAAGGCGAAAAATCTGCACGCGGTCGACGCTCCAGTTACCGGCGGCGATACCGGCGCGAAAAATGCTACGCTCACGATTTTAGTCGGCGGCGACGAGGCTGATTTCAACGCGCTCAAGCCGGTCTTTGAAGTCCTCGGTAAAAATATCGTCCACGAAGGCGGAGCTGGTGCCGGTCAGAAAACTAAGGCGTGCAACCAGATAGCCATTGCCGGCGCTTTAGCCGGTGCCTGCGAGGCGTTCGCTTATGCTAAGGCTTCGGGGCTTGACATTGAAAAAGTTTACGCCGCAATTTCTACCGGCGCGGCTGGCAGCGTTCAAATGACGGGCGTTGCGCGGCGCGGGCTTGACGGCGATTTTAAGCCTGGCTTTATGCTCAAGCACCTCGGCAAGGATTTGGCTATCGGCAACGAAACCGCCACGGCTTATGGGCAGGCTTTGCCAGTTCTCGCGCTGGTTCTACACGAAATTCGCAAAATGGAAAACGCCGGTCTGGGTTCCGAAGGCACTCAGGCTCTGCTGAAATATTACGGCGTCATTGATTAGGAGGAATTTATTTTGTTTGAAGAATTTAAAAAGTTTATCATGCGCGGCAACGTCGTCGACATGGCAACGGGCGTTGTTATCGGCGCGGCGTTCGGCAAAATCGTTTCGTCGTTCACGTCTGATATTCTCATGCCGCCGCTGGGTCTTATGCTCGGCAAAATCGACTTTTCCAATTTGTACATAAATCTTTCCGGCACTGACTACGAAACTTACGCCGCTGCGAAGGAGGCGGGCGCGCCAATTATCGCTTACGGCGCCTTCATAAATACCTGCCTCGACTTCCTGATTGTGGCGACCGCGATTTTCATTCTGATTAAGTGGGTCAACAAAATCATGCCGCCGCCCAAACCGGCTCCTGTTAAAGAACCCCGCAAATGCCCGTACTGCAAGGAAGTTGTCGCTGACGACGCCACCAAGTGTCCGCACTGCGCGTCCGATATTGCTGGGAAATAGCATTTTTACATCGGCAGTTGCAGGTTGGTTGTTTGTTTGTCACTTTCTTTCGAGAAAGAAAGTAACCTGCGCGGCTTGCGTAGCAAGGCGTGCTCTTTAGTAAAGAAAGCTGGGCCGCATAGGTCGCTTCCGGCGACCTGTGACGGCCCGCGCGCCGTCCATGGCGCGCTTCTTAAGCGCGTGCGTCCTTGGGATGCCTCTTTTTTTATTTGCAAATATGCCACGCCTTCACCAGTTCGAGTGCCGCTGTGTACGGATTTTCAGCGCCAGCAACCGCCGAGACTACGAAAAAGCCGGCGACGCCCGTAGCTGCCAGCGCAGGAATGTCTGACACCCTGACGCCGCCGCCTACCACGACGGGAATCGCGCTGATTTTCGCCAGTTCAGTAAGTTCATCGAAATCGCGCGTAATAACGACGCCGCTGGAATTTTTCCCGCAGTCGGGCTTCGTAGCGGTCTCGTGCAGCGGTCCCGCGCCGAAATAATCTACAGCGCGAATATTCGCGTTTTTGACGTATTCGAGCAGATTTTCAGTGCGCGCGCTTAAACCAACGATTGAATTTTCGCCGAGGTATTTTTTGCAGACTTCCGGCGGAATATCGCCCTGCCCGACGTGTACGCCGTCGACTTTGATACTGGCTTCTCGGGCGGCGAGCGCAATATCCAGCCGGTCATTGACAACCAGCGCGACGGTTTCACTTTTGCCAAGTCCCGCGATAACGTCAGCGCACTTTTTCAGCGTCAGAATAATTTCGCGGGCGGTGGAAGTTTTGGATCGAATCTGCACGAAGGTAAAGCCTGCGCGAACCGCCAGGGCGACAACTTCCTCGACAGGGCGCGTAGTATTTTCAGCGCCAATGACAAGGTAAGCCGATACGTCAAAATTTTTCATTCCGCCGCCTCCAGTCTTAGCGGATTTTCTGCAACTGCCGCCGCTGAAACTTTGTAGAGTTCGTCGAGGAATTTCACTTTGAAGCTTGCCGGAGCGTCGGAAAATTTTTCAGCAGTTGACGCAGCGCAGTTGAAAATTGCCGTTCCGGTAAGCGCCGCTGTCAGCGAATCTGTTACTGACAGATATGTTGCCATGACGCCGCCCAATGCGCAGCCGCCGCCGGTAATCTTAGACAGCATCGCCGAGCCGCCCGATGAATAAACTAAAACTTTTCCGTCCGTTACCAAATCTTCCGCGCCGGAAATTGCGACTGCGCCGCCGGTGAATTTCGCCAGTGCGACCGCTGAAAGTTTCGCCGCGCCAACTGAATCTGTTGAATCGACGCCGCGCGTTTTGCCTTTCGCCGATTCCGTCAAGTCCCAGAGTTTAGCCAGCGCGATTATTTCCGAGGCGTTGCCACGAATCACGGCTGGCGGGAAATTTTTCATCTGCGAAAAGAGTTCCGTCCTGAGCACTCCAATTCCTATTGCTACGGGGTCGAGCACGTAAGGCGTTGAGAATTTTTTCAGCGCGCGGAGTGTTCGCGGGATTGTTTCTGCGTAGAACGGCTGGAGCGTGCCGATGTTCAGATAGACTGCCGGTGCGATTTGCGCCATAGTTTCGCCTTCGTCCGGCAGGTAAATCATCGCCGCCGAGCCGCCTACTGCCAGCTGCGCGTTCGCTACGAAATCCTGCGTGACTGTGTTCGTGATTGAGGGCGCCATTGGATTTTCCGAGCGCACCTGCTCAACTGCGGATTGAATTTTTCCGCGTAAGATTTTTTCCGTCATAAAAACCTCCTGAGCTAAAAATCATTTTATCGGCGCCGGTAATTGTAGTTTATTTTCGCAGATTTGTCGAACTAAAAATAGCGCTGCTAAAATAAGCAACGCCGTTTAGTTTGTTTCAGCATTTCTTTTGAAAAAGTGCAGACGCGACGAGTAGGAGCGTTTGCTGCTGGCAAAGAAATGTATTTCAGCATTTCTTTCGAGAAAGAAACGCTGGCAAAGAAAGCTGGGCCGCATAGGTCGCATCCGGCGACCTGTGACGGCCCGCGCGCCGTCCATGGCGCGCCTCTGTACGCTTGCTCAGCAACGACGTG
>JAGABT010000007.1 GCA_017614505.1 Selenomonadaceae bacterium | reverse complement strand
TGAAATTTCAGTTACCGGCGTAAAATCTCTGGACGGGATTTCGCTCAGCGGCAAGACAGTTACAGTTGCGGCGGCGTCTCTCAACCAGTCGACAGTTACAATTTCCGACGGCTACACGCTAAAGCTTGCGGGCGATGTCACTACGCCGGTGAGCACTGCCGCTCACTGGGAAATTTCTAACGGCACAGCGAATTATATTGGCGAGGCATTCAGCGCGGGCTATGCGCTTGAGAATAACCAGATTGTCTACAAGGCGGCAACTACCGGCGAAACTGAAATTTCAGTTACCGGCGTAAAATCTCTGGACGGGATTTCGCTCAGCGGCAAGACAGTTACAGTTGCGGCGGCGTCTCTCAACCAGTCGACAGTTACAATTACCGACGGCTATACGCTAAAGCTTGCGAGCAATGTCACTACGCCGGAAAGCACCGCCGCTCACTGGGAATTTGCCAGCGGCACAGCGAATTATATTGGCGAGGCGTTCAGTGCGGGCTATGCGCTGGAGAATAACCAGATTGTCTACAAGGCGGCTACCGGCGGCGATATTGAAATTACGATTCGAGGACTAAGGAATGACGCCTCAGGGGAGGGAATTAAATTGAATGGCAAAGAAATTACATTGACGGCGGATACGCTGGGGCAGGATACCGTTACCGTTTCGGAGGGCTACACTCTTGCGCTTGCAGAGGACGTTGAAGTTTCGGAGAAAGTTGCCGCCCACTTTGAAATTTCCGGCAACACGGCGATTTACGCTGACGAGGAAACGACTTCCGGCTATGTTCTGATTAGCGACGGCACGGTCGTCCAATACGTTTCTGAAAGCGGCGGCGAAACTCTTTTCACGATTAGCGGCTTGAGGAGCGGCGCGTCGACTGACGGCATTTCCATTAACGGCACTGAAATTACACTGGCGGCGTCAGTTCTTGGTGAAGATACCGTCAGCATTTCCGCTGGCTACAGTTTGAAACTTGCGGACGATGTTCCCATTTCGAGTACGACGCCTGCGCATTGGAACATTTCAAACGGTACTGCTGAATATCTTGACGATTACACCAGCGCCGGTTACGTCATGAACGCCGACGGCACAATCAGCTACATTTATGAAAGCGGCGGCGATATTCTCACGACGGTTATCGGCTTAAGCTCCAGCGCGACTGCCGCGGATATTTCGCTGAACGGCACTGTAATTACCATTTCTGCGGCGGCGCTCGGTACGGAGGCGGTCATATCCTATAACGGCTACACGCTGGCGCTGGCGGACGATGTTACCGCGTCTGAGAATACGCCCGCGCACTGGAATATTTCAAACGGCACTGCTGGATATCTTTCTGACTACACCAGCGCCGGATATTATCTTTCTTTCAGCGACGTGATTGAGTATCGCGCAGAGAGCGGCGGCGAAATTCTTACGACGGTCACCGGCTTAAGCGCCAGCGCGACCGACGCGGATATTTCGCTTAGCGGCAGGGAAGTTGTACTTACGGCGGCGGCGCTCAATCAGGAAAATGTCACCGTCAGCAACGGCTACACTATCAGAATCACTGAAGATGTTCCCCGCCCCGAAACAACCAGCGAGCACTGGGAATTTGACGGCAGCACCGCGAATTACATTACCGAATACACCGGCGCCGGTTACTATTTCGTGTCTGGCAGCGAGCTAGGCTACAGCGCGGCGACCGGCGGCGAAACTTTGGTTACCGTCACCGGCTTGAGTTCCAGCGTGACTGGCTATGATATTTATCTTAACGGCACCGAAGTTATCTTGTACGCGGCGGCGCTCAATCAGGAAAATGTCACCGTGAGCGAAGGCTACACCCTCGCGCTGGCTGACGATGTTCCTCGCCCCGAAGCCTCCGATATGCACTGGGAAATTTCCGGCAGCACCGCAACTTACCGTTCCGGCACCGTCAGCGCGGGCTACGTCCTCAACACCGATGGAACTGTTACCTACAACGCAGAAACCGGCGGCGCGGTTTTAGCAACCGTCACCGGCGTAAGCTCCCTCGACGGAATTTCTATCAGCGGCACGGTTATTACAATTTCGGCTGATTCGCTCAGACAGACGACGGTTACCGTAAGCGACGGCTACACCCTCGCGCTGGCGGAAGACGTTACGACTTCGACTACAACTCCAGCTTACTGGGAAGTTGCGGACGGCACCGCGAATTATATTTCCGAATACAAAACCGCCGGCTACATTCTGGCGGATAACCAAATCAGTTACCAGGCTGAAACCGGCGGCGATACGTTGATAACGATTACCGGCTTGAGTTCCGGCGCGACCACGTCGGATATTTCAATGAGCGGCACTGAAATTACAATTTCCGCCGCCGCGCTCAATCAGACTGCCGTAACGGTGACAGAGGCTACACGCTCAAGCTCGCCAGCAACGTCACTACGCCGGAAACTACCGCCGCACACTGGGAAATTTCCAGCGGCACCGCCAGTTATATCGCTGCATACACCAGCGCCGGTTACGTCGAAAATTCAAACGGCACAATCAGCTACGCCGAAGAAACCGGCGGCGATACGCTGATAACTGTCAGCGGTCTCAGTTCCAGCGCGACCGTTGACGATATTTCAATGAGCGGCAAGACAATTACCATTTCGGCGGCGGCGCTCAATCAGGGTTCAGTGACAGTTTCTGACGGCTACACGCTCAAGCTCGCCAGCGATGTCACTACGCCGCAGACCACCGCCGCTCACTGGGAGGTTGCAAACGGCACCGCCAATTATATCGCTGCATACACCAGCGCCGGTTACGTCCTTGAAAATGGTCAAATCAGTTACAATCCGGCGACCGGCGGCGAAACTCTGATAACTGTCAGCGGCTTAAGCTCCAGCGCGACCACTTCAGATATTTCAATGAGCGGCACTGAAATTACGCTAAGGGCGGCGGCTCTCAATCAGACTGCCGCAACTGTTACCGACGGCTACACGCTCAAGCTCGCCAGCAACGTCACTGCGCCGGAAACTACCGCCGCGCACTGGACCGTTTCCAGCGGCACGGCAACTTATATTTCCGATTACACCAGCGCGGGCTACGTGGAAAATGACGACGGCTCGATAAGCTACAACACGGCAACCGGCGGCGCAACGCAGATTACCGTTACGGGTCTTAGGAGCAGCGCACCGGCGTCCGGCATTTCCCTGAGCGGCACTGAAGTTACGCTCATGGCGTCGGTGTTGGGTCAAAACGCCGTGGCTGTTTCCAGCGGCTACACGCTCAAGCTCGGCAGTGACGTTACCGTTCCCACGGACATTGACGCCTACTGGTACATTTCCGGCACGACCGCCAGCTACAGGGCGCCCGCCAAAAGTTCCGGCTACGTCGTTGCCAGCGACGGCAGATCCATAACCTACGCGGCAACCACCGGCGGCAATACGCTGACAATGGTAAGCGGCTTAAGGCGCGGCGTCACTGCCAGCGAACTTTCCATGGAAGATAACGTGGTTACAGTGGCGGCGTCCGCGCTCAATCAGCGAACAATTTCAATCACCGGCAACTACACGCTGAAACTGGCGAGCGATACCGTTACGCCCTACCTTATCGCGGCGCACTGGGTATCTGACGGCACCACCGCGCATTATATCGACGACATTACAACTGCCGGTTACGTCCTCGCCGACGATTCCAAATCTATCACCTACCGCACGCAGACCGGCGGCGATAACCTCGTTACTCTCAGCGGTCTGAAGAATAACGCGCCAGTCAGCGGAATTTCAATCAGCGGCACCGAGGTTACGATAAAATCTTCCGTCGTGGACGAAAGCGCCGTTTCAATTTCCAGCGGCTACTCTCTGGTTTTGAGCAGCGGCAGTTACAATGCGCTGGTTACGCTCAAGGGCGGCAACAGCGACGATACCCTGACGAATTACGGCAGCGGCGTCATGATTAATTCCGGCGGCGGCGCGGATTTCCTGACAAACAAGGGAATGAATACGACAATCGACGCGGGCGCCGGTAACGATACCGTGGTAAATTCCAACTACAACGTGACGATAAACGGCGGCGCCGGAAATGACGTGGTAAGCCTCAGCGGCAACCTTTCCGGCGTCACGGTAACCGGCGGCGCGGGCAACGATACGATTTTCGGTGACAGCGGGCGCCACGTCTACACCTACGCCAGCGGCGACGGCAACGACGCAATTTATTCCTTCAACGAGCGCGATACCCTGCGCGTTACTTCCGGCTCAATCAGCAAAGCCACTGTGAGCGGCGATGACGTTATTTTCACAGTCAACAGCAACACCGTTACGCTCAAGGAGGCGCGCGGCAGGAAAATCACTACCGCCGACGCGAAGGGCAACGCCAGCGCCTACATTTACGATTCGGGCATGACCTACGACGAAAATAAAACTTCCGTCACGCTCGCTTCCTCGTTCAGCGGCTCTTTGAATACTTCGGATTATTATTCCAGCGTGCTGGAAATTGACGGCTCCAGCGTGACCAGCGCCGTGCATATTAACGGCAACGCCAAAGCCAATACGATTTACGGCGGCTCGAAGGCAGATTATATTTCCGGCGGCGCGAGCAACGATTTGCTGATTGGCGGCGCGGGCGCGGATACCCTTGAAGGCGATGCGGGCGACGATACCCTGACCGGCGGCGACGGCGCGGATACTTTCGTGTACAGCAGCGGCGCGGGCAATGACGTTATCACCGACTTCACCGGCGGCGTCGACAAACTCAAAATCGCCAGCGGCTCGATTGACAGCGTTGGCTTCAGCAAATCCGATGTGGTTTTCAAAATCGGCAAGGGCTCCGTCACCGTGGCGGACGGCAAGGATAAAAAAATCACGCTGATTGAATCCACCGGCGAGACCACGACCTACATTTACGGCGACAAGATGACTTACGACGGCGATAAAACTTCTGTAACTCTTGCGTCGAATTTCCGCGGCACGCTCAATTCTTCTGATTACTCCACGAGCGTTGCTGAAATTGACGCGTCCAGCGTTAAGAATACCACGCGGATAATCGGCAATACGCTGGCGAATAAAATTTCCGGCGGCACGAAGGCGGATACGATTCTGGGCGGCGGCGGAAACGATTCAATCAGCGGCAACAACGGCAAGGATATTCTGTACGGCGGCACCGGCAATGACGTACTCAGCGGCGGCGCGGGGGACGATACGCTTTACGGCGAGACCGGCAACGATACGCTGACTGGCGGCGCTGGCTCCGATACTTTCGTTTACAGCAACGGCGACGGCAGCGATACAATTTCCGACTACACTGCCGGTCAGGATAAAATAAAAATTGCCAGCGGCGCAATCGCCGGCGCGTCCGTCAGCGGCTCCGACGTTATTCTTAAAATCGGCACCGGCGCCCTTACCCTGTCTGACGCCAAAGATAAAAAAGTTGTCATTGTCAATTCCAGCGGCAAAACTTCAACGCAGATTTACGGCGCCAGCGGCACGTACAACGAAAACAAAACCGCTATCACGCTGGCTTCAAACCTCAGCGGCACGCTCAACGCCAGCGATTACGATTCCGGCGTTTCCTATATCGACGGCACGAAAGTTTCAAATACTGTCAGCATCAACGGCAACGCGAAGGCGAATACAATTCTCGGCGGCGCGAAGGCGGATTATATCAGCGGGGCTGGCGGCAAGGATATAATTTCCGGCGGCGACGGCAATGATACGCTGGCTGGCGGCGCGGGTAACGATACCCTGACAGGCGGCGACGGCGCCAACGTTTTCGTTTACGGCAACGGCGAGGGCAACGACGTTATCACCGATTACAATTCCGGCGTGGATAAAATTCAGCTGACCAGCGGCACAATTTCCGGCGCGTCCGTAAGCGGCTCCAATATCGTTTTGAAAGTTGGCAACGGCTCCATTACCGTTCGCGACGGCAAGGACAAGAAAATTTCCGTCACCGACGCCAGCGGCACTACCGCCACGCGCATTTACACCACCGGCATGACCTACGACGAAAATAAACTCGCTGTCACGCTCACCGCGTCTTACCGTGGAAGTTTGAAGGCAAGCGATTACGCCAGCTCCGTTTCGACGATTGACGCTTCCGCCGCTAGCAGCGCGCTGAAAATTTTCGGCAACGATAAGGCGAATACGATTACCGGCACAAGCAAGGCGGACAGTATTTCCGGCGGCGCTAACGGCGATTTGCTCATCGGCGGCGCGGGGAATGATACGCTCAGTGGCGAAAAGGGCAACGATACGCTTACCGGCGGCAAGGGCAACGATTTCTTCGCCTACTCCGACGGCGACGGCAACGATTTAATCACGGATTACACCGTCGGGCAGGATAAGATTAAAATCGTCAGCGGCTCAATCGAAAGCGCGTCCATAAACGGCTCGGACGTTGTTCTGAAGGTCGGCAGCGGCTCAATCAGAATCGAGAATGCCAAAGATAAAAAAGTTTCAATCGTCGACGCCAATAAAGTTACCTCAACCTACATTTACAGCGACGGCTTAGCCTATGACGAAAGCAAAACTTCCGCCACGCTTTATTCCGCGTTCAAGGGCGCGCTCGGGACGGCTGACTACGCTTCGACCGTAAAAATTATCGACGCTTCCGCCGTAAGCAATTCCGTTAAGATTACCGGCACTTCAAAAGCGAATACGATAACCGGCGGCGCTAAGGCGGACAGTCTGAACGGCGGCGCGGGCAACGATTTGCTGATTGGCGGCGCGGGGAATGATACGCTCAATGGCGATGCGGGGAACGATACGATTACTGGCGGCGCCGGCTCCGACATTTTCGTTTACGCCGAGGGTGAAGGCAACGACGTTATCACGGATTATACCGCCGGTCAGGACAGAATCAAGCTCGCCAGCGGTTCAATTTCAAGCGCGGCGCTCAGCGGCAGCAACGTCGTTTTCAAAATCGGCTCCAACACGCTCACGCTCAAAAACGCCGCCAATACCCAAATCACCGTTCTCGACGCTAATAACAAATACGCCACCTACAAACTCAGCAGCGGCTCCAGCGGCTCCAATAGCTACTGGTTTACTGAGGATAACTTCGACAGCGGCGACCAGCTCGGCTCGATTGTCAAAACCACCGCCGATTATTCCGCGGCGAATCTCGAAACTATGGACTCTGGTACTGTCGCGCAGATTTCCCTCGCGCCTTACGGTTCGGATAAATAAAGTTGTTTCAGCAGTTCTTTTATATGTCACTTTCTTTCGAGAAAGAAAGTAACCAAAGAAAGCTCGGCCGCATAGGTCGCTTCCGGCGACCTGTGACGGCCGGCGCGCCGTCCATGGCGCGCCTCTTTTTTTGTTTGATTGTCGGGAAAATTTTAGGAGGATGTTGCGGAATGATTTCAGTGATTTTGATTATAATTTGTACTGCAATTTGCCTTTGGGTAACTCAGCGCTCTTTGAAAAATATCGAGGAAAAAATTATCGACAACGGCTCAAATTACGTCGTGACGGTCGGCGTAATTTTTACATTCGTAGGAATTTCTGTCGGGCTGTTCAACTTCGATACCAATCCCAACACGATGACCGTCAATATCAACGATTTTCTCGAAGGCATGAAGACTGCGTTTATCACGTCGATTGTTGGAATGATTTTCGGAATTTTTATCAAGTGGAAACAGTCCGGCGTCGAGAAAGCCAACGACGATTCGATTGATAAAAATGTCAGGGCGATTATTGCCGGTCTCGGCGAAATTAAAAGCAGTATCGACGCCAACAGTACTGCCGCGTTTCAGCAGGAACTTGGCGGATTCGTCGCGGCGATGAAAAGTTTTGTCCAGGCTTCAGCAGATTCTCGCACCGATATGCAAAATCTTTCCGACAGTATTCAGCGGCAGGTTGAAACAATGGAGCAACTAAGTACGACGCTCGCGCAAAGCATTGAAAATTTCGGCGCAACTCAAGCCGCGCGCCTCGACGATATGAAAAATCTCATGCGGGAAATGCAGGCGTCAACCGCTGCGGCTCAGAAAAATTCCGAGGAACTCCTGCGCGAAACTAAAATTTATCAACAGCAGTCCCTCGCCAATGACGACAGGCTAGCGAAAATTTTGAGCGCCAATACCGACCGCATTACCGAAATGAAAAACTCCTTCGACAGCTTCCTGAAAAATATGGCGGAAAATTACAGCAAGGAACTCATTCGCGCGCTCAACGAATCCATGTCCCAGCTCAATACTCAGCTTCAAAATCAGTTCGGCGATAACTTCAAGGAACTCAACCGCGCCGTTTTCAAGGTCGTTGAGTGGCAGCAGAATTACATGGAGACTGTCGAAAAAACTACCGGCGAGCTTCAGCAGCTCAACGCCACCTTCTCCAGCTTCACTGAAAAAGTTTTGCCCAAAGTCAACAAGAATATCGAAGATATGACGCTGAATCTGGAAATTTTCGCCGATACTTCCGAGAAAAATGTTGCCGTTCAGAAAAATCTCAATGACGCCGCCGCCAAGCTTAACGAATCCGTCGCGCAGACTCAGAAAATCGTCGCCGGCTTTAAAACTTTCAGCGCTGAAATTATTGAATCGAACACCGCCGCACTTGAAAATCATCTGGGAAATATCCAGCAGCTCAATCAGAAATTCGCCGCCGAAATTAAAAAACTCTACGATACCATGCTGACAGTCACGACAAATTCCAGCAATTATCTGCGCCAGTTCAATACTGTCAGCGAGGATGTCCTCCGCGAAATTCGCAAGACGCTTGAGAAATTCAACGCCGATTTCAGCAGCGAAACTTCAAAGTCTCTGTCGATACTCGATGAAATTTTCAAGAAAATCGCGCAGAATACTGACGCCCAGTACAAAAACGAAATCAAAACGCTCTCCGCGTCACTTTCCGCAACGATTAAGCCGCTCATTGGAAATTACAACGCGCTTATCAATAAAATCGCCGAACTCGACAGAATTATTGACGAAAGGAAGTCTGAAACATGATTTTTCGTAAGGAACCCGAAAATATCTGGACTTCGATTTCAGATTTGATGACGGGCTTGATGATAATTTTTCTGTTCGTATGCCTGGGATTTCTGTACCAACTGCAGGAGCAGCAACGCCAACTTCAGGAACAGCAACGCCAGATTGCGGCAATAAAAAATCAGTACGAGGCAGTTCGCCACGCAATTTACAAGGACTTAATCGACGAATTTAAGCCGGAAGAAATGGCGGGCTGGGGCGCGCAGATTGACGATATGGAACTGCGCGTGATATTCATAGCGCCTTCGGTATTCTTCGACGTGGGGTCAAGCGCTGTCAAGCCGACTTTTCAGCAGGTGCTCAATGAATTTTTCCCGCGCTATATCAAGGTGCTGGAAAGGTACAGCAGCGAAATTGTCGAAGTGCGAATTGAGGGCAACGCGTCGATTGAGGAAGGCGAGAGCATTGCGTCCAATCCGGATTATTTCCGCAACATGAGACTTTCGCAAGAGCGCGCGTTCAACGTTCTGCAGTACGTTTTCAGCCTCGGCGCTGTGCAGGACAAGCGGCAGTGGATGATTGATAAGCTGCGGGCAAATGGCGCGTCGTTCAGCAAGGCGAATCTTGAAAAAGCCGCCGCCTCGCGCTGCGTGGAAATAAGCATTCGCCGTAATGCGGAAGGAGCTCTGAAAGACATTGAAAGACACTGAACTCACACTCGACGCGGAAATTCTCGCGCCGTTCCAAAATATTTTCAAGGCAATGAAACTCAGCCAGAGGCGCCTCGAACTCGAAGCGCTGAATCTGGAACTGCCGCCGCTGGATTCGGAAATTCAATACCAGCTGGAATACGACGGGCTGGCAACGCCGGAGGATTTTTCGTTTGAACTGCCGGAAATTTTGACGCCGCAGCTGTATCTGAAGTACGAACAGCGCCCCGTGATTGTCTATCAGCGCGAACAGATTCTGACGCAGCGCGACTACGAACAGGGCAAGCTCCGCCCGTTCCATTTGTGTTTCTGCCAGGCACTGCGCGACGCCCACTCTAAAAACCGCTACGAAGGGCGCTACGTCTTTACCTACAATACCAGCGGCAATTTCAAAGTCAGCCTGCGGATTCGTGACAAAAATTCCGACGGGCAGGTTTACACGCTGAAAAAGGAACAGGACGTGCGGCGGCGCCTGAAGGTCTGCAAGCACTGCCTGCGCGAAATTAACTGGCACCATTTCCGTTCGTACTGCGGCGGCGGCTTGGAATGGTGGCGCGGCGGCAATTCTTTAATGCGCAATCGGATTGTCGACGAGTTCGACCTCGAAGAATATCTGCTGACGGCGCGCAGGAATAATTTTTTAGACCACCCAGTCCTCGGCACGGCTGCTTCCTCGATAGGAATGGATTATGTGCTTTCGCCGCAAGTCAAAGAATCGCTCAAGGAAATTAACGACTACACCTGCGAAATTTGCCACGAGCAATTCCCCGCCGCCGAGCTGGAAATTCATCACAGAAATCATCTGCCTGGCGATAACCGCCGCGAAAATCTCATGGTTGTCTGCCACGACTGCCACGCGCTCATTCACAAAGCGGAAGGCGGCTGGATTTCGCGCAGGAAAAAATCTGCCGCTAATCCTGCCAGCAAGGAACTTTCCTCCGACGATTACGCCGCCGCTCAGAAAAAACTCGGCGACATGTACGCTAACGGCTGGGGCGTGCCGCGCGACGCCACGAAGGCACAGGGCTTTTACAAGAATGCGGAGTGGCTTTACAAGAAAATGTCTGAAACCGGCGATGCAGATGCGCTATTTGAGCTGAAAAAATTTGCCAGCGCGTTCGAGAAATATTCCGAGCTGGCGGTTGACGGAAATGTTCATGCAAAAATCCGAATCGGCTTGATGTACGCCAAAGGTCTCGGCGTAAAGAAAAATCTTGACGCGGCGAAAAAAATTATCGAATCTATCAAGAAAAACACCGACGTTGGCTACAGCGAACTGGTTGAACTTTGCATGCTGGCTGGAAATATCGACGACGCGCTGAAGTTTCACGCTAAAGCCGTTCAACTATTGGAAATAGCGGCGGAGCACGGAAATGCAGAGGCTGCCTTCGAGCTGACTAAACTTTACAGTTTCAAGGATTTAATCTCCAGAGTCAATCAGAATCACGTGAATAAACTTTTCGCGCAAGCCGCCAGCTTTTTCAATCAGACCGCGTCCAACCACGAATCAGACCTTCGCGAAATTGTTTCAGCGGCACGAGTTGGGAATGTTGAAGCAATTTTGAAGTTGAAAAATCTTGCAAAAAGCAAATCGCCCGAAGCTGAGTCAAAGTGGAAGAGCTTATTTAAATATGAATTTTCTCCATCGACACTCCTCGGCAACACGCTGGTTTTTCGAGACGGTATAAAGCGAATCAATGCGAATGATTTCAATCGCCGCGATATTTTGAAGGATATAGTTTTTCCTGCCGGTCTGGAAGAAATTGGCGCGAACGCCTTTTACATGTGTTCAAAACTGACGGTAATTTCTTTCCCTGTTGGTTTGAAAAAAAATAAGCCGCAGTGCATTTTCGCATTGCGACGGTCTAAGGGAAATTTCTTTCGCCGACGATTTGGAGGATATTGGCGATTACGCGTTTTACACCTGCCCCAATTTGACTGACGTGAAATTTCCCGCTCGCTTGCAGTGGATTGGCTACAGGGCGTTCGACGACTGCCCAATTAAAAATATCAGGTACAGTACTCGCGCTGAACAGATTCTGAAAAATTATTTCGGCTATAAATGGCACAGTCTTGAAAAAATTGTACTCGATTAAATCTCCCGCCGCAGCAGGTACAAGAAAAACGGCGCGCCCAGTATCGCCATCAAAATTCCAACAGGCAGTTCCGCCGGAGCGAACAAAACCCGCGCGACCGTATCGCTGAACGTCACGACCGCCGCCCCCAGCAGTGCCGCGCTCGGCAGCAAAAATCTGTAGTCTGAGCCAACCAGCAGCCGCGCCGTATGCGGAATTATCAGCCCGACAAATCCCAGCAGTCCAACTACGCAGACAGCCGACGCCGCCAGCAGTGCCGCCAGCGCTATCAAAAACGTCCGCGTCAGATTCACGCGCAAGCCCAAGCCCTTCGCCACTTCGTCGCCCAGCTGCAAAACGTTCAAATGCCGCGCCGCCAGAAACGTCAGCACCGCGCCAGCCAGCGTGTACGGGTACAAAAGCTCGACGTGCTGCCAGCTTCGCGCAGAAAGTCCGCCGACCATGAACAAAAGCGCGCCGTGAACTTTTTCGCTGTAGAAAATCAGCAGCGCCGAAATTCCTGCGCCGAGAAATGCGCTTACCGCCACACCCGCCAGTATCACGCGAATTGGGCGAATGCCGTCCTTCCACGCCAGCAGGTAAATCAGCGCCGCCGCCAGCAACGCGCCCAGGAACGCCGCCGGAGTTACCAGCGCGCCGGTGTCGTTGAAAATCAGCATCGCCGCAATTCCAAATAAGCCCGCGCCCGACGATATTCCAATTATGTGCGGGTCAGCCAGCGGATTTTTCATGACCGCCTGCAGTATCGCGCCGCTCAGTGAAAGATTTATTCCCACCAGCAGCGCGACGATTGTACGCGGCAGCCGAATATTTTCCAGAATCTGACGCTCGGTCTCGGAAATTGGAACCTCGCCGAAAATTTCAATTTCGACTGAACCATTCGTCAGACTGAAAATGAACGCGCCAGCTGCCAGCGCTCCGAAAATAAAAATTTTAATCATGCGAATAAATTCCTCAAGCGTTGATGGAGCGCGCCATGGACGCACGCTTTTAAGAGGCCGCCCCATGGACGCACGTGCTTAAGAGGCGCCACATGGACGCACGCGCTTAAGAGGCGCCCCATGGACGGGGCGCCGGCCGTCACAAGTCGCCGGAAGCGACTTCTGCGGCCAAGCTTTCTTTGGTTACTTTCTTTCTCGAAAGAAAGTGACATAAAAACAAAAACCACAAAAAAGAAAAGCCGCACAGCCTGCAGAAACGCTCGACTGCGCGGTTTTAAATTTATCGGTGCTGAAGTATTCGCAGAAAATCAAATCGTCGCCGTGGCGGGAAAACTTCCTTGACAAATGTTCTGGCGAGTTCCATGGTGGACAGAAACGATTTTTCAGCGTCTGGTTGGCGCATCAGCGTCGCGGCGCGCGCGGTTAATCGAAAGGGAAATGCGCTTGCGCTTGGTATCGATACGCATAATTTTCACGGTAACAGTTTCGTCGAGCTGAACTGCCTCGTCCGCGCTCTCAATGCGGCGGTCAGCGAGTTCGCCCATAGGAATCAAGCCGTCGAAACCAGGCTCAATTTCCATGAAGGCGCCAAAGCGCGTGAGCTTGACGATTTTGCCCTGGATAATGTCGCCTTCGTTATATCCTTCGGCGCGGTCGAGCCACGGGTCGCGCTGGGTGTTTTTGACGGAAAGGGAAATTCTATGCGCCTCGGGGTCAATGTTTTTAATGTAAACGTCAACCTCGTCGCCGACCTGCAGAACGTCCGCCGGAGAATTTACGCGCTCCCACGAAAGGTCGGAAATGTGCGCAAGACCGTCGACGCCGCCCACGTCAATGAACGCGCCGTAGTCCACCAGCCGCTTGACGATACCTTTGACCGTCTGCCCTGGTTCGAGCTTCTCAAAAATCTCCTGCTGCTTGCCGTCACGCTCGCGCTCAAGAATCGGGCGGCGCGAAAGTACAAGGCGCTGCTTGGATTTGTCAATTTCAATCGGCACAACTTCGACAACCTGATCGACGTAAACAGAGAGGTCCCTGACGAAATGAAGTTCCATCTGCGACGCAGGAATAAAGCCGCGTATATCGCCAACCATCGCCACGAGTCCGCCTTTGACAACGTTCGTGATTTTCGCCTGAAGCGTGCCGCCTTCGTCTTTGACTGCCTCAATATCTTTCCAGCCGGACATGCGGTCGGCTTTGACTTTCGAGAGCGCGCCGCCATTTTCGCCGCCGAGCGACTGAATGTACACTTCGATTTTATCGCCGACTTTTACAACGTCCTCGGCGGATTCGGGTTCCGGATAAGCCAGTTCCCGCTTAGGAATTGGAATTTCCTGTTTGTAGCCGATGTCGACAAAAGCCTCGTTGCGGTTGACCTGCACGACTGTTCCTTCAACAATCTCGTTCACGCGGATATTTTCCATGTCTCCCGCCGCGTCGAGCAGAGTTCCCATATCCTCCATACTCTTTACATCCTCTGACACTTTATTTGAACCTCCCTGATAATCCAGTCCGGCGTTGAGGCACCGGCTGTGATTCCAACTTTTTTAGATTGGACGAACCATTCGGGCGAAATTTCGGCAGCGGTCTCTATGTGGTAAGTTTTGCACCTTTCCGCACAGATTTTCGCAAGCTTCGTGGTATTGGCGCTGTTCCTGCCGCCCACGACCAGCATTACGTCGACTTTCGCCGCCAAATCCATTGCCGCTGACTGCCGCTGCTCCGTCGCCGTGCATATCGTCCGCAAAATGCGAATATCCTTCGATTTGCTCAAAAGCCGCGCGACGATTTTTTGAAAATGCGCTTCAGCAACCGTTGTCTGCGAAACTACGCCGAGTTTTTTGCACTGCGCGAAATTTTCAGCTTCCGCCTCGGTTTCCAAAACCGTTGCCGCGCCGCCAGCCCATTCAAGTATGCTCTTAACTTCGGGGTGATTTTTTTCTCCAATGATAATTACGCTATAACCGCTTTCTGATAATTCCTTCGCCGACAGTTGAGCCTTCTTGACGTGCGGGCAAGTTGCATCGACAATTTTCAAACCTTTAGCCTGGATTTTGCTGTAAATCTGCGGACCCACGCCATGCGAGCGGATTATAACCGTACCCTCGCTCATTTCCGACAAATTCTCAATCACGCCGACGCCTTCAGCTTTGAGCCTCTCAACCATCTGTGGATTGTGAATTATTGGACCGAGCGTGCAGCTTTTCCCGTCCGCATGCGCCTTCGCAATGCTTATCGCGCGTTTGACGCCATAGCAAAACCCCAGGTATTCCGCTAAGACAACTTCCATAGTTTCACCTTCATGATTAGAATTGAGCTGAAAAATCTTCCTCAACCGCTCAAATTCTCGCTCAAGTTTATCACAATCGTCAAGCAGAATCAATATTTCCTGCGAAAATCACTGTTTTTTTTAATTTCAAAAGTGCCGAAAATATTTGATTTACTTTCTAAAGTGTTGACAGGAATCCGGCGGCTTGACGCAAGTGCTAAAATGATTGACGAGGAGGTAATACAAATGTCAGTTGAAACTTTGCAATTCCAGGCAGAAACCAAAAGGCTTCTGGATTTGGTCGTTAATTCTATTTATACAAATAAGGAAATTTTCCTGCGTGAGCTTATTTCCAACGCGTCCGACGCCATTGATAAAATTCACTTCGAGTCGTTGACCAACCGCGAAATTCTCGACGGCGAGGAAGAATTTGAAATTTTCGTCCTGCCAGACGCCGCTACCAAAACCATAACAATTTCTGATAACGGACTTGGAATGAGCCGCTCGGAAGTTATAAATAATATCGGCACTATCGCGCAGTCGGGAACTAAAGCGTTCCTTGAGAAAATTCGCGAAGGCGGCGGCAAGGTCGACGAAGAATTTATCGGGCAGTTCGGCGTAGGCTTTTACTCCGCGTTCATCGTTGCTGAAAAAGTCGAGCTTATCACGCGGCGCGCGGGCGAAACTGCTGCTGTCAAATGGACTTCGGACGGCGCCGGTGAATACACGCTGGAAGACTGCGAAAAAGATTCGCGCGGCACTATGATTGTCCTGCACCTCAAGCCCGAATTTTGCGGCGGCGAGGATTACGACTTCACCAGCCCATACGCCATTGAAAATCTTATCAAGAAATATTCGGATTATATCAGGTACCCGATTCGCATGAATTTCACAAGTACCGACGACGAGGGCAAGGAAACTGTCGAGATTCGCACGGTAAATTCCATGCAGCCGCTCTGGACGCGGAATAAATCTGACGTTAAGCAGGAAGAGTACGATGAATTTTTCAAGCACCAGTTCCACGAGTGGGAGGCGCCGCTGGAAATTTTCCATACCAAAGCCGAAGGTACGACGGAATACACGGCGCTCCTTTGCATACCGAAACACGCGGCGGTTAATCTGTACTACTCGGACTACGAAGCCGGCTTGCAGCTGTATTCGCGGCACGTCTTCATTATGAACAAGTGCAAGGATTTTCTGCCGGATTATCTGCGCTTTATCAAGGGCTTAGTGGATTCGCCGGATTTGCCGCTGAATATTTCGCGGGAACTTCTGCAGCAGAGCCGTGAAGTTCGGAAAATCGGCAAGGCGCTCGAAAAAAATATTCTCAAGCAGCTGGCTAAGATTTTGAAGAATGAGCGCGAACGCTACGAAACTTTCTGGCGCGAGTACGGCAAGGCGATTAAAATCGGCGTCGCGAATAATGCCTACGACGAAAAGGGCAAGGACGATTTGAAGGATTTGCTGATGTTCACTTCGTCGAAGGAGGAAAAGCTCTGCACGCTGGCGGAATACGTCGAGCGCATGCCGGAAAGCCAGTCGAAGATTTACTGCGCGAGCGGCAAGGATACCGCTACAATTTCGCAGATGCCGCAAATGGAAATTCTGCGCGAACGCGGCGTTGAGGTTTTGTACCTGCTTGACCCCGTGGACGAATTTGCGATTGAGGCGCTCCAGAAATACGCCGACAAGGAATTTCAGTCGATAACGCGGGAAGATTTCGCGCTGGACGACGCCGAGTCGCAGAAAACCAAAACCGAAGTCGAGGAGCTTTCCAAATCCCACGGCGATTTACTGAAAGACGTGAAGGACGCATTGAGCGGCGCAGTTTCCGAAGTCCGCCTCACGCCCAATCTGAAGTCCGGCGCAGTGTGTCTTGCAACCGGCGCGGCTGGTCCTTCGCTGACGATGGAAAAAACTTTCGCCGCCATGAATAATCCGATGTTCAGAGCACAGAGAATTTTGGAACTCAATCCGAATCACGCGCTGTTCGGAAAACTGAGCGGCTTGCACGCGCTCGGCAACGATACGCCGGAATTTAAAAATTTCTGCCAGCTGCTGTACGTGCAGGCGCTGCTGATTGAAGGTATCATGCCGGATAATCCAATCGAAGTCGCAAACCAGATCGCCTCGCTCATGTCAAAATAAATATTAAAAAGAGGCGCCACATGGACGCACGCGCTTAAGGAGCGCGCCATGGACGGCGCGCGGGCCGTCACAGGTCACGTGATGTGACCTATGCGGCCCCCTTTCTTTGCCAGCGTTTCTTTCGAGAAAGAAATGCTGATAAAAAACTCAATATGCGCTGGACTCGAACGCGTTGCGGAATAATTTCAGCGAATCGCGCGGATAATTTCCCTGAGCCCAGTTTTCTTAATCAGCGCGTCGAAACATTCACCGGCTAAATGCGGCGCGGTTCCAAATTTGCTGTAACTGCCGCTGTAACTGCGCGAAGTTTTTTTATCAGTCAGCGTATCGGTGCGGCGGTCGTAAACGATAAGCTCGGCGTCGGCACTGCTGGCAAGGCGAGATTCTCCGCTAAGTCCGAACGCTGGCAGATAACTTTGCGAATACCGGCGCAGTATCGGGCAGATAACCAAATCGGCGTCAAGTTCCTCAGCCAGATTTTTCACGGCGTCCGCAGGATTTTTTTCAAGCGCCGCGACGGAAATTTCAGCGTCAAGATATTCCGCGAGCTTTAAACTTCCATTCAGCGGAATGTGAACCGCGCGCGAAATTTTCAGTTCAAGCCCGCTGCGAGTTTCACTGTCGATTTCATTTTGGAAAATTATCGGCAGGCAGACAATTCGCACGGGCTTTTTTATTTCCGCCGCCGCGCAGGTTGTCTGTAGAAAAATTATCACCGCCGCCAGAAATTTCAGCATTGAAACCGCCGCCTTTACAAGGAATTTTGAAACTGCTAGAATTATAGCCAATTCCAACGAAAATTTGAAGGGAGCCAACAGCATGAGTGACTGGGAACAGAGCAAGCAGAATTTCATCGACAAGCTGAGCAACGCCGACCGCACTTTCAGCGAAATTTTCAAAATCGACGCGGAAGGTCTTGTAGTACAGGGCGAGGAACGCGCCGAGCTTGAGCGTCTGCAGGCGGCTAACAAGAAAGTTTTGAAGAAACTGCAGAGCCGCGAATTTACCGTAGCTATCGTCGGACTCGAAAAAGCCGGCAAGTCCACCCTCGGCAATGCGCTGATTAAATCCATGGTGCTGCCGGAATATTCCGAGCGCTGCACCTACACCACGACCGAAATTCGTTCCGGCGATACCGACGTTGCCGAAGTTTATTTCTACAGCCGCGAAGAGTTCAACAAAAATTTCAAGCGAATGCTCAACGACGTGAAATATCCCGACGCCGTGGACTTTTTCAACATGACGTTCGAGGCGTTCAACCGCTACTGGAAAGCCGTCGAGACCGACCCCGACCAGCGCGGGATTTTCATGATTCACAACGGCACCACCGCCGAAGACATCAAGGCGATTCTCGAAGGCAAGAATAAAATTCTCCAGCTGCTTGGGCAGTCGCCTAAAAAATTCGGCGCGGAATACTGGACAGGCGGCGACGATTTCAACGAGTTCAAGGTTTACATTACCGGCATGAGCGGCAAGAATCCCGACGGCAGCGTTATCCGCCAGCCGCACCCCTACGCCGTCAAAAATGTTATCATTCGTTCGACGCAGCTCGCTGAAATGAGCCATCTCGTTTTGTACGACGTGCCTGGATTCGATTCGCCGACCGAACTTCACAAGCGCCAGACTGAAGAAATGCTCAAGACTACCGACGCGATTATTCTCGTGACGAATGTTGGCGACCGCCCCAATCTTACCGGTACCCAGCTTGACATGCTCCGCAAAGGGCAGGACGCTGACGGTATCAAGCTCAGCGCGAAGGCGTTCGTTTTCGGCAACAAAATCGACCGCGCCTCCGACGCCGCTACCGCCCAGAACAACCTCGCCGCCCTCACGAATGAAGCCGTTAACAAATACCAAATCGCCCTGCTGAATCATATCGTGGGCGGCTCGGCGCGCGCGTACCTCGAAGGCGCCGGTTTAATTTCTGGCGACGTTGCAAAGCGCGTTATCGACGAATGGGGACTTCCTAACGGCGACGGCGTTGGCGCTCTTCATCAGAAAATGCAGCACTACTACGACAACGACCGCTTTGAAGTCATTCGCCGCCGCGCTGAAAGTACGCTCACCAAAACCAAGGAAGTGCTTGACAATCTGCTTGAGCGCTACAGTTCCGGCGAGCTCAATTACACCGACGTCAGCGCTGAAATTCTCATGGACATTCAAAGCCGCCTGCCGCAGTTTATCAAGGAATCCAACAAAATCACGAAGTCCCACACCAGCCAGATTGTTCACGACGCGCCGTTCACCAGCGCGCTCAAAACCGAAATTGAAAATATTTACCCGCTGTCCGGCGCCGAATTTTGCGAGGAACTCATTCACGACGTGGAATACAGCCTGGCGATTGACCCCGACGGGATTTACCCCGCAACGACGATTAACGGCAACGTCCGCGATAAGCTCGGCAAAATTTTCGTGGAGAATATCGTTACCAGCGCCGCCCGTCTGACGATTGAGCGCCAGAAAAATCTTCGCGCAGAACTCGTCGAATCGTTTTTGAAAATCATGGGCGCCGAGGCTGACACACCGAATAAGGCTGAGCTTGAAGCGTCCGTGAACGAGCTGTTCGACAAAATGCTGATTAAGGAAGGTGCCGACTGCAACTTCAACGCGCTGGTTGAAAGATTCGTGACGACGCTGATTCAGACGCTGATTTCAACGCCGTTCGCGGAAGACGAGCGCCTTAACAAGGTGCAGGCGACGCTGGCGGAATTAATTTCGCTGTCGGTTTACTACAACATGCCGACGCTGAAAAATAATCTGCAGCTGGAAAATATCGGTAAGGACGGCGCCAATTTCTTCTCGAAAATTCTGGTGCACGAAAGCGTTGTGCCTTCGATTAAACCGCGCGAAAAGAAAAATCCTGCGGCGAATGAAAATTTCCTGCGCGGTATCTTTGAAGATTTTGCCGAGGACATGAAGATAAATCCTGAAACGCTGCCGCTGAACAAGTGGGCGCAAATCTTAACCGACGCCGGTATTAATCTTGTCGACATTCAGTCCGACCCGAAAATCAAGGGCAAGGATAAATTCGGCAACCGCCTCGAAAATCTGTTCAACCTCAACTGGCAGAGCCTTTCCGACGAACAGCGCGTTCAGGCTATCGAAAATCTCGTCAACGCCTACGTCAAGACAGGCACCGCCGCCAGCGCTGAAACCGATACGCAATTCCCCGCGCAGCTCGAAGAACTTCACGAAATGGCGAAAAAGCTCAAACGCATGCGCAGCAAGGAAGACATGACCGCCACGCTCGACGCTGACATTGAAATTCTGCGCGACATTACCGCTAAGGCTGTCATTAACGCTATCGGGCTGGAGCGCGCGTTCATTTCCGTCGTCACCAAAAACGTCGAGCTGATTCGCGAACATTTGCAGGCGGGCGAAGGCGCTAAGGAATTTCGCGCCTGGATTCGCAATAACGCCGCTAAGATGATGCCGTCGCAGTTCGCGCAGATTATCGAACAGGGCGCAATTCGCGAAAACCGCAAGGCTATCGTCAACTCGATTAAAGTCATGCAGAGCAAAATGGACATTTAAACGTTTTTCAGCATTTCTTTTAAAAAAAGAAACGCTGGCAAAGAAAATTGCCCGCTGCATTCGCATCCGGCGAATGGCGCGGGCGGCGCCACGTCCATGTGGCGCCTCTTTTTGTTTAGTGCGAGTGCGTCTTAAACCTGCCGCCAACAATATCGTGCACGGCGTTAATCGTCACAAATGCGCGCTCGTCCATCGACAGCATAATTTTGGGATTATTGAGCAAGGTGCCAAGAGGCGCGCCATGGATGGCGCGCGGGCCGTCACAGGTCGCCGGAAGCGACCTATGCGGCCCTGTCTTTCTTTGCCAGCGTTTCTTTCTTCAAGAAAGAAATGCTGATATTTTTTTGCATTAGTGAGACCTGGTTTTAAAACGCCCGCCAACAATATCGTGCACGGCGTTAATCGTGACAAACGCGCGCTCGTCCATCGAGAGTACAATATCCTTGACCTTCGTAACCTCCAGCCGGTTTACCACGCAGTACAAAATTTCCTTCGGCAGTTTCGTGTAGCCGCCCTGCCCGTGCAAAATCGTCACGCCGCGCCCCAGCTGCCGGTTCAGCTCGTCCGTTACTTCAATCGGCAAATCCGTCACAATCATCACCGCGTAGGTTTCGTCCAGGCCTTTCGTCACCACGTCAATCATTTTCGCTATGACGAAGTACGCAACCAGCGAGTACATTGCCTTATCCCAGCCGAATAACAATCCCGCGCCGCTCAGTATGAATAAATTTATAAACATGACAACTTCGCCGACCGAGAACGGCGAGTGCTTGTCCACGATTATCGCAACAATTTCCGTGCCGTCCAGCGAACCGCCCGCCCGCATGATTATTCCTACGCCAATTCCGTCGATTATCCCGCCAAATATCGCCGCCAGAAACGGGTCGTTCGTAACCTTCGGGAACGTCGCCGCGTATTCCGAGCAAAAACTCAGCATGATTACCGCTACGACCGTTGCCACGGCGAAATTTTTCCCAATGTGCTTCGCACCTATGTACAGGAACGGCAGATTCAGCACCACCAGAAACACGCCGAACGGTATGCTGCCGAACATGTAATGCCCCATTATCGATAAGCCTACGACCCCGCCGTCTATGACCTGGTTCGGTATCAAAAAAAGCTCCAGCCCTATCGACGCGATTATCGCGCCAGTCAAAAGCTGGACGCCCTGCAGTATCAAACTTTTTCCTTTTATTGCGTGCGCCTTAACGCTCAACGCAACCACTCCTTTAAAAATTTTTCCAATTATAAATTACTCTGAGATCATTCGCAAGGTTGACGTTCAGGAAATTTTCATGTAAAATTTCATAAAAGGAGTGATCGGCAATGCTTAGAATTTTATCAGCAATTATAGTTTCGGCGATGTTAATTTTCAGCGCGAGTGCGGCGGCGGCGCCCAGGGAACCGAAAATTTCGGCGGACTCGGCGATAGTGATTGAGGCGACGACGGGGCGGGTTATCTACGAAAAAAATGCCGACGTAGTGCGACCTCCGGCAAGCATGACGAAAATGATGACGTGCATTTTGGGCTTGGAAAACTTGCCGCCGAATGAGGAAATCAGAATTTCGCAGGCGGCGCAGGACACGGATTATCCCGAACTGGATTTAATGGCGGGCGACGTACTCTCGGCGAACGAACTGCTGATGGGAATGATGCTGGTCTCGGATAACGGCGCGGCAGTTGCGGTTGCGCAGGCGGTTGCTGGCAGCGTTCCCGCCTTCGCTAAGATGATGAACGATAAGGCGTGGGAAATTGGCTGTACGAATACAAATTTTGTAAACCCGAACGGTCTGCCTGCCGCTAATCACTACTCGACGGCGCGGGACATGGCGCTTATTGCGGCGTACTGCATGGCGGACTGGGATTTCCGCGACATTGTTTCGACGCAGCGCGAGACGATTCACTGGATGACGCCCGCCGACGTGACGGTTAAGGTGGAAAATTCCAACAAGCTCCTCGGTAACTACAAGGGCGCCAACGGAATTAAAACTGGCTGGACGAGCGCGGCTGGCGGCTGTCTGGCGGCTTCGGCAATGCGCGGCGAAATTGAACTCATTGCGATTATCATGCACTCGGAAGATGTGGATACGCGCTTCGACGACGCTAAGAAACTGCTCGACTACGGCTTTGCCCGCGTCAGCCAGATTTACGGTATCAACGTTGACAGCGCCGCGCGAAATGTTTTCGTGAAGAACGGCGAACACGCAACCATTGAAGTCGGTCCCGAAGGGAATTTGACGTTCCCGCTGCTCGATGACGAATACGCCGGTAAACTCAGCGTCGACTACGAAATTCCCAGAGTTCTCGAGGCGGGAATTAAAACTGGCGACGCCGTTGGCAAGGCGATTCTCAAGTACGACGGCAGGGAAGTTGCCAGCGTTCCTATCGTTGCGCGCGAAAGCGTTGACAAGGGTTCCAGCGTGGTTTCCAAAATTATCGGCTGGACTGAGCCGCTGATTACCGTCGCGCAGGATTTTTTGACGGTCTGGCTCGCTTAAGCAGATGGTTTTACTCGATAACGTTACGAAAATTTTTGGCGATAAAGTTGCCGTCGACGGCTTGAGTTTCGAGATTCAGCGCGGCGAGGTTTTCGGTCTGCTCGGTAAAAACGGCGCCGGTAAAACTACCACGATTAAAATGCTGACGCTCCAGCTCAAACCGACCGCCGGCAATATTTTTTTCCCCGCCAAATCTGCGCTGGAAATTAAAGGTTTAATCGGGCTCGTGCCGCAGCATTTGAACTTCGACCAGGACTTGACCGTCGGCGAAAATCTTGAACTGCACGCGCGTCTTCACCACCTGCCTCGCGCAGAAAGAAAATCGCGCATCGATGAACTCCTGCGTTTCGTGGAGCTCGAATCGGTGCGCAATTCTTTTATCAAAAATTTATCCGGCGGCATGAAACGGCGGCTTTTAATCGTCCGCGCGCTGATTCACCAGCCGCAAATTTTATTCCTCGACGAGCCAACCGTAGCGCTCGACCCGCAGGTACGACGAAAAATCTGGCAGCTCATTCAGCAGCTCAAGGCGCAGGGAATAACAATCGTGCTGACGACGCACTATATCGAGGAGGCGGAGTTCCTGTGCGACCGCGTGGCAATTCTCAACGCAGGGAAATTAGTCGCGCTGGATTCGGTGAAAAATCTCTGCGCAGGCAAATCGCTGGAAGAAGTTTTCATCGCGCTGACGGAATAGACTATTGACATTTTGTCTAATACGTGCTATTCTTACCGCGTGAACAAAAAATAAATTGGAGCTGATAAAAATGGCAGGAGAAAAATATACAACGAGAGCAATGGCGGCAATGCAGGCGGCGCAGCAGCTGGCGGCTATGCGGTACAATCAGGAATTTAATTCGGTGCATTTGCTTTTGGCGCTGGCGAAGGAGCCGGAAGGGTTGCTGGCTACGATTTTCGCGGAGTGCGAGACGGATTTGCCAATGTTAAAAGTCAAATTGGAAGCCGAATTAAACAAAATCCCCAGCGTAAAAGGACAGGAACGCCTGACGATGGGCGTAGATTTGGCGCGCGTCGTCGGCAAGGCGAATGAGTATTCCAAATCCATGCGTGACGAATACATTAGCACGGAACATTTACTTTTGGCGCTGGTAACGGACGGCAGTTCGGAAGTTCAGGCGATAGCCAAAGAGTTCAAGCTGACGCGCAGCAGGATTGACGATTCGATTAAAAAAAATCGCCGCCAGAATGTTACCAGCGAAAATCCAGAGGAAGTTTTTCAGGTGCTGGACAAATTTGGGCGGGATTTGACGCAGGCGGCGCGCGCTGGCAAGCTCGACCCTGTTATCGGGCGCGACGAGGAAATTCGCCGCACGATTGAAATTCTGAGCCGCCGCACGAAAAATAATCCCGTGCTTATCGGCGAGCCTGGCGTAGGCAAGACGGCGATTGTCGAAGGCTTAGCGCGCAGGATTATCGCCGGCGACGTTCCCGAATCGCTGAAAAATAAAACGCTCTACGCGCTGGATATGGCGTCGCTGATTGCTGGCGCGAAATTCCGCGGCGAATTTGAGGAACGCCTTAAAACGGTGCTGGGCGAAATTGCGAAGTCGGACGGGCAGATTCTGCTTTTCATTGACGAAGTTCACACGGTCGTTGGCGCGGGCAAGGCGGATGGCGCGATTGACGCCGGAAATATTCTGAAGCCCATGCTGGCGCGCGGCGAACTGCGGTGCATTGGCGCCACGACGCTCAATGAGTACCGCAAGTACATCGAGAAAGATACCGCGCTCGAACGCAGATTTCAGCCGGTGCTTGTCGGCGAGCCGACGGTTGAGGATACCATTACGATTCTGCGCGGTCTGAAGGAACGCTACGAAGTTCATCACGGCGTAAGGATTCGCGACGCGGCGCTGGTTGCGGCGGCTACGCTTTCCGACCGCTACATTTCCGACAGATTTTTGCCGGATAAGGCTATAGATTTGGTTGACGAGGCGGCGGCGAAACTCCGCACGGAAATTGAGTCCCTGCCCGCGCCGATTGACGAAATTCGCCGCAAAACCATGCAGCTTGAAATTGAGGAACAGGCGCTCAAGAAAGAAAATGACGCCGCGTCGAAGGAAAAACTGCAGGCGATTCGCGAGGAAATTGCCAGCCTGCAGGCTAACGAAAAAGTCCTGCGCGATAAGTGGGAAGCTGAAAAGCAGTCAATCCTGCGCGTCCGCGCTATCAAAAAGGAAATTGACGACGTTAATACCGAAATGGCGGCGGCTGAACGCGCTTACGACCTCCAGAAACTTTCCGAGCTCAAGTACGGCAAGCTGCCGGAACTTCTCAAAACCATGCAGAACGTCGAAAAGGAAATTGCCGAACATAACAAAGGCGAGCGCCTGCTGAAAGAGGAAGTCGGCGAGGAAGATATTGCCAAGGTTGTCAGCCGCTGGACGGGCATTCCCGTTACTAAAATGATGACCGGCGAGCGCGAAAAACTTCTGCACCTTGAAGATACGCTCCACAAGCGCGTTGTCGGGCAGGACGAAGCCGTTAAGGTTGTCAGCGAGGCGATTCTGCGCGCCCGCGCCGGTATTAAAGACCCCAACCGCCCAATCGGCTCGTTCATTTTCCTCGGACCGACCGGCGTCGGCAAAACTGAACTGGCTAAAACGCTGGCTGAAGCGCTCTTCGACGATGAGCGCAGCATTATCCGCGTCGATATGAGCGAGTTCATGGAAAAGCACACCGTTGCCAGACTGATTGGCGCGCCTCCTGGCTACGTCGGCTACGAGGAAGGCGGGCAGCTTACCGAGGCAGTGCGCCGCCGCCCCTACAGCGTCATTCTGCTCGACGAAATTGAAAAAGCTCACCGCGACGTTTTCAACGTGCTTTTGCAAATTCTGGACGACGGGCGTTTGACGGACGGCAAAGGGCGCGTCGTGAACTTCAAAAACACCGTGATTATTATGACGAGCAACCTCGGTTCGCAGGAAATTCTCCAGCGCGCGAAAATCGGTTTCATCACCAGCAAGGATTTTCAGGAAGCCGAAAGCGTCATCAAGGACATGCTCAAGGGCTATTTCCGCCCAGAATTTCTCAACCGCGTCGACGATATTGTTGTTTTCAAATCGCTGGCGAAGGAACAGGTTAAGGCTATCGCGGAAATTCTGCTGAAGAATTTGAGCGCGCGCCTTGAAAAGCAGACGAATATTGTTCTGACGTGGACGGATAAAGCCGTTGAGGCGCTCGCCAGTCAGGGTTTCGACCCCAATTTTGGCGCCAGACCTTTGCGCAGACTGCTCAGCCATACCGTTGAAACTGAACTCAGCAAAAAAATTATCGCCGGTGACGTGAAGGACGGCGATACCGTTGAGATTGACTTCGACGGCAATGCGTTCACGTTCCGCGCGACTTCTAAAGTTTCGCTTGAAAAATAATTTTACAAAATTCCCGCACGTAGCTCCGATTTCGGTCGGGGCTTTTTTTTTATAGCCTGAACTTTGCAACTTCGCCCTGCATATCGCTGGCAAATTCCGCGAGGCTCTTGCTGGCTTCAGCGATTTCGTTAATCATGGCAGTTTGTTCCTCGGCGGCGGCGCTGATAGAAGTTGCGTTTTCGCTGGACTGCTGCGTAATTTCCTGCGTGCGGTTGATTGCCTCGGAAATTGCGTCGCTGTGCGTATTGACTTCCTCAATCTGAATCATGCTGTCAACGACGTTCATGGCGAGCTTTTCAACCTGCGAGCCGATATTCTGGAACGCCTCGCCGGTCACCTGCACCGAATCCATGCCTTCCTTAACGCCCTCGTTGCCGTGGCTTATCGATTCGACGGCGCTGGCAGTGTCTTTCTGAATGGAGGCGATAAGCTCAGAAATTCCCGTAGCCGCAACGCCGCACTGTTCAGCGAGCTTGCGCACTTCGTCCGCTACGACGGAAAAGCCGCGCCCGTGTTCGCCAGCGCGAGCCGCCTCAATCGCCGCGTTCAGCGCTAAAAGATTTGTCTGGTCAGCAATTTCGGAGATGGTCTTGACGATTTCGCCAATTTCGTCGGAGCGCTTGCCGAGGTTGCCTACAACTTCAACGGAAGAACTGACCTGTTCGGCGATATTTTTCATAACGTCAATCGCGACGGTAACTTTTTCCTGTCCGGCAACGGTACTCTGCGCGCTTTCCGCCGCAACCAGATCCATAGCTATCGCGCCGTCATAGAGTGACTGCATTTTATCGCGCAGATTTTGAATCGTCTGCTGAAGGGCGTCGACATTTTTAGACTGCTCGTCCGCGTGTTCGGTAAGGGCAACGGTACTTTGCGCCATCATGTCAATCGAGGATTTGCCTTCGTGCGCGGCGGCGGAAAGTTCCTGCGAAGCGGCTGAAACGCGTTCGGAAGTTTCGGCGATATTTTTCAGCAAAGTTTTCAGCTTGAACTTCATATCGTTGATAGCGTGAGCCAGCGCGCCAACTTCGCCTTCGCCGGCTTCAAGGTCGTCAATGCGCAAATCGCCGTCCGCAATTTTTTTTGTAGCCTCGACAACGCGTTCCAGCGCGCCGAGAAGTTTGCCTACGAAAATGTTTGACAGCACCACGCAGCCGACGATAATCGCCACCATCGCCATGATAATCGACGTTACCAGCCCATTAACCGCGTCGTCCATTTCGTGCACGCTGACGCCCACGAAGAGCATTCCAATAATTTTTCCGGCAGAATCTTTAATCGGCTGATACGCGGCGTGATGTTCTTCGCCCATAACATTAGCCGTGCCGAGAAAATTTTCTCCCTTCGTCAGAACGCTGTCGATAACCGCCTGCGAAGCCTTTGTGCCAGTCTGACGCCTGCCGCTTTCGTCCTTGACGTTGGTCGCAACGCGCGTATCGCCGCTGAAAATCGTAACCTTGCCGTGGGTGACCTGCGCCAGCGAATCGACGATATTATCCGCGCCGTCCATTTGGGTATCGCCCTTGTATAAAATCCCGTCGCGCAGATTCCATTCGCCTGGGTAGCGGTAGTTTATAATTTCAGCCAGCGCCGCAACGTCCGATGCCGCCTTCATCTCCAGCGCATGGTCAAATCCGCTCGCCGCGCTCCTGTACCCCAGAATCCCCATAATCACGCAGGCGATGATGACTGTTGCATTCACCGCCAGCACAACCTTGCCTTTCAGCCCCACTCGAAACACCTCCAAAAAATCTTAGCGTTTTATTCAAAATCTGCGTCGAATTTTCCTGCCGCGCCCAAAAAAAATGACAGCAGTTGAAAAATTTCAACCACTGCCAGTGCGAAAATTCTTTACTTCGTCGAGTCACCGACCACCGCTTTACGCAGCAGGTCGACTGGGATTATCGTGAACGCCATCGCCAGCACGAATGCCCATTCCGTGAGCGTCAGACCGAAGCAGCGCAGAATCACGCCGCCCAGGTACGTCATACCAACCTGCACGACGACGATTAATCCCATGACTTTCAAAAAGCCCGTGTTGCCGCCAATGTTGTCGAAAAGATTCATTCTGTCGGTGCGCGCGTTGAAGGCGTTGAAAACCGCCATGAAAATGAAGAACGCGAAATAGCCCGTCATCAGGTACATGTTGGCATCTTCCTCGCCTACGCGGAAATGCTGGTGGGAAAATTCGGTGAGCAGGAAAACCAGACCCATGGCGAAACACCATACCGCGCCGACGCCGATTGAACTGTACATGTAGCGGTTGATAATTTTTTCGTCGCGCCTTTTCGGCTGTTCCTCCATGTAGCGCGCCAGAGCCGGCTCTCCGCCGAAGGCAAGCGCCGCCAGCGTATCCATGACGAGGTTGACCCACAGAATCTGCGTGATTGACAGCGGATTTTCGATACCAATCAGCGGGCAGACGAACGAGATCATGACCGCGCTGACGTTAATCGTGAGCTGGAAAATGATAAACTTGCGAATGCTGTTGAAAATCGTGCGCCCGTACAGAATCGCCTTGCCAATCGAACTGAAATTGTTGTCGAGAATAACAATTTCGCTGGCTTCCTTGGCAACCTCGGTGCCGTCGCCCATTGCAAAACCAACGTCAGCTTTTTTCAGCGCGGGCGAATCATTTACGCCGTCGCCAGTCATTCCAACGACAAGATTGAGTTCCTGCGCGATACGCACAAGGCGGCTTTTATCCGTCGGCAGAGCGCGGGCGATAACGCGGATTTTCGGCAGAATCTGCTTAACTTCATCGTCGCTCATTGCGTTGAGTTCTGGCGAAGTCATAACAACTTCATCGGGGTTACGCAGCAGACCGGCTTCTTTAGCGATAGCCATAGCGGTTTCCTTGCGGTCGCCGGTAATCATGATAACCTGCACGCCAGCTTCACGAACCTGCGCGAGAGCGGCGGGAGATTCAGCGCGAACTTCGTCACGGATACCGACGGCGCCCACGAATGTCAGGCCGGTTGCTGGCAGTTCGCCGTTGGAAACTTCGCCGTCGTAAGTAGCCAGCGCCAGCACGCGGATAGCACGTTCCGCCAGCTTGTCAATTTCCGCGTTAATGTGGTCGACGCCATTGAGCGGCTGTTTCTTGCCGTTGCCGTCGTAGTAGAAACTGCAGCGGTCGAGCAGGCGTTCCGGCGCGCCCTTAGCCAGCGTCAAATCGTAATCGCCGGTAACTGCCGCCAGCGAATATTTATTCTTGCTGTTGAACGGCACGGTCTCGCCGACTTTGATATTCAGCTCGTGGTCTTTACCGAGAACAAAGCCGAGGAGCGCGCGTTCAGTCGCGTTGCCGCCAACCGCCTTATCGCCGTTGACGACAGCCGCTGTGTTGTAGCGCACGGACAGGCTCATAAGCTCGCCGAGTTTCGCGGGCAGTTCGCTGTAACTTTTGTAACTGGCGGCGGTTCCGTCCAGAAAGCTGACGGCTTCCAGCTGCCCTTTGGTAATTGTGCCGGTCTTATCGCTAAAAAGCAGGTTCAGACTGCCGGCGGTTTCGATACCAGAAATTTTCCGCACGAGAACGTTATCCTTGAGCATTTTGCCCATATTCTGCGCGGAAACGATAGCAATCATCAGCGGCAGACCTTCCGGCACCGCCATGACGATAATTATGACGCCGAGCATAATCGCTTCAACCAGACTGTTGAGTACGTTCATCCAGTCCGAGCAGTACGCCGAAATCAGCGCCATGTCGAAATTGTTATGGATAACGATTCGCTGGAACATGAACGCCACGGCAATCAGTCCGCCGCCGATATAACCGAACTTGGAAATTTGTCCGGCAAGGTCGCCGAGTTTGAGCTTGAGCGGGGTATCGCGGTCTTCGTCAACCTGAAGTTCCTCAGCGATTTTGCCGTAGAAAGTCTTATCGCCGAGCGTGACGGTGCGCATAACGGCGTTGCCGCCAGCCACAACCGCGCCGCGGAAAACTTTGTGCGGGTTGAGTAAATCGTCGCTTTGCGCAGATTCGGCGTCAGTTGCCTCATCGGGCGGCGGCGTCTTAGTTTCTTCCTTCGCCTCGCCGTTCAGAATCGACTGGTCAACGGTAATCGAGCCGTCGATAATCACGCCGTCAGCCGGAATTTTATCGCCGCTCTGCAGCAGGACACAATCGCCCATTGTAATATCGTTAATCGGAATTTCGACGACGGCGCCGTTGCGGTAAACTTTGCACTTAATGAGCGACGCCTCGCCCTGCAGTTTCTGGAACGCGCTTTCGTTCTTGTACTCGGAAAAAGTTGAAACGAACGTCGCCAGCAAAACCGCCATCGCGATGCCAACGGATTCGTACCATTCGGATTTTCCCATGAACGCGAAAAAGACGTTGAGAATCAGCGCGAAGATTAAAATTTTTATAATCGGGTCGTCGAAGTTGCCCTTGAGCTTATCCCAAAAACCTTCGCGCGCCTGCTCAGTGATTGAATTATCGCCGTACTTAGCCTTGTTTTCCTGAACCTGCGCGTCGGTTAAGCCTGTTATCTTCAAAAAAATTTTCCCCCCAGTTTATTTTTTCAGCCACAACTAAAATCTGCCTCTGTTAATGGCGTGGATAAGATTTTCCGTGACAAGTAAGGCGAAATCCTGACAGTTGAGCGCCGTGCCGAGGTCGAATTTTTCGCCGGTAATCGTATTGTCGGAAATTACGCGGATACCGATAAACGGCACCTTCGCCGTATAACAAACCTGCGCGACGGAATTTGTCTCCATTTCCTCGCAGAGCATACCGTAATTGTCATGCAAAAAATTTATGTGGTCTACGGCGTCAATCCAGGCGTCGGCGCTGCCAATAGTTCCAACCGTCACGTTCCAGTTTCCATTCATCAGGGCGGTATCTTTGGCAATCTGCAAAAGTTTTGCATTGGTGGCAAGCGAAGGAAATCTTGTAAATTCAGTCGGCTTGCTGTCGTCGAAAACGTAAGTGCCGCGCAATGTCTGCTTAGTGAAATCGAACTCGCCCGCCGGAGAATAATCTTCGCGGTAAGCGGTGTAGTTTATCGACTTGTCGGCGATGACAATATCGTTAAGGTGAAGTTCCGGCGTATAGCCGCCCGCCGTCCCCTGATTGATAACCGCGATTGGCTTGAAATGCTCAATGGCGAAGGCTGTGGCAACCGCCGCGTTAGCGATACCAATTTCCGTGCGCGAAACCACAACGGGATAATCCCTGTACGTTCCCGCCACGAAAACATAGTTCATGTATCGGTAGGCGACGGGATTTTTCAGCGCGTTCATGAGCCTGCCAACTTCGGCAGTCATTGCGCCCTGAATCAGAATCGGACGCTTGCGAACCTTGTAATTTTTCTTAACCGGAAGTTCCGAGATAAATTTTTCTACCGGCGGATTAATTTGCTCGTAAGTCAGAGTTTCTGCGCTTGCGAGCGGCGTAAACAAAATGCTCGCGGAAAAAAATACCGCGGCAAATTTTTTTAAAAAGTTTCTCGTAGGAATCACATCCTAAAAGTTTTCATCTGGATTTTTTCAGCACGTCGCGAATGTAATTTTCAGCCAGAATCAGCACGAAAGTTTGAGAGGAAACCGCCGCGCCGGGAGTGTAGGTTGCGCCGTTGGTGATATTGTTGGAAATCGTGCGAATGCCAATGAACGGGACGCCGGAGCCGTGGCAAATCTGCGCGACGGAAAAAGTTTCCATTTCCTCGCAAATCGCGCCGTATCTTTCGTGCAGGAAATTTATGTAGTCGATATTGCTGTTCCAGCCGTTCGTCGTGCCAATCACGCCAATTGTTGAATCGAAGCCGCGAATACTTTCAGCCATTTTCAAAAGCGTCGGGTCGGCGGCAAATTCTTTGTAATCCCGAAACTTGCCCAAATTTTTATCGTAGGCGTAGGCGCCGAGCATTTCCTGTTGAGTAATGTCGATACCGGCGCCCGCAGGCTGGTAGACCAGCTTTATCGCGGAAGTGTTGACGATGCGGCTGCCAATGACAATATCGCCAATTTCGAGCGTGTCAAGGTAACCGCCGCTGGTACCCTGATTTATCACCGCAACCGGATTGAAATTCGTCAGAGCCAGCGCCGTGGACGCCGCCGCATTCGGGATAACTTCTTCCGTGCGGGAAATTACCACGGGATAATCTTTGTACGTGCCGGCGATGTAGACGTAATTCAAATGCCGGTAGACGACGGGATTTTTCAGCGCGCGAACCAGAATGCCAATTTCGGAGTTCATGGCGCCCTGAATCAAAATTGGACGCTGGCGGCTTTTATATTTTCCTTTGGCGACTGGCAGCGAATCGATAAATTTTACGGTATCGACGGCAAAATCCGCCGCTATCGTATCTTCAGCAAGTTCCGCCGAAACCTGTACCGGCGCGAATGTCAAAAATACTGCCGCAACTGCCAGCGCGATAAATTTTTTCAGCAACATTTTACGCAAACCTCCGGCTCAGTTCCTGCAAGCCAGGGTCCTTCGTGCCGTTGCCGATGGCGTTGAACTTCCATTCGCTGCCGCGCCGGTAGACTTCGCCGACGACCATAGCAAGCATTCCGTCGTAGTCGCCGCCGCTGAGATTGTAGCGGCAAAGTTCCTCGCCGGTCTCCTCGTCGACGATGCGGATAAACGCGTTTTTAACCATTCCGAAAGTCTGCTTGCGGTCAACGGCTTTGTAAATGTTGACGACGAAAATCAGCTTGTCATAATCGGCGGGCAATTTGTTCAGGTCAACGTAAATCTGTTCGTCGTCGCCTTCGCCCTCGCCGGTAAGATTGTCGCCCATGTGCTTGACGGCGCCGGTCGACTTGTGCTCAAGGTTGCCGAAATAAATAATATCGTCGACGCTGGCGATTTTGCCGCCCTTGCAGACGAAAACCGAGGCGTCGCAGTCGAAATTTTTCCTGCCGCTGAAAAGTTTCTTGAAAAAGCCGCCTTCTTCTTCGACTGGATCCCAGCCGAGCCCGACCATCATTTTCGTGAGTTTCCTGCCGTCGGATTTGGTGAGACTGACCTTCTGCCCTTTTTGCAAACTAATAGCCATGTAAATCTTCCTTTCAAGCAAAATGGGAGCAGGGAATTTGCGCTCCCCACTCCCCGTGAAAAAATTCGTATTCGTAAAAGCTTAGCCGACGTTGACGCCGTAGTTTCTGCCCAGCGACGCAAGCCCGCCTTCAAAGCCGGAGCCAATCGCGTTGAACTTCCATTCGCCCTTGTTGCGGTAAAGCTCGCCGATAACGACAGCGGTTTCAATCGAGAAATCTTCGCCGAGGTCGTAGCGGATAAGCTCTTCATTGGTGTCAGCGTTCACGACGCGGATAAAGGCGTTCTCAACCTGCCCGAAATTCTGCTTGCGCTGTTCCGCTTCGTAGATTGTAACGGTGAAGTCGATTTTCTCAACGTCCGCCGGAATTTTGCTGAGGTCAATTTTAATCTGCTCGTCGTCGCCTTCGCCAGCGCCGGTGAGGTTATCGCCGAGGTGTTCGACGGAGCCGCTCTCGTGCTTGAGGTTGCCGTAGAAAATGAAATCAGCGTCGCTGCGGACTTTGCTGTTAGCGCCGAGCATGAAAACTGACGAATCGAGGTCGAAATCCTTGCCGCCGTCGTATTTGTTCACGTCCCAGCCGAGACCGACCAGAATATTTTTCAAACCAGGGCGACCTTTGGTGAGGTCAACCTTCTGTCCTTTAGCCAAACTTACTGCCAAGATTAATTCCTCCTTAAAAAATTTTCAAACCTTGCATAGTTTAACACAAACTTTTGCGAAATGCAAATTATCTTTTTACAGCGAAAATATAAAATTCAAGTTCGCAGTTCAGAACGCCGCTGCCTTCGAGCGAAAAATTTTCCAGCGTCACGAGCCGCCCGCCGTCCAGTACTTCGCGGATAAAATTCAGCAGTGAAATGTAATCCGCGTCGAGCTGCACTCTTACGCTTTGGCGCTGAACGTCGCCTTCAGAAATTTCGCCGACCTGCACGGAATTTATCAGGATTTTTTTACCGCCAGCGATTTGGTAGAGGCTTTCGATAAATTTTTCATCGTCGAGCTTTGCCGGCAAAAATTCCTGCGCGAGAATCAGTCGTTCGTCAACTTTTTCCGCGAAGTCAACTAAGTTTCCGTAGCGCGCATGCAAAGTTTCAAGTTCCCGCGCCTGAAGCTGGAGCTGCTGCGTTTCGAGGCGCATTGCCGAAATTTCCGCCTTGAGCGGCGTGTAGACCAGCAGCCAGAATAAAACCGCCGCCGCCGCGCAGGTTCCAAAAACCGTCGGCAGGAAGGATTTTTCGCGCATCGAACCAGCTCCAAATTAAAAAGCGGCAGGCGAAAACTTCAGTTACTCGCCCGCCACCTGCGGTAAAAATTTATTCTGCGGTAAACGGCAAAAGCGCAATGTTGCGGGCGCGTTTAATCGCCAAGGTTACCTGACGCTGATGTTTGGCGCAGTTGCCGGAAATGCGGCGCGGAAGAATTTTGCCGCGCTCGGTAATGAAACGGCGCAGTTTCGCCGCGTCTTTGTAGTCTATCTGCTCGACTTTATCCACGCAAAAAGCGCAAACTTTCCTGCGCGGACGCCGTCCTCTTTCTCTACGCATGTCTAGTCCTCCTGTTTAGAATGGAACGTCGGCGTCAAAATCGTCGTCATTGCTATTATTTCCGCCGCCGAAATCGTCTTCGCGCTCGGTATCGCCGCCGCTTTGACGCTTGCTTCCTGAAAATTCGATGCGGTCGATTTGAATCCTTACGCCGTAATGCTTGACGCCGTTTTTATCTTCGTAGTTGTCATTTTCGACGCGCCCCTCGACGATAACGCCGGAGCCTTTCTTAAGATACCGCCCGCAAAATTCAGCCTGCTTTTCCCAGGCGACAAGAGTAAAAAAATCTGTCTGGTCTTTGCTGAACGGGCGGCTGACGGCGATACCCATGCGCGCCATGGCTTTGCCGCTCTGCGTGTACCGAATTTCAGGGTCGCGCGTAAGGTTGCCGGAAAGAATCACCTTGTTCATCTTAAGCCTCTTTCTCGTCCGTGCGGACAATCATGTGCTTGAGAATTTCGTCCGTGATTTTCATGACGCGGTCGCATTCGTCGACGCAAGCCGGTTCGCACGTCACGTAGAAAATCGTGTAGAAGCCTTCGAGTTCCTTCTTGACAGGATATGCCAGACGGCGCTTGCCCCAGCGGTCTTCCTTGTCAATCGTGCCGCCGTTCGCAACAATCAGTTTGGAAAATTTTTCAATAATCGCGCTGGTCGGTTCCTCTTCAAGCGGGCGGACGATGAAAATTACTTCGTACTTTCTCACTGAATTACACCTCCTCTTCGGTCTATGGCGCGGTCTCTCTCCGCGCAGAGAAGTACCGGCTTGAAATTATATCACAAATTTTTTCAGCGTCAAGGAAATTTTTCTGCTATAATCTGCGCGAAAGGAGCTGATTTGATGAGTGAGATTAATGTTAGAACCTTTGAGACAACCTGCCCGCGCATTTACGCTTACACCACGCCTGGCGTCACGTACCACGAAGGCTGGCTGAAAATTGGCTACACCGCCACGCAGACCGTCGACGAACGCATTAAGCAGATTAATCACACCGGCTGGATAATTTACAGCACGGAATGGGTTCACCCCGCGCCATTCGACGAAACTTTAAACCGACAGCTGACTGATATTGACTTCCACAGATTTTTGACCGGCAAATACAAAATCCCGCGTGCCGCTGACGATTTGGAATGGTTCAAAATCGACGCTGCTACCGCTAAAAAATATCTTGAGGAATTTTGCGCCGGAAAAACTTACCGCAGCCTGCCGCCGCCCGCCGATTCGGACGATTATACCCTGCGCGAGGAACAGCGCGAAGCCGTCACTCAAACCGTCGACTACTGGCTGGACGATGAAAAATCGCGCGAATTTCTCTGGAACGCCAAGCCGCGTTTCGGCAAAAATCTCGCCGCCTACGAATTTATCAAAGAATGCGACGCCGAGAAAGTTCTAATCCTTACCAACCGCCCCGCCATTGCCGACGGCTGGTACAAAGACTTCAAAAGGTTCATCAAGAAAAATTCCGCGCGGAATTACATTTTTACCAGCAACACCGCTAAACTCGGTACGCCCTTCGACGGCAAGCTCGAAGACAGACAGCGCCTTATCGCTTTTATCAGCCTGCAGGATTTGAAAGGCGCTGAAATTTTCGGCGGTAAGTTCTCAAAAAAGCTCGACTGGATTAAAAGTTTCCACTGGGATATTCTTATCGTCGACGAATCGCACGAAGGCGTTGCCACTGACAAAACCGCTTACGCCTTTGAACAAATCAAGCGGGACTTCACGCTTTATCTTTCCGGCACGCCCTTCCGCGCCATCGCCAAAGGAGCCTTCGACGCCGAACAAATCTACAACTGGTCTTACCTCAATGAACAGAACGCAAAGCGCGAATACCCCGACGAGCCCAATCCCTACGCCGACCTGCCGCGCATGAATCTTTTCAGCTACAAGCTGTCAGATATTATCCTCGACAAAATTTCCGAAGGCACAATTCTCGACGGCGAAAATATCGACTACGCCTTCGACCTCAACGAATTTTTCAGAACCGACCGCGGCAAATTCCTCCATGAAGACGACGTTAAAAAATTTCTCGACGCCCTTACGCACAACGAAAAGTTTCCATTTTCCACGCCGGAACTTCGCGCAGAACTAAAGCACACCTTCTGGCTCCTGCACCGCGTCGAAAGCGCCAAGGCTCTGGCTAAACTTTTGCAGAATCACCCAGTTTTCAGCGAATACAAAATTATCGTTGCGGCGGGCGACGGAAAGGTTGACGAATCCGATTTAAAGCTCAATGAAAAAAGTTTAGCGCGCGTCAAGGAAGCCATCGCCGCCAAGGATAAAACTATCACGCTCAGCGTCGGGCAGCTGACAACCGGCGTCACCGTTCCCGAATGGACAGCCGTACTCATGCTAAGCGATATTAAATCCGCCACGCTCTACATTCAAGCCGCTTTCCGCGCTCAAAATCCCTGCGTCGTCGGCAATATGCACAAAACCAACTGCTACGTTTTCGACTTCAACCCCGCGCGAACGCTCCAGATTTACAGCGAATTTGCCGACAGCCTTAACAGCATCGTCAACAGAACGCCACTTAAAAATATCGAAGAACTGCTGAACTTTTTCCCCGTGCTTGCTGAAGACGACAACGGCAAAATGATTCCCCTCGACGCTAAAAAAGTCATGTCCCTGCCGCAAACTCTCAAAGTTAATCAGGTCGTCGAACGCGGCTTCATGGATCCCAACCTCTTCAACCCCGACAGCATCGTTCACGTCTTCGGCGCCACGCCTAAACTCCTGGAAATTCTTAACAAAATCCCGCGCGACGATTCGCCAGATAAAAAATCCACAATCACAATTAGTCCCTCTGAATTTGAAGTCACGCCCGAATCTGTCATCAAAAAGACGCATGGAATTTTCGGCAAGAAAAAATACCAGCACTCCGAAAATATTCCAGCCAGCCAAATCGCGCAGGAAATTGTTGACGCTGTTAAAGCTGAATATCCGCTTACCAAAGCTCAGGCGGACAGCCTCGCTAAGAAAATCGACAGGCAGCTTGCCGACGATACCAGCGCTGAAAATATCGAACGCGTCCAGCGCGAAACCATTGAACAGCTCGAAACTAAAAAAGCCGACGAGGCTAAGCGCAAAAAAGATTCTGAAATTCGCGCCCGCCTGCGCGGCTTCGCTCGCACCGTCCCCAGCTTTATCATGGCTTTCGGCACCAGAAATCTCACGCTCGCCAGTTTCGACAAACACATTGACCCAGAAATTTTCCTCGAAGTCACCAGCATTACCCTTGCCGAGTTCCGCACCCTGCGCGACGCCGGCGTTTTCAACGAAAATGTTTTCAACGGTGCCATTCAGAAATTCCTCGACCTCAAAGACGAACTCGCCGACTACTTCGCCGAAGGACACGACAAAGACATTTTCAGCTACATTCCGCCGCAGAATACCCGCCAGATTTTCACGCCCCGCCGCGTCGTTATCGAAATGATTGACGCCCTCGAACGCGAACATCCCAGCGCCTTCAACGACCCCACTCAGAAATTTATCGACCCATACATGAAATCCGGCATGTTTATCGCCGAAATCGTCAAGCGCCTTTTCCGCAGCCCCGCCCTCAAAAATATTTTCCCTGACGACGAAGAACGCCTCGCCCACATTCTCACGCAGCAGGTCTACGGTTTCGCCCCCACCGAAATTATCCGCCGCATCGCCACCGGCTACATTTTCGGCAGCCGCAATATCCCCGCCGCCAACTTCGTTACCGCTGACATTACCGCCGCCATTCTCTCCGATACCCTCGACGCCGTTATAAAAAAAAATTTCTCGATTAAGGTGACTGTCTTGAATACCGACCGCGTTAAAAAATTCGGCGAAGTCTTTACCCCGCCCGAAATCGTCAATGAAATGCTCGACGCCCCAGAACTCGCTGACATCTGGCTCAATCCCGACGCCAAAATCCTTGAACCCACCGCCGGTACCGGCGCTTTCCTCGTTGGTATCCTCAAACGCAAACTCCGCCACGCTCATTCCAACGGCGCCAAATTCCGCGCCCTCGCCAGCATTTACGGCGTCGAACTCCAGCTCGATAACCTCGACGCCGCCAAAGACGCCATGGCTCAATCTTTCGCCGATACCTTCAACTATTTTCCCAGCTACTACAAAGACCTCATGTGGCAAATCCTAAACGCCAATATCGTTCAGGGCGACATTCTCACCGAGCACGATTATCACCAGCTGCCAGTCACTTTCCACCACTGGACGCTCGATACCGGCAGCCTCGTCAGGGGCAAAGACTTCAGCTACGCCTATCTGAATTTCGACCGCCAGTTCATTCTTATCGTCGGCAACCCGCCCTACCAGCTCGATACCAAAGGCGATAACAAAACCTACGCCGCTCCTGTTTATCACAAATTCCTTGAATCTTTCTGGGAACGCTGCGACCGCGTCATGATGATTCACCCCGCCAGATGCCTCTTCCGCGCCGGCGGCACCGATAAAAAATTCATCGACCGCCTCCTCAATGACAAACATGTTAAAATCATTCGCTACGAACCCGACTGCAAGAAAATTTTTGAAAAGCTCGACATCAAGGGCGGCGTCGCCATTACCTACCGCGACGCTGAAAAATCTTTCGGCGCCATTAAAGTTTACATTCCATTCCCAGAGCTCAAATCCATTTTCGACAAAGTTACCCAGCGCGATGATTTTAAACCGCTCAGCGAAATTATGCGCGGGCAGATGACGTATCGCCTTTCAGTGAAAGCTTACGAAGATTTTCCCGACCTGCCGCAACGTTTGCCGAAACGTACCGATACGGCGATTCGCACGAATGTTTTTGAAGTTTTGCCGGAGATTTTTTTGGAAGATAAGCCGAATGACAACCGCGAATATTTTCAAATTGAAGGTCTGTACAAAATGAAACGCGCCCGCCGTTTCGTCCGCCAGATTTACATGATTGACATTCCTGAATTTCACACGCACAAAGTTTTTATTCCGGCGGCGCACGGCTCTGGTGCATTGGGAGAAAATGGTCCCACTATGCTTGTCGGCTCGCCGCTTGTCGGCGCTACACAGACGTTTATAACGCTTGGAGCGTTCGATAGCGGGGCGGAAGCGGAGTCAGCCTTAAAATATGTCAAAACCAGATTTGCAAGGGCAATGCTGGGCATTCTGAAGGTTACACAGCATAACCCGCCGGAAACGTGGAAGTACGTGCCGCAGCAGGATTTTGGCGCTGGCTCGGACGTGCCGTGGGAATTGCCGGTCGCGCAGATTGACGAGTACCTGTACAAAAAATATAACCTGTCCGCCGAGGAAATAAACTTCATAGAATCGAACGTGAAGGAAATGCTTTGACGGTGGCGCGGCGCGGCGGATATAATTGCGTGGAAAGGGTTGCGGACGGCGCGGAGTATATCGTCACGAATAACGTCAAAGATTTTGCTGGCAGTAAGACGCCCGCTCTGACGCCGGAAGAATTTATCGCAAAGCTTGAGCAGAATTGAGCCTTACAGCCAAAAATGCGGCGGCGGCAGCTTTGAGTACGTCCCCGAAAATGAACGGGAATATAGCCATGGTTGCCGCCTGCCAGAGGGAAATATCCATGAGCGCCATCATCGAGATTAAGCCGCCGGCGTAGGTGACTGGTATGGCGATTAAAATATTCAGCGCGAGGTAGCGCTTGAAATTAATCTGGTTGCGGCAGAAAAAACTCAGCAGTGGGAAGGCGATAAGCCATGCGAAATAGAAACCGCCGACGGGGCTGACGAGCCGAGAAATACCGCCGGTACCAGCGAAAACCGGCAAGCCAGCGGCTCCCAGCAGCAGGTACAGCGCGATAACGGTGAAGGTCTGGCGCGGCGGCAGGATATACGCGGTAAGGCTGAGCACGATTGTCAGCGCGGTTACCATCGTCGGCGTGAACGGCAGCGGAAAAACTATGTCGCCCGCCACGCAGCACAGCGCAACGCACATTGCCATTTTTGTCAGTTCACGGATTTGCATTCAGATAATCCTTTCGCAAAATTTTGGAAGGATTATAGCCGCGCTAATCGTCAACGTCAATATTTTTAATGTTTACCGAAATAGTTATCAGCATTTCTTTCGAGAAAGTGCAACTGCGATGAGTAAGAGCAGTTGCTGCTGGCAAAGAAAGCTGGACCGCATAGGTCGCTTCCGGCGACCTGTGACGGCCCGCGCCCCATCCATGGGGCGCTTCTATCACAAGTTAAAGTATAAAAGAAATGCCGAAAGAGCTTTAAAGAATCTTCGACAGAAAAAGTTTAGTGCGTTCTTCTTTAGGGTTTTCAAAAACTTCGCGCGGCTTGCCCTGCTCGACGATATAGCCGCCGTCGACAAAAAGCAGGCGTGTACCGACTTCGCGGGCAAAACCCATTTCGTGCGTGACGATAACCATAGTCATGCCGGATTCGGCGAGCTTCTGCATAACGTCAAGGACTTCGCCGACCATTTCGGGGTCGAGGGCGCTGGTAGGTTCGTCGAAGAGCATAACCTTTGGCTGCATGGCTAAGGCGCGGGCGATAGCAACGCGCTGCTGCTGTCCGCCGCTGAGCTGATTGGGATAAGCGCTGGCTTTATCGCCGAGCCCCACGCGGTCTAAAAGTTCCTGCGCAGTCATTTCAGCGCGGGCGCGTTCGATTTTGCGGACTTTCATCGGCGCCAGCGTGATATTATCCAAAACGCTCATGTGCGGAAAAAGATTGAACCGCTGGAAAACCATGCCGACTTCCTCGCGAACCTTGTTAATATTTTCCTCGCTGTTCATAGGAATGCCGTCGACAACGATAGTGCCGCCGGTAGGAACTTCGAGGAAATTGATACAGCGCAGGAGCGTGGATTTGCCGGAGCCGCTGGGACCAATGATAACGACGACTTCGCGCTCGGTAATGTGCAGGTCGATACCCTTGAGAACGTGCAGGTCGCCGAAAGATTTTTTCAAGCCGGAAATTTTAATCATGATAGCCTCCAAAAAAAATTGGGACGCGCCGCTGTGGGTTCGTCCCTTAAAATTTATCTGCGCCGGAGCGCCTTCGGTTTGTCTAAAATTTCGCTGAGGATTATCGCGTTCATGTCAATCGCTGGCGGCGGATTTTCCTCTTCGACCGGCGCTGGAGTCTGTACCGGCGTGGAGGATTTAACTTCGGCTTTGCGCTGCCGGTAAAGCTGTGCCACGTTGACTTCCTGAAATTCCGCCGACTGATGCGGGTCGTTCGCCAGCGTCGGTATATCGAAAGTTGCGCCTGGCGGCGGGTTCGACGAAGGCGGGCGCTGTCTTTCCGCGAGGATTTGAATTACCGAAAAAACTATCCACGCCAGAATTATGAGCGACATTTCCATAGCGGCTCACTCATTTCGCAGTAACAACGGGCTTATTCTTCGCGCCGGTGGAGCTTATCGCCTTGCGCATTTCGGTATCCGCCTGCACGTTCATCATGTTGTAATAATCCATGACGCCGAGGTTGCCTTGTTTGAACGCCTCCGCCATAGCGTGAGGAACTTCCGCCTGCGCCTCGACGACTTTGGCTTCCATTTCCTGCGTGTATGCCTTCATTTCCTGTTCGCGTGCAACCGCCATAGCGCGGCGCTCTTCCGCCTTAGCCTGCGCGATACGCTTATCCGCTTCCGCCTGGTCAGTCTGCAACTGCGCGCCGATATTTCTGCCAACGTCGACATCAGCAATATCAATCGACAGAATTTCAAACGCGGTACCGGCGTCAAGCCCTTTGCCGAGGACGGTCTTGGAAATTTCGTCGGGGCTTTCCAAAACGTCCGTGTGATTTTCGGAGCTGCCGACGGTGGTAACGATACCTTCGCCGACGCGGGCGATAATCGTAGGTTCACCGGCGCCGCCGACGAGTCTGTCAATATTCGCGCGGACGGTGACGCGGGCTTTGATTTTGAGTTCGATACCATTCTTAGCGACGGCGGAAACTACGGGCGTTTCAATAACTTTCGGATTGACGCTCATCTGAACGGCTTCAAGAACGTCACGCCCTGCAAGGTCGATAGCGGCGGAACGCTCGAAAGGCAGAACAATCTGCGCGCGCTGGCTGGCTATGAGCGCGTCAACAACTTTGTCGACGTTGCCGCCTGCGAGGTAATGCGCCTCAAGCTGATTGACATTCACGTCAAGACCGGCTTTGTTAGCCTTGATAAGCGGCATGACGATTTTGGACGGCGGGACGCGGCGCATACGCATTCCTATCAGCGTAAAAATCCCGACGTGTACGTCCGCCGCCAGCGCCGAAATCCACAGCCCGATTGGTACGAAGTGCAGGAACGCCGCCACGATCCCTATTCCAAGGATTAAAAACAGCCCTGTGCTTATTAAAAGATCCACGGGTAAAACCTCCTTTAGATTTGGCGCACCAGCACGCGCGAGCCGTCAACGTTGATAATCTTGACGATGTTGCCTTTCTTGACGAAACTGCCCTCGGTCACCACGTCCAGCGGCTCATTCTCAACGATAACTGTGCCAGCGGGGCGAAGGTCGGTCGCGCACACGGCAATAGCATTGAGATATTTCCGCTTGTCGATAACGCTGGTGTAGCCGTTGCGATTCTGCTGGCGCTCGCCCAAAACTAAATCGTCAAGCACGGTAGTATTTTTCGCCGGACTCCTGCTGCTCACGTACACGATTATTGAAATTCCGAGAATTGCGCACGCGAAAACTGCGTAGAATATCAGCGACGCGGAAAAAAGTTGCAGTCCTGACATTTTTGTCACCCCTTATCACCATGAACTTGGAATGATTATTTCTGCATTTTGCGCGGAAATTCCTTCAACGGACTGCGAGGCGTTTTCAACCTCTTTGGGTTCTTCGTTCTCAAATTCCGGCGCCGCTTTATCAATTCGTGCCTGCGTTTCCTCGTTGAGTTCCGGCAGCCGAGCTATCAGCTCCAGATACCAGTCAAGTCGCTCTTCGTAGTGCTGGCTGAGCAAACGGTTATGCTTGACGTATTCATAAGCGGCGGTTGCAATTTCGCGGCGCTTATCGGCGTTGTCGATTAAAATGCGGAGCTTATCGGCAAATTCTTTCGTGTCGCGGAAAATGAAGCCGGTCTCGCCGTCGCGGACAGTTTTTTCATACGCCACGGGCGAAGCGAGTACAGCGGTGCCGTTGCCCGCGCATTCGATGAACTTCAAATCGGATTTGCCGCGGTTGAACTGGTTGTCAATCAGCGGCAGGAGCGCAATGTCGCATTCGCGCAGAGTTTCTTCATACTTGTTTGCGGGAACGAACTGCCCGTCGTAGTAGCGCGGGTTGCCGACGAGCGTTTTGTTTTCGCTCTGAATCGAGTTGAAAAGTTTCGTGCGGGCGATAATTTTGAACGCCAGCCGGTCGCCGTATTCTTCAGCGAACTGGTTGATAACCGGCAGAATTTCTTCAAAATCCCTGTCGCGGTTCAGCGCGCCGAAAAAGATTGTAACGGGCTTGTCGGCGTCGCTGTTAAATTCGCGCAGGGGCAAAATTCTGCGCAGCTGATTGGCGAAAACTCTCACGTTCGGATTGTACTGGCGCAGGAAGTCGGCAAGGTATTCCGTCGAAGTCTGAAGCGCGTGGGCGCCGATAAAATTAATCCAGCCAGTTTCTTCGTAGCTTTTCTTCCACAAAACGGGGTGGTCGTCCATTTCCGTGATGTAAAGGTAGCCGATACGCTGCATGCGTCCGAAAAAATCTGCGCCGCGTTTGAAACTGCCGAAAGTCCGCCGCTGGTTGATGAAAATTCTGTTCTGGAACTGTTCCTCGGTAAAAAATCTGTAGGAGCGTTCGGGGTTGACGGTAACCGTTGACAGATTTGGCTCGGTCAGCAGGAAGGTATTGGGAATGTGGATGCGAACCGGCGCGCAGACAAGTTTTTCGCCAATAAGCGACTGAATCATGGTTTTAGGCGGGAGTTCGTCGGGCGTGGCGGAAATTATGTACGTGAAAGTCGCCACGTCGATTTTGGCGTTGTCAGCGATACCCTGCGCAATTTCCATGCGGCGGGCGGCGTTGAGCGAGCGGATTCTGTTCAGACCGGCGGTGTCGATTGCGTCTTCCAGTTCGACTTTCGTCAGCGTGATTTTGAATTTGAGCGGACGCCCTTCGAGAATCGCCATGACGTTATCGATAAAGCCAACGTTATCCAGCGCGAAAACGAGCGTGCCGCGCGGCTGGAGTTTTTTAGCGGCGTTTTTAATCAGCGAAACGAGACTGTCCGCGCCGAGGTTGCCGATAATCGCGCTGTGAATCAGAATCGTGTCGAACTTGCCCTTTCCGTTGGAAAGATATTTTTCGACGGCGTAGCTGCAGTCCGGCTGAATCTCAAGAAATTTATCACGGCTGGTTTCAAAATCTTCGGGGGCGTCGCCGATAACTTCGAGCACATTTTTAGAGCGCGGCGGAATGAAACCTTCAAAAGTCATGGCGGTCACCTCACCGAATCAGGCTGTACATTAAATCTTCCTGCGCGCGGAGGCATTTGCCGAGTTCAAAGCGTTCCTGTATCGTTTCGCGGGCGCGCTGACCGAGTTTACGCGCATATTCGGGGTCGTCAAGCAGTTCCTCAACCTTGCGGGCGATGTGATACGGCGAGCGAAATTCTGCCAGCAGACCGTTCACGCCGTCTTCCATGACTTCCTGCACCGGCGGAGTTTTGGAGCCGACGATTGGGCAGCCAAAACTCATTGCTTCGAGGAACGACCAGCTCAAAACGAACGGGCGCGTAAGGTAAATGTGGCAGTTCGAGGCGCGGAGAATTTTCTGGAAATCGCCGCGGTTGCGCAGACCGACGAAATGCACGCGCTCGGTATCGTAGCCGCCCTTCTTTTCTTCTTCCTTGAGGTAGGTGGTATCCTTGAGCTGGGCGCCGTAGCAGATTCTGTCCTTGCCGACAACGACGACGTGAGCTTTGGGGCGGCGCGCAAGCACGAGGCGAATTGCGTCCATGAAGTACGGGAATCCGCGATAAATTTCAAAGCCGCGCGAAACGTAGGTGATAATTTCAGTTTCCGGCGGCAGATTCAGATTCACGTCTTCGAGAATCAGTCCAGGCGGCTTACCGCTGGGATCCGGCGAGCAGAACTGCGTATCAATTCCCTCGTGAATGATATGGATTTTCGGCTTGTAAATTTCTGGGAACTGGTCGTACTGCCACTTCGTCGGAGCAACACCGGCGTCGCAGAGTTCCAGATTCATCAAATGGTGAGCGTTACGCGTGCGAATGGAAATGCGGTTGGGAATTTGCGGAACTTCATCCGGCCACCAGTAGCAGTCGCTGTCGTCGGCGCGGTAGTACCACTCGAAGTAGCCCATAATCGGCACGTTCGGATAAAGGTCTTTGCAGTAGAGCGTTGAGCCCCAGCCGGTATGCGCTATGATAACGTCCGGCTTGATATTTCTTTCGCGGGCGAGCCATTCCATTGCGCGTTCGACTGCCTGCCCTTCGATAACCGCCTCCGCGGCAGGGCGCAGCGGTCCGCACGTCTTGACAAATTCTTCTTCCTTTTCCGTCGGCTTGCCGTACAGCGCGAGCGTGACGTTTTTCAGCTGGCTGTTGATTGAGTTTTCCTTCGACAGAAAGTACACGTTGTTTTCCGGATTCCGCGCGAGGTACGGCGCCAGATGCAGGTACTGCGCCGGAAATGACGGGTGAAGTATCATGATATTCAACACTGAAATTTTCCCTCCTAAAAATCTTAACCCATTTGTGACTGATAAAGTTTTGCATAGACGCCGTTGCGCTTCAAAAGTTCATCGTGCGAACCGGCTTCAACAATTCTGCCCTTCTCGATAACGATAATCGCGTCGCAGTTCCTGACGGTCGAAAGGCGGTGCGCAATCATGACCATCGTGCGTCCTTCGGCAATCGGCTCGATATTCTGCATGATAATATTTTCAGATTCGTAGTCAAGCGCGGAAGTTGCCTCGTCGAAAATCAGAATGCGCGGGTCGGAAATCAGCGCGCGGGCAATGGCAATGCGCTGGCGCTGTCCGCCGCTAAGGAGACTGCCGCGTTCGCCGACGAATGTTTCATAGCCGTTTTGGAAACTGGAAATAAATTCGTCCGCGCCCGCCATCTTCGCCGCCTTAACAACGTCCGCGTGACTTGCGTTGGGGCAGGCAATGCGGATATTTTCCTCAACCGTGCCGCTGAAAAGCTTGCTGTCCTGCAGCACAACGCCAATCTGCCGCCTGAGCCACGCCGGCTCAACCTGCGCGATGTCAACGCCGTCAATCAGAATCCTGCCGCTGTCCGGCAAAAACAGGCGCTGAATCAGTTTCGTCAGCGTAGACTTGCCGGAACCGGAACGCCCGACGATACCAACTTTCATACCGGCGGGAATGCGCACGTTAATGTTATCGATAACCTTGCCGCCCTCCGGCGTGTAGCTGAACGCCAGTTTTTCCAGCGAAATTTCGCCGCGCAGGCTCGGCAGCGTTGTACGCGAAGGGTTGAACGCAGGCTCGGTTTCTTCGTCCATAATATCGCCCAGCCTGTCCATTGAAACGCGAATCTGCTGGAAGTACTGCCACTGGTTGATAAGGCGCATAATCGGCGCGATAAGCTGACCGGCAATCATCTGGAACGCAATCAGTTCGCCGACCGAAATTTTACCCTCCATGACGTTGTAGGCGCCGACCCACAGAATGACGAGGTTGAACATGCTGAACAGGAACGTACCAATCGAGTTGGCGATGTTGGCGAGGTTAATGACGTTGAACGAAGATTTTACCAGGCGCGCCAGCATTTCTTCATAGCGGCGGATAAAATTATTCTCAACGCTCGTCGCCTTAACCGTGTGAATGCCGGTTATCGTCTCAATCAGGAACGAACGGTTTTCGCTGGCGATTAAAAATCTTTCGTTAATCATGCGCTTGAAAATCGGCGCCACGATTAAATTCAGAATCACGAACAGCGGTATCATGACCAGCACGATAACCGACAGAATCGAGCTGTACAGGAACAGCACGCAGAAATAAACTACCGCGAAAACCATGTCCAGAATTATCGTCAGGCTCGAACCCGTGATAAAACTTCTGAGCGTCTGCAATTCGCCTAAGCGCGAAACAACGTCGCCGACCTGCCATTTCTGGAAATACGACAGCGGCAGTGCGGTGATATTTTTGAACAGCCTTGACGAAAGCGCCACGTCCATTTTCGAGCAGATATTTGTAAACAGGTACGCGCGCAGTGCCAGTATCCAGTTTTGGAATATCGTACAGACAATCATACCCAAAACCAGAATATCCAGCGCGTCTGACGCTCGGTGAACCAGAACCTTATCGATGATATTTTGCACGAAGAACGGCGACGCCAGACCAATCAGCTGCAGAATCAGCGACATCCACAGGACTGAACGCAGGAACGGCATGTACTTCGACACGACGGGGATAAACCATTTGAAGCCGAATTTGGTATGCTTTTTCTCCAGCTCATAGCGGCGCGTGAACAGGATTGCGTCGCCCGTCCAGTCCATTAAAAGTTTGTACCGCTCAGCCTTAACCGGCTGCTGCGAGAAAACGGGGTCCATTATGTAAATATCGCCGTCACGAATCGTCGTTATGACAATTTTTCTGCCGGACTTCATCTGAATCATCGCGGGGTAAACCAGGCGTTCCAAATCCGCCTCAGTCAAACCGCTGTAACTGCGCGCCTTAAGTTTCAAATCCCGCGCGGCGCGGACGATAGTCGTGAAGTCGACGCTGCCTTCACTGAGCACGTAAGCGCGCTCCAGCTGGCGGTAATCGGCGGGAATGTTGTAAAACTTTGCAATGGCGATAAGGCAGGCAAGGCCGGTATCGATACCGTTGACGCGCCCGCCGTCCTCGGATTTAACCTCGGTGCTGACGCCGCCTTTCGCCTGACTGGCAGGAACTTTCGCCACGTCGATTTTAGCCAGCGCCTGCTTGCCACCGCCCTTATCGTCGGGCTTCTGCGGCGGCTGACTGTCGCTGGGAACTAAATTTTTGTTGTTATCATCAGCCATTTATCAGCGCTCCCTCAACGCTTCGGAAGTGTAGCGGCGGAACGGGTCAAGGAAGAAGTCGATAATGCGCTTTTCCTTGATTTTAATTTCCGCGCTGACATTCATACCAACACTCAGCGGAACATCTTCGCCGAAAACGTCCATAACAGGATCGCCAATCGGGTCAAGAATCAGTTTGAATCTCCTGTGGCGTTCCAAATCGTTGGGCTCATTAACGGCGTCGGCGCTGACTTCGGTAACCGTGGCGTCGACCATACCGAATTTCTGGAAGTTGAACGTTTCAACCTTGACTTCGGCGGTCTGCCCCGTGTGAATGAAACCAATGTCCTTGTTGTCGGCGTAGACTTCAAATTCCAGCGAAACGTCTTCGGGGATAATCTGCATAAGCGGCTGGGCGTCGGTGACGATACCGCCAATCGTGTGCACGGCGAGATTGTAAACTCTGCCGCTGATTGGCGCAACAATCGTAGCCATACGCGCATCTTCGTCCGCCTTTTTAATCGCCTCGGTGACGCTGTAATATTCTTTCTTAGCCTCGACGAGCGAAGTCATAATATCCTTGCGGTAGGAGGCGTCGACGTTGGCGAGATTCTGTTCAGCCTCGGCGATTTCCGCCTGAATGCTGGCAATTTCGTCAAGCTGAGCCTGCGCGCTTTTCGCGTAGTCAATCGTCTGATTCTGCTGTTCAAGGAGCTGGAACTCGGAAATTGCGTTCTGCTGAATCAACTCGGTAAGGCGGCGTTCCTTTTCCTGCGCAATTCTCAAACCTTCAGCGTAGCGCTCGTAAGTAGCCTGCGTCGCGCGGAGCCGTGCCTGTTTCTGCGTGATAACGTCCTGCCGGCTCTGCCGCTGCGTAGCGTGGTCACTCGTGCGGCTCTGGTACAGCGCAAGTTCCGCCGCCAGATCGTGAGCTTCCAAATCTGGGTCTTCCTCCGGCGTGAAAGGCGAGCCGGTAAGCTCCGCCGTCAGACGCTGAATGTCCAGCTTGTAATACGCGGCGCGCTTTTTCAGACTGTCATAATCCGCGCTGGTAGTCGTCGGGTCAAGAATGACGAGCACGTCGCCTTCCTGCACCTGATCGCCTTCCTCGACGCGAATTTCCTGAATAATCCCCTTGTTCTTAACCTGCACAGTCTTAGCCTGCCCAGACGGGATAACCTTGCCTGGCGCAACTGCAACTTCGTTAATGTGTCCGAGGAACGCCCACGCCAGTCCTACGACTAAAAGCGCGAGAATTGACCACATGACGATTCGCCCCGTAGGCGACGGCGGCGTTTCGGTGACTTCCAAAATCGCCGGCAAAAATTCGGTTTCTTTTTCACGTTCTTCGCCGTGAACCAGCCAGTTCCAAAATTTCATTTAATCAGCCTCTACCTTCCTGTTGATCGTGGAGATATTTGTACAGCCCGCCGAGCGCCATAAGCTGGTCGTGCGTGCCGCTTTCGACGATTTTACCCTTGTCAATGACGATAATTTTATCACAGCGGCGAACCGCGCTGAGCCTGTGCGCAATAATCATCATCGTTCTGTCAGCGCCGATAGCGCCCATGTTGTTGAAAATAATTCGCTCGGATTCGTAGTCAAGCGCGGAAGTTGCCTCGTCGAAAATCAAAATTGGCGGATTGGCAAGCAATGCACGGGCAATGGCAACGCGCTGGCGCTGTCCGCCGGAAAGTGAATCGCCGCGCTCGCCAACCTTGGTATCGTAGCCTTCCTTGAGTTCCAGAATAAAATCGTGAGCGCCTGCAAGCCGCGCCGCGCGGATAATTTCGTCCATGGTAGCGGTGGGGCGGCTGACGGCAATGTTATCGCGAACGCTGGAATTGAACAGGTAGTTTTCCTGCATGACGACGCCAATCTGGTCGCGCAGCCAGCCGAGATTCGCCTCGCGCGTATTGACGCCGCCGACGGTTATCGTGCCGGTTTCGGGAATGTACAAGTTTTGCACCAGATTTGTCAGCGTAGATTTGCCTGAGCCGGAACGCCCGACGATACCGAGCTTTTCGCCTGGAGCGATTGTCAGATTGATATTTTCCAGCACCAGCGGCAGGTCGACGCGGTAGCGGAAGGAAACGTCCTGAAATTCTATCGCGCCGTCGATTCTTTCAGCGCCGCGCGTACCCATATCGTGGACAATCGGCTCCATTGGCGTGTTGAGAATATCGCCGATACGCTCAAGCGCCAGTCCGACCTGCTGAACCTGCGGCCACATTGTCAAGAGTTTCGTCATTGGTCCGAGCGCCTGTCTTGACAGCATCTGGAACGCGATTAACTGACCGAGCGTGAAGTAGCCGTCCATGACCATGTGTCCGCCGTACCACAGAATCGCCATTGAAATTATGACCTGCACCATTCCGCTGAACGCGTGGATTGTCAGATTGAACTTGACGTTTTCGAAAGTCGTGCGGACGTAGCGCGCTAGCAGATTTTCCCACTTGTTGACGAACTGCGGCTCAATCGCCAGCGCCTTGATTGTCTCAATGTTCGTGATTGATTCGACCATGAACGCGTTGTTCATTGCGCCCGTGCGCCAGACCGCCTCAATCTTTTTCTTGATAATCGGCACTGCCCAGATATTCTGCACGAGGTAGAGCGGGATTGTCAGCAGCGCGATTAGCGTCAGCGGCACCGAGTACCAGAACATTATCGCTATGAACACGACCGAGAAAAATACGTCGAGCACCGTCATCAAGCCGGAGCCTGTCAGAAATTCGCGAATCTGCGTCAAAGCTCCGACGCGCATGAGCGTATCGCCGACGCGGCGCCTTTCGTAGTACGGCAGCGGCAGTGCGATTAAGTGTCGGAAAAGCCGCGTGCCGAGAATTGCGTCCAGCTTATTCGTCGTGTGGTTCAGCACGTACTGTTTTATCAGCGTCAAGAGCGACTGCATGAAGAAAAACAGCACCATTGCCGAGCCGATAACCGTCAGCGTCGAATAGCCCGCGTTGCCGATAACTTTGTCGATGATAACCTGCGTGATAAGCGGGAAGCCGATACCCATTAACTGCAGGAAGAATGACGCCACTAAAACTTCGCTGAGCGGTTTCTTGTAGCGTTTCATGACTTTCAGGAACCACTCGACGTTGAAACGCTTTTTGAAGTACGTCCAGCTGAACGCGGCGGAAAAAATTAAAAGCTCGTTCGACCAGCTCTCCAGAAATTCTTTCATCGGCATGGCGACTGGCTTATTCTGGCGCGGGTCGATAACCAGCAGAACTTCATCATTGGCGCTGCCGATTGCGATATAGGCGCCGTCATTCATTTTGGCGACGGCGGGATATTCGATTTCGCGCAGTTCGTCAGCGGTCGGGCGAATCATTGTGCTGCGAATGTTGTATTTTTTGGCGAGCTTCTGCAGGCGTTCCCAGTCCAGCTTGTCGTCGGTATCGGGATTTTCGTTGTAAATTTTTTCCAAATCCTTAACGCCGAAATGCTGCAGGACTTTTATGACCGAGATGACGCCCGTGCGATTCGCCGCTGAGGAGGATTGATTTTCAGGTATATTTCGATGCGATGCTCCTTTCGGAAATTAATTTCTGGCGCGTAAAAGAGCGCCGTCAATTAGTATATCGACATTTTTTTTAATTCCTTGACGGGCGCTCCCTTCGCAAATTTAAAAAACCGCCGTCAATCCAGCAGAAAGACAGCGGCCATGTTCAGTTTTTGAGTTCGGTATTAACGAAACTTGCGTTTGCGCGCCGCCTCGGATTTTTTCTTACGGCGTACACTTGGTTTCTCGTAATGTTCACGTTTACGAACTTCAGCGAGCGTGCCAGCTCTTTGACAGGTACGCTTGAAACGACGGAGAGCACTGTCTATGGATTCATTCTTCCCAACCTTAACTTCGTTAGCCACGGCTATTTTCCCTCCCCTCGCTTCAAAACTAAAGTCCAATACCAACGTATTATATCACGTAATTGCAACAACGTCAACGCCGCCGGAAGAAATTTTTCAGTCGTCAAGCTTGATAAGCAAAACTTCTTCCTCCTCGGCGGTGCGCGGCAGGTGCAGGTGTTAATAAATCGAAATCTTTTTCCGCAACGCTAAGGCTTGACAAAAATTTATTTCGGTGGTACACTACGCCACGGTTAAATTCTCTTACGCTGGATTGGCTCAGTTGGTAGAGCAGCGCATTCGTAATGCGCAGGTCGTCAGTTCGAGTCTGACATCCAGCTTTTTTTATTTAAGCTCCGGCTGGTGAGCCGGAACTTTTTTTAGTGCAAAAAAAAATACGCGACAAGAATTTTTCACCGTGCCGGAAACAGTTGCAGATTTTATTTTCAGTTATTATAATTTTAATTAGGCGGACAGACCAACGCCTTTCGCCGCAAATACGCTGGCGAATTTTAAATCCGCGAAAACTGATTTGACTGGAGGAAATTTTTTTAATGATAGCTGAAGCGATAAAAAAAGTCGTGGGCAAGGGCGACCTGACCTACGACGAAGCTTACGAAGTCATGAATGAAATTATGAGCGGGAAAACCACCGCCACGCAGAACGCCGCGTACCTTGCCGCGCTCAGTACCAAGAGCGCCCGCGCCGAAACGATTGACGAAATTTTTGGCAGCGCCGCCGCTATGCGCGAACATTCTCTGCCCGTTCCGACTGAAAAAATCAATGGCGAGACGCTGGAAATCGTCGGCACCGGCGGCGACCACGCTGGCTCAATAAATATTTCTACGACGGCGGCTTTCATTATCAGCGCGGCTGGAATTAAAGTTGCAAAGCACGGCAACCGCGCCGCCAGTTCCCAATCCGGCGCCGCTGACTGCCTCGAAGCGCTGGGCGTCAACATTAACCTTGAGCCGGAAAAGTGCGTCGAACTCCTCAACAAAATCGACATCTGCTTTTTCTTCGCGCAGAAATATCATACGTCCATGAAGTACGTCGGCTCCATTCGCAGGGAACTCGGTATCCGCACGGTCTTCAACATTCTCGGTCCGCTGACAAATCCTGCGCGACCGCAGCTGATGATTCTCGGCGTCTACGATGAATATCTGCTTGATCCGCTGGCAAAAGTTCTGAATAACCTCGGCGTGCGGCGCGGGCTTATCGTTTACGGGCAGGACAGGCTCGACGAAATTTCAATCAGCGCCGCTACCAGCATTTGCGAAGTCCACGACGACAGCTACCGCCGCTACGTTATCGCGCCGGAAGATTTCGGTCTCAAGCGCGCGGAAAAATCCGACATCGCCGGCGGCACTCCCGAATTTAATGCGCAGGTTACCCGCGAAATTCTAAACGGCGCGCAGGGTCCCAAAACTGATATTGTTTTGCTGAACGCCGCCGCCGCAATTTACATCGGGGAAAAAGCTGACAGCATTGCTGAAGGAATTGACGTTGCCAGAAAAATGATTGAGACCGGCGCCGCTAAAAACCGGCTGGAAGAATTTATCGAACTTAGCAAAGCCTGAGGCATTTCCGTGGTTACCCCTGAAGATTTCCTGGAGCTCGCACGCCGCGCCGTCAAAACAAATTCCTACGAGTTCGCCGTCAGATATTACACGAAGGCGGCGGACTGCGGGAACGTCGAGGCGATGACGGAGCTTGCCGATTTGTATCGCACCGGCACAGGCGTAACCAAGGATCAAACCAGAGCGCTGAGTTTGCTTACGCGGGCGGCAGTTTTGGGTAACGCGCGCGCGATGAATACGCTCGGCGTCATGTACGGCGGCGACGAAGGCATCAGGGCTGACCCAGTGAAATCTTTTGAGTGGTGCCGCAAGGCCGCCGCTGCCGGAAATTTGCCTGGAATGTACAACGTCGCCTGCAAGTACCTGCATGGCGACGGCACGACCAGAAATCCGGAAGCTGGTATTGGCTGGCTCAAGAACGCGGCGAACCGCAACTATCCGCCGGCAATGTACGACCTGGCTGGGCTGTACGAAAAAGCCGGCGATTTGGAGAAGGCTTTCACGTGGCGTCTGCGCGCGGCTACCAGCGGCTACGAAAACGCCATGAACGATGTCGGCTACATGTACAGCCACGGCGTCGGCGTCGAAAGAAATCCCGTCGCCGGAATGGCGTGGTACAAGCTCGCCGCCCACCGCGACAATCTCACCGCCATTAAAAATCTCGCCTACCACTACGGCTACGGCGTCAACGTCGAGAAAAATTTCGACGAGGCTGTTTACTTTTACGAACGCGCGCTGGTGCTGGGCGATACCGAGGCGCTTAGCGAGCTGGGCGATTTGTACTTTGCCAGCGAAGATTTTGGAAACGCCGTGAAATATTATAAGGAAGCGGCGGAAAAGGGCGTCGCCAGCGCAATGGTCAGCCTTGCCAAAATGCATCTGGAGGGGCTGGGCGTAAGGCAGGATTATCCGCGCGCAGTAAGTCTCATGCAACGCGCCGCCGCGATTGGCAATACCGTTGCGATGGCGTATCTGGGCTGGTTCTTCACTTACTCGGAGGAAAGTCAGGCTCAGGCGGAATTTTGGCTGAGCAAAGCGGCGGAAGCTGGCGAGGGTCTGGGTATGAAGTGGCTGGCAGATTTTATGGCGGCGGACGGAAATTATCGTGGCGCGGAGTACTGGTATCACAAGGCGGCGGAATTGAATATTCCAGGTGCGCATGAGGGGCTTGAGACTGTTAAGGAAAAAATCAGACCGACGCGCATTTGAAGGAGTGAGAGTATGACTGAGGCTGAAAAACTTATCGCACTGGCGCGCGAAGAATACGACTGCTGTTATCTTCAAAATGCCGTGAGACTGCTCAGAAAAGCCATCAAGCTTGGCAGTTCCGACGCCATGGTTGAGCTGGGGAATTTGTACCGGCACGGCGATGGTGTTCCTAAGAGCGCGAAAAGAGCGTTCAACCTGTACCTGCAGGCGGCGAATCTTGGCAATGCGCGCGGTATGAATATGGTCGGCGTCCTGTACAGCAACGGCGAGGGCGTCAAGGCAAGCGACGAAAAATCCTACGAGTGGTGCCGCAAAGCCGCCGAGGCTGGCAATGCCGCCGGTATGTACAATCTCGCTTACAATTATTTAGAGGGCGAAATTGTCGAGCAGGATACCGCTGTCGGTATTGAATGGCTTATGCGCGCGGCGGAAGGCGGATACCCCGACGCAATGTACGACGCTGCCGGAATATACAGCGAACGCGGCGACGATAAAAAGGCTTTTGAATTTATGCTGAAGGCGACGCAGACCGGTCACGTCCGCGCCTCGAATGAACTCGGCGTCATGTACTACGAGGGAATAGGCGTCGAAAAAGATATCCGAATGGCGCTCAACTGCTTTGAAGGCGCCGCGCTCTACGACGACATTGACGCCATTTTGAATCTGGCGCGCTACTACACCTATGTTGAAAAAAATACTGCCCTTGCCGCTAAGTTCTACAACGAAGCTGTCGCGCTGGGCGATGACGACGCGCTGAATGAGCTGGGCGATTTGTACTTCGCAAACAAGGACTACGAAAGTGCCGTAAAAGTTTTTCAGACTGCCGTTGATAAAGGCAGTACCTACGCAATGCGGGCGCTGTCCTTTATGTACGCTGAGTCTGTTGGCGTCGAGGAAAATCTGACGCTGGCTTTTGACCTGATTGAGCGCGCCGCTGTCGCCGGTGACTTAAAGGCGATGGCTGATTTGGGGCAAATTTATGCCTGCGACCCTGATGAATTTCGGTACGCGCATTACTGGCTGAAAAAATCTGCGGACGGCGGGAATACTGATGCTATAATGGTGCTGGCGGAATTTCTCGAAAATCACGGGCAATACAAACACGCAAGGTACTGGTATAACAAGGCGCTTGAAGCCGGTATAGAGGGCGCGAGCGAAGGGCTGGAAGCGGTTAAAGATAAAATCAAGCCGCCGCAAAAATTTTAATGGAGTGAGAATATGACGGAAGCTACCAAATTTTTTAAACGGGCGCGTGACGCTTACGAAAAGTGCAGCATGAATACCGCGCTGAAAAATTACGTGAAGGCGGCGGAAGCTGGCAGCGTCGAGGGAATGTTCTGCGCCGGCAGAATGTACCTTTACGGCGAGGCTGGCGATGTAGATTACGACGCGGCGTTAAAGTGGCTGAAGAAGGCAGCCGACGCCGGTCACACTGAAGCGAAAAATTATCTCGGTCTTGTCTACGCGCGGACGGGCGACGACGAATCAGCGTTCAAATGTTTTCTGGCGGCGGCGCAGGAAGGCGATTTGGTTGCCACGGTGAACGTTGCTGACGCGTACCGCTATGGCAAGGGCGTCGAGGAAGATAAACGCAAGGCGGTCGTGTGGTTTAAAAAGGCAGTCGCGCGGGACGAGCCAATGGCTATGGTTCATCTGGGCGACATGTACTACTTCGGCGAGGAGATTGGTAAAAACCGCAGGAAGGCGCTGGATTTGTACACGCGCGGCGCCGCGCTGGGAAATGCTGGCTGCATGAACATGATTGGGCTTATGCACGACAACGGCGAAATTTTCAAGCGCGATTCCAAAAAAGCCTGCGAGTGGTACCGCAAAGCCGCTGACCGCAGACACAAAGTTGCATTATACAATCTCGCCAGTCACTACATGGTCGGCGAAGGCGTTGAAAAAAATCTCAAAGAGGCTACCGATTTGATTATGCAGGCGGCGATTCTCGGCTATCCTCCGGCGATGTATTCTCTTTCGGGAATTTATCACAAACGCGGCGGCCTGGAAAAAGCTTTTTCGTGGATGCTCCGCGCCGCAAATGAAGGTTATCCCGCCGCTATGAACTCCGTCGGGTTCAAGTACTACGACGGTGACGGCGTTGAAAAAAATATTCCCGAAGCGCGCCGCTGGTTTGAAAAGGCGGTCGACAGCGGCGATATCAGCGCTCTCTCGAATCTCGCCTACTACTACGGACACAACGCCGAGCCAAAGGATTTGAAAAAAGCCGTGGCGCTCTACAAAAGAGCTATCGCGCTGGGCGACGACGACGCAATTAACGAACTCGGCGATTTGTACTTCGACAACAAGGATTACGACCGCGCCGTTGAAACCTACGAGTTAGCCGCCGATAAAGGCAACACCAACGCCATGATGTCGCTTTACTTAATGTACGGTGAGGGCATCGGCGTCAAGAAAAATTTTAATCTGGCGTTCGACTACGTTGAGCAAGCCGCTAAAGCCGGTGAAATTGAGGCGATGGCTGAACTCGGCGCAATTTTTTCCCACGTCGAAGACGAAGCCAGACTTGCCCGCTACTGGCTTAAAAAATCTGCGGAAGGCGGCTCCGAAATGGGAATGCTCTGGTTCGGCGATTTCCTTGCAAAGCGCGGCGACCTCAAAAATGCGCGCTACTGGTACTACAAGGCGGTTGAAGCCGGCGTCGATGGAGCGCGTGAAAAACTTGACGCGATTTCGGAATCTGGTAAAATCAGTTACAGCGGAAAAGTTAAAAAAGACTGATTTTCCAGGAAGGTGATTTTATTTTGCAGCTGAATGTTTTTTTTGCCATAACAGCGGCGATTTTTTTTATCTTTGCTGGCACTTCGCACGCCTCGCCGATTGAAATTCTGGACAAGCGCGCTACGCCTGAATACTGGCTGAGCCGTACGATTGACGGCGATAAAATTCTCCTTGACGCCCGCGCCGTGGAAAGGTTCAACGAGTTCATTCGCGGGCGCGACTCTTACGGCGCCGACCTTGAAAATTATCCCAGAAAAATTTCCGCCGCCGATTTGACTGCCAGAATCAACCAGCTGACTGATGATGTTCACGTCAGCGCCAGCCCCGAACTCATGGCTAAGCGCAACCTTGACGCAATTTCCGGAGCCGTGGAAGTTCTCTACGCCGTGACGGTTGAGCGCACTAACGTCCGCCTTCTGCCGGAACCTCCTACCGGCGACCGCTACGACGCACTTCAGGGCACCGCGCTTGACCCTGCCGAGGCTGTTGCCGTACTCTGGGAAAGTGACGACGGCGCTTACATTTTCGCGCAGACGCGCAACTATTTCGGCTGGATTGACAGAAATTCCGTCGCCTTCACCGACCGCAAGACCTGGCTGAATTACGTCCGCCCGAAGGATTTTCTGGTAGTCACCGGCAATAAAATTTACTTCGACCTTGACGACAGGCGTATTCTTTTCCAGATGGGCGCCAAAATTCCGCTGGATAATACCGCGTCCAGCGATGAAGATTTCTGGATTGTGCGCATTCCCATGAGCGTCAATGGCACTCTGCGCGAAATTCCGCTGGGGCTTTACAAAGATGAGCGGCTGAATCTCGGATTCCTTGACTGCACCACCAACAATTTTATCCGCCAGAGTTTCAATTTCCTCGGCGACGTGTACGGCTGGGGCGGGCTGAATAACAGCGTTGACTGCTCGGCGTTCGTGGAGGACGTGTATCGCAGTATGGGTCTGGAAATTCCGCGCGACGCCAATAGGCAGGAAGGCGCCATGCCGATTTTCGCCGTGTTCAACGACGTAACTCACGAGGAGCGTCTGGATATTGTCCGGCGCAGTCCAGTTGGCGCACTGCTCTTCAAGCCAGGTCACGTCATGCTCAGGCTGGGCGACGACGATAACGGCACGCCGATTATAATTCACGCGGCGAGCAGTTATATCAGCGGCGACTACAAAATTTACGTGCGGAAAGTTCTCGTCTCGGATTTGAGCTACGTCGGCAACGTCAACCCGACGATTGACGATTTGACTGGAATTGCCTTTGCGAAATAAATTCAACTTGAGCGCTTCGGCGCTTTTTTTATTGGCAAAAAAAATAGCCCCGCCGGTTTTGGCGGAGCTGGCAGTGATTTGATTTTATTATTCGAAATAGGATCTGCCTTCGCGGTCGCAGATAAAACGCCAGACTGTTTTGCGGTCGTAGTATCTGCCGTCTATGCAGTATCTGTACTCGTTGCGGTTGGCGAAACTGGTTTCAACGTCTATCTTGTAGCGTCTGTAGAGGGTGTCTTTAAGGAGTTGCTCGCTGACAAGAGCGTCGCTGCTGGTGTTTGGAGGGAGCACGCCGAGAAATTTGAGGCGGTTTATGTCATTTTCGATTTCGATAGCGTAGCCGCCCGCAACCTGTTCGAGCTGCTCGTCTTTGAGAATTTCGTTGTTTTTAATTTCTTCTGCCATGTTTAAAACTTCCTTTCAAATTTTGTTCTATTAAGCGCCGCCGGAAAATTTTTATCTGCCCATCGCGTATTTAATCATATCGATAACCTTGTCAGCGTCACTTCTTGTGTCGGTTGAACACGTAACGGTAAAAACCATGCCCCTAAAGTAGTCATTAGCGCGACCGTCTCCATAAATCTGCGGGTTATCGAAAACATTGTTGCCTTGAGAATCTTTCAAGCCGGAGAGATAGGATTGGAGTTCAGCGGCGGCGGCTTCCTCGTGCCCCGCAACCAGCGGCGTATGGAACTTCGCAAGTCCCGCGACCTGCAGGCGGTTCATAAGCGCCATGGTTTCAATCCCGCTGCCGCCAACTACTTCATCGAGTTCAGTGTCTTTCATAATTTCTTTGTCTGCCATTTTTAAAACTTCCTTTCTTTTTTCTGCACATTATACGCCGGATTCGGAAAAATATTAAGTGCTGCTGAAAAAATTATTTGCCGGCGTTCACCTGAATAATCCCGATGGCGTAGGGCGCAACTTCGTACTGCTGGAAAATGAAAATCACGTTGAGCTCATCGTCAAAGTAGAAATCCTCCGGCAGTTGTTCCAGCTCGGTGAAGTCGTCGTAGAGGAACAGATTATTTTTTCTGACGTGCTCCCGCAACTTGCGCGTGACATTTTTCGGCGTATATCTCGGCTCGCCATTATCTGGAGAGCCAATTTCGCTCAAACTGTCGGCGGTAAGCCTAACGCCCGAATAGGAATTGAAATTCAGCGCGCGGACGATTGTCGAGGGGTGCGCCGCCTTTTCGTAGTAGATATATTCCGTCAGCAGGACGCTCAGAATCCCGCCGTTATGATTGCAGGGAATTTTAAAATCTACGCTGATGTCGCCAATCTGCATATCGTTTTCCTGCGCCTGCTTCTCGACCGCTTCAACGAACCGCTGAACTTCCGCGCGAATGACGCTGTTAATTCTGGCGTCGGCGATGGGGCTGTCGGTAACTACCACGGGATAGTTGAATCTTGGGTCGCCGAGGTAGTCCGCCGAATCGATTTGCGCGGCGCTGGCAACGTTCGTCAGCAGAAAAAGCGCGGCGGCGATGATAAACTGTTTCAAGATAATTCCTCCTACTTGCCAAAAGATTTTAAAATCGCGCAGATTTTCCTTACGTCGTCGAGCGCAAGTTCCCCGTAGTTCGGCAGGCTCAAAACTTGCCGCGCGATTTGGTTAGCAACTGGCAGATTCTCAACCCGCGAAGAACTTAGCTGGCGGTAGCACGTGTACTCACTGCACAGCGGGTGAAAATATTTCCGCGAGAAAATGTTGTAGTCCCGCAACGCGTCGTAAACTTCGTCGCGCGAACGCCCGAAAACTTTTTCGTCAATGCGAATCACGTAGTACTGATAGTTCAGCTTGACGTCGGCGGAAACTTCCGGCATAAGCGTAATTCCAGCGACGCCGCCGAGTTCCTCTTCATAAATTTCGTAAATCTGCCTGCGCTTGAGCCGTTCGCCTTCGACGTAGCCAAGCATAATCCTGCCAATCGCCGCGCGAATTTCGTCGAGCTTGCCGTTAATTCCAGGCATGACAACTTCGTCTTCGTTTTTGATACCGAAATTCTTCAGCAGGTCGATACGCGGCTTGAGATTCTTGTCGCCGTGAACGAGCGCGCCGCCTTCGAGCGTGTGATAAAGTTTCGTGGCGTGGAAACTGAACATGGAAATATCGCCGAAGTTTCCAATCCCGCGCCCGTCGAGTTCAACGCCGAATGCGTGAGCCGCGTCGTAAATAATTTTCAAGCCGTAACGGTCAGCGACTTCCTGAAGCTTTTCCACGTCGCAGGGCGTCCCGAAAACGTGTACCGCCAAAATCCCAGTCGTGTGCGGCGTTATCATCGACTCAACTTTTTCCGCGTCAAGATTCATGGTCTCGGCGTCAACGTCGCAGAAAATCGGCGTGATATTATTCCAGCTCAAAACGTGCGGCGTGGCGGCGAAGGTGAACGGCGTAGTTATAACTTCCCCGCTGAGCCGTAAACTCTGGCAGGCAACCATCAGCGCGATTGTGCCGTTGTTGAACAGCGACAGGTACGGCACCTTCAGAAATTCCGCCAGCTCCAGTTCAAGCATCGAGTGCTGCGGTCCGTTGTTCGTCAGCCACTTCGAATCCCAGATGTCGCGCAGTTTCGACGTGACTTCTTCGAGCGTCGGCAAGACCGGTCGCGTCACGTAGATTCTTTCGCGGAACGGTTCAAGCACGGTTTAAACCTCCCTTGCTGACGATTCGGGATTTCATTTCGGCGAGGCTGATAACCTTAGCCGCCTGCGCGCTTTGAATTTTTTTTGCAGTGACGATATGCACGGGGTTGAGCGCCTTCGACATATCCTTGAATCCGACGTTATGCAGGCGGTTAATCTGCACCTGAATTGCGTCGTAGCGGTAATTGCTGTGAGCTTTGAGCCAGCCGAGGCAGTTCGCCAGCGATTGAACTGTAATGAAATTCAGCACGATTCGCCCGCCGATTTTTAGCTTTTCGTCGACGGCGTTCAGAATATCCATGAGCCAGCCGCCGTTGCCGCCGATAATCGCAACGTCGAGCGGCGGAATATTTTCAAAGCCTTCGGGCGCCGTAGCCTCGATAATCGTGAGATTTTTGACGTTGAATTTCTCGGCGTTCTGCCGGATAAGAGCTATAGCGTCGGATTCTTTTTCGATGGCGTAGACGTGTCCGCCGACCGCCAGTTTCGCCGCCTCAATCGAAATGGAGCCGGTGCCAGCGCCAACGTCCACGATTAAATCTTCCGCCCCGATTTGCGCGTTGACAAGCGTCAGAATGCGAATTTCGCGCTTAGTCATTGGAACCTTGCCGCGCAGAAATTTTTCGTCGTCAATGCCAATCATCAAAAATCCCCCACAATTAAAATGCAATGTTTAACCGGCTCGGAATTTGCCGCCGCCGCTAAATCTGTTCTGATAATTTTTTCGTCTGCATAGGAAAGCCGCGCGCATATCGCTAAATTAGAATTTTCCACCCAGCCGTTCTCCAGCAAAATCTGCGCGACAGTTTTGGAATTGAACTCGGCGTCGGTAAGCAAGCCCAGAATTTTTCCCTGCGCGAATTTTAAATCTGAGTTATCTGGTCGCCGCCCGTGAAAGCTCAGCAGCGTTGCCGAATGCCACGGCAGCGATAATCTGGCGAAGGCTAACTGCATCGCGCTGATTGACGGGATAACTTCGATTTGCGCCGGCGGAAAATGTTTCCGCAACAAGTCCAGCAGCGAGTAGTAACCTGGGTCGCCGCTGACCATGACCACGACTTCCGCGCAGGAAATTTTTTCGCGTATGAAATTTATCGCTGCGTTCAAGTCCCGCGTTATCACGCAGGTTTCCTGAGCTGACGCTGAAAACTGAGCAATCGCGCGCCGTCCGCCGACCAGAAATTTTGCCGCGCGGATTTTCTCAAGCGCCGCCGGAGTTATGAACGATTCGGCGCCTGGTCCGATTCCCGCCACTATGATTTTATTTTCCAACCCAATCAGTCCCCAGAATATTTCCGGCGTAGTCCGCCAGAATCGTGCTGACCTTCAGCGCGCCGTAAACGTAGCGTTCAGCGCGAAAACTCGCCCGCGCCGCAATTTTGTCGTAAACCTTTTCCAGATGATTAGCGGCAATAATTTTCGTGGCGTCTTCAGCGGTATTGGCGTCCAAAATTTTTTGAACTTCGACGGCGCTCAAACCTTCCGCCGCCGCGTAAGCCGCCAGAGTTTCAAGCCGCGCGTCAGCAATGCGGTTGTGCGTGTGGAAAATTCCAGCCGCAACCTTGACGAGCTTGCCGATATGCCCGCACAAAATGACTTTGGGAATTTTCCGTTCAGCCGCCGCCTCCAGCATGAAGCCGATGAAATTGCTGGTCTGAACAATCGCCGCGCGAGGCAGGTTCAAACTCTCAGCGATAGTCTCGCCGATTTTGCCTGGCACAAAAACCAGTTCGTCGAAACCGGCGGCTTTGGCAACGTCAATTTGCGGCACGAGCGAATTTTTGAACGCGTCTTCGGACATTGGGCGCAGGACGCCGGTCGTACCGATAACCGAAATTCCGCCTTCGACGCCGAGCATTGGGTTCAAAGTTTTTTTAGCGAGTTCGACGCCCGCCGGAATTGAAATTTCCACGTCCAGACCGGTAACGCCAAATTCCGCCGCAACATTTTTAATCAGCTGGCGCGGACCAGGATTAATCGCAGGCTCGCCAACCGGCAGCTGCAAGCCCGCCTTCGTGATTCTGCCGACGCCGAGCCCCGCGCGAAAAATAATTTCGTCGCCGGTAACTTTGGTCGTGGTGAAAATCGAGGCGCCGTTGGTAATGTCTGGGTCGTCGCCGGAATTTTTGACAACTTCAACGCGAACGCCGCCGCTGACTTTTTCGACGCTGGCGATTGGAATTTTGAGGAGCGTGCCGTCAAGCGCGGTAAGTTCGACAGCGCTGGGAGTTTCGCCGGTAGAAAGATAAATCAGCGCCGCCTTGACGCCAGCAGCAGCCGCCGCGCCAGTCGTGAAGCCGCCACGCAGATTTTTAGCGGTTGCCATACATTTTGGCGTAGTAGTTCTGGTATTCGCCGCTGATAATTTTTTCCCACCACGCGCGATTTTCGAGGTACCACGCCACAGTTTTTTGAATGCCGTCGTCGAATTTAGTTTTGGGTGTCCAGCCGAGTTCGCGTTCAATTTTCGCGGGGTCGATAGCGTAGCGCTGGTCGTGCCCCTTCCTGTCGGTGACGAACTGAATCAGACTTTCGCTCTTGCCGAGGATTTTCAAAATGGTCTTGACGACTTCGAGATTAGTTTTTTCGTTGTGTCCGCCGATGTTGTAGACTTCGCCGACTTTGCCGTTGCGGATAATCAAATCAATCGCGGCGCAGTGGTCTTCGACGTAGAGCCAGTCGCGGACGTTGGCGCCGGTGCCGTAGACGGGCAGATTTTTATCGTGGAGCGCGTTGATAATCATGAGCGGGATTAATTTTTCTGGGAAGTGGTAAGGACCGTAGTTGTTGGAGCAGCGCGAAATTGTGGCGGGAATTTTGTAGGTGCGCTGGTAGGCTTGAACGAGCAAATCGGCGCTGGCTTTGCTGGCGGAGTACGGGCTGGACGTGTGCAGATTCGTGGTCTCGGTGAAAAATAAATCTGGTCTGTCGAGCGGCAGGTCGCCGTAAACTTCGTCGGTAGAAACCTGATGATAGCGCTTGATACCGTACTTTTTGCAGGCGTCGAGCAGAATGCTGGTGCCGATAATGTTTGTGCGCAGGAAAAGTTCGGGGTCTTCAATCGAGCGGTCGACGTGACTTTCCGCCGCGAAGTTCACGATAATATCCGGCGCCACGATTTCAAACAGCTTGTAAACTTCGTCGCGGCTGGAAATATCGCCGTACACGAACTGGAAATGGGGATTGGTTTCAGCGAATTTCAGCGTTTCGAGATTGCCGGCGTAGGTGAGTTTGTCGTAGCAGATAATTTCATCGTCGGGGTGATTCGCCAGCTCGTAGTAGACGAAATTGGCGCCGATAAAGCCCGCGCCGCCCGTCACAATAATTTTCATGCGCACTCAGTCCTCCTTGTCGAAAATAAAATTAATCTGCCCGTTGGCGAGGCGTTCCTTGAGAAGCGGCGCCTTAGCGTCCTTGTCAGCCAGAATCGTTGGCGAAATTTTCCAGTCGATACCAATCTGCGGGTCGTCCCAGCGGATATTTCCTTCGCACTGCGGCGCGTAATAATTATCTGCCTTGTACTGAATTTCCACGTCGTCGGTAAGCGTGATGAAGCCGTGAGCGAAGCCGCGCGGTATCATAAGCTGGCGTTTGTTTTCAGCGGAAAGTTCGACGGCGACATATTTCGCGAACTGCGGCGAATTTGGGCGAATGTCAACCGCCACGTCAAGCAGTACACCGCGCGTGCAGCGTACCAGTTTCGCCTGCGCCATCGGATTCAGCTGGTAATGAAGTCCGCGCAGAGTTCCTTTCTGCGCCGAATAGGACTGATTGTCCTGAACAAAATCATAATGCAAGCCCGCCGCCTCGAATTTCGCCTTAGACCAGCTCTCCATGAACCAGCCGCGCGAATCGCCGAAAACCTGCGGCTCAATAATGAAAACGCCCTTCAATTCAGTTTTAATAACCGGCATAATTTTTTCCTCCTCAGTCACGCGCCAGCCGCTGCAAATACTTTCCGTACTCATTCTTAGCGAGCGGCTCCGCAAGTTTCAAAAGCTGTTCGGCGTCAATGTAGCCCATGCGGTAGGCAATTTCTTCGATACAGGAAATTTTCAAGCCCTGCCGCGTCTGAACGGTATGCACGAAGGAACTCGCCTGCAAAAGTGATTCGTGAGTCCCAGTATCGAGCCAGGCGTAACCGCGCCGCATAATTTCTACGCGCAATTTCCCGCGCTCAAGATAAACCTTGTTCACGTCAGTAATTTCAAGCTCGCCGCGCGCCGAAGGTTTAATCGATTTCGCCACGTCGACAATATCTTTATCGTAAAAATACAAGCCAGTCACGGCGTAATTCGAGCGGGGATTTTTGGGCTTTTCTTCGAGGCTGACCGCTTTGCCGGTTTCGCGCTCAAATTCGACAACGCCGTAACTTTCGGGGTCGTTCACGTAGTAGGCGAAAACCGTGGCGCCGTCGTCGTTAGCCGCCGCCCGCTGGACAAGCTTAGCGAAATTCGCGCCGTAAAAAATATTGTCGCCCAGCACCAGCGCGCAGCTTTCGTCAGCGATAAATTCTTCGCCAATTAAAAAAGCCTGCGCGAGACCTTCCGGCTTCGGCTGAACCGCGTAGGAAATTTTCAAACCAAGCTGTGAGCCGTCGCCGAGCAGTTTCTGGAAGAGCGGGCTGTCCTGCGGCGTATTGATTACCAGAATTTCGCGGATACCGGCGAGCATTAAAGCTGACAGCGGGTAGTAAATCATCGGCTTATCGTAGACCGGCATCAGCTGTTTGGAGACGACTTCCGTCAGCGGGTAAAGGCGCGTGCCGGAGCCGCCCGCTAAAATTATTCCTTTCCTTATCATTGAGATTCCCCCAAAAATTTTTATCAAGCGTAATATACAACGCGGCAGAAAAATTTCCTTTTTCGGCTTGCAAAATCAGCGCGGCTGTGGTATCTTAACAAAAGAAAAAAGCTCGCGCTGTAGTGAGCGGAGCTTGAAAAACAAATACGGCGATTTTAAATTAACCGCCGATGGCTTTTGGCGCCATGGTATAAATAAAGCCGATGACGGCGGCTCCAATCGCACCAATTCCGACGATTGCGGCAATGGCTATGTTGCGGACGTGTTTGCCCATACCGTCAATACTGTTGCGAATTTCTCTCATGTCGGCTTCCTGTTTTTGACGAAGTTCCTTCATGTCGGCTGCCTGACTTTTGCGAATTTCCTTCATGTCGGCTTCGTGCCTGGCGGCGTCTTTTTCACGCTGTTCGCGAAGTTCAGCAATTTCTGCCGCGCGCATTTCATTTTGCTGGCGCATTTCCGTTTTGAAGTCGCGCATTTCCTGAATGAACGCGTCAACTTTCGTCTCAATAACGCTGACGCGCGTTTCGAGCTGTCCCACGCGGTTTTCCAAATCTGCCATGATAATCACCTCCCTTGCTGAACTGATTATAGCGGGGGAGTATTTTTTTATCAAGATTTGGGCTTGCGATTTAAAAGCGCTGAGAAAATCGGCTCGCCGCCCAGTAAATCCGCCGTCATGAACGCCGCGCCCGCTACGACTGTCAGCATCAGCAAGTACGAAAACTGCCCCGTAATTTCCATGATTAAAATGCTGCCCGTCACCGGCGCTTTGACGACCGCCGCGAACATCGCCGCCATTCCGAAAATTATCAAGAGCGTCGACCATTCCGCGCCGAATAATCCCAGCGCGACGCCAATATCCGCGTAAATGCTCCCGCCCAGCGCTCCCAGCGTCAACAGCGGCAGGAATACTCCGCCTGGCGCGCCCGTTCCAAAACTTATCAGCGTGAATAAAAATTTTCCCGCGAAAAATATCAGCGTCGCCCCAAGTACAAATTCTTCGCTCAAAATTTCGTTCACCAAAACATTTCCGCAGCCCAGAACTTCCGGCAAAGTTACGCCGAGCGGTATCGTCAAAGCCAGTGGAATTAAAAATCTGCGCGTCCCGAAAATTTCCAGCCGGTCATAAACGTCCAGCGCGAGAATCATCGTCCGCGTGAAAATTACGCCGACTACGCCCAAAAATATTCCCAGCGCGACGAAATGCAGCACGTTCAGAAATTCCGGCACGACCGCCGGTATCGCGCTTATCTCCGCGAAAATCGGCTGCACTCCGAAAACCAGATTGACGACCGCCGACGCCGAGACCGCCGCCGTCAGCGTCGCCACTAAAACTTCCGGCGTGAATTTCCTGTGCAGTTCCTCCACGCAGAAAATTATTCCAGCCAGCGGCGCGTTGAATATCGCCGCCAAGCCCGCGCCTGCGCCCGCCGTCAGCAAAATTCCCCGCTCGATTTCGCTGTGTCCTCGGTGAAATATTTTACCGAAAAAATTCCCTACGCATGCGCCAAACTGTACGCTTACGCCCGCGCGCCCCAAAGACATTCCCGCGCCTATCGCTAAAACCGTCGCCGTGAATTTCAGCACGATTAATCTCAGCGGCTCCGTCATCGTCGCCACGCCCTGAAGTATTCCCTTGATTTGCGGGACGCCGCTCCCAGCTACCTGCCGGTCGAACTCTATCGCCCGCGCCAGAAATTTCGCCACGCAAATTACCGCGCAGACCGTCACGAAAAATTTCACCGCGCTTAAATGCTGGAACCAATGCGGGCGCATAATATCCGCCGCGTCCAGCAAAATTCGTATCGCCGTTACCACTACGCCCGTGAAAATTCCGACCGCCAGCCCCTCGAATAGCAGTCGCACTCGGAACATTTGCCGCCTCGCGAAAATCTTGACCGCCCCCGTTGCAAGCCTTTATAATCACTCTATGAATAAAATTCGTCTCGAAAGCGTAAGCCTGAGTTTTGGGCGCCGCGAACTTTTCAAAAATCTTACGCTCGAATTTTCCGCCGGTAAAGTTGTCGGCGTTATCGGGCGCAACGGTTCCGGCAAATCTACGCTCCTCAAGCTCGCCGCGAAAATTTTAAAGCCCGACACCGGTGAAGTCAATATCCACGGCGCTCAGACCGTCGCCGCTGTCACGCCAGAAATGAAAATCTATGACGCCCTTACCGCCGCCGAAAATCTGAACTTCTTCGCAAAACTGCGCGGCAAAAATATCAACCCCGCTGAGCTCGGCAGGCGCGTCGGCGTTGACTTTGAAACTGAAATTCGCGCGGGCGATTTTTCTACCGGCATGCGCCAGCGCCTGAAATTTGCGATACTGCTTGCCGTCGACGCTGACGTTTGGATTTTGGACGAGCCGACTTCAAATCTTGACGAAGCTGGCAGGGAAATTTTCCTGCGCGAAATTAAAAGCGGCGCGCGTGGCGGCAAAATTATTCTGCTGGCGACGAATGACGCGGCAGACTTGGAGGTTTGCGATGAAGTTATCGAACTTCCTGCAGGCGGCGGCGATTTTTCATAAAGATTTTCTGGTCGGACTGCGCAGGCGGGCGGCGTTCGCGGCAATGGCGATGTTCTCGCTGACAGCGATAGCCAGCATGAGTTTATCGGTCGGCGGAATTTTAATCGAACCGAAACTGCTGGCAGCTTTGCTGTGGGTCGTGATATTTTTCGCGGCGGGCGCAGGAATTTCCGGCACATTTGAGGACGAAGCGGCGGCGGGCACTCTGGCAACGCTGAAACTCTACGCGGCTCCGCAGGCAGTCCTGTTCGGCAAAATGGCGTTTACGCTGGCGTCGCTGCTGGCGCTGACGATTTTTTTATTGCCGGTGTTTTTGATTTTGTTCGACGCGGCGGTCGCGCAGATTTTTTTGTTGCTGGCGACGATTTTACTGGGTTTAACTGGAATTGCGGCGGCAGGAACGCTTACGGCAGCGCTCACGGTTTCGGCGTCGACGAAGGGCGGCTTGTTCCCGATTTTGCTGTTCCCAGTGACGCTGCCGATATTTTTACCGGCGATAAGTCTGACGGAGGCGGCGCTGACTGGCGCGGAATTTGCGCCGGAATTTTTGCTGGCGATGATTTTTTACGACGCAATTTTGACAGTAGCGTCGTCGATACTGTATGACTTTTTAGATTGAAATATGCAAATGAAGAGGCCGCCCATGGACGCACGCGCTTAAGAAGCGCGCCATGGACGGCGCGCGGGCCGTCACAGGTCGCCGGATGCGACCTATGCGGCCCAGCTTTCTTTGCCAGCGTTTCTTTCTCGAAAGAAATGCTGAAATAAATAAACCTGGACTGATTTAGAATGTGGAAGCTGATAATTTTTTTAACTGCAACGATAATCGCGGCGATAATTTTTTTCGTACCGCCGGTGCAGGGCTTGGGCGAGCTGGCGAAAATAATATTTTTCCACGTACCGGCGGCATGGGTATCAGTCGTGGGATTTTTCGTGAGCGCATTTTACGCGGCGAAATTTCTGCGAACTGGCGAAATGAAATTCGACGAGCTAAGCGCAAGAGCGGCGCGGCTGGGATTTATATTCGTGATTCTGGCGACGGTAAGCGGGGCGATTTTCAGCAAGCTGACATGGGGCGCGTACTGGAACTGGGACCCGCGGCAGACGACAATTTTCGTGCTGATTTTAATTTACGGCGCGTATTTGACATTGCGGGCGGCGGTTCCCAATGAAAAAGCGCGCGCGAAAGTTTCGGCGGTGTACTCGCTGCTGAGCGTGCTGACGGTGCCGTTTCTGGTATTCATACTGCCGCGCATGTACTTTTCGCTGCACCCAGAGCCGGTACTAAATTCGGCGGGCAGGCTCGAAATGGACGCGGAATTTTTGGCGGTACTGCTGGCGGCGGTTTTGGACGCAACGCTTATTTTCTGGCGCTTAATGAAGGAAAAAACCTGAACGCGGCGAATTTAATTTTCAGAAAATTTATCGTGAGGTGGTGCTTATGCGAAAGGTTTTCCTTGCGGCGATGCTGGCTGGATTTATCGTTTACGCCGGAATGAATCTGAGCGAAAGCGTGACGCCTTACGTTAGCATTGCCGAAGCCACAGCCGCGACTGGCAGCGTTCAGGTTAAAGGTCTGCGCGATGAAAATTTTGAGCCGCGTCAGGTCGACAGCGAATTTATTTTCAATCTGCGCGACGAGGAAACCGGCGAGATTCTGCCAGTAAGATTTACCGGCGTCAAGCCCGACCAGTTCGACGAAGCCTATCACATTGTCGCCGTCGGGAAGTACGACGCGGAGGAGGAAACTTTCCGCGCGAAAAAACTGCTGATTAAATGTCCGTCGAAGTACGAGGGACAGAAGCCGCAATGAACTGGAAAATTTTCGGCGCAATTTCAGCAGCGGCGGTGACGGCGGCGAGCCTGTACCTGTGGATTTTAATTTTCACGGACGATTTCAGCGTACAGTACGTGGCGGCGTATTCGTCAACGCAACTGCCGACGCTGTACAAAATTTCGGCGTTCTGGGCGGGACAGCAGGGCTCATTCCTGCTATGGCTGCTGATTCACGCGCTGGCTGGACTGGTGCTGGTTTTCAGAAAAACTCCGGCTCCGGCGCTGGCAGTTTATTTCGCGCTGGAACTGCTGCTGATAATTTTCGTGCTGGCAAACAGCCCGTTCGCGCCAAATCCCGTGGAAGTTTCAGAAGGCGTGGGCTTGAACCCGCTGCTGCAGGATTTCTGGATGGCGATACATCCGCCGGTAATTTTCGCGGGCTACGCACTGCTGGCGGTGCCGCTGTCGCTGAGTATTGGCGCGCTGTTCAAATCTGCGGCGTCGAAAAGCTGGCTGGAACCTGCGCGAAAGTGGACGCTGGTGGCGTGGAGCTTACTCGGCGCTGGAATATTTATCGGCGGCTACTGGGCGTACAAAGTACTGGGCTGGGGCGGATACTGGGCGTGGGACCCCGTGGAAAATTCGTCGCTGGTACCGTGGCTGCTGAGCGCGGTGCTGCTGCATTTGATAAACCTCGCGCAGAAAAAATCAGCCGTGCTGCCGCTGGCGCATATCGCGGCGGTGTTCACGTATTCGCTGGTAATTTACGGCACGTTCCTGACGCGTTCGGGAATTTTGGGCGATTTCTCGGTACACTCATTCGCGGGCTCGGACGTAGGCTTGACGACAGCGCTGGCGGACGCGCTGGTTTTAATCGGCGGCTTAGCGATAATCTTCGTCAAGGCGAAAAATTTTCCGACGGGCAGAATGTACGAAAGGTACAGCGAACCGGCGTTCGTAGTCTTGCTGGGAATGCTGTTGCTGATTTTCGTGGCGGTTATCGTGTGGCTGGGAATGTCAATGCCGCTGTTCACGCTGGCACTGGAAAATCCGGCGGCGGTCGGCGAAGAATTTTACGTTAAAAGCACGGCGCCAATCGCGGCAGTTTTATTCGCGCTGGCAGTTTATTCGCTGGCGAAATTCAGAATGAGCCTCGGCGGAAAAATTGCGCACGCGGGATTTGTATTTGGACTGGCGGCGGTGGTAATTTCTTCGAGCGGCGAAACTGTAACGGCGGAGCTTGCCAACGGCGTTGAAACTGAGCTTGCCGGTCACAGGATTATTTACAGCGGGCAGATTATTGAAGCGCGGCAGAAATTTTACGTGTACAGCGTCGACGGGCAGGAAGTGCGGGCTTTGACAAAACTTCGCGGCAACGGTGAAGACGCCGCCCGCGAGCCTGCCATTCTCAAAAATATTTCCGGCGACGTTTATCTGGCGCCGCACCCGCCTAAAAATATTCTCGCGCAGGAAATTATCCTTGAGCGCGGCAGATTCGCAATGGACGGAGAGCTCGGCTACACTTTCGACAGCGCTGAAATTTCCTACGACGCGGAAAATAATCCAGTTCGAGCCAGCGCGAAAATCGAAGTTACCGACGGCGTTCAGACCGAGACGATTGAGCCGCAGATTGAAGTTACGGCGGACGGCGGCAGTTCCAGCGCGATTGAGATTCTTGGAGGGCGGCGGCGCGTCCGGCTAACTGGAATATCCGGCGACAAACTGAAGGCGCGCTTAGAAATATTACCGGCGCTGGCAGAAATTTCCGCGGTACCAGTCACAACGACAGTCAGCACGAAACCGCTAATCTGGCTTTTATGGCTGAGCGCGGCGGCGATTTGCGCGGGAACTCTGGCGGCGGTGAAAAAATAATCGGCGAAATTGAAAATTTCCGCTACAGATTTTTGGACGGCGCGGTCGTACTCTTCGACAAAATCGACACGGCGTTTAATTCATTCGTTGACGGTCTGCACGTTGGCAGATTCGCGGACAGACTGCAAAAATTCTTGGACAAGGAGGTTTAAGCTGGTGTAGTAAAATTTTCAGGAGAGGAGGTAAGGCGATGAATTTCAAAGATTTACTCGAAAAACATACACTAAAATGCATAGCTGGCGGTTTCGTACTCGGCGTGGCGGCGATTGGCGTCACAAATTTTTTCCTGCATTTCAGCGGGACGAAAACTTTCTGCGGGCAGTGTCATTCGATGAAACACGAGGCGGCGACTTTCGCAGTCTCCAGCCACCGCGAACAGGATTGCGTGGAATGTCACCTGCCGCACGACAATTTTCCGCACTACCTGATTGAAAAAGGGCGCACGGGTATGGTCGACATGTACCACGAAGTTATCCGCGACTATCCGGCGAAAATCAAGCTGAGCAATGACGCGCGGAAAATGGTCAGCGAAAACTGCCTGCGCTGCCACGAATCCACGATGTCCTACGTCAGCACGGCGCCTGGCGGCTCGCAGGACGATTGTCTGAAGTGCCACAGCAGAATTGCTCACGGCTCAAATCATTTGGAGGGAGGTATTCAAATTGAATAAATGGCGAAAATATTTAGCGGCGGCGCTCGTACTCGGTATCGCATTTTTCGCGTTCGTAGTTGTAATCGTGCGAATCGGAATTGCGAAGCCGGCGGTGAAATTCGAGCTGGCGAAAATTCCGGCAGACCAGCGATTAACGCGCATGGCTTATGCGGAAGCCTACCCGCTGCAGTTCAACTCATTTAAAATGAATATGCGCGGAGACCCCAGCCCGACTGGATTTGGCGGCGCGCAGGCTGGCAACTCTCACCTTATCGAACAGCCTGAACAGCTCGAACTTTTCAAGGGCTACAAATTTTCAATCCAGTACGACGACGACCGCGGGCACTGGTACGCGGGTCAGGATATTCTTGAATCGAAGCGCCGCCCAGGGCAGAAGGGTTCCTGCATAACCTGCAAAGGTTCCTACATGTACGACGTGTACTTCAAGGAAAGCGGCTGGGATTTCGCGTCCAAGCCCTTCGATGAAATTGCCGCGCCGATTAAGGACGATGAGTGGTTCGGCTGCTCCAGCTGCCACGACCCCGATACAATGCAGTTGCGCGTTTACAATCAGGGCTTTATCGAATCCATGGCGGAAAAAGGTATCGACATCAGCAAAGCCAGCCATAACGAAATGCGCGCCTACGTCTGCGCGCAGTGCCACACCGAATATTTCTTCACGGCGGAAGACGGCAGAGTTCATATGCCCTACGCCAACGGTTTCGACGCCGAATCCGAGTGGAGTTACTATCAGGACGGTCATGCCAAAGGATTTACCGGCGACTGGACGCACCCCGACAGCAATGCGCGTATGCTCAAGGCGCAGCACCCAGATTTTGAATGCTGGCAGCTCAGCGTTCACGCGGACGCCGGAGTTACCTGCGTGGATTGTCATATGCCTTACATGCGCGACAGCGGGCAGAAATACACTTCGCACTGGATGACTTCGCCGCTCAAAACTACCGAACAATCCTGCCTGAAGTGCCACGACGCCACGCCGCAGGATTTGCTTAACCGCGTGCAGATTATCCACGACAACACTTTCAAACTCCAGCGCATAGCCGGTGAAACTACCGCGCGCGCTCATACCACAATTCAAGCCGCCGCTGCCGCCGGTGCTACGGACGAACAGCTTGCTCCGGCCCGCCTTCTGGTACGCGAGGCTCAATGGTATTGGGACTGGGTTGCCGCTGAAAACGGTATGGGCTTCCACAATCCCGATAGAGTTATGCGGACGCTGGGACTTTCAATCGACCGCGCGCATCAGGCGATAGAGAGCGCCAACGCCGTAGTTCGCGGCAGTATCACTACTAACCCTGTGCTCCAGCCGCCGCAAAGTTAATATATGATTGCAGCCAATACCGAGAAAAAGGCTCACTCTTCATAGGGGTCTGCACTTCCTAACGAAAACGGATATCGAAGATTTCTGAGCTGCTCACGAACGCTGTCCACCGTTATCGGCTTGAGCGTAAAGCCGCTGGCGCCGGTACTCCACGCGTCAAATGCATATTCGCTGTACGCCGTCAGATAAATAACGTTCGTGCGGGGATTGAGCGTGAGCAGCTCTCGGCAAAGATTCAGCCCGCTGGTTTTGTCCATTTCAATATCCAGAAACGCCAGCGCGATTCGATTCGCCCGCGCGTAATCCAGTGCCTCCGACGGTTTGATAAAGCCCGTGACTATGGCGTTGGGCAGTACTTCTTCCAGAATCGGCAGGGCGCCCGCTAAAAATATTTTCCTGTCGTCAACCATTATGACATTTGGCGCGTCTTCACTTTCCAGCGCCGCCGAAAGTAATGTATTAACATCTGTGCCGAGACACTGGGCGAGTCGTACAATCATTGCGGCGTCCGGCAGGCGGCTGCCGCTTTCCCAGCGAGCAACCGTGGAACGCGTCACGTACATTCGCTCTGCCAGTTCCCGCTGCGAAAAGTCGTTATCGGCACGAAGTTTTTTCAAAGCCTCCGCAAACGGTATGCTCATTTTCGATTTTACTCCTTTCAGATTTTTTCACAGTTTAACCACCGCCGGCGGAAAAAACAAGGGATAAAGGGTGACATTCTGGAACCCCCCGTCTTGTTTGACGTGGCGAAAAATGATATGTTACAATGATTTTTTAGGCGGCGCTGGCAAGGGCGAACGCTAAATTTACAAGTAAGATCGGAGTGAAGTTTGCTGCATGATGAAAATATTTTCGGCTATAATTTTTGCGGCGGCGTTGCTTTTGGCAGGCTGTGGCGGCGGCGAAGACGCTGAAAATCAGGACCTCGGAGCATATCCGACCAGAGTGAAAGCGATTAAAGTGCTGGTGACGGACGCGCCAATTACTTTTTCCTACAGCGGACAGGTTATCGACCGCGACCAGATGAAAGTTCAATCGAAAGTCAGCGGCTCCATTGTGGAAAAGTACGTTAAGGGCGGGCAGGACGTTGTACAGGGGCAAATGCTTTTCAAAATCGACGACCGGCAATACCAGTCGGCGGTACTTCAGGCGGAAGCGAATCTCGCCAAGTCAAAGACGGCTTTGGCGAAAGAACGAATCGACCTTAATCGCAATGAGGAACTTTGGCGGGCAAATGCAATTTCGGAACAGGCTCTCGTAAATCAGCGCGTTGCCGTCGATTCGCAGATACTGGAAGTGAAGGCAAACGAAGCTATCCTGCAAAAGGCAAAGGACGATTTATCGGACACGATAATTTATGCGCCGATGAGCGGGCGTTTGGGAATTGACGATGTTCCCGTAGGCACGCTGGCGGTTGCGGGCAGCACGCCGTTAGCGACGATTGGTCTTGTCGACCCCGTGTTTGTGCAGTTCGCCGTTTCTGAGCAGGAATATTTGCGGCTTTCGAAAAGTGACCGGCAAGCCAGCGAAGCTGAAGTTCCCGCGCAGAATTATAGAATCTCGCTGACGCTCGCTGATGGCTCGGTATATCCGTACCACGGGCAGTTTGCAGAATACGACCGCACGATGGGAAATGAAACCGGCACGCTTACCATTCGCACGATTTTCAAAAATCCCGAAAGCCTGCTCGTTCCTGGAATGTACGCCCGCGTTGAAATTGAAGGGCTCCGCATTCCAAATGCAATGCTCGTTCCTGAACGCGCTCTTCAACAGCTTTTGGGCGAAACGCTGGTTCTTATCGTTCAGCCCGACAACACTTCAGCCGTGAGAAAAATTTCGCTCGGAGAAAAAATCGGCTCCTATTACATTGTAAAAAGCGGCTTGAACGCTGACGATTTGGTTGTAGTCGAGGGGCTGACGAATTTGCGCGACGGTATGCCTCTGGAAGTTACGCAGGTGACGGCAAAGGAGATGGGCTTTTCATTCTCGCCGAGCGAAGAAGTTTTTGACGTTGAACGCAGCGTGAACCAGTGAGGTGGATAAAATATGGCTAAATTTTTTATTCATCGACCGGTTTTTGCAATCGTCATAGCGATTATAATCAGCCTCATAGGAATAATCGCGGGGCTCAGCACGCCAATCGCGCAGTACCCGAACATTTCGCCGCCGACAATCAATGTCAGCACTTTTTATTCCGGCGCCAATGCCAGCGTAGTTAATCAGGCGGTCGCGCAGGTCATTGAAAACCGCGTCAACGGCACGCAGGGTATGGACTATATGAGTTCCGATTCAAATGACGACGGCAGTTATTCGCTGAATGTATATTTTGAAGTCGGCTCAGATGGCGATATGGATTCGGTTAAGGTTCAGAACAACGTCGCCTCGGCAAATTCGAGCCTGCCGGAAACTGTGCTTGCCGCGGGCGTGACAACTACAAAATCTTCGCAGGATATGGCGATGATTTTTGCTTTTTACTGCGACAACGGGCTTTACGATACAGCATTCATAAAGGCTTATTCTGATATTTACATTGCGGACGATTTGAAACGCGTGAAGGGCGTCGGACGCGTTCAGACTCTAAGCGCGGACTATGCTCTGCGCATATGGATTAATCCGGAAAAGCTCGCGAATTTCGGCTTGACGGTTGCTGACGTTCAAAACGCAATTAAAACGCAAAACGCACAGGCGGCGGCTGGTTCAATAGGCAAACTGCCGGTCGCGCAGGGGCAGGAGAAAGAATACACTGGACAAATTCAGGGCAGACTGGAGACGCCGGAGCAGTTTGAAAATATTATTCTGAAAACCGGCGACGCGGGCGCCTTTGTCTACTTGAAAGACGTGGCGCGCGTCGAAATTGGGCAGGAGTCGAACACTTACGTCGGCAAGTTCAACGGCTACACTTCGGTTCCGTTCACAATCAATCTGACGAGCGACGCCAATGCGCTGGAAACAATCGGCGAAGTCAAAAAAATCCTGCGCGAGGCGGAAAAAAATTTGCCCGAAGGAATTAAATACGGGCAGGTTCTGGACAGCACGGAATTTATTACCGCGTCGATAGAGGAAGTTGCGCACACGTTTTTTGAAGCGCTGGTACTCGTCGTACTGGTAATTTTTATTTTCCTGCAAAGTTTCCGCGCAACGATTATCCCGCTGCTGGCAGTGCCGGTCTCATTGCTCGGAACTTTCGCGGCGTTCACGGTTCTGGACTTCACGATAAACACGCTGACTTTGTTCGCAATGGTTCTGGCGATAGGTCTGGTCGTCGACGACGCGATAGTTGTTATAGAAAACGTCGAACAGCACATGGAGCGCGGCTTAAATCCCGTCGAAGCGACTGAAGTTGCCATGGCGGAAGTTCAAGGGCCGGTCGTGGCGATTGCATTCGTTTTATCGGCGGTTTTCATTCCGATAGCGTTCCTCGGCGGAATGACGGGCATTCTGTATCGACAATTCGCGCTGACAATCGCAGTTTCAATGGGCTTATCAGCTTTCGTCGCGCTGACGCTGACACCGGCACTCTGCGCGATAATTCTTAAGCCGCATGAGCACGGCAAGAAAAATTTCTTCAGCAAATTTTTTGACGCCTTCAATAACTGGTTCGACCGCACGAAAAATTCTTACGTCGGCATTGTCGCCAAAGTCATTTCCAAAACAAAACTGGCTGTCGTCTTCATGCTGATTGTCTGCGGTCTGACTGGCTTGCTGTTCAAGGTTTTGCCGTCAACATTCGTGCCAGACGAAGATCAGGGTTACTTCGTAGGGGCAGTCCTGCTGCCGGAAGGAACTTCGCTGAACAGAACTTCGATGACGACTGACAAGGTTGCGGCGGCGATTCGCGAGAATGTTCCAGGCATTAAAGACGTTATCACAGTTGCGGGGTACAATATCGCGTCCGGCGGCACGAAATCTTCTGCGGCGACGCTGTTTTTGAGCATGCACCCATGGGCGGAGCGAACAGAATTTGAAAAATCTGCGGCATATGCGATTTACAACGTTTTCATGGTAGGCAACAGCGTAGCGCCGGAAGCCTTTGTAATTGGTTTCAATCCGCCCGCACTGCCTGGACTGGGGCAAGTCGGCGGCTTATCGATGCAGCTTATCGACCAGGAGAGCCACTCTGACACTGAACTTTCTGACATAACCGATAAAATAGTTCTGGCGGCTAATGCGCGGCCGGAACTTCAGGGCATAAGCACAACTTTCAGCGTGACTTCGCCCAGCTACAAATATGAACTCGACCAGAAAAAGATTGAAATGCTCGGCGTGAATCTTGCGGACGTTTACAGCGCACTGCAGGTAAATTTCGGCGGCATGCAGGTTGACGACTACAACAGATTCGGTCGGACGTACAAAGTTGTCATGCAGTCGAACGTTTACTTTCGCGGCGAAATAGATATGCTGAAATTTATGTTCGTCAGAGGCGCCAACGGGCAGTTTGTGCCGCTCGACACTTTGATAAGTTACAGGCTCAATACCGGCACGACGCAGGTCACGCGCTTTAACGGGAAACGTTCGGTGCTGATTCAAGGGCAGCCTGCCGAAGGATATTCGTCGGGACAGGCAATGGCGGCGCTGGAAAGCGTCGTACATGAAGTTGCGCCGACGGGTTTCGGCGTGGAATGGTCGGGGCAGTCTCGTGAAGAGCAGAAAGCGGCAGGCTCGACGGGACAGGTTATGGCGCTGGCGCTGGTTTTCGTATTCTTGTGCCTCGCCGCGCTCTATGAAAGCTGGAGCGTTCCGTTTTCCGTTTTAATGACGGTGCCGACGGGAATTTTCGGCGCACTGCTCTCGGAGTTCGTGCTGAATATCTACACGAATACTCTCGGCGTAGGAAATCCTGGGTTCCAAAACAGTATCTACATGCAAATCGGCGTTATAATGATTATGGGGCTGGCGGCGAAAAATGCGATACTGATTGTCGAGTTCGCGAAAGTCCGCACCGATAAGGGAATGGAAGCGGTTAAAGCGTCGCTGGAATCGGCGGGCTTGCGTCTGCGCCCAATTCTCATGACGAGTTTTGCATTTATAATCGGCTGCCTTCCTTTGGCAACGGCTACCGGCGCAGGCTCGGCGGCTCGAAATTCCATGGGCGTGGCAGTTGTCGGCGGCATGACCGTTGCGACTTTTCTGGGGATATTCTTAATCCCAGTCTTTTTCGTAGTGGTGCAAAAGGTTGTACAGAAAATTTTCGCCAAAAATAAAGCCGCGCTGACAGCGACTTTAATGCTTGGAATACTTGGAATGACTTCCACAAGTTTTGCGGCGGCGAATCCTATCAGCGAGTCCAGTCGCGTAGAACCCGATAAACTTGCTGCCGAATCTCGAGAGGAATTGAATGATTTGGGCGTCCGCGTTGCCGAACTCGAAAAACATTCCGATTTTTTAAAGTGGCGCGGCAAGTTCAGATATACCGCTCAACACGCCACAACCGCTGTCGAAAATACTGCGTATAAGGACGAAGTTGCAAGCGAACGCGGCGTTTTCCAGCTTGACTCTTCGGCAAAAGTCAACGCTCACTGGACGGCTAATGCGCGGCTTGAGGCTAAAAGTGATTTAAAAAACGATAAAACTTTTGATACAAAATTGAAGCGCGTCTGGGCTGATGGCACTTACGATAAATTTAATATCCGCCTCGGTAAAATGCGACTTCTTACGAATGAAGATGGTCTGGTTTGGGACACAGATTTTTCCGGCGTGCTGTTGAGATTTGGCAGCAAGTGGAGAATTACCGGAATGGCTGGACGAATTGCGGCGGAGAATTTATCCAACAACGTTCTGATTGAATCCAACCGCAAAGGCGATCCCGCAGAATTTATCGGCGCAAATATTCAATACACAAGCCGTTCGGGATTATTTGGCGGTCTTGGCTGGTATCAGGTTAAAGGCAATGATTTTCAAACCACGCGGTATTTGAATAATATTGGCTCCATTAATTTAGGTTACGTTCTCAGCAACAGGTTCAAAGTCACCGGCAGCTACGCGCAGAATACAAAGGCTGACACGGAAAAACATTCGTGGCAGGTTAAGGCTACACTGGGAAATTACGGCGAAAGACCCAAACAAGGCGCCTGGAACATTACTGCCGGCTATTTCCAGTACGGTACGGGTGTTTCATTTGCGCCGACGACGGAAGGCGTTCTTGAAGGCGGGCGAGGCTGGAATATCGGCACTGCCTACGCTCCCTTCAAAAATGTTGGCGTTGAAGTAAAATATTTCAAAGGCAAAGATATAGACTCCGGCGTCCACATCAAAAATGTTTGGGGACGCGTTGAATTTTTCTTCTGAAAATCTGCGCGAAGTGCCTTAGCGGACGCTCTCGCCGACGCTTGCTTTGATAGCGGTCTTGTGCTGGTACATGGCATTATCGGCGATTTTCGCCACGTCAGAGAAATTCGCGCCTTTTTCGTAAATCCCGATACCGCGCGCCACGGACACGGTAAGCGTATCGCCCGCCGCGTTAAAGCTCTCCTGCGCGAGCTTTTTATCGAACAGGTCAAGGAGTTCCTGCCGTCTTTCGTAGTCAGGACCTTCAAGGATTGCGGCAAATTCGTCGCCGCCGGTGCGGTAAACGAGGCTGTTGCCGAAAACGTCGCGGATAACCATGGCTGCGTGACGCAAAAGTTCGTTACCGGCGCTGTGCCCGTACTTGTCATTGGTTTTCTTCAGGAAGTTCACGTCAAAAACGATGACACCGTAAGACAGGTCGGAAAAAAGCCGGCTTTGCGCGTCGAGTTCCGCCGCCTTGCTGATGTAAGCCGCCATGTTCCGCAGCCCCGTCAGCTTGTCGCGGTAAACGTGTACTTCCAGCCGCTCCGCCATTTCGTGAATACTTCGGACTAAAACTCCAATTTCATTGCCGGACTCGTAGGAAATTTTGACGTTGAGGTCGCCGGACGCGATGCGCTTTGCCGCCTCAGTCATTCCCGTCAGCGGCTGTATCGCTCTGGACGCAAGAGCAATGCTGGCGATTGAAATCAGCATCGCCACGACGATTATCGCCGCAATCAGGTGCATAAGGATTTTATTTCGCTCGTCGTGAACTTTGCTCAGCGGAATTGCAATACCGAGCCACATGCCGTTGATCAGATAAACTTCAATTTCCTGAAAATCCGGATTTGGCTGAAACTGCGAACCCTGCGGCTGATCCTGATGATAAAGCACGACGTTATTTCTATCCATAATGTAAACATAATCGTAGCCGTAGATAGACATGCGCCGGAGTTCCTGAACGATATAGTTGAAGTCAATATCCATGCCGACGACTCCGATGAATTTTCCGTCCAGAAACAGTGGCGCCACGTAGGAAATGACGTAAAAGCCCGTAACGGCGTCGACGTAGGGTTCAATCCATGTAGCACTGCGATTCAGCAGCGGCAGATAGTACCAGCCGACTTTCTGCGCGTCATCGGGCGAATAAGGCGCAAGGTCAATCGGTTCACGTTCAATGAAAGGCGAAAGCGCTCCTTCCCAGCGAGCATCTTCGCGCTGCATGGAAAAACCGCCCTTGGTGCCTTCAATTTCTGGTATGAAGCGCAGGTAATACGAAACACTGCCTTCAATTTCGACGGCGCTGAAACTGAAGTCCGTCTTCATCTTGTCGAGGTACTCTTTCCTGTAGGCGGCGTCATTCGCCAGCCGGTCGTAACTTTCAATATCGTTAATCGCCTTGAGTTTCATGCCGTTGATAGCCTGCCGGACGGAAAAGAAGGTTCGGTACAGCCTTTCCCGACAAATAATGCTCATATCGCGCAGAGATTCGTTGGCGTGAGTGTTGACCATATTTCCGAGCGCAACGGAATTGCCGAAGCCGAGTACCGCCGCCGATAAAAATACCGTTTGCGTCACGAGGAATACCACTTCCAGCATTATCGAATGACGGTACCGCAGTAAAAGGTACAACATCAGCACGAGGTACGCGTCTACCAGCGTGAGGCATTCCGTGACGAAATGCAGCCAGGTTTTAATGTTGTCCAGACCGTAGAATTGAAACTTGTCGATGAAAATTGCGCTTATCGGGAAAAGCATATAAAATCCGAGGGCTACGCGCCAGGCGACGTTTGCAGATTCGTCGTTCAGCGCGTCATTTTTTTCATGGTAGCAAATTTGAAAATGGTAATTTCTGTGCACGAGGAAGAAAAACCACGCCAAATCGAAAAATACCGCGACGAAAAAATCGTTCATGAAACAGGCGAATATTCCCGTTCCGAGCGACGCCGGTTTTATCGTGCCGCTCAAGACTTCCAATTCCTCCGTGGTCATCGTCAAGCCGTGTACGACCGAGGTCGCGGCGAACGTAACGAGCATTGTCACCAGAAATCTTTTGAGGGTAAGCACGCTATGCGAAACAGGTTGCATTCCCCAAAATTTCCGCCAGATTAACCACGGCAAAAATCCCGCCAGGAATACCCAGCCGCCGCGTGCAAAATATAGCAGCCAGTCGCCGGTTTCAAAGACGGTATTTAATTCCGGCAGGACTAACAGCGCGCCGACGTAAACGCCAGCCGCCGCCGGCAGTCCCCACATGAGCCCCATCACCGGCGGTAAGAATATGGCGATACCGACGATTTTTTCGGGAATTTCCAGCACTTCAAATGCGAACGATGCGACCAGCCAGTACCATAAAGCTGCCGTGAAAAAAGGGTAGATTTTCTGCTTCACCGTATATTCTCCTGATATGTTTTTTCTTCGTTGATGCGGAATGCCTTGCAGGCTTCCTCGCCGTATTTTTCCATGAGTTTTTCGCGCAGCGGGTGAACTTTCAGCTTGATACGCGCTAATTCTTCGGGCGAAAGTTCAACGATTTCCACGCCTTCCTCAGCGAATTCCACGCGGATTTTCTTTTCCTCCGCTTCCAGATAGTCACGGCTCCATTCGCACGCCTCCAGAATTTTTTCGCGGATTAACTCCTGAGTTTTCGGCTCCAGCTTCTCGAAATTTTTGCGGCTGGCGACGAAAAGATAGTTTTCGTACAAATAATTCCAGACCGTTATGTACCGCTGAATTTCGTTCAAGTGTCCTGAGCGCATAAGGAAAAAGCCGTTTTCCTGCCCGTCGATGTATTTCTGCCGAATGGCGATGTTGAGTTCGCTCCAGCCGAGCGGAATCGGCTTCGCACCGAGCGCCGAAAAGAACAGCCGGTAAACTTCGCCGCCAAGCACGCGTATTCGCAAGCCCTGAAGGTCGTTGAGCGTCTTTATCGGAATGTGATTATTTGCCAGCTGTCTCATGCCGTTATGCGTAGAGCCGAGATAAACCAGCCCGTAGTCGGTCAGCACTTTTGAATAAAATTTCCCGCCGGTCTCATCGATAATCTTCCGCACTTCCTGATAACTCGAAAAAGACAACGGAATAGAGGCAACTTCCAGGCGCGGGTCAAGCAGCGATAAAGTTCCGCTCACGTACGCGCCAAGGTCGACAGCGCCTTCCGTCAGAGCCTTAACCGCCTCGTTGGTATTGCCGCCCGTCAGTTCGTCGTTGGGGTAAAACTCAATCTGCACATTGCCGCCGGAGGCTTCTGCAACCAGCTGCGCGAAACGTTTTGCCGTCAGGGATTCAATCCCGTTTTTCGTCCCGTTGGCAGTCATTACCAGTCGAACTTTCTGGTAGTCGCTGGAATGCGCCGTTCGTCGTTCACCGCAGCCACTTAAAAGAATCGTTAGGCTCAAAAGCGCTGAAATCAGTCCCAGCCATTTCCGCATTGCAGAAACTCCTTCCTTTGAAAAGATTTTGCCGCCGGTTGACGCTGTTTGCCGTGCGTGTTAAAATAACAAAAAGGATAAACAAACTACTTCGTTAGACGACGCTTTTATACTTGCAACATGATGAAATTATACCAGCAGTTAAGATAGAAGGCAATGTTAAAATTAAAAATCTGGGGAAGGCTCTGCGTTGAGGACGCGGAGGCTTTCTTCTATTTTGCTCCAGGTTGGTGATTCGCACAATGACTTTTGAGAGAAGCGGAACGCTCGTCAACAAAAAGTTCCGCGAGTTTTTCATACCGACGGTTCTGGCGTCGATGGCAAGCCAGCTAGGCACGATTATCAACGGAATTATCGTCGGCAATTTAATCAGTTCGCAGGCAATGGCGGCTGTGTCTGCGTGCGTTCCGCTGAATCAGGTCACTTACGCTATGGCTGTGCTGATTTCAATCGGCTCGGCGGGACTAATCGCAGTAGCTGCCGGTAAGCGCCAGAACGACGATGCGGATTACATTTTCAGCACCGTCGTCACGATAAGTATTTTCGCGGGAATAATCTGGGCGATTTGCCTTATTCCGAACAGTGCCGCGCTGACAAAATTTCTGTCGTCCGCCGAAGATTTGCGCCCGATGATGCACGATTACCTGATAATTTTCGTGTTCCGGCTGCCGCTGTACCTTATGTTCTTTTCGTGGCAGACGCTAATGCGCACGGACGGTTTTGCCAAAGTTGTCAGCCGCGGCATTATGATTGGGCAGTTCACAAACGTGGCGCTGAGTTTTACGCTGGTCAGCAACGGTTTCGGCGTTACCGGCGCGGCGATTGCCCTGCTCTGCAGCGACGTTATCGGGATTTGCTACATGCTGAGGAAATATTTCCCGTCCAGCGAGCGCAACAGGAAATTCCGCAATGTCATCAGCGATTTTGGGAAATTCGTCCGCCAGTCCGCCGAAGTCATTAAATCCGGCATTCCAGTTGCCTGCAGTACGGGACTGATTAGCGTAAAAATCTGGGCGATTTATCAGATACTCGGTGAAACGGGCGGCTCCGACGCAATGACTCTTTACGCGATTTGCATGGCGTGCCTGTCGGTCGTATCGATGTTCATTTCCGGCTGTAACGGCGCGATGATGCCGATTGTCGGAATACTTTACGGCGAAAAAGATTTCGGCGGCGTCAGGATTCTCGTCAAGTACGTGCTGAAATTCGCGCTGACGCTGAGCGGAATTTTCGTCGCCTTCACACAGATTTTCCCGCAGGTTATCCTGTCGCTCTACAATATTCCGAGTTCGCTGGTTGATTCTGGCGAAACGGCGCTGCGGTTATTTTCAATCAGCCTGCTCGGCGTGACGCTGACGTTTCTGGCGATGTACTACTACTCGACGATTCAGCGCAGAACCGCCGCCAATGTTTTGTCGTGGACGGAAGGAATTATCGTCGTCGTTCCTGCCGCGTGGATTTTGTCGAAAAGTTTCGGCTTGAGCGGCGTGTGGCTTGCGTTCATTCTGGCTGAAGTTGTGGGATTTGGAGTGATTTTTATGTACACGAAAATGGTCTGCAAAAATTCCGGCGGCAAGCTCAATGACATTTTTCTGATTGAGCACAGCGACCCAGAAATTTTGCTTGACGTGTCTTTTCAGGCGGACGCCGATACTGCCGCTAAAATTTCGCACGACGCTAAAGCTGTCCTTGAGCAGAAAGGTTTCGATTCAACGGTTGCGCTGAAAGTTGGCGTCGCGCTGGAGGAAATGACGCTGAATATCGAAAAGCTCAACGCCGGTCAGAAAATCGATGTCGACTTGCGGCTTAAGCGCGGCGACGGAAAAATTATTATCGCGCTCCGCGACAACGGCAAGACTTTCAACCCGCTGGAATATTCGGTTGCGGAGGAAGAAAATTTGCACACCGATGGAATTATGCTGCTGAAAAATCTGGCGGGCGAAATCAAATATAACCGCGTGCTGGCGCTCAACCAGACGCTAATCGAAATATGAGCGTCAAAGTTTTTGCGGTGAATATTTCTGCGCGGCTGGATTTGCCGGTTGATGACTGGCTGAAGTTTTTTTCACCAGCGCGGCAGGAAAAAATTCTGGCGTATCGTTTCAACGCGGACAGGAACCGAACGATTTGGGCGGAACTTCTGGCGCGGTACGTCGTCGCTGAAAAATTTGCCCGCCCTGTTCAAGTGTACCGCGATTCAGCTGGCAAGCCGCATATCGCCGGTCTGCCCGTTGAAATTAGCCTGTCGCATGCCGGAAACTGGGTCGTCTGCAGCGTCGGCGAAGTTCAAAGCGGCGTCGACGTTGAAACTGATTCGGCGGGCGCGCTGGAAATTGCCGAGAGATTTTTTCTGCCAGGTGAGTTCGAGAAAATTATTTCACTGCCGGAAGATTTACAGCGCCGGCAGTTTTTGATATATTGGACGCTCAAGGAAAGCTATTTCAAACTCACGGGCGATGAAAATTTTTTAAGCGTGGACTGCGCGAAACTCCTCGGCGGCAGGGCGGAAATTGTCGGGAAGAATTTTTTCCTGCGCGACGGTGCAGTCGTCGGAGTCTGCGCGAATGGGAGGAATTTTGATGGCAAAAAAAACGGCGCCCCTGTCTCAAACTCAACTGGGAATTTACCTTGACAGCCAGGAAGCCTGCGCCTACAACGGGTATTTTCTTTTGACGCTGAGCGACGAAATTGATATGAACCGGCTTGCCCGCGTGATTGAAAAGGCGGTCGCCGCCCACCCAGCCATTTTCGTCCGCGTTATCGAACGTGACGGCGAGCCAGTTCAGGAATTTGGCGCGGAAGATTATCAACAGCCGGTTGAAAAAATGAGCGAGGCTGACTGGCAGAAAAAATTATCTGAGCTTGAGGCTGAACCGTTGGAACTTCACGGCGGGCGGCTGTTCCGATTTAATCTGGTGCAGACCGAGTGCGGAAAATATCTTCTCCGCACGACGCATCACGTTTCATTTGACCGAACGGCGGCGAACGTTTTTTTCAGCGACGTGGCGAAAGCTTACGCCGACCCTGCAGCTGAACTTGCGCCGGAAAATTATGACGCGCTCGACGCCGCCAATGACGAAACTAAAGCGCGGGCGACTGAAACTTTCGCGCAGGCAAAATCCTGGTACGAAAAAACTTTCGGCGGGCTCGACGTGGAAACTCTGCCAATTCCCGACTGCAGCGGCGAAAAAAATTCCTTTGCCACGTTCACGAAAATTTTTCCGCTTGATTATCCGGCGCTCAAAAATTTCTGCAGGGCGAATAAATTTTCCGCCTCGGCGCTGACTTCGACGGCATTCGCGCTGACCGTCGGCACGTACACGCACCAGCAGGAGGCGCTTTTCTCGACGATTTACCACGGGCGCAGCGAGCGCACCAAAAATATCGTCGGTATGTTCGTTAAAACTCTGCCGGTGTACTGCCGCTGGACTGGCGATAAGAAAATTGCCGAGCTCCTCGGCGAAATGACGGCGCAAATCCAGTCTGCGCGCGATAACGATTTATTCTCGTTTGCTGATTTGAATCAGATTTGCCCGATGAACAATGCGCCGATGTTCGCTTACCACGGCTTGATTAAGACCACCGCCGAATTTTGCGGCAAGCCCTGCGTGGAAAAAATTCTTGAACAAAATGCAACCGGCAAGCCGTTCGCAGTGGAACTTATGGTCGGCGCTGACGGTATGGAAATTCGCATTGAGTACGACGCGGCGCGTTATTCCGGCGGTTTCGTTGAGACTTTCGCCGCGTGCTACGAAAATGTTCTGCGCGAACTCATGACCAAAACTTTCGTCCGCGAAGTCGAACTGCTCAACTCCGACCAGATTAAAACTCTCGACGCCTTCAACGCCACTGAATCTGACTACGACAAAACTCAAACCGTCGTCAGTCTTTTCGCGGCGGCGGCTGAGAAATTTCCGAATAACACGGCTGTCATTTTCGACGCCAAAAAGTTTTCCTACCGCGAAGTTGATGCGCTGAGCAATGACATTGCCGCCTACATTCTCGGCAAAAATATCGGCAGGGGCGACGTGGCTTCTATTCTGATTCCGCGCAGTGAGTTCATGCCGGTAACCGCGCTCGGCGCTTTGAAAGCCGGCTGCGCATATCAGCCGCTCGACCCGACTTATCCGCCAGAACGCCTGAACTTCATGATTAAAGACGCCAGCGCGAAAATTCTAATCACGACGAAGGAACTCCGCCCGCTTATCACCGATTTTGGCGGCGAAGTTTTGTTCGTCGACGAAATTCCGCGCGCTGAAAATGTTGCGCTGCCCGAAGTCAAGCCCGAAGATATTTTTATTTTGCTGTACACCAGCGGTTCAACCGGCGTACCAAAGGGCGTCCGGCTCACGCATAAAAATCTGGTCTGCTTTATCAACTGGTATAAAAAATTTTTCAGCCTGAACGAGAGCCAATGCGTCGGCGCTTACGCAAGTTTCGGCTTCGATGCGAATATGTTCGACACGTACCCCGCCCTGACGAGCGGCGCCGCGCTTTGCATTGTCCCAGAAGAAATGCGCCTTGACCTTGAGGCGATGAACGTTTACTTCGAGAAAAATCGCGTCACGCATGCTTTTATGACGACGCAGGTTGGCAGGCAGTTTGCAACCGACATTGAAAATCACGGGCTGAAATATTTGACTGTCGGCGGCGAAAAACTTGTCACGCTCGACCCGCCGAAAAGTTTTTCTTTAATCAACGGCTATGGTCCGACCGAGTGTACGATTTTAATCACGGCGTTCAAAGTCGAAAAAGCCGAGAGCAACATTCCGATTGGCAAGCCGCTCGATAACGTCAAGCTTTACGTCGTCGACGCGAACGGGCACCGAGTTCCGATTGGAGCCTGCGGCGAACTTTGGGCGGCAGGTTTGCACGTCGGCGCCGGTTATCTGAATCGCCCTGAGAAAACCGCCGAAGTTTTTATCAGCAACCCGTTCGACGGCGGCGAGTACGAAACCGTTTACAAGACCGGCGACGTGGTTCGCTGGCGCGCGGACGGCAACCTTGAATTTATCGGGCGCCGCGACGGGCAGGTTAAAATTCGCGGTTTCAGGATTGAACTCACCGAAGTTGAAGCCGTCATTCGCGAATTTCCCAGCGTGAAAGATGCGACGGTTGCCGCCTTCGACCACCCAGCCGGTGGCAAGTTCGTTGCGGCTTATGTTGTCGGGGCGGAAAAAATTGACATCGACGCGCTGAACAAATTTATTGCCGAGCGCAAGCCTCCGTACATGGTGCCCGCCGTCACGCTGCAGATTGACAAAATTCCGCTCAACCAGAACGGCAAAGTTAATCGCCGCGCTCTGCCTAAGCCCGAACTTCAAGCCGCGCAAACTGAAAATGTTAAGCGCAGTTTCAACGTGCTGGAAAAATCGCTGATTGAAGTTATCGGCGGCGTCATTGGGCTCAAGGAGTTCGGCGCCACGACCGAGCTGAAATATCTGGGGCTGGCTAGCATTTCGGCGATTAAACTTTCAACCCAGCTTTACAAAACTTTCGGCGTCAACATTCCCGTGAAAAAACTTTTGGGCGGCACGCTTGAGACAATCGAAGACGAGCTGCTGATATTCCTGCTGAGCGACAAAAAATCTTCTGCGGAAACTTCCACGGCGGCAAGTTCGATTAAAATCAGCAACGTTCAGCGCGGAATTTATCTGGAGTGCATGAAAGACCCGCTGTCGACTGCCTACAACGTGCCGCTTATCTACAACTTCGAGGCGGACGCCGACCCTGCCGCGCTAGCTGACGCCGTGAAAAAAATTCTCGCCGCGCACCCGTCTGTTGACATTCATTTTGAACTGCGCGACGAAGAAATTATGCAGGTGGCGAATAAAAATCCCGCGCCGGAAATTCCAATTCACACGCTGGAAGAAAAAGATTTTGCCGCGTTCAAAGGCAATTTCGTCCGTCCGTTCAAGCTCGACGCTGAGCCGCTTTACCGCGTCGAAATTGTTAAAACTCCCGCGCGCGTCAGTTTGTTTGTCGATTTCCACCATCTGATTTTCGACGGCGCCTCAACGAATTTGTTCCTTGCGAATCTGAAAACGCTGCTGACTGGCGGCACGGTTGAGCGCGAAGGCGCGAGCTACTTTGACTTCGTGCGCGAAGAGGAACAGCATTTCGACGCCAATAAAAAATTCTTCGCCGACCTGCTGAAAGATTTTGAGAACGCCAGCGAAATTGCCTCGGACGTACACGGCAGGGCTGACGGTAACGCGCAGATTTTTGAGCAGGAATTTCCCAGCGTCGAAAGTTTCTGCCACGAAAACGGCTTGACGCCCGCCGCGTTGTGTTTCGCCGTGCTGAGCTACGTCGTCGCCCGCTACAGCGCCAACCGCAAAGTTTACCTCACGACGATTTCCAGCGGGCGCGGCAACGTCAAATTTTCCGACACCTTCGGAATGTTCGTCAACACCCTGCCGCTTGCCGCCGAGCTCGAAGATATTTCCGTCGGCGCGTTCCTCAAAAAAAACGCGGACACTTTCGCCGCCACGATTGAACACGAAAATTATCCATTCGCGCAGATTGCCGCCGATTATTCCTTCGCGCCCAAAATTATGTACGAATATCAAGTGGGCGTCGTCGAAGCGCATGACATTCCGAAATTCACCGGCGTGGAAAGTTTCCCGCACTCCGCCGCGAAGTTCAAGCTGGCTGTTCGCATCATTGGCGAAAGTTCCGCGCCGCGCCTCGCTATCGAGTACAACACCGCCGATTACAGCGCGAATCTGATTGCTGGTCTGGCTAATTCATTCAACATTGTGCTGGAAAAATTCACGGCGCAGTTGAATCAGCCCGTCAGAAAAGTTTCGCTCCTTGATGAAAATCTCGCGCAGATTCTGGCTAAATTCCACAGCAACACCAATCCGGCGACCGTCGGCAAAGTTTACCGCTACTTCCATGAAGGCTTCGAGGAACAGGCGGCGAAAAATCCTGACAAAATCGCGCTGATTGCCGCCGATTGCTCGCTGACTTACGGCGAACTTGACGCCAGCGCGAATAAAATTGCTAACGCGCTGATTGAACGCGGCGTCGAGCCTCGGAACAGAATCGCTCTGCTTTTGCCGAGAACTTCCCGCGAAATTATTGCGATGTTCGGCGTCTTGAAGGCGGGCTGTGCGTTCATTCCGTGCGACCCAGAATATCCCGCCGATCGTATCCGCCAGATTCTCGAAGATTCCGCCGCGCCTTACGTTATCACGACCGCCGACCGCCTCGACGGCGAAAAATTTGTCGACGTTGAAAATTTGCTGGCAACGGGAAATTCAACTAAACCGCAAGTTGAAATTTCGTCGGACGATTTGGCGTACCTGATTTACACCAGCGGTTCGACCGGCAAGCCCAAAGGCGTTATGATTGCTCACAGCAGCGCCGCCAATTTCTTCACGAACAATCCGGCTAACATTATGGTTGATATTCTCGTTAAGAGCGTGAAAAATTTCGTCAGCGTCAGCACATTTTCTTTCGACCTGTCGCTGAAGGAACTCGCTCTGCCGCTGTTCAACGGCTTGACTTTGGTTTTGGCTGACAAGGAACAGGCTAACAATCCTGATATGCTTGCGGACTTGATTCTCAAGACCGGCGGCGACGCGATTAATGCAACGCCTTCAAGGGTTTATCAGTATCTGGAGTCTGATAAATTTTCTGCCGCGCTGAAGGATTTTAAATTCATTGGCAGCGGCGGCGAAAAATATCCCGAAGCGCTCCTTGAAAAATTGCGGACGCTCACCAAAGCGCGAATCGTCAACACCTACGGTCCGACCGAAACCACAATTTCCAGCAACATGAAAGACTTGACCGAAGCCGCCAGCATTTCCGTCGGGCGCCCGCTCCTCAACGTGGTTGAATTTATCGTCGACGGCGACGGGAACGAATTGCCGCCTGGAATTGTCGGCGAACTGCTGATTGGCGGCGCCGGCGTCGGCAAGGGCTACAACAATCTGCCGGAAAAAACCGCTGAACGTTTTGTCGAATATAACGGCGTCCGCGTCTACAAATCCGGCGACTATGCGCGCTGGACTGCCACCGGCGATGTTGAAATTCTGGCGCGCATGGACAATCAGATTAAACTGCGCGGCTTGCGGATTGAGCTCGGCGAAGTCGAAAGCACGCTGGCGAAAGTTGAAGGAATTAAAACCGTTCTCGTGAAAATCGCTAAGATTAAGGGTATCGAACACCTTTGCGCTTACTTCACCGCCGACAGAGTTATCGACGTTGAGGCGCTGAAAAAAATTCTCGGTGAAACTCTGCCGAAGTACATGGTGCCGACCGCTTACCTTCAGCTGAAAAAAATGCCCATGACTTTGAACGGCAAGATTGACGCAAAATCTCTGCCGGAAGCCACGATTTCGCGCAGTGCGACGACCGCTAAGGCTGGCAGCAAAATTGAGGAGGATTTCTGCAAGATTTTCGGCACGATTCTTCAGATTGAAGACGTTGGCGCGGACGAAAGTTTCTTCGACCTGGGCGGCACTTCCCTGCTGGTGACACGCGTCGTGATTATGGCTCAAAAGCTCGGCTACAAAATTAATTTCTCCGACGTGTTTATCAACCGAACTCCGCGCGAACTTGCGGCGCTCCAGCAAGCCGGTACCACTTCGACTGTCGACAGCGAAATTTCCGGCTACGATTACGCGAAACTTGAGCCGATTCTCAGCGCGAACAACCTTGACAATTTCCGCAACGGTGAACGCCAGCCGCTCGGTGACATCGTACTGACAGGCGCGACGGGCTACCTCGGCATTCACATTCTCCACGAGTTTATTGAAAATCACGCGGGCAAAATTTACTGCCTGCTTCGCGGAAAAAAGGATTTGCCGGCTGAAACGCGCCTCAAAGCTCAGCTTTTCTACTACTTCGACCAAAGTTACGCTGAACTTTTCGGCAAGCGGATTTTCATTCTCGAAGGCGACGTTACCCGCGCTGAAACTCTCGAACAGCTTAAATCCCTGCCCGAAATTTCCGCCGTCATCAACTGCGCCGCTCTCGTCAAGCATTTTTCCTCCGGCGACGAAATTGAAGTTGTCAACGTCGGCGGCGTCAAGAATCTGGTTGAAGTCTGCAAGGCGTCCAATCTGCGATTCATTCAGGTTTCGACGATGAGCACCGTCCGCAGCGGCGTTAAGGGCGAAGTTGACGAAAGCGCTGTTCCTACCGAAAAAACGCTCTACTTCCGGCAAAGTCTCACCAACAAATATGTGCGCTCGAAATTCCTGGCTGAAAGGCTGGTGCTTGACGCCGTTGCCAATGACGGCTTGAACGCTAAGATTATGCGCGTTGGAACTCTTTCGGCGCGCTACTCCGACGGCGAATTTCAAATCAACGCCGGTACAAATTCTTCAATGGGCAGGCTGAAAATTTTCGCGATAATCGGCTGCTGCCCCTTCGCGCAGATGGACAATCTCATAGAATTTTCGCCGATTGACGAGGCTGCCAAAGCTATCCTGCTGCTCGCCGAGACGCCCAAAGAGTGCGTGATTTTCCACCCGATAAATCATCACAACATGGCGATTGGCGACGTGATTCGCGCTATGCAAAAATGCGGGCTCGATATAAAATTCGTCGAGCAGGAAGAATTTCAGGCGGCGTGGCAGGCGGCGGAGGAAGCCCCCGACAAAGCCAAAATTCTGACCAGCAGTATCGCCTACCGCAGCGGCAACAAGGACGCCGAGGTCGTGACTTTCCCGAAAAATAATCTGTACACCATGCAGGTACTCTACCGCCTCGGCTACAGCTGGCCGCTCACCACGTGGGAATACGTCGGGAAATTTATCGATATGCTCCAGAAACTGGGCTTCTTCAGCGCGCAATGAGCATTCGCAAAAAAATTCTGGCGGGCGGAATATTATTCGCGCTGCTGCTGACGCTGCTGCTTTCTGCCGGAAATTATCACCAGTTTAAAGAAATTGTCATGCGCCGCTATGAAGTTGACGCCCTGCGTTCGGCGGAAACCGCTTTGACTTTTGTCGACGCTGAAAATTTTTCCGACTACTTTCACGACGAGCCGAAACGCCAAAGAGTTCTACGCGTGTGGCAGAGAATTGTTGACACTCAGGGCGAGCTGTTCATTTATGCCATTGAGCCGCGGGAAAATTACAGTGCAATTCGTTTTGTGCTCAATGTTGCGAATTGGGATTCCGATTACGAGCGGATTTCGGCGGGCTCCGTCAAGGCGACGAGCAGTGACGAATACAAAATTGCTTACCGCGACCTTTACGAGCACGGCAGGAAATACGCCGTCGTTGTGCGCGATGACGGAATTAGTTTAACCGACGACCACATAACCGTTATGATTCCGATAAAAAATTTGAGCGGCGCCGTCGGAGGGATTTTGTGCGTTCAGCGGCAAATGGATGAACTCAGCGCGGAAGAAAAATTTTTCCTCAAACGCACAGTCACGACCATGCTGCTTGTTCTGCTGCTTATGCTTTTTATCGGCAGGTGGTATCTGAAAAATCAGCTGCTGAATCCTTTGAGCGCGCTGACTGAAAGCGTTAAAGAAATTTCTGGCGGCAACCTCGACAGGAAAATTAACGTTCGGACTGGCGACGAACTTCAGGCGCTGGCGGAAAATTTCAATGACATGACCGACGAACTCAAGACGCAGATGACCAGCCTTGAAAAAGTTACTGCCGAGAAAGAACGCATTGCCACGGAGCTCGACGTTGCGACGAAGATTCAGGCGAGTATGCTGCCGAAAAATTTTGTTGTTGACGAACGCGCTGACCTCTGCGCCGGAATGGAACCTGCTAAGGAAGTCGGCGGTGACCTGTACGATTTTTACAAGCTCGACGAAAACCATCTGTTCGTAACGATAGCGGACGTTTCGGGCAAGGGCGTGCCTGCCGCGCTGTTCATGGTCGCCGCCATTACGAATCTGCGCAACTTCACCGCCAACATCGACGATTTGAAGACCGCGATTGAAAAAACCAACGCTCAACTCTGCGCGAACAACGACGGCGGGCTTTTCGTCACGGCGTTCAGCGGCGTGCTGGATTTGGAGACTGGGATTTTCCGCTACGTCAACGCAGGGCATAATCCTCCGCTGATTCGACGGCGCGGGAAAACTTTTGAGGAACTGCCGATGGAGCTGAACTTTGTTTTGGGCGGCTGGGAAGACTGGCAGTACGTGCAGCAGGAAATCCAGCTTGAAGCTGGCGACACAATTTTTATGTACACGGACGGCGTGACTGAGGCGACGGACGCGGCGGGGAAAATGTATTCGCTCGAACGGCTGAAAAACTTTTTGAGCGGACTCGAAACAACCGCGTCGGCGAAGGAAATTCTGGAGGCAGTTTACGACTCGCTTGAAAAATTTTACGCTGACGCTGACGAACAGTCCGACGATATCACGATGCTTGCCGTCAAATTTGAAGGGGGAAATGAAAATGGCTAACGGTTTTCAAATAACAAAGGAACAGGCGGGCGAAATGCTCACCGCCAAAATCAACGGCGACTTGAACGTCAAAACTTCGCCACAGCTCGAAGAGGAACTGACAAAATCGCTGGGCGGCGTGAAAGAACTGGTTTTGGATTTCGCGGGCGTGGAGTACATTTCCTCGGCGGGCTTGCGCGTCTTGCTGGGGCTGGAAAAAGCTATGCGCCGTCAACAAGGCTCAATGACGCTCCGGCACGTTAATCCTGCCGTCAGGGAAATAATCCGGCTCGCGGGTTTTCTGCAGGTTATGCACATCGAAGATTAAACGGCATTTTGATTTTATCGGCACGACAGTGAGCTAAGGCATTGCCGTGCTTTTTTATTCGCTCAAAAGTTCAAATGCTCTGCCTTCTAAAAATTTTGGAAGTTTCTTATTGCACAAGCCCTGTTCCCTGAGCCAGTTAAAAATTTCATCCTCAGATTGGAAGGGCTTTTTGCGATGCTCAGCAGTCAAAATTTTTGTCACGAAGGATTGAACGTCATCATCTGAAAATTCTTCTGACAAAAAAATTGTAGAGGAAAAATACACGGACGTTGATTGGATTTTCAAACTGCAAATGGTATCGTCAGCGAGCGACACCACGCTTTCCAGCAGAAAACTGTTCCACGGAATTTTAAGCGGCGGAAGTCCTTTGTAATCCTCAAAAGTTTGAGCCGCTTTCCAGCCGCCATTCTGCTCAATGGCTGACTGAACAGTTTCTACGACAGCAACAATAATTTCATCTGTGACGCCAATCGATTCGGGACGCATTAAATTAAATTCGTCAACGCGAACAAAATCCGGATGCAGAAGTTCAATCAGATATGTTCGCGCGCCGTAACGGAGACCGTTTTCCGCACAAATGCTGATGAGTTTGTCGATTGCAATTTTTTCAATGTTCTCCAGGAAACAAAGCAAAAATTTTTTATTGTTGAGGCTCCGAATGTCGGTCTTTGAAACGTACGGGCGCGAAAAATTAAAGTCATCTCGAAACATGTAGCGCAGAACCCCGAAAAGCTTGCTGTGATTTTGAATTTTATTGCGTATCATGAAATCTGAAAAATGCTCAAAAAATAAATTGAACAGGATACGCGAACTGACCGGCGTCGAACAGTTTTTATTAAGAAATTCTTTTATCGGCTCAAAATCTTCTTCCTGCAAATTTAACTGTGAGGAATGAATAAAAATTCCCTCGCCAATGCGAAGAACTTCGGGGCAACGCAAAAGCATAAAATTTATGTTCTGGTCTATGAACGATATAAAATTTTCTTTAATCTCTCGCGAAGAAACTTCGCCGCGCTCGGCAACGAAACTGTTAAATTCCTTCCCCATGTCAATGTCGCCCGATTTAGTCAGATAATCCTTGCGGAGCGTGTAGGGCAGCTCGTAGAATTTTATCGCGCCTTGCAGAAAATAATGATTCGTAATTTGCGTGCCGACGAAAGAATCTTTCAGCGCCTCGAAAATTTCCTTGTAGAAAATTGCCGTGCGGTCTGAGTTTGCAATAAAATCTTTCACACGCTCGATAACTTCCGGCGGTAAGTGGAACAGGTCGGGATGAATGTACTTTCCACGGCCGCAAAGTATTCCAATTTTGCTGACAATCGCGTCAACTGCCCGCTGAGACATGTTTACCTTTTCGCCAAAAATTTCCTGAAAGTAGCTGATAAATCTCGAATGAAAAATTTTGTCGCTGATTTTGTAGCCGTCGGTAAATCGTTCCTTTAAAATGTAACTGCATTGCCAGTTTAAGGTCAGTTTGACGCGATGAAAAATTATCCCGTCGCACCTGTAAATTCTTAAAAGCTTATTTTTTATCAGCTCAGCGGAACATTTTTTTTCACGCGCCAGTTTAATAATCGCTTGTTCAAAAATTTCTTCCTCCATCGCGTCAGGAAGATTCTTAGTCAGCTCATTTTTGTCAAGGATAGATTCATCGGCAAAGACAAAAATCTCAAGCTCTTTATCGAAACGAAATAAACTGCTTTGCAAATCTGCCTTGACGGCAAGGTACCATAACGTTTCGGCATCAGCGTCATCCATGAAATTTTTCATATCTTCGAGCGTAAGGAAAGATTTTCCGTCAGTAAGCGCATAAATAAAAGAAAAAATTCTCTTCGAGTTGATGCTATTGTACCGGCTTAACCTTTTAACGGCTTTAGATTCAATCTGCCGAACCCGCTCACGCGTAACGTGGAAAATTTTTCCAATCTCTTTGAGCGTCCCTCCATTGATTCGGCAGCACACAATATCAAAATCGCGCTTATCTTTAAAAATGGAGTCGACGGTTTTTCGCGCGCAGGTTCTCACGTCGAAGCGGAGCGCCGCGTTAAACTTTTTCAGTGTGTCGGAGTCAAAACCCGATGAATTTTCATAGAGGTATTTGGGCAGCTCAGGGATTGTTAATTCCTCTGGCAGCGTGTCAAAAAATGCAGCATACTCCAAATTGCAGGCGCGCAAAAAGAGACGCGCGCGTTTGTTTCTGACTCCTTCAGGCAGGTCACGAAATAGATTTTTTACCGTCACGAATGCAGAAAATTTTTCAAGCGCCGCGATGACTGACGTAACCTGCGGGTCGTGATTTGAAACCGCGTCACATAAAAAGTCGCCGAGTTCCGCTTTAATGCGACGCACAGCTTTCAAAGAAATTCGCTTTCGCCGTGAAGAAAAAAATTTCTCCAGCGTTTTAAAAACATTGTCAACGGACTTTTTCCCTAAACCCTTGAGCTTTGAAATTTTTTTACGCGAAGTCCTTAAAATTTCGGCAAGCGTCTTGTAACCATTGACTCTAAAACAATTCTGGACGCGAACATTAAAACTAATGTCGGTAATTAAAATATTTTCATACAGTAAAATATCATTGACCGCAAAGAGCTTTGCAATCGCGTCATCCGGCACGGCAATCGCATCGGAGGCATTTTGCGGCTTCTCAACGTGCTTCCGATTTTTTTTGATAAGGTTATTGTCCTGCAAAAATATCCTCCTGACCACTGTAACATTAGTAGAGTTGATAGTACACTAATCTTGCAGGAAAATCAAGTCTAAAAGCACGCAAATTTTGACAGTTTCAGCGGACGAGTTCATAGCCGGCGTCGTCGATAACGCTGGCAAATTCGTCCATGGAAATTTCGCGCGTGGCAGTAACTTCAGCGCTTTTATTTTCCAGACTCACGTCGACGCCCGTCACGCCGTCCATTTTTTCCAGCGCTTTGCGCACGTGCTTGACGCAATTCTGGCACATCATTCCTTCGATTTTCAGTGTGGTAGTCATTTTATTTTCCTCCTCAGCCTGAACAATTTTGAGATTTTGAATTTGAACCTGCGCGACAGGATTTTCAGCGGCGGAACCTTCAGCGCGAGTTACCTTGAAAAATTTCAGCCGCAGCGCGTTCAGTACAACGCAAACGCTCGACATACTCATAGCCGCGGCGCCAATCATTGGCGAAAGTTTCAAGCCGAACGCGGGGTAGAATACGCCCGCCGCCAGCGGTATGCAGACGACGTTGTAGAAAAATGCCCAGAATAAATTCTGCCTGATATTTTTCAGCACTGCGCGGCTCAGCCTTATCGCGCTCACGGCGTCAAGCAAATCGTTCCGCACTAAAACCGCGTCCGCGCTTTCAATCGCTACGTCCGTCCCAGCGCCTATCGCCATTCCCAAATCCGCCTTAGCAAGCGCCGGAGCGTCATTAATCCCGTCGCCAATCATCGCAACTTTTTTACCTTCGCGCTGGAGTTTGGCAACTTCTTCTGCCTTATCTTCCGGCAGAACTTCCGCCACGAATTTTTTAATCCCGACCTTATCCGCCAGCGCCCGCGCAGTATTTTTATTGTCGCCAGTGAGCATGACAACTTCGACGCCCAGATTTTTGAACGCGGCAACGGCGGCAGCTGAAGTTTCCTTTTCAACGTCGGCGGCGGCGATAATCCCCAGCAGCTTTTTCTCGTCGGCAAAAATTATTGGCGTCTTACCGGCGCTGGCAAGCTCAGAAACTGTCGCGCGAATGCTGTCAAGATTAAATCCAGTCTCCGCCAGAAATTTTTCGTTACCTGCGAAATAATTCCTGCCGCCAATTTGCGCCTGAACGCCGCGCCCGAATACTGCGCGAAAATTTTCCACAGCGCTCGGCTGAATATTTCTGTCGGCGGCGCATTGAACAACGGCTTTAGCCAGCGGGTGTTCGCTCTTAAGCTCAAGACCAGCGGCAATTTTCAAAAGCTCCGCCGCGTCCACGTCGAAAGTCAGAATATCCGTGACGAAAGGTTTTCCAACGGTCAGCGTGCCGGTTTTGTCGACAACGACCGTATCAATTCCCTGCGCAGTTTCAAGCGCCTCGCCGGATTTAATCAGAATGCCATTCTCCGCGCCCTTGCCGGTGCCGACCATAATCGCAACGGGCGTAGCCAGACCGAGCGCGCAGGGACAGCTGATAACCAGAATCGAAACGGCGATTGAAAATGCGAACTCGACGCTGGCGCCGCTCTGCAGCCAGAAAATTCCAGCGGCGGTTGCAATACAAATCACGGCGGGTACGAAAATGCCGGCGATTTTATCCGCAGTCTTAGCGACAGGCGCCTTGCTTGAGCTCGCTTCCTCAACCAGTGCGATGATTTTGCTGATAGCCGTGTCGCCGCCAACTTTCTCCGCGCGAAATTTTATGAACCCGCCGCCGTTAATCGTGCCGCCGGTAACCCTGCTGCCGGTAACTTTTTCAACAGGCAGACTTTCGCCGGTCAGCGCCGATTCGTCAACGCTCGATTCGCCTTCGATAACCACGCCGTCCGCCGCAAAACTTTCGCCAGGTCTTACCAGAATTTCATCGCCGACAATTAATTCTTCCACGGGAATATTTTTTTCAACGCCGTCGCGCAGGACGTTCGCGGTTTTCGGCGCAAGATTTATCAGAGCCTCGACGGCGCGCGTGGTACTGCCCTTAGCCCGCGCCTCGAAATATTTTCCGACGGTTATCAGCGTGACAATCATTCCGGCGGACTCGAAATACAGATTCTGGCGGTACTCGTCAACCAGCGCCCAATCGCCGTGCCCTAAGCCGTAGCCAATCCGAAACAGCGCGAATGCTCCAAAAGCCGCCGCTGCCATCGAACCCATTCCAACCAGCGAATCCATGTTCGGCGCGCCGCGGAATAAATTCCTGAAGCCGTTCACGTAATATTTCCGGTTGAGGTACATTATCGGCAGAATCAGCAGGAACTGCGCGAAGGCGAAAGTTACCGCGTTTTCCCGTCCGGCAAAAATTTCCGCGCCGACCACGTGCATCGAAATTAAAACCGTCGGGATTAGAAATGCTATCGACCAAAGCAGCCGCGTCCGCATTTCAGAAATTTCAACGTCGATTGTCCGCGCAGATTTTTTCTGTACTGGAGCGGCGGAATTTTTCAGACTGGCGCCGTAGCCCGCATTAATAACTGCGTCGATAATTTTTCCGGCAGAAATATTCTCGCTGTGCTTAACCTGCATGCTGTTCGTGAGCAGGTTGACGCTGACATTTTCCTCGCCGACGAGTTTCGCCACAGCCTTTTCCACCCGCGCTGAACACGCACTGCAGCTCATTCCCGTTACGTCGTAAGTTTCCTTGACCATGAATCTGCCGCCTTAATTTTGCCGCCCGATATTCGCCAGAATCCCCATCGACGCCATTGTCACGATTAGAGAAGTCCCGCCGTAGCTTATGAACGGCAGCGGTATTCCTACGACGGGGAACATTCCGCCGACCATAAGCAAATTTCCAATCGCCTGCCCGACGATTAAAATCATAATGCCCATTGACAGCATTTGCCCGTACTCGTCGCGCGCCTTCGCCGCAATTCTCGTTGCGTAAATCGCCAGCGCCGCGAAAAGCATGAATACGAAAATCGCGCCCAGGAATCCATTTTCCTGACAGAAAATCGCGAATGCAAAATCCGTGTGCGCTTCCGGCAGGTAATCGTACTTCGACACGCCGACGCCTAAGCCCATGCCCGTCATTTCGCCGGAGCCTATCGCCGACAAACTTTGCACCGTCTGATAGCCGACATTTTGCGCGTCCGACCACGGGTCAAACACGACTTTCAAGCGATCCAGCCGGTACGGATTTCGTAAAATCATCGCGACTGCGCCAATCAGCGCCGCACCGAGCATCAGGTAAACTTTTTGCCGCTCCAGACCCGCCACGATTAGCATGATTAGCGGCACGCCCAGAATTATGCACGCCGTCCCCATGTCCGGCTCTATTTCCGTCAGTGCGAACATCACCGCAATTACGCCCATCTGCACCGTGAAAATTTCTATTTCGAGGTTGTGTCGCACCTGCCGCGCCAGGTACGCCGCCGCTATCATAATTGCTACCAGCTTCGCAATTTCCGCTGGCTGAAAACCGGCTCCGCCAATCGCCAGCCAGCGTTTCGCGCCGTTCTTCTCAATACCTATCAGCAAAACCAGTACCAGCGCTATTATCGTGAAAGCCAGAATGAAGGGCATGTACCGCCGCCAGATGTGGTAGTCACAGCGGAAACAAATTATGAACGCGACCAGCCCGACGGCAATGTTAATCCCGTGGTGAAAAAGATAATAATACGGCGTGCCGGAATCCATTTCCGCTTTTACGAAACTCGAACTGAAAACGTTAATCGTGCCGAGAATCAGCAGCACGACCATAATCCCGATAATCGCTTCCATTTCGTTATTCCAGAACCTTCGGCGTTCCGGCTCAATAATTTCGACGGGCGTTGAATTTCTCTCAGCCAAAATTTCTCACCGCCTGACTACGCAGCGATTAATAGGAACGCCCATCGCCGAAAATCTGTTTTCGTATTCCGTGCGGATATTTTCCGGCGGCTCGGCGGCGTGCAGGTCGTTGGTAACGTCCGAAACTTTCAAGCCCGCCAGTTCAAACTGTTCCAGCGAAAAATCGAACAGCCCGCGGTTGTCGGTTTTAAAGTGAATTTCAGCAGCGGGTGCCAGAATTTTTTTGTACATTTCGAGGAAGGTTATGTAAGTCAGACGGCGCTTAGCGTGGCGCTTTTTCGGCCAGGGGTCGCAGAAATTTATGTACAGGCGGTCGACTTCACCCTCGGCGAAAATTTCAGCGACGCTGTTTATGTTGAAAACTGCCAGCCGGACATTGGGCAGATTTTTTTCAAAGATTTTCCGCGCGGCGGCAAGTACGACGGTCGGTTCAATTTCAAGTCCGAGAAAATTTATCTGCGGATTTTTTTCGGCAATCTGCGCGATGAAGTCGCCCTTGCCAAATCCCAATTCGACGTGCAGAGGATTTTCGCTGCCAAAAATTTCGCTCCAGTGACCGGCTTTTTCTGCGCCGATTTTTTCCGTCGACACGAACGCGGCAAAATCCTTGAGCTTCTCGCCGACATTTGGTTTCTTCCTTATTCGCAAAACATTTCCGCTTCCTTTCAAGTCATTTTGAGTCAAAATATTTTATTTGAACGCGCGGAAAATTGCAACTTTTTCTGGTATAATTTCAGCGAAAAATTTTTTGGAGGGATTTTCAGTGGAAGAAATTATCGGGAAAGTGAACACGGCGATTTCGTTCGCGAAGGAAATGGAGGACGAGGCGCGCGAACAGATTCGGCGTATGTGCGACTACGAATTTACGCGCGGCAGTAAGATTCGGATTATGCCGGACGTACACGCGGGTGCGGGCTGTACGATTGGCACGACGATGACCGTCAGCGATAAGGCGGTTCCGAACGTCGTCGGCGTCGATATTGGCTGCGGAATGTTCACGGTTAAGCTGGACGCGGCGGCGATTGACTTTGAGCGGTTCGACGAGGCGGCGCATAAAATTCCTTCCGGCAAAAATGTCTGGGAGAGCCGCGGCGAAAGATATGAGCTGCAGGATTTGTTTTGCTACAGGAGCTTGAAGGATACGCGGCGCATTGAGCGGAGCATTGGCACGCTGGGCGGCGGCAACCACTTCATAGAGATTGACCGCGCGCGCGACGGCACTTTTTATCTGGTGATTCACAGCGGCAGCCGAAATTTGGGTAAGCAGGTTGCGGAAATTTATCAGAAGCTGGCGGTGGATTTGGCGATTGGCAAGGAGGAGATGTTCAAGGCGCAGGAAAAAATTATCAGCGAGTACAAGGCGGCGGGGCGGCGCAGTGAAATTCAGGAGGCGATTAAGGAATTGCACAGGAATTTCCGGCAGCAGCATTCGGAGACGCCGCACGATTTGTGCTTTGTGTACGGAAAGTATCTGGCGCAGTACCTGCACGACGTGGAAATTTGCCAGCACTTCGCGCGGCTTAACCGTGAGCGCATGGCTGAAATTCTGCTCAAGCGGACGGGTATCAGCGCCGTCGAAAGTTTCCACACAGTCCACAACTACATTAACACCGACGAAATGATTCTGCGCAAGGGCGCCATTGCCGCGCATTCCGGCGAGAAAGTTCTGATACCGATAAACATGCGCGACGGCAGCGTTCTGGCGGTTGGCAGGGGCAATGCTGACTGGAATTTTTCCGCTCCGCACGGCGCAGGCAGAATTATGAGCCGCAGTGCCGCTAAGGAAAGGCTGAGCATGAGCGACTACCAGCAGTCTATGGAGGGAATTTATTCCACGTCCGTCAACGAAGCCACTCTTGACGAATCGCCGCAGGCGTACAAGTCCCTTGACGATATTCTTGACGTTATCGGCGACGCCGTGGATATTATCGAAGTCATGAAGCCGGTTTACAATTTCAAGGCAGGCTGAATTTGCACTGTTGACAAGCATAAGGGGGGGATTAGAAATTTATTCCGGCGGATTTTGCCAGCATTCGCAGTCTGAACAGCGGCAAGCCAACGACGTTCGACCAATCTCCATTAATTTTCTCGATGAATTTGGCGGCACCGCCCTGCAGCGCGTAACTGCCGGATTTATCGAGCGGCTCGCCGGTTTTAACGTACTCCCAAATTTCCGCGTCAGTCATTTCGCCGAAAAAAACTTCCGTGACTTCCGCCGCCGTGAAAGTTTTGCCGCCGGTGACAATCGCCAGACCGGTAATAACTTCGTGCTTTTTGCCGGACAAAGTGCGGAGCATTTCAAAGGCGCCAGTTTCGCCGTGCGGCTTGCCGAAAATCTCGCCGTTCAAAACTACGATGGTATCGGCGCCAATTACGGTATCGTCAGGAAAATTCTGCGCGACGGTTTCAGCTTTGAGCCGCGCGTTTTTTATTGCCAGTTCGCGCGGGTTGCTCGAAGTTTCAAGCTCGGCGGCGTCACAGCCAACGATTTTAAACTCGGCGCAGAGTTTTTTCAGCAGTTCCTCGCGGCGCGGCGACTTCGACGCTAAAATTATCATTCAGATCATCTCCAAAAAATAAAACTCCGCGCGGCACGTTTAGCCGTGGGAGTTTTTTCAGTTGCGAAAATAACAGTCAATATTCCAAATCGCGGCTGGCAATTTTCTGCTGGACGTAGGCGACAAAATCCTCGACGCTCATATCAACGCTGTCCTTGCTGCCGTACTTGCGGATTGGCAGGACGCCGGTTTCCATTTCCTTATCGCCGATAACAATGGCGTAGGGGATTTTCTTAACCTGCGCGTCGCGAATTTTCTTGCCGGTCTTCTCGCTGCGGTCGTCGACTTCCGCGCGGAAACCCAGGTCGAAGAATTTCTGGCAGAGCTTGTGCGCATACTCGTTATGATTGTCAGTGATTGGCAGAATTTTAATCTGGAGCGGCGCAAACCAGACAGGGAACGCGCCAGCGAAATTCTCAATTAAAATTCCAATGAAACGCTCGATTGAGCCGTAAACGACGCGGTGCACCATAATCGGGCGGTGCTTTTCGCCGTCCTCGCCGGTGTACGTCATGTCGAATTTTTCCGGCAGCATCATATCCAGCTGAATGGTGCCGCACTGCCACGTACGTCCAATCGAATCGCGCAGGTGGAAATCAATTTTCGGACCGTAGAACGCGCCGTCGCCTTCGTTAATGACAAAATCCAGACCGCGATGTTCAAGCGCTTTCTGGAGCGCCGAAGTTGCCTTTTCCCAGACTTCGTCGCTGCCCATGGAATTTTCGGGGCGCGTGGAAAGTTCCGCCTTGTACGTCAAGCCGAAAGTTTTGTAAACTTCATCGAAAAGGTCAATCGTCTTTTGAATTTCCGGCTCAATCTGCTCCGGCGTCATGAAAATATGCGCGTCGTCCTGCGTGAAGTTGCGAACTCTGAACAAGCCGTGGAGCGCGCCGCTAAGTTCGTGGCGGTGAACGAGACCGAGTTCAGCCGTTCTAAGCGGCAGTTCGCGGTAGCTGTGCGGGTGCGTATTGTAAACCAGAATCGCGCCAGGGCAGTTCATCGGCTTGACGGCGTAATCTTCCTCGTCAATTTTCGTGAAGTACATGTTCTCCTTGTAGTGATCCCAGTGACCAGAAGTTTCCCAGAGCTTGCGGTTCAGAATCACCGGCGTCTTAATTTCGCTGTAGCCATAGCGGCGGTGTACTTCGCGCCAGTAATTCAGCAGCTCGTTCTGAATGACCATGCCGTTGGGGTGGAAAAACGGGAATCCTGGACCTTCGTCGTGCAGGCTGAAAATATCCAGCTCTTTGCCGAGCTTGCGGTGGTCGCGCCGCGCCGCCTCTTCCAGCATGTGCAGATATTCCTTGAGCTCGTCTTTGGAATAAAACGCCGTGCCGTAAATCCGCTGGAGCATTTTGTTATGCTCGTCGCCGCGCCAGTAAGCGCCAGCAATCGACATGAGCTTGAACGCTTTGACTTTGCCGGTAAAGAGCACGTGAGGACCCGCGCAAAGGTCAGTAAAATCGCCCTGCGTGAACAGAGAAATTTCGGCGTCTTCGGGCAGCGCGGTAATGAGTTCAACTTTGTAATTTTCGCCGAGGTCGCCAAATTTTTTCAGCGCGTCGGCACGGCTTACAACACTGCGTTCGAGCTTGAGATTCTGCTTGACGATATTTTTCATTTCGGCTTCGATGTCAGCCAAATCTTCGTCGGTGAGCTTGCGCTCCATGTCAATATCGTAGTAAAAGCCGGTATCAATCGCCGGACCAATCGCCAGCTGAACATTTTTGCCGTCGGCGCCGCCGTAAAGGTGTTTAATCGCCTGCGCGAGAATATGTGACGCGGTATGGCGCAAAGAGTACAAAGCCTCCGCGCCTTCGACTTCCGCGATACTGCCGTCTTTCGTGATAATTTTTTCCATGATAATTTTTCCCCCGTGAGTTTATAAATCTTCGCTGAAACTGATTCAGCTTATTTAGAAATTATACCACAGCGCGTCAACAGCAAACTTTTTCTTGAAATTCGCGCGGCGGTGTTTTATAATACGAAAAAATTTAATTGCACGAGGGAAAATAATGGCAACGATAGACAGATTCAAAGAAATTTTGGACAAGGGCGGCTTCGCAATCGACGGGAAATTCGTGCCGCTGACGCCGCAGCTCAAGTACGACTGCATGGCGGCTGTGCATACGATGGAGGAAATTTTGAGCCTGGCGTCGGAAATTCAGAAACGCAACCACAAGCGCGATAAGCTCCGAGAAAAAATTTCCAGCAGCTTTAAACTCTCGCTGAAAAAATTTGTCGAAGACGAGGAGCCGGTTACGCTGAAGAAAATCGACTCGGCGATACAGGGACTCCACGAATGCCGCCGTGAACTTTTGAAAATCGAAACCGCCGATAAGGAAACGGCGCATCTCGCCGAATACATCAAGGACGGAATTACGGCAGGCAGGTGATTTTGTGTTCAGAAAAATGCGCCGCGTCAAATGCGAGCTCAAAACTGAAACCGCTGAAAAAATCCTGCGCGAAGGAATTTACGGCGTACTGGCGCTGGCTGGCGACGACGGTTACAGCTACGCCGTGCCGCTGAATTACGCCCTCGACGACGGCAAAATTTATTTCCACAGCGCCAAGACCGGTCACAAGCTCGACGCCGCTGCGCGCAACGAGAAAGTTTCGTTCTGCGTCGTGACTCAGCACGAAGTTGTTGCCGAAGAATTTACCAGCTACTTCGTCAGCGCAATCGCTTTCGGCAGAATCAGAATCGCCAGCGATACCGCTGAAAAAATCCACGCGCTCGAACTTTTAGCCGACAAATATTCGCCGAACGTCGATAAAAATCTGCGCGAAAAAGAAATTGCCCGCGTCAACGCCGTGGAAATTATGATTCTCGAAATTGAACATCTTACCGGCAAGGCGGCGCGTGAACTCATTCGCGACGGCAAAATCAGCTGAAATAAAAATTGGACAGCCGCAAGTTGACTGCCCAGTTTTTTAGTTTGCGCGAATCGAAACGTCGCCGGCGTAAACCGTCCGCCGCTCGCCGCCCACGTCGACAATCAGCGCGCCATCCGCATCAATGTCCAGCGCAACGCCATTGAAAGTATCGCCGGTCTCCGCCGAAATGACGCGGATATTTTTGCCCAGCGTGACGTTAAATTCGCGCCACAGCCTGAAAATTTCGCTGAAGTCATTCGCCGCGTAGAGCGTGTCAAATTCTTCGAGTACTGCGCGGAAAAAATCTGCGCGGGGCAAATTTTTGTTGCCGTTCACCTCGGAAAGCGACGCCGCAATTTTTTGAAGTTCCGCCGGAAATTCCTTGCGCGCAATGTTGACATTAATGCCGACGCCGACGACGATATAATTTACGCGGCTGACTTCGGCGCTAAGCTCGGTGAGAATGCCGACGAGTTTCCTGCCGTCGTAGAGAATATCGTTCGGCCATTTAATTCCCGCGCGCAGGCTGAATCGCTCCATCGCCTTAGCGACAGCAACCGCCGCCAGCAATGTAAATTTCGGCGCGTCCTTTGGCAGACATTTCGGGCGCAGTATCAGCGAAAACCATATACCTTTTTCGCGCGGCGAGAAAAAATTCCGCTCAAGCCTGCCCCTGCCGCCGGTCTGTTCTTCCGCCACGACAACCGTACCGTCAGCCGCGCCGTTTTGCGCCAGCTTTTTAGCGAGCCTGTTAGTTGAGTCGACAGAATCTTTATGAACAAATGCGCCACCAATAATTTTCGCGCTGAGTCCGTGCTGAATAATTTCGGGCAGGAGCAAATCGGGCGTGCTGTTGAGCCTGTAGCCGAGCCGCTCGCTGCTCTGAATCTCATAGCCGTTGTTGCGGAGCGCGCGAATGTGCTTCCAGACGGCGGCGCGCGAAACGTTGAGCTTTTCGGCAATCGCCTCGCCGGAAGTGAAATTTCTGCCGGCGGCACGCAACATGTCGAGAATATTTTTTTTCAAGCGAATCACCCGTTAAAACGTGTTGCACAAAATCACGAAAAAGAAGCGCGCCATGGACGGCGCGCCCCGCCCGCCAGCTCGCATGGATGCGAGCGAAGCGGGCATGTTTTCTTTGCTACTTTCTTTTGCGCCAAAAGAAAGTAGAAGACAAACGTAGATACTGAACGTAGATACTAAACACTCATAAGCGCCGCATTTTCCACGGCGGAAAGGTCGGCGGAGAATTTTTTTAATGCAGCAAGCGCCTCGTCAAAAGAATTGGTAAGCACGAGTTCAACGCGGGCGCCGAGAAGTTTTTTCGCCTGCCGGAAAACTAAGCGATAATCCGCGCTGGACGAAACCAAAACGTAGCTCGCCGCCAAATCCGAGTGTGCCGCGCCGACAATTTCAGCGACTGACGGGCAGGATTCTTCACTGCCGGAAACTAAAATAGCTGCGCCGGCTTCCTGCAACTTCTCAGCCTCAGCAACATCTTTCGCAACAGCAAGCGCGGCGACTTTCAAAAGTGCATCGTTAGCGGGCGGCAGAACGTGACTTTCGCTCATGTTCGTAATTTTAACTTCGCGAATGGCGCCCCAGCCGAGCGCCTGGTCAATCGCCTTGCCAACGCGGTCAGTGTGAATGTGAACGTCGACGCCGCCGCTCATTCGTTCGACGATAGCGAAACTGCTGAAATCCTGCATCTGGCGTTCGAGTTCGGAAATATCCGCAGCAGTACTCTTAAGACGCAGCCGCACGCAGTAGGGACGAACTTCGTCATTGCGCGGGTCGGGCATATTTTTATGGATACCGAGCCCCAGCGACAGACTTACCGCTGGTGAAACAAAATTCCCGTCAAGACCGTGCTGGCAGCCCTTCAGGAAACTAATCATGATACTGGCGCCGGCGTTATTCTGCCCAGATTCAGCGACAATTTTTTCGCCGGACTCTGTCGCCTTAGCCAGAATTTCCGCGATAGGCATACCGTCACGCACTGCGCGATAGGCGCCCTTCGCTACTGCCTTCGCAACTACGATAAACGGATTTTCCGGCTCGTCAGGAATGGAGCGCTGAGCGTACAAAATCCCGTACTGAAACGCCTTGCCAAATTCTGAGCCGGTCGCCTCGTACTTGCCGCCCAAACCAACTGCAATTCCGCGAAACATCTGCGAAAGAACAACACCGGCACTTCCGCGCGCGCCAAAAACCGCGCCAGTAGCCACGCGCCGACTCAAACCGCCAATGCCGGTATCTTTAGCGTCAGCCAGCGGCATAACAGCGGCGCCCATCGTCCGCAAAATGTGCGTGCCTGGCAACGTCCCTGCGCCGCTCTGTGAATTTATTTTCTCGTACTCCAGCAGAAATTCGCTGTACGCGCCAGAAACCATGCGCTTGAAATCCCCGCCGGTGATAACTTCCCTGCTGCCTTTCATATATGCACCGCCTTTGTCAAATTCGCCGGAAGCTTAAAGGTTATTTTGAATAATTCGCGAAATAAAACGAATAACCTTTAAATGCGAGGTGGAAATTATATGGCTGCAAAAAAAGCCGTCGCCGATAAATCCAAACGCACCGCCGCTAAGAAAAATAGTCCCGTGCCTGCCGCCACCGGTAAGCCCAACTACAAAAACGACGGGCGGGAAAAAATTTTTGCGCTTGACATCGGCACCCGCAGCGTCATCGGTATCGTCGCCGAGAAGGAACCCGACGGCACTCTGGCGGTTATCGCTACCAGCCGCGAAGAACATAAAACCCGCGCCATGCTCGACGGACAAATTCACGACGTGCCGCAGGTTGCCGCCGTTATCGAAATTGTCCGCGATGCTCTTGCCGAAGAAGTCGGCGAACTCAAAAGCGTCGCAGTTGCCGCCGCCGGTCGCGCCCTCTATACAATGACCGCAACCGCCGAAATGGAAATTCGCGGCGCCATTACCGAAGACCAGCAGAAAAATCTTGACTTCACCGGCGTCCAGCTCGCGCAGGCTCAAATTGCCCGCTCCAAAACCGTTCCCGAACAAGCCAATTACTACTGCGTCGGCTTCAGCGTCATAAGCTACGAACTCGACGGCATTCGCCTCAAAAGTCTTATCGGGCAGCGCGGCAAAATCGCCAAAGCTAAAGTCATTGCAACTTTCCTGCCGCGTCAGGTTATCGACTCAATGCAAATCGCGCTGAGCTACGCCAATCTTGAAATGCACGCGCTGACTCTGGAACCTATCGCCGCTATCAACGTGCTGATTCCGCTGACAATGCGCCATCTGAATTTAGTTCTGGTTGACATCGGCGCCGGTACTTCGGATATTGCGATAACTAAAAACGGCTCGGTTATCGCTTATGGAATGGTGCCAATCGCCGGCGACGAAATTACTGAAACCCTTTCGCAGAAATTCCTGCTCGACTTCAACGTCGCGGAAGAAATTAAGCTCAAGGCGACGCGCGGCGAAAATGCGCAGTTCACTGACATTCTCGGCAGCGAACACGATTTGTCGGCGGAAGAAATTATCAGCGCTTTCGCAGAAACCACCGCCAACCTCGCGAACGAAATTTCCCGCACTATCCTCGAACTCAACGGCGGAGACATTCCTCAGGCTGTCATGCTCGTCGGCGGCGGCTCCCTTACGCCAAACCTGCAGAAAAATATCGCCGCTGCCATCGGTATGCAGGAAAGCCGCGTCGGTATTCGCCGCCCCTACAACGTCGAAGGCATTACCAATCTGCCGCGCGAACTCTGCGCGCCAGACGCCGTTACGCCGCTCGGTATTCTCAAAATCGCCACGATTAACACGCTCCATTTCCTCAACGTCTACATCAACGACGTGGAATACGCGCTGTTCCATTTTCAGGAACTCAACGTCGGCGATGCGCTTTTGAACGCCGGTGTTCAGCTGCGAAAGTTCAACGGCAAGCCCGGGCTCGGTCTCATGATTACTATCGACGGCGAAAGGAAATTTTTCCCGGGCAGCATGGGAACTATCGCTAAGCTGACGGCTAACGGCAAGCCCGCCACGCTCGAAACGCCGATTAAAAACGGCTGCCACATTAAAATTGAGCAGGGAACCGACGGCGAAGCTCCGGCTGTCAAAATTGAAGACGCCGTGAAGAATCTTCCGCGCATGAATATTTTTCTGAACGGCAAACCGCAAACCGTCAGCGCGGAAATTACCGTCAACGGCGAAATTAGTCCGCCCGAAAGACTTCTGCAGGACGGCGACGATATTAAAGTTACCGAAATTAAAACGCTCGGCGATATTCTGCGCCGCGCCGGTCTTTCTCCCAGCGGCAGGAAAATCCGCTACAGCCTCAACGGACGCGATTCGCGCTACACCTGCACGCCAAAAATTCTCGTCAACGATTCCGAAGTCAACATTTCCCAGCAGATTCGCGACGGCGACCAGATTGAGTACTACGCCAACGACACGCCAAAAATCTCCGACATTCTGAAAAATATCGTCGGTCTCGGTTCCGCAGTCAAAATTTTCTACGGTGGCAGCGAATTTGAAATTCCCGCGACGACCAACATTGAACTGACCATAAACGAGCGCCCCGCCACGCTCAACACTTTTGTGAACGATGACGCAGTTATCACCTACGACAAAACCGCGCGAAAATCTGTCACCGTCAGCGACGCGCTCCTGGCAGTGGACTTCAAGCCGCCCGACCCTAAAAGCCGCATGGGCTTTGAAATTAAAGTCAACGGCACGCCCGCCGATTTTGCTTCGCCAATGACCAACGGCGATACCCTCGAAGTCATTTTAAAGTCGCCCGACGGCACGATTATTTCTTCGGATAACAGCGTCGAAATTCCCGCCAAATTCCGAGGCATCACCGCCCTTTCCAATACAAATCTTTCGCTCAAAGACGGCGTTGCCAATGCGCCGGTTCCTAAACGCAAGCTTACCATTCAGGATTTTATTCGCAACGATTGATTTTTTCCACGCCCTGTGATATAATCCAATGTAAAAATTTTTTGGGGGTACTGAAATGAATTTTATCAGCAAAAAACTTAAAAAAGTTCTCGTGGCAGCTGTAGCAGGCGGAACCCTGCTTTTCGGCGGCGGCGATGCGCTCGCATTCCCGAACACCAATGCCGGCTGGGACTTCAGAAATACCTACCTTTCCATTCCCTACAACAACAACATTTTCCACCAGAGCATTGTCTTTTTCGGCACGTCCTTCCACGTCGACATTGATTCCTACGGGCAAATTCTGCGCGATGCCTCGATGAGACAGAGCGGCAATATCAACTGGGAATACACCAACCCCGCGACGAACGTAACTTCCAACAGCAACATGCCGTTTTACGTCGAACAGAACGGCGAAGAAATGATGCTTTACGTGCAGCGTAACGGACGCTGGAGCAAATTCGCTATGCCTGGCATTCCTGTCGGTATCGCTAACGCGCTCAAATCCGCCGACCTCAACACGCTCACCGATAACATGAACGCCATTAAAGACGTGGAAATTTTCCGCGACACCGATACCGTGAAAATTTACAATATCACGCTCGACGGTCAGTACCTCGCGCAGAAACGCTACCGCACGCTCAGCGGGCTCTCCTCAGACGAAGTTGCCACGCAGGAAAGATTCTACAAGCACCTGAACGCCGCGCTCAATCAGACCGACTTCACCTGCACCTGGACAGTCAATAAGAAAAACAACACCACCGCCAGCGTCGTCGTCGACCTCACGCCGGTTATGCGCGCCTACGCACAGGACGTTCTTGATGATTCCGCCGCCGGCATTATCAAAATCAGCGACGAAGAACGTATGCTCATGGAAACTATCGGCTACTACAGCGAGTTCCATTATTCCTACACGTACACCGGCAACGGCGAAACTCATAATCTGACGCCGCCTTCTGCCGCCCGCCGCGCCACTACCAACGGCAATATCTTCGAGGATTTCTTCAAGGATATGGCTAATTCTGAAAGGTAATTCGGATTAAAAAATCAATCTGCCCGTCATTCACAGCGGAATTTTCAAGCTTGACATTCTGCGCGAAGGATTTCAGGCGGCTCAAATAATTTTTCACAGCGTCCGGCGTATCAGCAACTCCTTCGAGTTCAAGGGTACCGCCGGACGTTTTGATTTTATCCAGCCAGACTTTACCGTCAGCGAGCCTGCCGATTCTAACCAGCGCGTTGAACTTTTCCGCCGTGACATTTTGCGCGGCGCTGAGTTCGTTGAGCTGCCGCATTTCAGCTGCGTCCGCGTCGATATTTTCTTTGAACGCCGTCAGTTCGTCCAGTTCCGCCAAATTTTCCTGCACCGCCGCCAGATTTTTCGACGCCGCGTAATATTCCTGCGCGAGTTTCGCCGACGCTAAAGAAATTGCCAATAAAAAAACCGCTGCTGCTGCCAGCGCGATTCGTTTGAAGTTCCAGTGGCTGATTTTTCCGGCAAGGATATTTGGCGCCGCGTCGTTCAAGGCAATTTCAGCGGCAGATTCAGCGCGGTTGAAGGGCGTAAGCTGGCGTTCGGGATTGTCGGGAATTTCAGTCAGCGCGCAAAGCTGCAGAGAATTTTTCTCAAAGGCGGTAACGTATTCCTCGACGATAGTTTCCGGCAGAGCCTCCATCCAGATTTCGTCGCCTAGCTTAATGGAACTGTAGCGGGCTTCCCTTCCGACGTGAGCTATTGCCCAAATTTTCACGGCGTCTTCGATTTCGTTAGCGGGAACGCTTTTAAATTCTGTCTGGAAAGTGGAGGCGGTACCTTCGCGCAGGGCAAGGGCGATTTTGGGATTTTTCCAGTCATTCTTAGCGCAAATGGCGGCGACTTTTTCAGCCAGCTGGTATGTGTCGCCGGTGCCGTTAAAACTAAATTCGGAAAACTCGATTTCGTCCGCCAGATATGCAAGGAAAATTTTATCGCCGTCGAAATAGATACCGATAATTTTGCTGAAGTCGTTGCGAAAAAAATTTAAAAAATTCATAAGTGCTCCTTATGTTTAGTTGAAAGTACGTAATTGGAGAGGCGCCCACGGACGGGCGCCCCCGCCCGCCAGCTCGCATGGATGCGAGCGAAGCGGGCATGCTTTCTTTGGTTACTTTCTTTCGCGCCGAAAGAAAGTGACATAAAAAACTAAGCAAGCCGCAGCAGAATGCGCGTAATGCGAACGCCGTCAACTTCCTCGACGTAGAAGGTATTCCCGTTGTAAGACGCGGTCTGCCCGACGCGCGGTTCGCCGCCGATTCTGTCCGTGAGCCAGCCGCCGACGGTATCAACGTCCTCATCGTCAATTTTAATATCAAATTCATCTTCAAGGTCTTCGAGCGTCATTTTCGCATCGATAGAGTAAACTTTCTCGGCGCGCTTTTCAGCTTCGGGGCGTTCCTCGTCGAACTCGTCCTGAATATCGCCGACAAGTTCCTCGACAATATCTTCAATCGTAACCATACCCGAAGTGCCGCCGTACTCGTCCACGACAATCGCCAGCTGCGAGCGGTTTTTCTGCATCATCTTCAACAAAACGCTAACGTCCATACTTTCCGGCACGACGAAAACTTTCCGCGCGAGTTTCGTAAGATTCGGCTTGAACTGCTTGTTCCCCTTGAGCCGCCACGTGATTAAATCCTTGACGTGCAAAAATCCAATGATATGGTCTTTATCCTCGTTGCAGATTGGGTAGCGCGTCATCTGTTCATCAAGCATAATCTGCAGATTTTCTTCGTAAGTCTTGTTCGTGTACAGGCAGACCATATCCGTGCGCGGCACCATAATTTCTCGGACGCTCAGCTCGGTAAAGTCAAACACGTTGTCGACAAAATCAACCTCGGTATCGTCAACCAGACCCTGCTTGTGACTTTCTTCCATGAGCAGGCGAATTTCTTCGGGGTTGTGAGCAACTTCGCCTTCGCCGGTCGCTTCCAGTCCCAAATGCTTTGAGACAAATCGCGCCGTCACGTTCAGCGCGATAACGAATGGGTACATGACTTTCCAGAAAATCAGCATTGGCAGCGCGATTGTCAGCAGAATATTTTCGGTCTGAGAAATTGCCAGCGATTTTGGCGTCAGCTCGCCGAGGATTATGTGCAGTGCCGTGATTATCGTGAACGCCAGCGCGAAGGAAATTGTATGCCCTATCGTTTCGCTTAAGCCGAATGACTGCGTTACCGGCAGAATCAGTTCCGCTACAAACGGTTCGCCAACCCAGCCCAGTCCCAGCGACGCCAGAGTTATTCCAAGCTGCGTCACCGATAAAGCTTCGTCCAGTTCGTCGGTTAGTTTTTTAGCGTAAACCGCGCGCTTGTTGCCTTCCTGTATCAGCGTTTCCAGACGCGACGGGCGCATTTTCACGCAGCAAAATTCCGCCGCTACGAAAAATCCGTTCATTCCTATTAAAAATAATACCAGAAATACCTGAAGTAATATTGGCACGATGTCCAACGATTTTGCCCTCCCAGATTTTTTTGACGCTATTATACCATATTTTTTGTTTCAGCATTTCTTGTTTCAGCATTTCTTATTTCAGCATTTCTTTCTGCGAGAAAGAAACGCTGGCAAAGAAAGACGGTCCGCTGCATTCGCATCCAGCGAATGGCGCGGACGGCGCCCCATCCATGGGGCGCTGCTGGTGTTATTACAATTTCAAGGAAGTGATTCATTTGCAACTTATTCTGCCCAAGCCGATTTTCAGCAAGCTCATGCGCGCCGTCGTCGAATTTGACATGATTCAGGACGGCGATAAAATTCTAATCGGACTTTCCGGCGGCAAGGACAGCCAGCTTCTGGCTTACGCCCTCGCCACGCTCAGGCTCCGCATTCAGAAAAAATTTACGCTGAGCGCCGTCACAATCAATCCGCTGTTCGACGAAAATTTTTCCGCCAATGCCGCCGCACTTAAAAATTTCTGCGCCGAACTCGAAATTCCGTACCAGATTCATGAAGTCGACATCGCCAGCGCCATAAATTCCCGCCCAGATAAAAGCCCCTGCTTCACCTGCGCATATTTCCGCCGCGCCGCCATTAACCGTATCGCAAATCAAACCAGCGCTAACAAAGTCGCCTACGCGCACCACCTCGATGACGCAGTTGAAACTTTTTTTATGAGCCTGCTTTCCAGCGGACAGCTTACCACCTTCACGCCGACGACTTATCTCAGCCGCTCCAATCTGACTGTGATTCGCCCGCTCGTTTACCTGCGCGAATACCAAATCACCAGCTTCGCCGCTAAAAATTTTAATATCGTCAAGTCGCCCTGCCCGCTCGACGGCAAAACCAACCGCCAGAATATCAAAAATCTTATCGTCGACCTCGGCAAAAGTTTCCCAGATTTATTCGACCACCTCGCCGCCGCCATGCGCGAAAATTCCATAGGCGAACTGTGGCGCGCGCCCAAAACTTTAGCCGAAATGCGCCAGACTTATTTTTCCTACGTCAGCCGGAGGTGAGCCAATGGAACTGCGCTTAATTTTCGTCTTCACGGATATGATTCTGCCGCTGGCGGTGGGATATTTCCTGCACCGGCGCGGCGTGCTGTCGGACGCGGCGAACAATCTGATAATCAAAGCCAATATAATTTTTTTCATGACGATACTCGCGCTGCTGAGTTTCTGGATAATGCCGCTGTCGCCGAGTATTCTCATATTGCCGGCGTTCGGAATTTTTCTGACGATAGTGCCGGCGCTGCTGGCGAAAATATTTTTCCTGCGAAACTACAGCGACATTTTAGACCAGGGCTCGTACATGATGAGCGCGATGCTGGCGAATATCGGAACAATCGGCGGCTTGTGCGCGTTCATACTCTACGGCGAAATAGGTTTTGCGGCGATACAGCTGGTATCGATGCTGCAGAACATGCTTTTCATTTTAATCTGCCTGCCGCTGGCGAAATATTACCGCACGAAGGCGGATTTGACTTCAGCGGAAGCGCACGTGAAATTTTCGCGGGAAATGTTTCTGACGTGGAACCAGCTGGGCGTCGTTGGAATGATAGCAGGACTGGCGCTGAATTTTTGCGGCATAGCGCGTCCAGAGGCGATGGGGGCGGTTTTTCAAAGTTTAATTCACGTGAGCGCGTGGTTCGCACTGCTGCCAGTCGGGTATCTGATGAATTTCAAAAATGCAAAGCCGTGGTACCGTAAAGCGCTGAGTTTAGTGCCGCTGCATTTTATTTTACTGCCGCTGGCGACATATTTTCCGGCGCGTGTTTTTTTCGACGAACCAATAGTGATAAACATACTGCTGCTTGCGGCGGCGGCGCCCTCGGCGATAAATTCGGTGCTGGCGGCGCGGATAAACCGGCTGAACGTGGACTTCACAATCGCCGCGTTCTTAATGACGACGACAATTTTCCTGCTGGTGCTGTTCCCGCTGTTCTTCCTGTACGTGACGCACGGCGGCAGCTTTTAGCTGGTGTGGTATTCGACGATTGACAGATTCGCGCTGCAGTTCAGGTTAATCTGGGAGCCGTCGTCGAGCACAACGGTTGGCATGGCGGAAAAATCTTTCGGGTAGAAAATGACTCTGCCGGTGCGCCCGTTGCTCAAAGTTACAGTTGAGCCGACGAGACTGTCCTTGAGGTGCGTGATAAACGGCACGCATATGGCAGGGTCGTAGCGCGTGTACTGGTTGCGCATGAGATAATTCACGGCGTCGAAGGGCGTTTTCTTGACGAAGCCAGGGCGTTCGATAATCAGATTGTCGTAGGCGTCAGCGACTGCGATGATTTTGGCGAAAAGGTGAATCTGCGCGCCGTGGATTTGGTGCGGGAAGCCGGAGCCGTTCACGTGTTCATGGTGCTGCATGATGATTGTCGGGATTGGCTCAGTGAATTTAAGTTTGCGAAGGAGGGCGGCGCCAATTTGCGGGTGACTCCTGTGGAGCATCATTTCCTTCGCGCTGAGTTCGTCTTCGGTCTTAGCCAAAAGAGTCTGCGGGAATTTGAACTTGCCAACGTCGTGCAGGAAGGCGGCTATCATCAGCACGCGGATTTCGTCCCAGCTGAAATTCATCCACTTGGCGATAATTCCGGCGAAAATTGCAACGCGTTCGCCGTGGAGCGCGAGCGAGGTACTTCGGTGGCTGAGCGTGAAAAGATAATTCGTCGAAGCGGGATTGTCGACCATCGGCAGAATCTGCGCAGTCAGCAGAACGACGGCGGTTTTAATTTCGCCGCCTTCTTTAATTTCGTTGAAAACTTTTGCGGCGAGTTTGGCTACGCGCTCAAAATTGTTGTTGAACACAGAATCCTTGCGCGTTATGGACGAGACCTGCTGGAAAAGTTTGCTGAGCTCGTATTCGTCCTTTATGTGGACGGCGGGAACCTGCGCGGCTTTCAGCGCGGCTATATGTTTTTCGTTCAGGACGGTATTTTCCGAGAGAATCACGACAAATCTGGAGTCGACGACCGTCCGCGAAAGCACCATTCCAGCCTTCAGTTTCTCAACTTCGACAATGTTCAAAACACAGCCCCCCTTAACGCCGTAAGTATAATTCAATCGCGCGGAAATTACAATTTAAAAATTTCTCTTGACATCGCCGGTCGAATGCGCTATAATGCGCAATGTTTGAAGGGTTACTTCAGACAGGGAACCTGGGGTTGTAGCTCAGTTGGTTAGAGTGCCTCGTTGACATCGAGGAGGTCACAGATTCGAGTTCTGTCAGCCCCACTTTTTTTATTGTAACGCTCATTTAGCCCAGTTGGTAGAGCATTTCCGTCACATGGAAGGGGTCGGGGGTTCGAGTCCCTCAATGAGCATTTTTTCAATCGTCGCGGCAGTGCGGCGATTTTTTTAGTGCGGAGGAAAATCGATGCTTAAAAACCGAGTGGCGCTGATAACTGGCGCAAACAATCCGCAGGGAATTGGCGCGGCGACGGCATTTGCATTTGCGCGCGAAGGCGCGAAGCTGGCGTTGGTCTACAAAAAAATTCCCCGCCCGTTCGACAAAAATAATACCGCGCGAAATGGTACAGACCGCTACTACGCGGCGAATGCTGGAAATGCGGCTGCCGTGGAAAATAAACTGCGCGAAATGAACGCTGACTTCATGATTCTGGAGCGCGACATTTCCGACGAAAATTCGGTGCGTGAAATTTATTCGGCGGTGCTGGAACGCTACGGCAAAGTTGAAATTCTGGTGAACAATGCGGCGGCGGACGATGAAACCGGCGCTGATACGATTGAAAAAATTACGCAGGGCGTGATTGACGATACGTTTGCAGTCAACGTTCGCGGGAGCGTTTTGATGACGCGGGAATTTATCCGGCACCGTGGCGAGTACGGCAGAATTATAAATATTTCTACTGACGCGGCGCAGATTTTCGCAGGGCAAATTGCTTACGGCGCAAGCAAAGCCGCTCTGGAGGCGCTCACTCGGAGCATTGCGCTGGAAGTCGGGAAGTACGGAATTACTGTGAACTGCGTGGCGCCTGGTCCGACGCAAACCGGCTGGATTGATTCTGATTTGGAAAAAGCAGTCCTGCCGCTGATTCCAATGGGCAAACTGATTCAGCCGGAAGATATTGCGGAAACGATTCTGTTTTTGGCGAGCGAGAAGGCGCGAATGCTCACGGGGCAGGTAATAAAAGTCTCGGGCGGACATGCACTTTAATTTTGTTCAAAAATCCGCGCGAATATGTTATAATCACCAAAACTGACTGCGAAAGTTGAGGTGATTTTTTATGCAATACAGACGAATTTTCGCGCTGGGCGATATTCACGGGCGTTTTGACCGGCTGTCGTCCGTCTTCAATAAAATTGCATTCGACCCCGAACAGGATTTTCTGGTGCTTTTGGGCGATTATGTAGACCGAGGCAACGAGAATTTGCACTGCCTGCAGTGGGCGATGAAAATGAGCGAGTTCCCAAGCGTCGTGGCGCTGCGCGGCAATCATGAACAGATGATGCTGGCTTATTACCGCGAGCGGACGTTTAATTCAACAGTCTGGCTCCCGAACGGCGGCAACCGCACTGATGTCGAAATGGCGGCGTGGTGCAAAAATGACCCGTCGTTTCTGGAAAAGGCGCTGCAGTTTATCGAGGAACGCCCGCTCTACCACCAGATGTTTATCGACGGCAAGGAATACATTTTCGTTCACGCGGGGCTGGAACCTGGCGTGCCGCTGGAATATCAGTCGCCCGAATCGCTGCTTTGGATTCGCGAAAAATTCTACAACAACTACTACGGCGACGCGGAAGTTATCTGCGGGCATACGCCCACGCCGTACCTCGGCAGAATCACGGGGCTCGAAACGCGCGACATTTACACGCCAGTCCGCCTGCCCAATCGAATAACGCTGCTGGATACCGGCTCTTTTTTGCCCGACGGCAGAATTTCCTGCATGAATGTTTTAACCGGCGAAATCTGGCAGAGCGACCACTAAGGAGGTATTTTCATGGCAACTAAAATTATTCTTTCTGACATTGACGGCACTTTCCTTGCGGACGATAAGAGCGTTCCTGAACTTCACGCCATGGCGGCGAAAAAAATTCTCGCGCGGGGCTTGAAATTCGCACTGGTTTCCGCGCGTATGCCGGAGGCGCTTTACCCTATCACCGACGGAATTGGCTTGCCGCGCATTCCAGTTATCAGCTACAGCGGCGCGCTGGTTCTCACCGAGGCGGAGGAAGTTCTGCACGATAAAAAAATGCCCGCCGACGATACCGAGAAAATTCTGGCGGAAATGAATCGCTGGCAGGATATTGCTGTAAACTACTACACGGGCAGGAAATGGTACGTCCGCAAAATTGACTGGCGGGTTCAGCGCGAAATCGACATAACGCAGGCGACGGCGGAAGTTGCTGACTTTGACGCGTTGCTTCGCGCAGGAACGCTGCCGAATAAAATTCTGGTTATGTGCGAGCCGCCAACCTGCGAAGAAATGGAACGCGAACTGGGGAAACTTTTCCCGAAACTGAACGTGGTACGCTCGGCGCAGCATTTGCTGGAAGTAATGGACAAAAGTGTTTCCAAGGCGACGGGAATTGAGATTCTGCTTAAACACTACGGCTTTACCGTCGACGAGGCGATAGCTTTTGGCGATAATTACAACGATATTGAAATGCTGGAGTACATTCCGCAGAGCGTGGCGATGGGCAACGCGCCCGAAAAAATCAAAACGATAGCGCGCGCCGTGACTGATACGAATGAAGACGCCGGAATTTACATTTACCTGAAAAAAGTTGGCGTGATATGAAAAAAATCGCTCCAAGCAAAAAAAAGAAGCGCCCCATGGATGGGGCGCGGGCCGTCACAGGTCGCCGGAAGCGACCTATGCGGCCCAGTTTTTCTTTGCTAGGCGTTTCTTTTTTCAAAAAGAAATGCCGAAACAATTCTATTTCAGGATTGGATTATTGCTTACCGTTTCATGTTGATAATGGTCTCAAGCATTTCGTCGGCTACGGTCATAATCTTGGAATTGGACTGGAAGCCGCGCTGAGTGATAATCATATCCGCGAGTTCGGAGGCGAGTTCGACGTTGGACATTTCGAGGGCGGAGGGGGTAATTTCGAGCCCGAATGCCTCGACAGTTTTAACATTAGCCTCGCCGGAGTTACTGGTCTGCTTATAAAGGCTGGTGCCGACCTTCGTCAAGCCGGAATTGTTGACGAACTGCGCGATAGCGATTTGAGCCTCATTGCGCAGGAGACCGTTGGTGTAGCTGCCGGTAATAATGCCAGCGCTGTCAATCTGAATGCTCTGCAGGACGCCGTAAGCATTGCCGTCGGTTGTGCCATAAACCGTGGTGCTGCCGGAATACTGCGTGGTATCCGCGAACCCGACGTTAGCGGAAGTTGGCGTGGCGCCGTTGCCGTTTGAATAGACCGCATAAAGCGAAGTATTATTATTCGCGGCGGTATTGTACGAGCCGTCCTCGTTGAAGTACATGTAGGAAATTGAGCCGCCGGAAGGATTGCCGCTGGCGTCGAGCTCGGAGTTCAGATAAATGTTTGTAATGGAGCTGTCGTCTTCAACCTGCGTAAAGGAAGTGGACGCGCCCGCCTGCCCTACTGAAGGCGCCACGTAAACTCTCCAGCGGTTATCCCAGGTAACCTGATCGGTGGTAGCAGTGCCGCTCTCGCCGTCCAGCCGTACGTAGTTATAGACCGTCTGACCGGCGGCGTTGGTATCCTGCGTCAGCGAAGTGTAATTGATAACCGTGCCGTCTTCGTCCACGACTCTGGCAAGGTTGAGCGCGTCGCCAGTCATATTTGCATCGGTGCTGGAATTATCCTTGTCGATAAGCACGGAAACTGCGTGCGAATTGCCGATTGAGTCGTAAACCGTGATAACCGTCGAAATGGGAACGCTGTGGTTTCTTTCGTAGTAGCCGCTGGTAACTTTCTGCGTGGTGCCGTCGCTCAGCGTCAGCGTAGCGGCAATGACGTTGGTGCCGTCGACGTTTACCGAATCGAAAACATCCTGCCCTGTTGAATAAGAGCCGGAGGACATTGATTCAGTCAAGCCGTTGGTGTAGCCGACCTTCACGGTTGAACCAGCGCTGGTACTAATCGTAGTGGGGTAAGTCGTGTTATTTCCGTCCGCGTCGGTCACGGTAACTTTCGTAACGGTTGCGGTAGAAAAATCGCTCATGGTTTCCGCGTCATAAATGCCGGTGAGCGTTGAAAGCGTGTCGCCAATCGTGTAGCTGGCGCCGGCTTCAAATTCTGCAACTGAAATAGTCCTGCCGTTCGACAAAGTAAGCGTAACGGCGGTATCATCTTCGCGCGTAGTAACCGTGCGGCTGACGGTGTAGCGGATATTTTTAATCGTCCACTCGCCGGCGTTGTCGCCCTCTTCGATTGTAAATTTGGAGCGGGTGCCGCTGTTCGCGCGAACTACGCCGTTAGCAAAAATAGCCGCGGCGTCAGCGTCTTCTTCGCCGCCGGCAGTAAAAGTCTGAGGTACAGTTTCGGGGAGACCAGTTTCCTCGTCGATCGTAGTCCTTTCGGCGGTAATTGAAGCGGAAGTCATAACGCGGTCGTCATATGTGTAGTTGTAGGCGCCGATAACGGAAATGTTGTCAATGGTCTTGAACGTGGTGACAGTGGTGGGGTCTGCGGAGCCGCCGCCGGTTGTGTAGGAAATGCCGGTAATTGTTGGCGCGGCGGAGTTAAGGTTGCCGCTGTAATCGACGGCAGTGGTCGCCGTGCCTTCCATTGTCTTGCCGGTACGCACGACGATATTTTCCGTGGCGCCGTCGGTGTTAATCGTGCCGTTGACGCCGTTCCAGCCCTGCACGTAGTAGCCGCTGCCTGGCAGGACGTAGTTGCCGTTGGTATCGAACTCAAAGGCGCCGTCGCGGGAATAGAATGAATCGTTGCCCTTCTTTAGAACGAAAAGCCCGTTGCCGGAAAGCGTTATGTCAGTGTTTTTGCCGGTTGCCTGCGCAGAGCCGTCGGTGAAAACCAGGTCGACGCTGGCTACGGACGCGCCGAGACCAATCTGTTTGGGATTGACGCCGCCGCTGCTGGTACTTGGTGCCGAGGCGCCGGAGGTAGTTTGCGAAAGCATGTCGGAAAATGTCACGCGGCTGGATTTGAAACCTATCGTGTTGATGTTTGAAATATTGTTGCCGATTACGTCCATGCGCGTCTGATGAGCCTTAAGCCCTGAGACGCCGGCAAACAGGGAACGCATCATAGTAAATCACCTTTCTTTTTGGTCAGACCCCCACGACGCTCCTTGTCCTCCGCGAATCCTGTCCCAACTTCTGACCTCAATATTTTTATGATTGCAGCAAGCGTTTTTGCCTACGCCTATTTATCGAACTTTGTATTTTTCAACTTAAGCAAAATTTAATAATCTGGTGCCAATTTTTCAAGGCGTATTTTTGATTTGTAGGCTACTTATGGCTTATAGAAAAAAGCTCCCCGCAACTGAGCGGGGTTTTTTATTGCGGTCTGTCGTTCTCGTCATACAGAATGTTGCCGTCGAACTGCTGACCACCAATCATCAGCCGGTCGGTGTATTGCCACATGTAGCCTTGAAAAAAATCCTGCCGGTAGTACTGAGCGTTCCAAATTGGACAGTTCAGGCTCCGCCAGTCAATCAAATCTTCCAGCCATGACAAAGACGCGTAAACTCCTGCATTCAGCGGTTTAATCTCGCTGAGGAACGCGCGGCAAATCTCGGTTACGTTCCTGCGAGAATAATCAAAGTCATAATAAGCTTTTGTGTTGTCGTCCTCCATGTCAAAGAAAACCGGCAATTCCAGTAACACGCCGCTATTCTCGATAACCCACTTGCAGTATTGCGCCTCTGCTACGGCGTCGGCAGGCGTCAAGGCGTAGCTGTAGTGATAGGCGCCGCAAATCAGTCCTGCGCGATGAGCGCCTTCGACGTGTCGCTGAAATGTTGTGTCGAAATGTTTCTTGCCGTAACTGCTCCGGCAAATTGCGAACTCTATACCGGTGTTGCGGACGGCGCGCCAGTCAATATCTTCCTGCCACTCGCTAACGTCAATGCCCTTCATGTTGTAACGCCTCCATTTTGAACTTAAGCTCTTTCACTTCGTCCTTGACTTTTTCCAGTTCGTGAACTTGTTCAGATTTATTCTTATCAACCTCGCTTGCCAGTTTGTTGATAGCAACTGCAAGGTCTTTGAGTGTCTCGGTCTGTTTTTCCAGCGTCCTTTTGACGCCGTGAAGTGTGTAAAAGCAAATCGCCGCCGGAACGCCGATACTTCCTAAAAGCTTAAAAAGCAATTCTTCTTCCATTGTAATACGCCTCCAAATAAAAAAGGAGCCCCGTAGCTACAGCGGCTTCCTACCTTTTAGCTTTGCTGATATTCTTCATTTCGCGCAGACGGCAATTTTTTAAGCCCGTGCCAATCTTTTCAAACTGGTTATTGGTAACTCGATATAAAGTGCCGTTCCGCTGACCCAGTAGATAACTTTGCGGTTTTCCATGACCTAACGGCGTTATCATGAAATTATTGCCGTTTGAAATTGAACGCATGACATTGTAACTGACGCCGGAATCGTCATAACAGATTTGACTATTCTCGCCGTCGTAAACGGTGTATTTTTCTCCCGCGCCCAGAGCGTAGCCTCCCACTTCCAGATAGTAGCCGTCCTGTAGCGGAAACGTGAATTTGTCTGCTCTCAAAGCGTAATAAGATGGGTACTTACTTGGAGGATAAGTAATTTGTTCAAGTGTATCGTAAAAAGCAACACTGTCGGCTTTGTGCTCTTCATGAGCTACTAAACCTATTCCGAGATGAGAGAGTACGAAGGTCTCCGCCTTCTCTTGAACAATAACAGGGTCTGAGCGTACAACTTCAACGATGGGGACGCCTTCGGTCTTTGATAATGGTCTTTTGGAGTTTGTCGCACTCGCCCTAAACATTCTTTGAGAAGTGCAGCCGGTGTAATGATCTTCAAAGAGTATTTCTGGATTGTCCAGATTGTCTGACGTAAATTTTAGCGTCCGCGAAATTTTACTGCGCGAATAGCCTTCTTTTGGAGTTTCTATAATTTGGGGACCTTCAACTACGCCCGAACGGCGATATTCCACCTCTATCATACAAGGTCGGCTGTATTCATGGAAAAAATCAAGCACAGCTGCGCAAAGGCTTATTCTGCCGAGGCAATCTTCAAGGGTTTAGCCGTCGTTTAGCATGAAACCATAGGGTATTTCTCTTTCGCGTATGCTGGCAGCAAGATTCGCAACCAGATTTTCACGAAAGCTTGAATCTGACGGTATCGGAATCCACGCATCTTTAGACGCGATAATGTCCGTTCGGTACTGGAGGCTGGTATCAACCCAGCTAAACATACGCCGCGCCTCGCAGACGATATCCACTATAGCCGTCCACTTTCCGTCGGGTTCGATGTGAAAGAGTTTCATTTCTGCACTGGTGGACATTACGTCGCCGTCCAAGTGAAAATCGGAATGAACAACATCAATCTCCTGCTTTGCAATGTTTTCAACGTACGCCGCCAGCGAACTTAGTTTGACGCGGGAAAATTCCTGTTCGTTTTTTCTGATGATAATCTCGCCGTCGGAAGTCAGTTTGTTATTGACTAATTTATACTTTCGATTTTCGTCAGCCCATTCAGCAACGAAAAGCCCGTTGTCTGTTGAAATTTCCGCGTCCAGAATATCATTTTCGCCGTGCCCGTAGATTTTCTTTGAATTGGTGACCCAGTTACCCTCGGCTATTTGCATTTTCTTGAAAATTCCACTCCGCTTGAAGTATCCGCGGGTAGTGTCGTAAATATTATCGGCAACCACGGGGATACCGCTCGGCGTATCATCAAGCAGAGAAGTATCCTTCCTTGTCATATTCCCAAAGATAACTTTGCCGTCCGTCCAGACGGTATCGCCCGCCGCACAAGGCAAATTTCCGATAAATTTTAAAATCCTGCCGCCAGTATCTGTCGCTGTGCCATTGCCGATACTTTTAATTTTTGTCATGAAGTACGCCATTAATCTACTCCTACTACTGCCGCTATATTGCCAGAATCAGGCAGAATACAATAAACGCCAGAGCCGTCGCCAAAATATAAGTCAACAACAGGGTCCTATGGATAAGATTTATTGCCGATAACTACGCGGTTGCCTTTTATGACGCCGTGTCTTGCGTTGTTGGGGATTTGCGGCAGATTTGCTTTGATATAATTGATAATCGCCTGCTGCATTCCCAGCATAGCCGCTGACTTGCTGCTCATCAGTACCACCTCACAAGCTGGACGCTCTGTTTATTCACGATGCGCGGCGTTTTCACTACCGTGTTGCTCTCCAGAAAGTACGTAGCGCCGTTGAAAATAATTCTGTCGTTGAAGTCTATCACGTGCGGATAATCGTAAATGTCCATTGAAATAGTTTCCTGCGTCTTGCGATTCAGCCATTTCAACGCGGCTGTAAGCTCAATTAATTTTTCTGCGCCACTGACGGGGAACGATGAATCATACAGAGCAATGCCGCTTAAGGTTACAGATTCTTTTTCGGCTGGAGTTTTTTCAGTCCACGTATGATAGCCAGTAACTCCATATTTCTGCCCGTCTACATAAGTGTAGCTAAAATAGTTGTATTCAAAGTCACCTTCACTATCGGCACTATCGGATTTTCCTGCGTTTCTTAATACAGCCTCTCCTGCCTCGATATTCTGTTTTTTTTCAAAAGGCGTAATTCCTTCTACAAATGAGCGGTTTGCAGTTGTCCCACTTATCTCCGACGAGGAACCAGATTTTTGTACGGATGTTTGACCTTGCGCAAGAAAAGCGTGGGATATCACTGAGTAATCGATATACTTACTAGTCAGAAAATCGTAAACATATGAAGATTCTGCTGACAAAATTGCCCTGGAGGAGGTATTGCCCTGTTCGGGTTTTTCCGCCTCATAACCAGTCTCGGTATCGACAATTATTTTTCCATTTCCATTTATTATAATGTAGTAGTTATATTTGGTTGTGCGGGTATCTTCGACAGTTTTGCCGTCTTTATTTTTCTCGGTATAATATGTTGCTGTGCTGTCCAGGAGAGATTGCCCTTTCAAACCGAAGTCGCTATAAGAATAGTATGTTCGTGTTTCTTGTTGAGAACCATTAGTTTTATCCGTAGTGTATGTCCTTTCTGCTCCAAGTGTCCAATCCGAGTTATAATAACGAAAGATTGTGGTTGAGTTAGCTGGAGTATCTATATTCTCTACGTCCCTATGAATACACCATTTTTCGGGTTCAGGTTCTGGTTCGGGTTCTGGCTCTGGTTCCGGCTCTGGTTCGGGTTCAGGCTCTGGTTCGGGCTCTGGTTCGGGCTCTGGCTCTGGTTCTGGTTCTGGCTCTGAAATGGGGTCTCCCAGTATAGGTTCAGCGTACCAGATAGTTTTTTCTGGCGTTTTTATTGATTCTATGCTTTGCGTCCACGGTGTATTTCCCCACACCGTCCGAATCAATTTGAAATTCACTTCTGGCAGGGTATATTTTAAACCGCTAATATCGATTTCGTTAGCCTCGTGCCCGCGCTGAATGACGTATATCGTGTCGTCCCGAATATAGCAGTTAATCATCATTTGCGGCAAACGCGAAGTCCAACCAAATAATTCACTGATTAAGTCATTGTAAGTCACTTCTTTTGTGCCTGTGTCCAGCGTCGAAACAAAATCATCGAACTCCATTACGAGTTTCTTACCCAGAGCAGCGGCAATTTTATTAATATGTGCGCTGGCTTTTGCCAGTGGTTTGTTCATGTAATAAGGATCTTCAGCAGATTCGTCGTGGACAATGTATAACCCGCCCTGATAGTCGCACTCAAGAATTTTGTAAGTGAGCTGGGTATATAGTAAGGCGTCGATGTCACTGCAACACTGGCAGGTTGTCAAAATACCGTTCTGCGTTATCTCTTCAATCCGCATATCGAACTTATAGTCAAGGTACTGCCCGCGAATTTCCTCCATGATATTCGCCGGATTAATCGAAGTGTATCCAATCCTGTCGGTGAGCTGTTGCGCTGAAAGTTCAATCGAAATACTTTGAACGCCGGTTGTTTCTACCTGCTCTGAGGGTGTCGCCGCGAGCATTGTTTTTTGAAGTCGCGCTGTCTTTGGAGTTATTTCCGGCTCGCTCGGTGGGTTGACTGGCGTGATAATCAGCCTGTGTGGAATTTGCCACGCGATGTCACAATGAAAAAGCTCGTACATTAGAGGCTGTCTTTCAGTGTCGAAAATCAGCGTGTAAACGACCGCGGCGATAACGTCAAAGCCGGACGCGGTATCCTTGATTGGAGGCGCGCCGCACACTCGTGACTTTAGTCGTGAGTAAGGCGCGCACACACAGTCAGCGTATTTAGAAATAAGTACGTAGAGATAGGCACGACCTATCCAATACTGTTTTAACTGCTGGAAACCGGAGTTATGAGCGCAGTGAAAGTGCCCGCGTCGGATTGAATGTTGCCGGTTATGTTATGGTAAGTCTCGCTGGTATGCGTCAGAATGACCTTCTGATTGGCGTTGTTGAAAGTCAGAACCGCCGCCTGCGCGAAGCCGGAGCTCAAATCTTCGGAAAGCTGGTTGCGGACGATTTTCCATACGCGCGTAATATCGCTGGTGCCGCCGCCCTGCCAGACGTAATTTTTCTTATCCTTGAGATAATATTTGACGGAGTAACTGCCGAGCGCGCTGGCGGTCTTAGTGCTGTCGCTACTGATACCAATCACGTCGTTTTCGTCCGGCGCGGAATCCGGCACAAAGTTAATCGTAGTTCCTCTGTAGCTGACGGGAGTTTCAACGTCGCTCGGCTTGGCAACGGGCTTGGGACTGAGTACCCACTGAACGGGTTTCGCCGTAGTTGTACCGTCCGCCCAGACGTAACTGCCAGCGGGCTTGACGCAAAGCGTGTAGGTGCCGGTTTCGGTCGCGCTGGTTTCACTCGTAAGCGTGTGAATGCGCGGATTGTAATTGGCAATCTCCGGCGAAACGGGAATGTTGGCACCTTCATAATAAGCCGTACCGACCTGCGCGAAGCCGGTGCTCTGTTCAGCGCTGAGAATCTTTTTGGTAATCTGCCACGGCAGGGTTGCAGTGCCGGTTGTGCCGTCCGTCCACGTGGTGTTGTTCGTATCCTTAAGAACGACGTGAACTTCGTACTCGCCAATTTCGCTGGCGGTAAAAGTCGAATCGCTTTCGTAGCTCATGTACTTCTCAACGAACCCGCTGACCGTAACACTGTGGCTCACGCCGTCTTCATAGTCAAAATCGTTGATGACGAGCAGCGGCTGAGCCAGCTTTGCAGCTTTAATGCTCCAGCTGAGTTCGAGTCTGCCAGTCGAATCGTCTTTCCACGTAACACTGAGCGGGTTTTCTAGCGTAATGCTGATAGTGTAATTGCCCTTCGCGGTCGCGCTGGCAACGCCACTCTGGCTCATGAAATCCGGCTCGAAATTATTCACCGTCGGCGCGTGCTCGTCGCCGTCGTAGTCGAAGCTGGCATTCGTAAGATTCGGCTTGGCAAGTTTCAGCGTATCAATCGCCCACAGGACTTCTTTTTCGCGCTGGTCATGCGTATCGCCCCAGAGATACAGGTCAACGGGTTTGACATAAGCGGTATAAACGCCAGCCTCGGTTGCGGAAGTCGTGCCAGTCATTATCAGCTTGGATGGGTCATAGTTCACCCAAACCGGCTCCTGCTTTTTGCCGTTATAAGTAAGCGTGCCGGACTGTTGCGGCAGCGTGCTTACCGTCAGCTGCGTGTTATCAGGCGCGCGCCAGCCGAAATTCGTCCAGATTTTAAGTTCAAGACCGGCTTCGCAATCTCCAACCAGCCCGCGTCTGCCTGGCGTCGTTTCAGTCGGAGACGTGAACACATTCAGATTCTCGCCAATGCCGTTCAGCTTGTCATCGACGTATTTCTTGTTCGCGGCAGCGGTATCAACATCATTCGTGCCAATCGCCGGAACTTTAACAATGCCGGTGAAGTTTGGCGAATCAATCGGCGCATAATTGCTTTTTATCTGCGAAATTTCATTGTTAATATTGCTGTCCGCCTCTTCGCGTGCGGCTTTTTCTGTACCAAGATTGGTATTGAAAGTCGCTGACAAGTTTTCAATCGCGCGCCTGCGGGTATTTTCTTCAGTGCTAATCGCGCTGGTGCGGGCTTGAATTTCATCTGCCAGCCCCTGCTTAAGATTTTTTATATCCAAATCGCTTTGTGAACTTTTCACCTGTTCACGAATCTGATTCTCCGAAATCGGAGCCATGTATTTAAGCGCCATTAATCGTCACCACCAAACTTGTTATACAGGAATTCTCCAATAATATTCCCCACAAGGCTTCCGAGGAAGATAGTGCAGAATGTCTCAATCGTCATGACACCTTCGCCTCCCAGCCCGCAATGTAGCTCTTGACTTCTGGGAAGTTGCCGACCCAGTCATAGCTGACAGTAATATCCTCGCCAATACCGGCGACCACGCGCAGAATCTGCGTGCTTTCGTCATAGCGCCAACTGCCGCTGCACTGAATTGTTTCCCCCTTCGCGTAATGCGGCAGAGCGAACGCCTGTTCCTTGCCGGTACCGACGCCGAGGCTCTCATTCTCGACGCTGCCGGTCTTTTTTATCAGCCGGAATTTAACCGCCGATACAGATTTGCCAGTAGCATTATCGAGCCTGCCAATGAACCTTGTGCTGACAGTGCCTTCATCTTCAAGGCTGAAATCCTGCAGGAGCTCAGTCCAGTCTTCCTCGCCGCAACGCTCGTAGCTTGCGACAACAGTGGTGCCGCTTTCGCCCGTGAATGTCAGCGTAGCCGCCTGCGTGTCGAAGTCGAATTTCTGAATGACCTTGCCGCCCGCGGTCAGATGAATTGATTCAGGGATAATACCCACATCCAGTTCGCCGTTGAAAATCAGCTGGACGGTCTGTTCAGTGCCGGTAGCCGCACCGAGCACAACATTATCGCGGCGGATATTCGGCGCGCCGAAGTGGGCGTAGGCTTTCAGTTCGCAATCAATCAGTTCGCCGGTTTTAATCAGCGCGTAGACAGTTTCGAGGTCGGAATAGAATTCCTGCGGCAGAGTTACAATTTCCATGGTCGCGCCGCTCAGCTGTTCAGAATCCGTGGTGTACACAATATCGACGGCGTTCACCTTCGCCAAATCGCTGCCGTCCATGGTCGTGACAATGTACCGAATCTGCAGCTGGATAGCGGTCGCCAGCTGATTCTTAGCGTCGATGAAGTCAATCCAGTCAGGGCTCCAGCCGGTAACTGGGTGGCAAAGCTTGCATTTGACATTCACCACGCCATTGCCATTGAGCGACAGATTCGGCTGAACCGCGGCAATTTTGCACGCCTCGCCACTGCGCTTGAGCGTGTAAATCGGGCTGTAGCGCGTGACAGTGTACAGGTCGTTGTAATTCTTTACCTGCGCGCTGATTTTAATCTTAGGCATTACCGGCGAATCAGCCAGCGCGTACATCGCAATCCACGGGTAGACTCTCTTCCCGACCAGAAGCGACAGCGAATCCGCACTCAGCGCCAAAAGCTCACCGACAGTGTTCCCTTCGCGCAGGATATCTTCAAACTCGCCGCGCTCGTCGTACACGTCCAGACTGCCGTTGACGAATTTGTAGAGCCTGCCGTCTATCTCAAAAACAACTCTGCGCGAACTCCCTTCAGGCTCGGTACCGCTGACTACAAGCTTTTCAATGGACGTCTCGTAGGTGAAGTCCAGCGGCGCCCTTGCTTTTAACAGCGACTGCCGCCGGAACTCGAACGAATCATGCCCGAGCTGCATTGTGTTCCTTTCCATTTGTATTCATCAGCTCCTTAAAAAAAGGCGCCCCGAAGGACGCCTGCAATCAATTAAATATCATATTCGTTCGCCGCTTAGTTCACGACCTTGCTGACCTTTGTGAACTTCTCGTCGGTGTTTTTCGACAGCCCGCTAATCGCTCTGAACGCCGTCAGCAAATCGCTGTTGCTAGCGTCGGGGTTCACGCCCGAATAGCGCTTGCTTACCACTTTCCCGCTCTCACGCTTCGACCTGAGCACGATGTTTGTTTCAAGCACAGGTATCGCCGCTTCGCGGCTGGTGCCTGCACGCAGGCTCTGTATCTGATACGGCGCACGCGCGTCATCGCCGTTGAGAATCCGAATTTCGTCGTAATAACCCTGATTCGTTTGACTGGCTTGAACAAGCTTGTAGGTGGGATTTTGAGCTGAGCCAGAGCGATAACTCATGCTTGCGTTGATGAAAAAGGTTTGAGCCTTGAAAGGCGGCGGCGGCGCGTCATTATCAGCGGTCAGCGGAACGCCGTCAACGTACATTCTGACGTAACGATTAGGCACCAGAACAAAACTGTAATGGTGCTTTGTGCCGTACAGCGAGTCCATGTCTGGGAAATTAAAGAAAACCGAATAATTTGCGTCGCGGGTTTGTTGGATTGGTGCAGGGAACATCTTGAAAACAATTTTTTTGGTGTTTTTGTTGTACCAAAGCTCCATCGTCTTCCCGATTTTCGTGGTGTCATTGTCGGGACCGTAAACAGTGGCAGTGAAGAATGACTTGTTCTCCGAACCGCTGCTGGCAGACCACCAGAAATCGAAGACAAATGGCTTGGAGCCGTCCAGGTGGAAAGGAACGTACGTATCGTAGAGCTTGGTTTTTGTGTAGGGGTCTTCAGCAATATCGCAGTCGATAGCTATCCAGCTGGGGCTGCTGGAATTCCAAGCCTTGCCGCTGACGGCATATTTAGTGTCGGTGGTTGTAGTGACAGCGCTGCCATTGTTGTTGTAGCCGTTGATGGTGCCCCAGTAGCGCCCGTAATAACCGTAGTTGTCAATGTAGCCGTCGTAGACGAATTTTGTATCGAGCAGGTTGTCTTCGAAATTCAGATGAGATATATGCGAGCTTGCTACCCAGAACATGTAGCCACGGCAGGTGCTGACCTTCAGCCTTTGAGCGCTGCTGGGGCTGTCGGTGTAGGCGTCGAAGCCCTTCTTGTACCTCGCCTCTGGAACAGTGTATGTGTTGGTGTTTATATTGAAACCAGCGATAGAGCCCTTGAAAAAGCCTGTCAGGCTGGAACTGCCAGCCACGCGCGAACTGCCGAGGAATATTGTAAAAGAACAATTTTGAAGCACATTAGAACTAAGGCTGTAACCCAGGTCTATGAGTGGCAAATCGTCAACGTAAAGCTTGAGGGTTTTGGCTCTGTTGATGATAAGTGTGATGTGATGTGGCTTGGTGGTGGGTGTCACAGGAATCGGTAGCTCCGTTGTGATACTGGACGTACTGTAGTCACGAATCATCATGGAATCGGGAGATACGTACAGTTCAAACATTGGTTTCCAGTTACTGGAGCTGCCATTGCCGTTATACAGCGCGAAGGCAACAGAATCCTGTGGCGTGGTGGGATCGGTCTTAATCCAGAAATCGACAGTGGCGTAACCGGCGCCGGTGCTGGTCGCTGGGTTTGGTGCCAGATAATAATTCGCCGAAGTGTAGACCGCGCTGGAGCCGTCGAAATGGATAGCGCTAAGCCCGATATCGCTGTCGTAGCCTACGGTCGGCGTGCCGGAACTTGTCCAGCTCATAATCCCTTTAGCGTCTTCGGTCGGTGAAGTGGTAGCTGGGAGCCACGAAATCAGCGTATCCGAATATGCGTCGTTAAGTGGTGTGCTCATCAGGAATCGTGCGGCGGATACCCCATAGCTTTAACTATGGGGTGCGAAGCGAACGAATAATGAACTTCAGCTTGCCGCACTTTTCACTTCCTTTCTTAAATAATTTCGCCAAAACACTTGAAAATCAGTGAATAGCGTGATATGCTCTCCCGTGAAGGGAGGTGAAAAAGATGTATCTAACAGTTAAAAATCAAATTACTGGACTGTCCATTCGCGAGTATCAGACACTGCGATTGCTCTGCAGGCTCTCAAAGAATCTCTACAATGAGGCTCTGTACAGCGTTC
>JAGABT010000006.1 GCA_017614505.1 Selenomonadaceae bacterium | reverse complement strand
GAACGCTGTACAGAGCCTCATTGTAGAGATTCTTTGAGAGCCTGCAGAGCAATCGCAGTGTCTGATACTCGCGAATGGACAGTCCAGTAATTTGATTTTTAACTGTTAGATACATCTTTTTCACCTCCCTTCACGGGAGAGGCATATCACACTATTCACTGATTTTCAAGTGTTTTGGCGAAATTATTTAGGAAAGGAAGTGAAAAGTGCGGCAGGGGTATCCGCCGCACGATTCCTGATGATTGCCCGTACCAATCAGCTTGAACTTCAGTCAAAAGGAACGTGAAATTTTTATGAGTTACATTACCGAGACCGTGGACGAATTTTTTGTGAAGCTGGATAAAATGCGCGGCGACCTTGCGGCGTTTTCGCAGAATCTGGACAGCCGCAGCGATAAAATTCCCGTCCTGCTGAAAAATTTTGAGCGCGCAGTTTTAACCGGCAATACCGCGAAAAAATCCGCCACCAACGCCGTTGAACGCGCCGCGCAAAAGTCTCTGGAAAATATGCGCGCCGTTATCGAAACGTGGAGCGAGAAAATTGAATCCGAGCGCAAGGGCAGGCAGTTCATTCGCAAGAACGAAAAATATCTGGTCGTCATGGTGTTCGGCGCCGTCAAAGCCGGTAAATCTTCGCTCGGCAACTTTTTCGCCGGTAAGAATTTTTTCAGCGCGCCCTTCGACAACCACTACAAAAAAATTTCCAAGCCCGTCTTTGAGACCGAGGAGCGCGGACGCGATACCGGCGACATTTCCAAAGACGCCAGCGGCGACGTCTGGTTCACTGAAGGCGTTATCGATACCACCGGCGCGATTCAGTTTTTCACGCTCAGCGGCTTGCGCTGGATTGATTCGCCTGGCACCGGCGCTGTCGGCAAGGCGGGCGATACTAAAAATATGACCGCGCTCGTCGAAGAATACCTCAGCTACACCGACATGTGCATTTTTCTCATGAACAGCTCCGAGCCTGGCTTGCAGGACGATATGCGCTACATGAACCGCTTCAGCCGCGAGGGGCAGGAAGCGCTAATTGTCATTACCAAATCCGACTTCAACGACGAGGACGAGGACGAAAACGGCGAAATTGTCAGCGTGCTTATGCCCAAAACTCCCGCCAATCGCAGGCTGCAGGAAGATGACATTTGCAAGCGCGTCAAGGCGGCTTATCCCGAAATTGACGCTCAAAAATTCCGCGCGCTCAGCATTTCCACGCTGCTTGCCAGTCAGGCTATCGACGAAGCCAGCGACGAAAAATTCCGCGCCAGCAACCTCGATAAGCTCATGAAAATTCTCGGCGATAAGGTCAGCGATAACGCTATCGCCCGCAAGCAGGAAAATCCGCGCCGCCTTCTGAACAGTTTCGTTGACGCCGTTGTTGACGATTTGAAAAAATTCGACGCCGATATTTCTGAAATGACTGCCGCCGTCGCGAATTACAAATCTGACATGGCGAGAATTTCCGCGCTGATTGTTACCAAAGTTTGCGGCGAAGTCCGCGCCGAAGTCACTTACAGAGCCAGCGCGTGGAACCGGCAGGTTAAAAACGGCGCCAAAATCAGCAACGATACCGTAAGCGCCGAAGTTTCAAAAATTCTGCAGGAAAAACTCAACGCCGAAATTGATTCGCAGATGCGCCGCGTCATTGAAGATTTTCAGAGTCAGGAAATGCTTACCGTCCGCGCGAATATTTCCGCCGCCGCGCTCGAAAAGAAAACCGTGCAGATTGCCTACACCTACACCAGCAGCTACACGCGGGAACGCGAGCCCGAAGGTTTCTGGGAACATGTGCGCGGGTTTTTCGGCAAGAAATACTACACCAGCGGCGAGCGCACGCATACCGAATATCAGACCGTCGACGCCGGTACGAATCTTGACGAATTTCTGGAAAGTCTTATGCCGCAGGTTGAGACTTACGCGAAAACCGAGACCGATAAAAGTCTGACGGAACTGCGCGATAATTATTTTGTTGAGCGCGAAAACTTTGCGCAGAATATGCGCGCTGAAATTGACAAACTTCGCGCGGAACTTCTGAAGCTGAAATTTTAGGTGATACAATGCAGTTTATTTTGAAAATGACAACCGCCTGTAATCTAAACTGCGTGTACTGCAGCGAGGGCGACCGCGTGCCGAAAACATCTGCAGGCGCTCATTGACTACGCCAGAAAGAATCTGCCCGCGTACAAAGTCAGATTTCTCATGCAGACGAACGGCACGCTGATTGACGACGCGTGGATTGAATTTTTCAGGGCGAATGATATTGGCGTCGGAATTTCGCTGGACGGCTATCCCGAACTTCACGATAAAAACCGCCGCACGAAAAATGGCGAGCCGACCGCTGAAAAAATTCTCGCCAGCCTTGAGAAAATGCGCGCGCGGCAGGAATTTCTTAAAGCTCACAGCTGCAAAGACTGCGCGGACTGGGAACTCTGCCACGGCGGCGGCGCATTCGAGGCGGTTAATGCTTTTGGGACGCTGGACGCCAAACATATTGTTTTTGAATCTGCACCGGCGGTACCTGAACGCGGCGCCGGACTTCGGCGGATTTCTGGGAATATATCTGCTGGCGGCGTTCTTTCGACAACGTGACGGAAAATATTTTTTTGAGTCGGCGCGTCAGGGAAAAATACGGTCTGCCGGTGATTGTTGGCAGTCCGCAGGCAACGGCGCTTGACGCCGGTTTTTTTATTTCGTCGAAGTGCGACGCAGTTGTCCGCTACGAAGGCGAGCTGACGGTTCTGGAGCTGATGAATTTTTATCTGGAAGGCGTCGGCGCGCTGGAAAAAATTCTGGGCGTGAGTTATTTCAGCGGCGGCGAAATTCGCAAAAATCCCGAGCGCCCGCTGATAAAAAATCTGGACGCGCTGCCGTTTATCGACGAGGATTGTTACCTTGAGCCGAAAAAGTTTTATCGCGGATTCAGCCTGATGACGGGGCGCGGCTGTCCGTTCCGCTGCGCATTCTGCCACGAGGGCGCGCATACAAAAATTGTCCGGCTGCGTTCGGTGGAAAATGTGCTGGCGGAAATTGACGCGTTTCTGGAAAAATGGGACAGTGACGACGAGCTGTACATTCTTTTTAATGGCGCTCATTCGGGAAATTTCGGCACAAATGCTGGAAATGCTGGAGACGTGGCAGGTGCCGACGGCGCGGGTATTGAGCTGGTTTCCGGCGGAGCGCGGCGAAACATCTTACGGCGCGTGGTTCGTGGAATTGAGGCACCAGGAAATTTTATTTGCGTACTACGAAATGCTCCGGCTCGGTGAAGGAATACAGCTGGCACAGGTCGAAAATCTACCGGCGGCAATTCCAATGCGCGTCGCCATGCTTTTCAGATATTTGAAGCGAATCGACGCGTCGACTGCGGAAATTTGCGGAGAAATTTTTTCCGGCGCCGAACTGGAAGTTGTACTGCTGACGGCGGGCAAGCTGAGCGTGGCTGAAATTTCGCGGCGCGCCGGACTGGAAATTTCAAAAGTTGTCGAAGTTTTAAAGCGCCTTGAACGCCGTCATTTGATAGTTTTCACTTTGCACTGAGGGGGCTGAATTTTATGTTTGAGCTGAAAGATTATCAGCAGATTCTGGCTGAGAAAGCCGCCGCTGTTGAGCCTTTCTTTGAAAAATATCCTGACGCCGACGCACTGGCTAAAAGTTTCGCGAATATCAACGCCACGAAAATTCGCACCGTCGAGCCGGAAATTATGGTTTACGGGATTTACAACGCCGGCAAATCCAGCATTCTCAACGAACTTATGGGCGCCGACAAAGCCAGAGTCGAGGACGTTCCCACGACCGACAGCGTTGACTATTATGACTGGCAGGGCTACAAAATCGCCGATACGCCTGGTATTTTCGCGCCGATTGAACACGAGGAAGTTACCGAGGCGCATTTGAAAAAGGCGGACATTGTTCTATTTGTCATGAGTACCACCGGCTCCAACGAGAAGGCGGAAAATTATCAGCGCATGAAGGCAATCGCCGACGCCGGCAAGAAAATTATCATCGTGCTGAACGACAAGAACGGCGACCTCGGCAGGCGCGACGACGTGATTCAGACGATTAAGCAGAAAGTTGATATTAACATGCGGCAGGTCGGTATCGATAACGTCGACGAAAAATATTGTATCGTCACGGTGAACGCCGCCCGCGCGCGCAAGGGGCGCGTTGAAAATAAACCGACGCTCGTTGCCAAAAGCGGGCTGGACGAACTCAAGGACGTTGTTTTGAGCGAACTCAAGCGCACGACTTCTTTCGACATTCTGCGCGGCGGGATTCGCCAGCTCGAAGGCGTTCTCGAAGATTTTATCAAGTCGCTCGAAGCCAGCGAAAATTCCGCGCTGATTAAAAAAATGAACCAGGTGCTTGAAACTTTTACCGCGCAGAAAATTTCCATGCGCCGCCAGATTAACACGTACATTGACACGCAGGCGGAAATGCTCGGCGAAACTCTGCCGCAGATTATCTGGTCGAACCGCGAAAATCAGTCGCAGATTAACGAAATTATCGCGCAGGAAATTGAAAGGCTCAACGGTAAAATTCAGCGCGAAATTCAGCGCCAGCTGCAGGATACCGCCGCAGTACTTTCGCTCGAACTGAAATCCTTCGCCGAAATTAAAATCGACGCCCAGTCCGTGGACGCCGAGGCTTTCAAAAATATTCTCGCGCAGCTTTCCGCCGCCAGTACCGAAACCAGCACCGCGCTTGCCACTGTGCCCGAAAAAAGTTCCGAATTTGACATCAGCACGATTGGAATTGCGACGGGTCTCCTCACGCAAAGCGGCGCCGAAATCGCCAAACACCTCGCTAAGACTGAAATTGGCAAGGCGCTCGCCGGTACCGTACTCGGACGCGTCGCCGGCTCCGTCGTGCCGGTTATCGGTCCGCTTATCACGATTGTCAGCATTGTCGGCGCGCTGGGAAAATTCCTCGGCAACAACGACGACCACGCTAAGCTTGAGGCGCAGATTCAGGAACAGAATCGCGCTGAACGCCGCCGCGTTGAAGCCGAAATGCAGGCGCGGCAGGAAATTGGGCAGAAATGCCGCTACCTCGCTGACAACATTGCGGACGAGCTCAAAACTGCTGCCGACGCCAGCGTTACAGAAATTCTTGCGAAGTACGAGGAACCGTTCAAGACTGAAATTGCCAGCCGCAAGGCGGAGGGCGAACAGATCAGCGCTGATATTCTCAAACTGCGCGAAATTCATAACGAATACGATTTGCTCCGCGTGGAGCTGGGCGCCAGATGATTTACGTACACATTCCTTTCTGCGCGCGGAAATGCAACTACTGCGCATTCTATTCCAAAGTTGGCGGCGCGGACGAAATTTCAGCTTACGTCGACGCGCTGACGGCTGAAATTAAAATCCGCGCGACCGGTGAAAAATTTTCAACGATTTATTTTGGCGGCGGCACGCCCAGCCTTCTGACAATCAGCCAGCTTGAAAAAATTCTCAGCGCGATTAATCTTTCGGGCGCGGTGGAAATTACGCTGGAAGCGAACCCAGGCACTGTCGACGAAAAATATCTGCGCGATTTGCGGGCGATTGGCTTTAACCGGCTGAGCTTAGGCGTGCAGACTTTTAACAATGAACTGCTGCGAATTTTGGGCAGGATACATGATAAAAATGCGGCGCTGGCGACGATTTACGCGGCGAAAAAGTTTTTCGATAATGTCAGCGTCGATTTGATGTACGGCTTGCCTGGACAAAGTTTCGTTGACGTGGAGAACGATTTGGAATTTGTCGTCGCGCAGGAAGTTCAGCACATTTCGATTTACGGTCTGGAGATTGAGGCTGGGACGAAATTCGGCGAGCTTTACAGCGCGGGGAAACTTCAGCTGCCGGACGGCGGCGATATGTATGATTTGATAACGGCGACTTTGCCGCGCTTTGGTTATCGCCGCTACGAGATTAGCAATTTTGCGCGGGCTGGCTACGAGAGCCGGCACAATCTTGGCTACTGGACGGGCAAAAAATATCTGGGCGTTGGTGCGGGCGCGCACAGCTACGACGGCAAAATTCGCACGGCGAATATCGCTGACGTTGCGACGTATGTAAAAAAAATCCGCGCTGGCGAGGACGTTTCCGAGATTGAGGAAATTGTCACGCGGCAGGCGGCTATGGAAGAATTTTGCTTTTTGGGTCTGCGTATCGCCGAAGGTATCAGCGCTGAAACTTTCGCGGAGAAATTCGGCGAGGATATTTTCAGCGTGTACGGCAGGGTTATCAAGAAAAATATCGCGCTGGGTTTGCTGGAAAGTTCCGGCGGGCGGATTTATTTGACTTCGCGCGGTATGAAATTCGGCAATGTTGTTTTTGCAGATTTTTTATTAGATTAAATCAGCAAAAAGAGAAGGCCGCCATGGACGGCGGCCATTGCCGCGCGCATTTCGCCGGAAGCGAAATCCCGCGCGGCGAGCTTTCTTTGCTACTTTCTTTCTCGGCAGAAAGAAAGTAGATTAACATTCAATATCGTTGGGAATGCTCTTGATAAATTTAGCAGGCACGCCGCCGACAACGCAGTTATCCGGCACGTCTTTAGTGACGACAGCGCCCGCCGCAATCACGACGTTGTTGCCGATAGTGACGCCAGGCAGAATCGTCACGCCGCCGCCAATCCAGACATCATTGCCGATTTTGACGGGCTTGCCGATACCGAGATGCTTGCGGCGCCCCATTGGGCTGAGTGGGTGATTCACCGTGATAATCGCCGTGTTCGGACCAATCATGACGTAACTGCCAATCGTGACGGGCATAATGTCAAGAATCGTGACGTCGTAATTCGCGAGAAAATCATCGCCGACTTGAATATTTTTGCCGTTATCGCAGTTGAAAATCGGCAGGACGACGGGATTTTTTCCGGCACTCCCGAAAAGTTCGCGGATAATTTTTTCGAGCGCTTCGTATTGAGTAACGTCGGTTGCATTGAGTTTCTGGCAAAGTTTAACGGCGTTTAGCTTCAAGCCGTCGACTTCGGGGTCGTAGAAATCGTATTCGAGACCTGCGCGAAGTTTTTCAAGTTCAGTCATAGTCAAAATCTCCTTCGGTTGCATTTTCTCAACTGGTTGAACCGTGAATAATTCTGTCACCGCGCCTGTGGAAGGACAAAACCATTTTCACGAAAAACAGCACTGCCAGCAGCTGGCAGACAAAAATAATTACAGCGAGCGGCACCGCCGTATCGTTACCGGCAATTCCCGTGAGCGGCGAAACCAGTCCCGCGACGAACATTCGCGCAAAGCCTAAAATCGCTGACGCCGAGCCCGCCTCCTTGCCGTGGAACCGCATTAAAAGCGAAAGGCTCGTTGCGCTGGAAACCGAAAGGGTCGGCACCATTACCAGCAGGCTCAAAAATGCCAGCTCAATCGGCGCGCCCGCGAAAATGCAGACTGCAAACGCTACGCTGCCCAAAAGAGCCTGATAAAGCGACCACGCCAGCATTTTTATTTCCTTGACTTTGCCCGCCAGAGCTATCGGTATCGCGCCCGCCGCTACCAGCGCCGTGCCCAGCCCGCTGAACATCAGCGTATACTGCTTCGGCTCGATTTTGTAAACGTCCTGGAATAAAAACGACGAATCTGTAAGGTACGAGAAAAATGCTGACATCGCCGCGCACTGCAGCAGGCAATGTCCGAAAAAGTATCTGTCCTTCAGCAGCACCGAAAAATTTTTGAAACTCGCAACCAAGTCCGTCGTTCGCATCGACTGCGGCAAAGTTTCGCTGAACATTATCGTGCTCACCAAAATTATCAGCCCGACGATTAACAGCACCATGAAAATTTTGCGCCAGCCCATGACGACCAGCAGCGTTTCACCAATAACCGGCGCAAGAATCGGCGCAAGTCCGCCAACCAGCATCAGCATTGAGAAAAACCGCGTAAGCTCCGCGCCGCTGGAAACGTCTCGCGCAATCGCCCGCGACATTACCAATCCGAACGCGCCGCTCAAGCCCTGCAAAAATCTCAGCGCAAGGAAAATCGTTATGTCGAGCGCTTCCATACTGCCGACCGTCGACAGCACGAAACAAATCGTCCCGATTATCAGCGGCAACCTCCGCCCGAATCTGTCGCTTATTGGTCCCGCTAAAAGCTGTCCAACGCCCATTCCCATCATCGTCACCGACAGCGTCATTTCTACCGTCGAGGTGTCTACGCCGAACTGCTTTTCCATTTCCGGTAGCGCCGGCAGGAACATATCCGACGACAACGGTCCAATCGCCGCCAGCAAGCCCAGGAAGAATGTCAGTTGAACTCGTCTTGTTGTTGTCATGGTGTCACATTTTCTTCACGGGAATGGGCCCGCGCGAAAGTGCGATAGCGCCGGTGCGCGCAATTTCAACAATCTCGTAATCGCTGAGAACTTCGCAAATGGCGTCGATTTTCTGCTGGTTGCCGGTCAGTTCGATTATAACATTTTCGCTGGTCACGTCGACAATCTTCGCGCGGAAAATGTCAACCACGCTCACCAAATCTGCGCGATTTTCCTTGGACGCCTTGATTTTAATCATGACAAGTTCGCGCTCAATCGAAGGCGCCTTGCTGAGGTTGACGATTTTAATCACGTCGATAAGCTTGCCGAGCTGGTTGACAACCTGGTCAAGTTCGTTTTCGGATTCGACGCTGACGACGATATTAATGCGCGTGACGCTGGGTTCCTCGGTGTAGCCGGCGGAAATGCTTTCAATGTTAAACGCGCGGCGGCTGATAAGTCCGGCAACGTGCGTCAGAACGCCAGGCTTGTTGTCGACTAAAACTGCGAGTAAAAATTTCTGCATGTCAATCACCTCAGTTCAAAACCATCTGGTCGAGGCGCTTGCCGCCTGGAACCATCGGCAAAACATTTTCGTCCTGCGGAACAATCACGTCGATAACGGCGGCGCCCTTCGAGAAAAGAATTTCCGGCAGTTTATCTTCAAGCTCCTCAGCCTTCGTCAGCCGGTAACCGCGCACGCCCATTGCCTCGGCAATTTTTATGAAGTCGCGCTTGAGATTCAGCTCGGACGCGGAATAGTGGTGATTATAGAAAAGCCGCTGCCACTGCCCAACCATTCCGAGAATATTATTGTGGACGATAACAACCTTAACATCAATGTCGTGGTCGGCAATCGTCGCCAGCTCCTGAATGTTCATCATAATCGAGCCGTCGCCGGTAAAGAGCACGACGTTTTTTTCTGGGCAGGCGAGTTTGGCGCCCATAGCCGCGGGCAAGCCGAAGCCCATAGTTCCGAGTCCGCCGCTGGTTAAAAACTGGCGCGGAGCCTGCGTTTTAAAAAATTGCGCCGCCCACATTTGGTGCTGACCAACGTCCGTCACGGCGATTGTATTTGCGTCGCACAAATCGCTGATTTTGGAAATGAGCGCGCCAGGCTTGATAACGTCGCCGTCGGGCTTGTAGCTAAAGGGGTGCTTATTGCCAATTTCGACGGAATAAGCGCGCCAGCTGTTGAATTTTTTCGCGAAGTCGGTTGCCGAAGCGTTGAGTTTATCGCGGAAAATCGGCAGAGACCATTTCAAATCGCCGAGAACTTTGTAGTCAACCTGAACATTTTTATTGACTTCAGCGGGATCAATTTCAAAATGGACAATCTTAGCGTTGGGCGCGAAATCCGCAACTTTGCCGGTAACTCTGTCGCTGAAACGCATACCGACGCAAATCAGCAGGTCGCAATTCTGAATCGCCATGTTGGAGCCGTAGGAGCCGTGCATACCGGCGAAACCAAGATAGCCTTCGCGCTCCGGCTCGATACTGCCTAAGCCCATGAGCGTGGAAGTGCAGGGGCAGCCCAGCCTGTCAAGAATTTCGCGCAGAACATTTGAAGTCTCCGAAATTACGACGCCGCCGCCCGCGAAAATCAGCGGGTAATCAGCTTTTTCGACAGCCTCCACAACCGCGTCAATGGAACTTTCGTCGCCGGTATTTTCGCCGGTGTAGCCGCGCAGATTAATTTCTTCGGGGTATTCAAAATCGAACTCGGTATTGAAAACGTTGGCGGCAATGTCGATACAAACTGGCGCGGGTCTGCCGGTGCGGGCGATGAAAAAAGCCTCCCTGATAACGCGTGGCAGTTCCTCAACGTCCTTGACAAGATAGTTGTGCTTGGTGATAGGCGCGGTAATTCCGCAGACGTCGACTTCCTGAAAGGAATCCTTGCCAATGGCGTGGCTGGCAACCTGCCCCGTGATACAGACCAGCGGCACAGAGTCCATGTTCGCCGTGGCAATGCCGGTGATTAAATTCGCGGCGCCTGGTCCCGAAGTTGCGATAACTACGCCGACTTTGCCGGTTGCACGCGCGTAGCCGTCAGCCGCGTGTACTGCGCCCTGCTCGTGTCCCGTTAAAATGTTCGGGAACTTCATTTTGTAAATTTCGTCGTACAGCTTAAGCACAACGCCCCCAGGGTAGCCGAATACCAAATCGACGCCCTCTTTCTTCAGGCTTTCCAAAACCGCCTGCGCTCCATTCATTCTCAAAAATTTTCCCTCCAATAATTTTTCCGCAATTATAACAGATTCACGCAACCTGTCAAAAATTTTGTTTACTTTGAACCGCAAATCTATTAAAATAACACGTACAACGATTCACAATGACGCAGGAGATTTTGATGATTAATTTTGTTGAACTTGGGAAGAAAATTTACCGGCTGGAAAATCCGCGCGAGGCGCACAGATTCGCGGTATTCGTAGCGCGGTGCTGCCTGCACCCGAAGAGCATGGAACGCGTGGAAAATTTTTTCGCGCAGGACGAACTTTTGAGCGCAATAGCTGAAAAATTTCCGTTCGTGTACGAGCAGGTTACGCGCGCATTTTTCTACCACCGCTCGACTTTCGACGAAAGAATAAAGCTGGTCGAGGAGCATTTTGAGTTCATGACGCGGACGCTGAGCAGGGAATTTTTACTGCGGCTGTACGGCGACGAAAAAATTTTGCTGTGGTCAATGCCTGTCGACGAAACGCTGGGCGAACTGCGGCTTATGCTGTGGATGAACGAGGGGCAGCGCAAGGAAGGACTGGCGTCGGTGATTTTAATGCTGTCGCGGGGCTCGCCGGTTTACCAGATAATGTTCTGGGTGGCGCGCGACGCGGCGGGAGATTTTTCAATGTGGATTGGCGCAATGCAGGGACCGAACGTGGACGACGCCCGCGAGCTGATTAAAACTCTTACCAAAAAATGTCACGCTTACCGCACGAAAAATCTGATTCTCTACGCCGCTCAAGCCGTTGCCCGCGCGCTCGGACTCAAAAAAATTTACGCCGTCACCAACGCCGGTTACTACGCCAACAATCACATTCGCGTTGACCGCAAGCTCAAGACTTCGTTCAGCGATTTCTGGCTCGAATGCGGCGGCGCTCCGACTGACGACGAAAGATTTTTCAGCCTTCCGCTCAGCGAAACGCGCAAGACCGTCGAAGAAATTCCCAGCCACAAGCGCGCGGTTTACCGCAAGAGATTCGCGCTGCTGGACGAAATTGACGCGGCGGTTGCTGATAAAATTCAGGCGTTCAGGCGGGGTGATTGAAATGAGCCGAATCAGCATTTTAGCGCGGCGCCAGCGGTTGAAAAATCTGGAACTCTGGGCGGTGCGGGCGGTACTGGCGGAAACTTTTTTTCTGGCGATATTTCCGAGCGTAGCGGCGGTTGCCGTAGTTCTGGGGACGGTCGTCTGGTTCCTGCGCCTGCAGGTCGACGCGAAATTCAAACTGCGCAGTCTGCCCTTCGACGTGCCGATAATGCTTTTCGTGATTTTGAGCGCAGTTTCGGTTTTCCATTCGCCGGCGCGGGACGCGGAACTGATTTACAAATTTTTCTCGTTGCTCGGAATTTTCATGATGACCTATTTGCTCGTGGGGCAGAACATTCGGACGGTGGCGCAGGTAAAACTTTTCGTGAAGGCGCTGGCGGCGTCGGCGCTAATCGTAGTGCTCTGCGGATTTTTCCAGTACGTATTCGGAATTGACGTGGCGGAAATTACGTGGACGGACGCGGAGGCGTTCCCAGAAATGCGCAAGCGCGTTTTCTCGACAATGGAAAATCCAAACGTGCTGGCGGGATTTCTGGACGTGGCGATATGCTTCGCGCTGGGATTATTCGCAAAAGTTTCGGACGGGCGGATAAGATTTTTAGCGGCGGCGTCGGTTTTCATGGCGGCGGCGTGCCTGCTCATGACCTATTCGAGCGGACCGCTGGTAACGATGTTGATAATCTTCGCGATTTACGGGCTGATTCAGGACTGGCGGATTTTGATTTTAATGGCGGCGGCGGCGAGCTTCCTGCTGTACAACGACGCGGAAAAAATCCTGTCGCTGTTCAATACGACGGTGGACATGACGGCGGAACTGCGCGCAGGGATTTGGGTCGGAGCGATAGCGATGATTTCAGACCACCCGTTCGCAGGAATAGGCTTCGGCGCGTTCGAGGCGGTTTACCCGCAGTACAGCCACTACGCGGAGGCGGCGGGCGTTGCGGTTAAGCACGCGCACAATTTGTTTTTGAACGTGGCGGCGGAAATTGGAATAGCGGGGGCGCTGGCGTTCTGCTGGTACTTTTTTGGCACGATGCTGACGGCGCTGATACTGAGTTCAAATGAGCGGTACGCCAAAATTAAAAATGCCGCCGCTGAAACTGCCCGACGCGCCGCCGAATCGAAGTTCAACAAAAAGCTGGCGGAAGTTATCGTGACGAGCAAGTTTCTGCAGGAAATTGCGCAGATGAAGTCCATGATTTTAACGCGGATGTCGGAGCTTTCTAACAGCCTGCTTGACAAAATTTTTCCGGCTAAGGCTAAGGAAAAATCCGGCGCGGTTAAGAAGGACCCGAATCTGGTTCACCACGAGGAGATGAAGTGGGGCAAAAAATCCGGCAGGAAAAAATCTGACGACGATGACAAAATGGATTTGCAGAAATTCGCCGAGGAAGAGGAAGAGGAAGACTGGAGGGAATGGAAGGCGGCGCGTGACGAACAGATAATTGCGGGCGTGCGGCTGGGAACAGGGCTGGCGTTTCTGTCGCTGGCGCTGAATGGAATGGGCGACGATTTGCTTGCGGACGTGCCGAGCGCACTGCTGATGTGGCAGCTGGGGGCGCTGGGCGCGGCGGTGAATCTGGTAGACGAGGAGCAGGGGTGATTGAAGATGAAAAAAACAGTTTCGCGGGCGACGGTTGAGCGTCTGCCGATATATTACAGGGAGCTGGAGCTGGCGGAGGAAGCTGGCGTGCAGATAATTTCGTCGAAAGAGCTGGGGCGGCGGCTGGAACTTACGCCGGAACAGATTCGCAAAGACCTGGTAGTTTTCGGGCAGTTCGGCAGCAAGGGCTTAGGCTATCCAGTCCGAGAACTGCGCGCGGGCATTGGAAATATTTTGGGCTATCAGCATCGCTGGCGGCTGGCGATAATCGGCGCGGGCAATTTGGGGACGGCGATTGCCAGCTACAATTTTTCGGCGCTGGGATTTACGGTTGCCGCGCTGTTCGACGCCGACCCGAAAATTATCGGCACCGAGATTAACAACATGAAGGTTTACGACTTCGCGAAGTTCAAGCCTATTGCCGGACGCAAGCTGATTGACATTGGCGTTATCGCCGTGCCGGAAGTTGAGGCGCAGGAAGTTGCAGATAAAATTATTGACGCTGGTATTCGCGGGATTTGGAATTTCGCGTCGGTTAAGCTGGAAGTGCCGCCGAAAGTCGCGCTGATCAATGAAGATTTATCCGCCAGTTTGAGCGTGCTGAGTTTTTACCTCGCGCAGAACTCGAAATGATACTCCATAAATTAAAGAGGACCGCCATGGACGGCGGCCCGCCCGCGTCATTCGCCGGACGCGAATGCAGCGGGCTGTTTTCTTTGGTTACTTTCTTTTGCACCAAAAGAAAGTAACATATAAAAGAAATGCTGAATAATCTTTGCAGGAATACGCCCAATTTACGGCGAAATTAAAAAAGTTGAAGACAGAAAGAAGGTAACGTGAGCGTGGCGAAAGTGATAGCGGTAGCCAATCAGAAGGGCGGCGTTGGAAAAACAACCACGTCGATAAATTTGAGCGCGTCGCTGGCGCATTTTGGTCAGCGCGTGCTGATTGTCGACTGCGACCCGCAGGGCAACGCCACGAGCGGTTTTGGCATAAACAGGAACACGCGCCGGAGCATTTACGACGTGCTGATAAAAAGTTTCAATCCGCTGTACGCGCTGCAGATGACTAGCTACGGCGTGACGGTTTTGCCTGCGAATATCGACCTGGCTGGCGCAGAAATTGAGCTGGTTTCTTTGAATCAGCGCGAACTGAAACTGCGCGACGCTCTTGACAAAGTTCGCGGGCATTACGACTACATTATAATTGACTGTCCACCGTCGCTGGGACTTCTGACGATAAACGCGCTCACCGCCGCCGACGCAATTCTGACGCCGCTGCAATGCGAATTTTACGCGCTGGAAGGCGTCACGCAGCTTTTCAAAACGGTGGAAATTGTCCGCGCGAATTTGAACCCGCTGCTGTTCGTTGAAGGCGTCGTTATGACGATGTTCGACCGGCGGACGAAACACCACCAGCACGTTGTCGAGGAAGTGCGCGAGGGCTTTGGTTACCTCGTTTACAAAACTGTTATTCCGCGAAGCGTGCGGCTGGCGGAGGCTGCCAGCTACGGCAAACCCATTTTGTACTACGACGAAAATTCGCGCAGTGCGGAAGTTTATCTGGAATTGGCTAAGGAGGTCTTGGATCGTGGCAAATAGACGCGGAACGCTTGGACGCGGGCTCGGCGCATTGCTCGGCAACCAGGCGCTGGATTTTATAAATTCGCAGCAAAGAGACGTAGTTGAGGAAATTTCCGTCAGCAAAATTCGCCCCAATCCCTACCAGTCGCGGCGCGCTCTCGACCCCGAAGCCATGAAAGACCTCGTTGAATCAATCAAGGTCTACGGGATTTTGCAGCCGGTTATCGTTCGGAAAATCGACGACGAGAATTACCAGATTATCGCCGGTGAGCGAAGGCTGAGCGCGGCGCGGAAACTGGGGCTGGAAAAAATTCCGGCTATCGTCCGCGAGTACACCGACGCGCAGATGAATGAAGTTTCGCTTATCGAAAATGTTCAGCGCGAGGATTTGAGCGTACTTGAGGAAGCTGGCGCCTACGACCGACTGATTCGCGAATTTGGCTACACGCAGGAAAATCTTGCGGCGAAAATTGGACGCAGTCGCTCGCATATTTCAAATCTTTTGCGCCTGCTGAAACTTGCGCCGAAAGTGCGGGAAATGGTTGCGGCGGGGAAAATTTCCATGGGGCAGGCGCGCCCGCTGCTGGCGATTGAAGATGAATCGATGCAGGTCAACGTTGCGGAAATGGTCATATCCGAAGATTTGTCCGTCCGCAAAGTCGAGGCGTTCATAAAGGAACTGCGCAACTCCGGCCTGATACCGCAGGAAAAACCGGCGGCTCCAAACTACGCCATAGCGCCTTCAAAACGCGCGCGCTCCGAAATGGTTTCCGCCAGCTACGAAAATTCCAGACCGAAAGTTTCGCCCTACGAAAGGCGGTTCCGAGACGCTGAAAAAAAACTTGGCAGTATGATTGGCGCGCAGATTAAAATTGTCGAGGACGGCGAGAATCACCAGCTCCAAATATCTTTTGCCGACGAGGGTGAACTTCTGCGAATAATTATGAATCTTGAGCGGGCGTTTTCAAATTCCAGCGCGAATGCCGGCGATAAAGCCGCCGCCAGCCGCGAGGAAAAAATTTCAGCGCTTAGAAAATTTTCAACTGAGGGCGTCATTGCTTAGGCGGAAGGAAGAATTTCTGTGGAAAATTTGAATGCGACTCTCGCGGCTAACCTTGTTCCGATTTTTGCCGTCATTTTTATTGTTGTCGCGCTGCTGGTTGGTTTTCTGGTAAAGCTTGAGCTGGATTTGTCGAAAATGCACAAGCGGTACAGGAAACTGACGGTCGGCGCGGACGATGTAAACGTTCAGCAGATTCTGATGGAATACGCCGAGCAGATTAATCAGGCGATTGAGGAAAATTCCAAAATTCGCGGCGACATTGAAAAAATTACTGCGTCAGCTTCGCGGGCGATAACGCGCGTCGCCGTCGTTCGGTTCAACGCCTTTCATGACGATACCGCCGAGCTCAGCTACTGCATTGCCTTGCTTGACGAGGAAAATTCCGGTGTTATAATTTCCTCACTGAACGGGCGCGAATTTACGCGCAGTTATGTCAAGCCGATTGTTAAGGGCGAATCTCAAAGCTACAAACTGACTAAAGAGGAGCAGCAGGCTTTGCATGACGCCGCAATTCCGCCGGAACAGCGCCAGCAGGAAGATTAGGGGGAATTTTTTCAAATTGGAAGAGGAAAGCAAACTTGTAGAGTACGAGGAAAATCGCGCGGGTTACCAGATAACGATTAGCGGCGGCGGAAAAAATCGTGTGATTCGCCTGTCGTCGTTCGCGTACAATTTCGGCGTGATGTCAGCAATTATTGGCGTTTTTATTTTTATCGGCGCGTGCGGATTTTCTGTGTACAGCGCGCTGAATTTTCAGCAGCACGTCGAGAATCTAAAGGAAGCGCAGCGCGTCGGCGAAATGCAGCAGGAACAGATTTTGACAATTTCGCGTAAAGCCAGCACGCTCAGTGAAACACTGCAGAGCCTTGCGCAGCAGGAAGAGGAACTGCGCATACAAGCCGGACTCACTAAGCCGGCGCTGGAAGATACAATTCCAGAATACGTGCCGGAGGAAAATCCTGAAGACGCGGAAATTACGCTGTACGATTCGGATGAAAAAATTCTGTTCGACGCTGGCGATTTCCCAGAAGCGCCGATAGACGAAACGCCGGCGGAGGAACCACCGACTGTAGTTGAAGCGGCGCAGGAAGAACTTAGCGGGGCTTTGCAGGTGGACGAAGTTTCGGAGGCGCTGACGATGCTGGAACTGCGCGCGGAAATTCGCACGAACAGCCTGGACGATTTTCAAAAGGAACTGAAAGTCAAGCGCGAGCAAATGTACGCCGTGGCTACGGTGCCGGATATGACGCCGGACATGATTGTTATCGACGGCGGCTTTGGTTACGCGGCGTCCTCGGTTACGCTCGACCTTAGCAAATTTGGCGGCACTCCCTCAGCCAATCCCAACATGCCTTCAATCTGGCCGACCAACGGCGTTGTGACTTCGCCTTACGGTCTGCGCTGGGGCGGCACCGATTTTCATCCTGGTATCGACATTGCCAACGATTTGGGCACGCCGATTATCGCTACGGCGGACGGCGTTATAGATTACGCGGGCTGGGATTCCGGCGGCTACGGCAACATGGTCGACATTGTTCACGGCAACGGGATTATGACGCGCTACGCTCACGCCTCGCAGGTCGTCGTTACCGCCGGTCAGTACGTCAAGCGCGGGCAGCTCATTGCTTACATGGGCTCCACCGGTTTTAGCACTGGTCCGCACGTCCACTATGAAGTTCACGTCAATGGGCAGCGCGTCAATCCAATCAGCTATTTATAATGGAGGTCTTAAAATGAAAAAATTCGTCGAACTTATCAAGCGCGTCCACCAGGAGCGCTTTTCCGTCGTCATTAACAAAATTCTCGCCGAGAAAATCCCTGTAGCGTTCCTGTCAATCGCACCGTTCGAAAATGCTGTGGCGACCGTGCAAAATCTTCGCCAGCAGGGCTTGAATATCACCAATCTTGTCACAATTTTTCCACCCCCCCCCCCG
>JAGABT010000005.1 GCA_017614505.1 Selenomonadaceae bacterium | reverse complement strand
GATTCGAACCCTTGAACCCGCCGTGAGAGGGCGGTGTCTTAACCACTTGACGAAGGCGCCAATTTCTGACAGCGCGAATGATACCACAGATTTCGGCGTACGTCAAGAGATTTTTCGCACGTTGCCAAAAACTGGCGGTATCGGTTATAATGGCGGAAAAATTTTGGGAGGTCGCGCTGATTTGGAATTTGTTGACACTCACTGCCATTTGAACGATGAAAAATTTGCTGAAGATTTACCCGCCGTCGTCGAACGCGCTCAAACTGTTGGCGTGCGCCGCGTTATAAATTTCGGCGATACGCTGAAAAGTTCCGCCGCCGTAGTCGAACTTGCTGAAAACTTCGCCGGAATGTTCGCTGGCGTCGGCGTTCACCCTGAGGAAATTTCCGGCTTCGATAAAAATTCCGCCGCTCAAATCTTCGAACTGGCGGCGCGTAAAAAGGTCGTGGCTATCGGCGAAATTGGGCTGGACTATTACTGGGAGAAAGATTCGGACGCGCGGCTGTTGCAGCAGAAAATTTTTATTGAGCAGCTGGACATCGCGCGGCAGCTGGATTTACCCGTCTGCATTCATGAACGCGAGGCTCATGGCGACGCGCTTAAAATTCTCAAGACCGAGGCTAAGGGCTTGCGCGGCGTTATGCACTGCTATTCCGGCAGCCTCGAAATGGCGCGCGAACTCTGGAAACTCGGCTGGCTTATCGGCGTCGACGGTCCACTGACTTTCAAAAATTCCGCTAAGCTTCCAGAAATCGTCAAAGCGGCGCCGCGCGAAATGCTTCTGCTTGAAACCGACGCGCCCTACCTTGCGCCCGTACCCAATCGCGGCAGGCGCAACGAGCCCGCTTATGTGGTTGACGTTGCCAGAAAGCTGGCGGAACTTCGCGGCGAATCGCTTGAAACCGTTGCGCATTACACCACTGCCAACGCCGAAAATCTTTACGAAATCAGGGAGGAATGAAATTTTGAGACTCATATTTTTTTTAGCAATGACGCTTGCACTGCTGGTTTTCTCGACGGCGTTCGCGGCGGAAGACGTTGGACACGGCAGGAAAATCATTTACATTCCAAGCGACAGCCGCCCCGTGAATCTAAAACAGACTGTCGAAATCCCGCATAAACTCGGCTATGAAATTCTCGTGCCGCCAATCGAAATGCTGGGCACCGGCGCCGCTGAATCGCAACTCGGTAAGCCGCTCGAACTTTGGAGCTGGCTAAATGAAAACGCTCCCTACGCCGACGCGATTGTTGTTTCCACCGACGCCATGATTTACGGCAGCCTTGTCAGCTCGCGCAAGCACAGTCTCAGCGAAACCGAAATTCTCGCCCGCGCGAAAAATTTTGAGGCGCTCCACGAAAATAATCCCTACACGCCGATTTTCGCTTTCGGCACGATTATGCGCACGCCCGATTATAACTGGGCGGCTACTGAAACCGAATACTACGGGCAGTACGGCGCCAAAATTTTCCAGTACACCGCCCTCAAGGACAAGGCTGAAATTCAAGGACTTTCCAGCCGCGATAAAAAAAATCTCGCTGCCCTTGAATCTGAAATTCCAGCAAATGCGCTCAAGGACTGGCTTGCCCGCCGCGCCAAAAATTTCGACGTCCACCGCTACCTCGTCGACCTTGCCAGAGCCAACACTTTTGAATATTTCCTCGTCGGCTGCGACGACAGCGCCATGTTTTCTCAAACGCATTTGGAAAGCCGCCACCTCGCCGAATACGCGAAGGGTATCGTCAAGACGAAGTTTAACGTCATGTCCGGCGCGGACGAACTCGGCATTCTCATGATGTCCCGCGCGATTAACGACGATACCCAGAACATTCCCTTCGTCTCCGTCAGCTACAACGTCGGCACCGGCGCCGAGACCATTCCCAAATTAAGTAACGAAAAAATCAGCGAATCGATTGAAGGCGCAATAATTGCAATAGGCGGCGTCCGCGTTCCAAATCCCGCTAACGCCGACCTCGTGCTGGCTGTCAATACGCGTCCGAACGGCAAAACTTTCAGCGCTGACAGCAAGAAAAACACAAAGCACGCCCATACCGGCATCGAGCCATTTATGAAAATCGTCAAGGGCTACGTCAGGAGCGGCTACCCCGTCGGTATCGTTGACATTTCGACTATGAACGGCTCCGACAACGCGCTGATGAACCGTCTGAAAAATGACAATCTCCAGTTCAAAATTCGCGGCTACGGCGGCTGGAATACCGCGACTAACAGCTCCGGCTTTCTGATTGGCACTGGCGTTTTGACGAGGTGGATGGACGACAGCGAAATTTATGAACTGCTTTTGACGCGTTACCTCGACGATTGGGCGTATCAGGCGAACGTTCGCACGCAGATTAACGGCGGTCTGATTTGGACGATTCCAGGCGAAGGCGGATTGTGGGGGCTGAATGAGAAACAGGCTGGGCTTGAGGCGCTTACCACGCAGATGATTGCAGATTTCGCCGCTAAAAATATTCGCCTGCCGAAAAATTTCGCGCTGGAAAATATTTCCGTGAAGCATCCCTGGAGCCGCACGTTTGAAGCCGAAATTGATTTTGAGCTGGAGAAAAATTGATGAAAAACACGCAGATAATTGCAGATTTCGCCGCTAAAAATTTCCGCATACCCAACAATTTAGCGCTGAAAAATTTGCGCGTGCGTTTCCTCTGGAGCCGGACTTTCGACGCTGATATTGACGGCGACTTGATTATGCAGTAAATTCCCGCTCAAATTAAAAAGCCCGCCGGTTTTTTGCCAGCGGGCTGATTTTTTACTCATTCTGTCATGACAGAATTTAAAGAGTTACTTTATCCAATCTCTGATTATGTTGGATAATTTCGAGATGGACTTAAAAAATTTGCTACTGCTTACCTTCAATTTGATTCTGTAACTGTCGCCTTTTTTCTTAAATTTAAATTTAATCATAGCAATAACCTCCTTGCATTTTTTTATTATAGCCTGCATTTTGCTTTTGTCAAATTAAAAATCCCCGACCGCGAAAGTCAGGGATTAAATTTTTGCAGATAATTTTTCAGTTGATTGGAATGTTTTTGACGAGCAGCCGTGCCTTTGCTCTGGCGAGCGCCGCCTCTGCGCGATGAATGTCTATCAGCGAATCTTTCTGCGCCTGCTTGTACTGCGCAATTCGCTCCTCCGCGCGTTTCCTAGACGCCTGCGCTCTGTCTACGTCAATCATTTCCGGCAGTTCCGCCGAATCCGCCAGTATCGTTATCAGCTCCGGCGTGACTTCCATAAAGCCGCCGCCTACCGCCACTAAACTTTCGCTCGCGCCTTCCTTTATGCGAATTGGGTACGGCAAAAGCTCCGTCAAAAGTCTGGCGTGGCGCGGCAAAATTCCCAGCTCGCCCGCCGTCGAACGCACGATTAGCATATCTATATCTTTCGCGAAAATTTCGCCGCAGTCTGGGCTCACTACCTCAAGTCGAATCGTCGCCATAGCTTACGCCTCCTTGAGTTTCTCCGCCTTTTGAACTGCCTCCTCGATGCCGCCGACCATGTAGAACGCGCCCTCCGGCAGTTCGTCGTACTTGCCCGAAAGTATTTCCCTGAACCCGCGAATTGTGTCTTTCAGCGCGACGTATTTGCCTGGCGAACCCGTGAACGCTTCAGCAACTGCGAACGGCTGCGACAAAAATCTCTGAATCTTACGCGCGCGTGAAACTGTCCGCTTGTCGTCTTCAGAAAGTTCTTCCATGCCCAGAATCGCGATGATGTCCTGCAGTTCCTTGTACTTCTGCAAAACCGCCTGCACGCCGCGCGCTACTTCGTAATGTTCCTGTCCGATTATGTGCGGGTCGAGTATGCGGCTCGTCGAGTCCAGCGGGTCAACTGCCGGATAAATTCCCAGCTCGGCTATCTGGCGGCTTAAAACCGTCGTTGCGTCAAGGTGCGTGAACGTCGCCGCCGGCGCAGGGTCTGTCAAGTCGTCCGCCGGTACGTAGACCGCCTGCACCGAAGTGATTGAGCCTTTCTTCGTCGAGGTGATTCGTTCCTGCAGCGCGCCAACGTCCGTCGTCAATGTCGGCTGGTAACCAACGGCGGACGGCATACGTCCCAGCAGCGCCGAAACTTCCGAGCCCGCCTGTATGAAACGGAAAATGTTGTCGATAAACAGCAGCACGTCCTGCCCCTGCACGTCACGGAAATATTCCGCCATCGTCAAGCCGGTTAAGCCGACGCGCATTCTCGCGCCAGGCGGCTCGTTCATCTGCCCGTAAACCAGCGCCGTCTTATCGATAACGCCGGATTCAGTCATTTCAGTCCAAAGGTCATTGCCCTCGCGCGTGCGCTCGCCGACGCCCGAAAATACCGAGTAGCCGCCGTGTTCCGTTGCGATATTGTGAATCAGCTCCATAATCAGAACCGTTTTGCCGACGCCCGCGCCGCCGAACAGTCCGATTTTACCGCCGCGCGAATACGGAGCGATAAGGTCAACAACTTTAATACCAGTTTCCAAAATCTGCGCGGAAGTTTCCTGTTCCTCAAAGCTCGGCGCCGGTCTGTGAATTGGCCAGAACTCTTTGTTGCCGACGGGTTTGGGATTATTGTCAACCGTCTGCCCCAAAACGTTGAAGACGCGCCCAAGACACGCCTCGCCAACCGGCACGCTTATCGGTCCGCCGGTATCTTCCGCAGTCATTCCGCGAACCAGACCGTCCGTCGAACTCATAGCGATACAGCGCGTCACGCTGTCGCCCAAATGCTGCATAACTTCAGCGATTAAATCAATTTCCACGTCGCCGGACTTGCCGGTTATATGCAGAGCGTTCAAGATTTTCGGCAGTTCACCGACCGGAAATTCCACGTCGACGACCGCGCCGATGACCTGAACTACTTTTCCTTTCGCCAAAAATTTTCACTCCTTTACTCAAGCGCATTCGCGCCGCCGACAATTTCGTTAATCTCATTCGTGATACCCGCCTGCCGAACTTTGTTGTAGTACAGATTGAGCTTGCCAACCAGTTCCTGCGCGTTGTCAGTGGCGTTGCTCATGGCGTTCATTCTCGAACTGAGCTCCGCCGCCGCACTGTGCAGCATCGCGCCATAAATCCGCGTAGCAATTCGCCTCGGCAGAAAATCATTCAGCACGCTCACAACGTCCGGCTCGTAAATGTATTCTTCCTTCGCGCCGACGCTGGCAGCATAATCGTCAGTTATAATCGGCAGGAGCGTCACATCGTCCGGCGTACAGCTTATCGCCGAATTGAACCGCGTATAAATCATCGTCACATCAATAATTTCGCCGGTCAGAAAACGCTCGACAATCAAATCCGCAATTTCCTTGGCGTAGTGATAATTCGGGCGCTCGCTTATCCCGTGATAACTTTTGATTATATTGTAGCCGCGCTGCTTGAAATGCGAAGTCGCCTTCCTGCCGACGGTTATCAGCTCGATACCCTCAATGTAGTCAGCGTCGTGGTATTCCTTCGCCACGGAAAGATTGGCGGTACTCGTCGAACGCCGCCCGCCAGCCTTGGCGATACCCTTCTGCGCGCGGAGCTGGTCGCCGTCAACGCCCGCATTTTTCAGCGCGTCAAAAATTTTCTGGTGGAAATTCTCGTTATCTTCCGCCTCAGAAACGCTGGGGCTGGTGCCGTCGTATTCAATCGTCTCGTGCGCTTCCTTGATAACGTTGCTGGAATAAGCGCCCGCCAGACCTTTATCCGCCGCGATAACCAGAAACAGAAATTTGCCGTCAGTGCGGCTCTGCGCGTCGATAAGTTCCTGCCGCGTCATGACGAAGGTACTGCTCGCCTCGCTGGCGTTCATCTGCGCCATAATTCGCTTGAGAATTTCGCGCGTCTTGTCGACGTAGGGAATGTTCGAAAGCAGCGTATCGCGCGCGGCGTTGAATCTGGAGCGCGCAATCATATCCATGGCGTTGGTGATTTTCTGAATGCTCTTGACACTGCGAATGCGCCGGCGAATGTTTTGCAAATTTGCCATAACGCCACCGCCTTAGCTTTCCGCCGTCTTGTAGCTGACAGTTTCCTTGAACGCCGTGATAGCCGCCTTAATTTCATCTTCGAGCGCGTCGTCGAGTTTCTTTTTCTCAACGATTTTCCTGCCAATGTCGGGGTGATTGGCGTGCATGAACTTCAGAAAATCCGCGTGGAACGTAACAACCTTGTCGACGGGAATATCCGTCAAAAAGCCGCGTACCGCCGTGAAAATCGTCAGAATCTGGTCTTCAACCGCCAGCGGCGAATACTGCGCCTGCTTAAGCGTTTCAACCATACGCGCGCCACGGTCGAGCTGAGCTTTAGTAGCTTTGTCCAAATCCGAGCCAAACTGCGCGAACGCCGCCAGCTCACGGTACTGCGCGAGGTCAAGACGCATCGTACCGGCAACCTGTTTCATAGCTTTAATCTGCGCAGAGCCGCCGACGCGCGAAACTGACAGACCGACGCTGATAGCGGGGCGAATGCCGGAATAGAAAGAGTCAGTCTCAAGCATAATCTGCCCGTCCGTGATTGAAATGACGTTCGTCGGAATGTAAGCGGAAACGTCGCCAGCCTGCGTCTCGATAATCGGCAGAGCGGTAATTGAACCGGCGCCCAGCCTGTCGCTGAGTTTCGCGGCGCGTTCCAGCAAACGTGAATGCAGGTAAAAAACGTCACCAGGGTAAGCTTCACGCCCAGGCGGACGGCGGAGCAAGAGTGACATTGCGCGGTAAGCCGCCGCGTGCTTAGTCAAGTCGTCGTAAATGCAAAGGCAGTGCCCGTTTTTCTCGTACATGAAATATTCCGCCATGGCAACGCCGGAGTAAGGCGCAAGATACTGCAGCGGAGCCGAATCAGCCGCCGTCGCCGCAACCACGATTGAATATTCCATAGCGCCATGGTCTTCGAGCGTCTTGACGACGCGCGCAACCGTTGACGCCTTCTGCCCAATCGCCACGTAAATGCAGATACAGTTCTGCCCCTTCTGGTTGATAATCGTGTCGATAGCGATAGCGGATTTGCCAATGCCGCGGTCGCCGATGATAAGTTCGCGCTGCCCGCGTCCAATCGGAACCAGCGCGTCAATCGCCTTCAAGCCGGTCTGGAGCGGCTCATGGACGGATTTTCTGTCAGCGATACCAGGCGCCTTGTATTCGACGGGGCGGAATTTTGAAGTTTCAATCGGTCCCTTGCCGTCAATCGGACGACCGAGCGCGTCAACAACGCGCCCAATCATGTTTTCGCCAACCGGCACCTGCATGATTCGCGCGGTACGTTTGACCGTGGCGCCTTCCTTAATTTCGTTGTCGCGCCCAAGAATAACCGCGCCAACATTATCCTGCTCAAGATTCAGAACCAGCCCGTAAATATCGTCGCCGAAATCCAGCAGCTCGCCAGCCATCGCCTTATCGAGCCCGTGAATGTGCGCGATGCCGTCGCCGACTTCGATAACCGTGCCGACTTCGTCCACGTTCAAATCGACGTTGTAATTCTTAATCTGATTCTTGATTATGGCAGTAATTTCATCAGGGTTAATTTTCATCTTTGTCGAGTCACCTCTCAATTTAGCCGCCTACGCGTTGACGGTCATGGAACTTTTGAGACTGCGCAGGCGACCGGCGGCAGAGCCGTCAATGCGTTTATCGCCAATCGTCACGATAAGCCCGCCGAGGATTGATTTATCTTCGTGCTTGCGGATTTTGACTTTCCTGCCGGTGACGGCGGCGAGCTTTTTGGTAAGCTGCGTTTCCTGCGTCTTGCTGAGCGGGAAAGCGTAGGTTACGTCCGCGACCAAAATTCCCTGCGCCGTATTTTTGAGCGCGGTAAAAATTTCATAAATCTCGCTGAAAATTCCAATGCGGCTTTTATCGACGAGCAGCATTAAAAAATTCATGGTTGTATCGGAAATTTCGCCGTCGAACGCCTTTTTGAGCAAATCTTTTTTAGCCTGATGCGGCACGAGCGGATTCTGGAAAAATTTCACAGCGTCGGGAATGTCGAAAACGTCGGATTGAATTTTGCCCAAATCCTTATCGTAGCCGTCGAGATTATTTTCTTCCTGCGCGAGCTCAAAAATGGCGCGGGCGTACTTGGTGGCAAGCTGAATGTTAAGCATCTGACCCGCCCCTTACTTAGCTTCGTCGAACATGTCTTTATCGAGACCGGAAATGAAGTCGCCAACGAGCTTGTCATTTTCCTTCGACGTGAGATTTTTTTCGACGATTTTTTCAGCGGCGGCGAGGCTCAGCGAAACGATTTCGGCTTTCATCTGCTCGAAGGCGCGGTTGCGTTCGTTCTCAATTTCAGCCTGCGCATTCTGTTTCATGCGGTCGATTTCTTTTTTAGTTTCGGCAACGAGGACTTCGCGTTCCTGCCGCGCGGTGAGTTCAGCCTTGTCGACAATTTCCTGAGCGCGGCGCTGAGCATCTGCCAGCTGGGATTTGTACTGCCTGAGCGTTTCTTCAGCGGCTTTCTTGTCAGCGTCGGCTTTATCGATAGTTTCCCTGATTTTGTCCGAGCGCTGCTGGAGCATTCGTGCAACGGGTTTGTACGCCAACGCGCGCAGAATTGCGGCTAAAATTAAAAAGTTCAAGACCTGCGCGACCATTGTTGCGTTGATTTCTATCAAAGAAAATTCCCCCTTTCAAGAAAATTTCGCGGGAGAAAAATTAGCCGATAAGCGGATTGGCGTAAAGCATAATCAGCGCGACGACGGCGGCGATAATCGCCATAGCTTCGATCAGACCGACGGAAATGAGCGTGTTGGTGAAGAGCGCGCCCTGCGCTTCGGGCTGGCGGGTAATGCCGTCAATGAATTTGCTGGTAACAAGACCGTCGCCGACGCCGGCGCCAATCGCTGCGAGACCCATTGTAATACCTGCGCCGATAAGAGCGGCGGCTACCATAATTGCATGTTCCATTTTTAAAATCCTCCTAAAAATAAAAAATTACTCTTTGACTGCGTTGCCAATGTAAGCCATGCTGAGCATAGTGAAAATGACTGCGTGGACGCAGCTGATAAAAATACTGAACGCGAGCCACAGCACGCTCGGAATTGGCATCCAGATTGGCACAAGGTGCAGCAGAACGATAATCAGAATTTCGCCCGCGAGAATGTTGCCGAATAGACGAAAAGCCAGCGTGATAGGCTTCGCAATTTCTTCAATCATGTTGATAACGACGAACGGCGCGAACGGCTGGAAAAAATGCGCGATGTAATGACCGCCCTTGAAGTACAGACCAGAAATATGAACAATACAAACTACCATGAGCGCCATTCCGAGCGTGGTGTTCAAATCGTTAGTGGGCGATTCGAGAAACGGGATTAAGCCCAGCAGGTTGCACGTGAGCAGGAACAGGAACAGCGACACGATAAACGGCGCGAATAATTTTCCGCGCTTGCCCATCATGTTTTCCATTTGCCCCTGCAGCCAGACCACGACTATCTCAATGAAATTTTGCCAGCCCTTAGGAATTACCTTCAGACTTCGGACGGCGAGACAGGAAATTACAATTACGACAGCCATTGCCAGCCACGTCATGCAGAGCGTCCCCCAGTTAAACGTCAGACCCATAAACTGAACAGTCTCGCGGACACCAATATGCTCCATAAATTCACCCCCTTCCGAAATACATCAGAACTCCCAGCGCGGTTACGTAGAAAGCGACGAAGCACGCCGCCGACGCCAGAAACAGCTCCGTCGAAATGCGCGCCGCTACCGCTAAGACCACAGAAATCATCAGCAGGCGCAGGATTAATCCGACCAGCATCGTCTTTTTCGCCTGAGCCTGATTCATTTTAGCCGCCGCCTCCAGCCGCGCCGCCGTCGATACGAAATAAAAAAAAGCCAGCAGCGCGCCGATTAGAATTGAGCCGCATAAAAAAATCTGCCCTGCGGAAATTAGCTGTATCGTCATCATCGCCGCTATCGCCAGAAAAATCTTCCAGCCGCGCACGAAAGTTAAAATTACCTGTCTCATACGGCTAAACTTCGACGCTTTGAAAATTTTCCCTGCAAAAAAAATTTCCAGCTTGAAACTTTCAACGAATAGTGCTATTATTATCGGCGGAATTTTTCAGGGGGATTTTTCATGAAACACGTTTTGTCAGTCTACGTAGAAAATCAGCCAGGCGTCTTAGTGCGGGTGGCAAGTATGTTCAGCCGCCGCGAATTTAATATCGACAGCCTGTCCGTCGGCGTCACGCAATCGCCGGAGTTTTCGCGCATAACCGTCGTAGTGCACGGCGATTTGAGTTTAATCGACCAGATGATAAAGCAGCTGGAGAAAATGCCGGTAGTTCGCGCAGTACAGCGGCTCGATTCGGCAATGGCGGTCACGCGCGGAATGACAATGATTAAAGTCAAGGCAGACGATACCAACCGCCTCGACGTTTTGAAAATGGCGGAGCTTTTCCGCGCGCACGTTGTCGACGTTCAGCCCACAAATTTAATTTTTGAAATTACCGGCGACGACGAAAAAGTTACGGCGCTCTTAAGACTGCTTGCGCCTTACGGGATTTTGGAAGTCATCCGCACCGGCCTCGTTGCGCTGGAACGCGGTGATAATACTATAAATGATTATCATCAAGAGAGGGAGTACTATGGCAAAAACTTACTATGATCAGGACGTCAACTGGGAAATCATGAACGGCAAGACCGTCGCGATTATCGGCTATGGTTCGCAGGGGCACGCTCACGCGCTGAATTTGAAGGACAGCGGCGTTAATGTTGTTGTCGGGCTTTACGAGGGCTCGAAGTCCAAAGCCGTCGCCGAAAGTCAGGGCTTGAAAGTTCTGAGCGTTGCGGACGCTGTTAAAGCCGCCGATATTACGATGATTCTCATTCCGGACGAGAAGCAGGCGGACGTTTACAAAAACGAAATCGCCCCGAATCTGAAGGAAGGCGCGGCTCTTGCCTTCGCACACGGTTTCAATATTCATTTCAAGCAGATTATTCCGCCCGCAAATGTTGACGTGTTCATGGTAGCGCCGAAGGGACCTGGTCACCTCGTGCGTCGTACTTTCGTCGAAGGCGGCGGCGTTCCTGACGTTTTCGCAGTTGAGCAGGACGCAACCGGCAAATGTTTCGACATCGCGCTGGCATATGCGCGCGGAATCGGCGGCACTCGCGCTGGCGTTCTCCAGACCACGTTCAAGGAAGAAACTGAAACCGACCTTTTCGGCGAACAGTGCGTACTTTGCGGCGGCGTAACTCATCTGATTCAGAACGGCTTTGAAGTCCTCGTCGCAGCCGGTTACCAGCCCGAAATCGCCTACTTTGAAACTTTCCACGAAATGAAACTCATCGTCGACCTCATGTACGAAGGCGGCATGGCGAAAATGCGCAAGTCTATCAGCGACACGGCGGAATTCGGCGACTACACAACTGGTCCGAAAATTATCACGCCGGAAGTCAAGAAAGCCATGGAAAAGGCGCTCGAAGAAATTCAGAACGGCACCTTCGCTAACAAATGGCTCGTTGAAAACCGCGCGGCTGGTCGTGCTAACTTCCTCGCACAGCGCCGCATTCACGCTGAACACCAGATTGAAACCGTCGGCGCTAAACTTCGCGGCATGATGAGCTGGCTCAAAGACGGCAGTGACCTTTCCAAAGACTGAAAGGGAATCTACTTTCTTTCTCGCCGCAGAAAGAAAGTAGCAAAGAAAGGCTCGCCGCGCGAGGAGGTCGCTTCCGGCGACCTGCACGCGGCATGGCGCCACGTCCATGTGGCGCCTCTTTTTTTTGCCATTAAAAGTTTCAATGTTGACATAACCTGCGCGAATCTGTAGAATATTTCGATTGTTGGTTTAGATTTTTACGGAGGAATTTGCATTGATATTGACGATACTTGCGGCGGTGTTCGTATTCGGTCTGCTGGTTCTGGTACACGAGTTCGGACATTTCATCACGGCGAAATTGACTGGAATGCGCGTCGACGAATTTGCAATAGGGTTCGGACCGAAAATTTTCAGCACAAAATACGGCGAAACGAAATACTCTCTGCGCGCAATTCCACTGGGCGGATTCAACGACATTGCCGGAATGGATCCCAGCGATAACTCTGCGGGCGAACGCGGTTTCTGCGAAAAGCCGGTTCTTTCGCGAATGATTGTTATCCTCGCCGGTTCGACGATGAATTTCATTCTGCCGGTGATTTTATTTTTCGGAATTTACGCGACGGTCGGCGTCGCTAAGCCTGCAACCGATCCGGTCATTGGCAGCGTCATTCAGGATATGCCTGCGGACGACGCGGGACTTCACGTTGGCGACAGAATTTTGACGCTCAACGGCGAAACTGTTACGACGTGGGACGAATTTGTTACGAAACTCCGCGCCTCTGAAGCTGATGTGCCGGTTGAAATTTCCTACGAGCGCGATTCGCAAACTGCCACGGTTTCCGTAACGCCGAAGTTCGACGAAAAATCTCAGCGCGTGCTTGTCGGGATACAAAGTTCGACGGTTTACGAGTCGCAGGATTTAATTTCGGCATTTTCGCTGGCGGTCGAGAACACGAAAAATATCGTAGTATACATGCTCGACGCGCTGGCGGGAATTTTCATGGCGCCTTCGAAGGCGGAACTCGCCGGACCAATTGGAATCGCGCAGATGGCAGGGCAGGTCGCCGAAACTGGCTTTGTCCCGCTGCTGAATTTCGCGGCGCTGCTGAGTTTGAACCTGGGGATAATAAATTTGCTGCCGGTACCGGCGCTGGACGGCGGACATTTCGTCAGCTTAGTGATTGAGGCGGTGCGCGGCAAACCCATGAGTGCGAAAGCTTTGATGTACACACAGCGCGTGGGAATTGCGCTGCTGCTGGCGCTGACGCTCTACGCAACGACGAGCGATTTGATTAGGGTGTTTACGAAATGACGCGGCAAATTTCAGTTGGAAAAGTTAAAATTGGCGGTGGCGCGCCGGTCAGCGTCCAGTCCATGACGAATACTAAGACGACCGATACGAAATCAACCGTTGCGCAGATTCAGGAACTCCAGCGCGCGGGCTGTGACATTGTGCGGGTTGCAGTGCCGGATATGGCGGCGGCGAAAAATCTGCGCGAAATTATTTCCAGCGTCGACGTGCCGATTATCGCCGACATTCACTTTGACTACAAACTGGCGCTTGAGAGTATCGCGCAGGGCATAGCTGGCTTGCGGCTCAATCCTGGGAATATTGGCGGCGCGGCTCACGTTAGGGAAGTTGTAGCGGCTGCGAAGGCGAAAAATATTCCAATCAGAATTGGCGTCAACGCTGGCTCGCTCAGCCGGAAAGTTTTGCAGAAATACGGCGGCGTTACCGCTGAGGCGCTCGTCGAATCTGCGCTGGAACACGTCAAAATTCTTGAGGCGGAAAACTTTTTCGACATGAAAATTTCGCTCAAGGCGCATGACGTTCCGCTGACTTTGGCGGCGTACAGGTTAATCAGCCAGCGCGTGGATTATCCGCTGCACGTCGGAATTACCGAGGCGGGTACCGTCAACAGCGGCGTGATAAAATCTGCCGTCGGGATTGGCTCACTGCTGGCGGAAGGGATTGGCGATACCATTCGCGTTTCGCTGACGGGCGACCCTGTTGTCGAAGTGAAAGTTGCCCGCGAAATTTTAAAAGCTCTCGGTTTGCGTGAGTACGGCGCGACGCTCATTGCCTGCCCGACCTGCGGCAGAACGAGCATTGACCTTGATAAAATCGCCGCCGAAGTCGAAAAAAAATTGGCAGCCGTCAATAAAAATCTGACAGTCGCCGTGATGGGCTGTATCGTCAACGGTCCAGGCGAGGCGCGCAGTGCGGACGTTGGTATCGCCGGTTCCAATGGCGAAGGGATTATTTTCCGCAAAGGTGAAATTGTCCGCCGCGTGCCGGAATCTGAACTTGTCACCGAGCTATTTAAGGAAATTGACAGTCTTGCATAAAAAAGAGGCGCGCCATGGACGCACGCGCTTAAGAAGCGCCCCATGGATGGGGCGCCGGCCGTCACAGGTCGCCGGAAGCGACCTATGCGGCCGAGCTTTCTTTGGTTACTTTCTTTCTCGAAAGAAAGTAATACTGAATTACACTGAATTAATTAAAACGAAAATAACCGCCGCCGTTGAGGAACTCGCAATATTCCTTGACGGCTTTTTTAATTGGAGTGAAACCGCCGTCATAGCCCGCGCGAATTAATTTTTTGGTGTCAGCCTGCGTGAAGCTCTGGTACTTGCCGATGAGTTCCGGCGGAAAATCTATGTACTCAATCCTGCCGGTGCCGAGCGATTCAATAACCGCGCGAGCGACTTCGTTGAAGGTAGAGGCGTGACCGGTGCCGCAGTTGTAAATTCCGCTGGCGAGTTCGTTTTCCCAGCACCAGAGGTTGACATTCGCCACGTCCTTGACGTAAATAAAATCGCGCCGCTGTTCACCGTCCGCGTAGCCTTCGGTACCCTTGAAAAGTTTTATGACGCCGGTCTTTTTAATCTGGCTGTACATCTGATAGGCGATTGACGCCATGCGCCCCTTGTGAAATTCCTGCGGACCGAACACGTTGAAATAGCGCAGACCGATAACTTTAGATTCAGCGTCGTCAAGATTTTGGCGGACGTAGCGGTCGAAAAGCAGTTTGGAAAAAGCGTAGGGATTGAGCGCGTCCTCGCAGGCGTCGACTTCACGGAAACCGTTCAAGCCGCCGCCGTAGGTCGACGCACTCGACGCATAAATAAAATCAATCTCGTTTTCGAGACAGAAATTAAACAGCGCCTTGGAATATTCGTAATTGGTTTGAATCATGTAATTAACGTCATAGTTCATCGTGTCGGAGCAGGCTCCCTCGTGGAAAATGACTTCGATGTCCGCCGCGTCGAAAATCCCGTTGAGCAGCGCACCAATAAAATCGTCGTGGTGCATGTAGTCGAAAAAATTTAAGCCAACCAGATTTTTGTATTTTTCGTCCTTGCCGAGGTTGTCGACAATCAGAATATCGTCGTCGCCGCGTTCGTTCAAAGCCCGCACGATGTTGCTGCCGATAAAACCGGCGCCGCCAGTCACAATAATCATTTCAATCAAGCCTCCAGTGCTTTCAAAAGTTCTTCGCGGCTCACTGCGTAGGTTCCGACTTTCGCAACAACCACGCCAGCCGCCGCGTTCGCCAGATACGCCGCCAGCTCCGATTTTAAATTTCCCGCCATACCCAGCGCGAATACTGAAATGACGGTATCGCCCGCGCCGGATACGTCGAAAACTTCCTGCGCCCGCGCTCTTACGTGAGAAATTTTTTCGCCGTCAATCAGCGTCAAGCCTTCCGCTGAGCGCGTTACAACCAGTCCTTCCAGCGCGAATTTTTCTATGACGCCGCGCGCCGCCGTTTCAACTTCCGCGTCAACGTTGGAAATTTTCCTGGGCAGGACGGCGTTAAATTCCTTCAGATTGGGCGTGATAAAGTTCGCGCCGGAATATTTCTGCCAGTCGTCGCCCTTAGGGTCAACCACGACAATTTTATTTTTCAACCGGCACGCGCGAATAATTTCAGCGCAAATTTCCTCGGTACAGACGCCCTTGCCATAATCAGAAATTATAACAGCGTCAACATTTTCCAGCCGCGCAGAAACTTCAGCCAGAATTTCTTCAGCGCTGGCAGCGGCGGTATCCTCAAAGTCGAGGCGAATCATCTGCTGGTTGCCGCCGATAACGCGAATTTTCGTGGTGGTCGGCTTATCGGTATGGACGGCGCCGGTAATGTCAATCCCGCGCGAAATTAATTTCTGCGACAAAGTTTCGCCGTGAGAATCCAGACCAATCTGCGCGATAAGCGAAGTCTGACAGCCAAGCAGTGCCAAATTGTGCGCAACGTTAGCCGCGCCGCCGAGAGTTTCCTTGATTTTATTGACGCGGTTAATCGGAACGGGCGCTTCGGGAGAAATGCGCGTGACCTCGCCGAAATAGTATTTGTCGAGCATGGCGTCGCCTACGACTAAAACGCGGCAATTCTCTACGCCACCCGCCACAAATTTTTTCAAAGCTTCGTGATTCATAGAAATTCCTCACAGTTCGATAACGCGGCACTGATAATTTCCGTATTCGCGCGGGATTTTCTCAGCGGGTTCGCCGTAAGTTTCCAGCAGCTCGTCGACGTACTTCATGACAACGCTGACTGGAATTTTTTTCATGCAGGCGAGAACTTCAGCGCCGGTTTTCGGGCAAAGGTGTTCTCCGCATGGGTGACAGGCAACCGGCGTCTTAACCAGAATATCTTTCGCGTCGTAGGGGTAGAAGCCAGGCACGGGCGAGGCGCCGAACATCGTCACGATTGGAATATTCCGCGCAACGCCAATGTGCATCGGACCCGAATCCGTCGTCAGCATTAGAACGCACTTATCGAGGAATCCCGCCAGTTCCGCCAGAGTAAATTTGCCGGTAAAAATTTTCACGAGCTCGCTCTTTTTCTGACGCATCTGGTCAACGCAGGTTTCGACAATGCCTTTATCCATATCGCCGCCGAGGAACGCCACGCCGTAGCCGCGTTCAACCAGATTATCCGCGCACTCGGCGAAGTAGCTGTCAATCCAGCGCTTAGTGAGCCAGCTCGCGCCAATGTTGAACGCCACGACCCTGGTACCGGCTGGGAAATTCTCGTGGAAAATTTTATCAGCCGACGCCTTGTCTTCGTCGCTAATCCACATTTCAAGACCGTTGTCGTAAATTTTTTCGATACCGCAAGCCTCGCGCAAAACGTCGAAGTGCGAATGAATCTGGTGCTTGACGGCTTTAAGATTGGGCAGAACTTTGTTGAAGAGCAGCGCGAAACCTGGCTTGGAGTAGCCGACGATTTTTTTTCCGCCGCTGAACGCCGCCAGTGCCGACGCGCGTTCGTTCCTGTGCAGGTTTATCACCAGGTCGAACTTTTTAGCGCGAATGTCAGCGATGACTTTTACGAAATTCGGGAGCCTATCGTCGTCGCCCTTCTTGTCAATCAGAATGCAGTCATCAAGATTTTTGTTGAGCCGGACGAGGTCGCCGAGTTTTTTGTCCGCTAAAAGTTCGATATGCGCGTCAGGAAAATTTTCGCGCAGAGTCCGCAGTACCGGCGTCACCAGCAGCAGGTCGCCGATGTGCATGAGGTTTATCACCAGGATTTTTTTGTACATGGCGCTTATTTTTTAGAGGCAGCGTAGCGCTCAATTTCTTCCCGCACCAGTTTTTCAATCCACACGGGCGGTCTGCTCGTTCCCTTATTCCATTTCTGCATAGTGGTGTACGGCGCGCCCAGAAGTTCTGCGAGCTGTTTTATCGAGAGACCGGCGGCAATTCGCGCGGTTTTGATGGGCGTATCAGCTTGAACTTTCTGCGCGGTGGAATCGTTTTTCATGTCAATCACTCCTGTTAATTTTAATCGGCAGTTATTTTTTTGCGGCGGCGTAACGCTCAATTTCTTTAATCACCAGTTTTTCCATCCACACGGGCGGTTTACTGGTTCCGCTGTTCCATTTCTGAATCGTGGCGTACGGCGCGCCCAGAACTTCTGCGAGTTGTTTTATCGAGAGACCGGCGGCAATTCGCGCAGTTTTGACGGGCGTGTCGGGCTGAACTTTCTGCGCAGTGGCAGTAGCGTGGGAATCGTTTTTCACATCAATCACTCCTGTTAAATAGATATTCTAACTCTTTTGAAAATCGCCGCCGTGCTTTAAAATCCACCAGGCGACGGTGCGCATGGCGCTGATAACTTTCGTGGCGGCTTCGCGCTCGGCGGTAAGGTTAACGCTGTCCAAATCGGCTGAGGCGACGTGCGGCAAAAGTTCAACGGTATCGCCGTCAATTTCGCCGGCAATGTTTTCAGTGAGGAACGCCGCCGAATTGAACGCAACGCCGTCGCTCTGGAACAGACTCGGCGCAATGGAATGGTACTTGAAATTTTCCGGCGCGATAAGTTCAACGAGCGTCGGGACAATGGAAATGTGGTCGCCCACAACATCTGGCGGCAGAATATTTTTATCGATACCGGCGCCGTGCAGGACGAAGGGAACGCTCTGGTGTTCAAAAATCGTGGGGTGAGTATTCGGGTCGCTGCGGACAGCGTGGTCGCCCGTCACGACGAACAGACTGTCGGGATAAGTTTTTTCAACGCTGCGGACGAATTTCGTCACAACTTTATCCATGTACCAGTAATGCCCCAGCTCCGTTGCCAGAACTTCAGCGTCAGGAACATTTGGCAGGCGGCGAATTTCAGCCAGCGTCTTGTCGTAGTCGTAGCCTTCCAGCGCGAGATTCAGATTGTACGGCGGGTGATTTGTCGTCGTCATGATAAGATGAACGGTCGGCGGCTCGGACGGCAAATGTCTTTCAAGCGCGTCGAACAGAAATTCATCTTTCGCGCCCCAGACAGTTTGTTTCGGCGCGTTCAAATCTGGGTAGCCGTAAAAATTGTCGAAGCCCTGAGCGGTGACTGCCTGCAAAATGTTGTCCCAGCTGGGAAGTCCGCCGTACCAGAAATCGACGCGGTAACCCAGCGCGTGAAAAACCGGCGCCAGCGCTGAAATGTAAACGTCCTCGTAAGTGCGCGGCTGATAATTTATGTGAACGCCAATATCCGGCAGACCGGTTACGACGCCGCAAATCGAGCCGCTGGTAAAGTCGCTGTTCGGCATGAAGTTCCGGCTGTAGTAGGAATTTTCCTCCGCGGCAATGGATTTAATTCCGTCAGCAACGTGCAGGTTGGAATATTTCCCAAGCATCGGCCACTGCATAAAAGTTTCGCCTAGGATAATAAAAATGTGCTTCGGCTTATCGATACGCGCGCCGCCAGCCGTCCGCTCAAGGTAGTCAGCGAGATTTTTGCTTTCAAGATTTTTTCGCGCAGAAATAAATTCCGCCGCCGCCTGAATACTTTTTTCGTCGACGCCGGAAACTTCGCCGTCGTCCATGTATTTCGCCATGCTGTAAGTGCGGTAGAGCGCCTGCCCGTCGTCCAGAATGCACTCGTTCAGAAACCTGTCGCTCGTCACGGCGGAATTTTCCCAGTTAATCCCGTTCGCGTAGCTCAGACTGCCGCCGAATCGCACAAATACGCTGAAAAATCCTATGGCGATTAACATCAGCGCCATGAAAAAAACTTTGTCGAAAGTCCCGCGAATTTTCGGCAGCGGCAAAGTTTTCAGCAGCAGCAGCCGGCTTATCGTGGCGATACAAAGAATCGTAAGCACCAGCGCCAGCAGCAGCCGCCACAAAAGTCCGTATTCCTGCACCGCCATTACCAATATCGCCCACAGGTCGTCGTTGAGCCCGTTGATTACTTCAATCCCGAAAGTTGAATTGAACGTGCGGAAGTACGGGAAGCGCGCCATGTACAGCGTCGAGAAAATAAGCGACGCCAAAATTCCAATGGCAAGCCTCAGGCGCGGCGTCAATCCCAGCAGCGTTACGAAGACGAACGAAATTGCCGTGACGAATCCCGCCGTTTTCAAACTAAGACGCAAGCCCGCCCAGAGCGCCGTTCTGATTTGCTCCGAAGTCGTTCCCGCGTCCATGTAGTCGGACATCAGCCATATGAACGCCGCGCGATAAATTTCCAGCAGGATTAACAGAAAAAAAAATATCCGCAAATCGCGCTGAACGCCGTCGAAAAATCTTGTCAGAAAACTCAATGTGCAAGCCGCTCCTTTATTTATTCACAGAAATTTTATACCAATTAGCAAAATTCGTCAACATTAGAACATTTTCTCCGCCGGAAATTTTTAAATCAATAAAAATCTTGCACAATGAAAAAATTTTTGTGCTATAATATGCGCCGTTGTTAGGAGGGATTTTTGAGTGAGACTGACCGCCATGATTTTGAAATCCAAGCCGCTGAGTTATCTCGGCGTAACGGTCGGCTGTCTTATCGCCGCGTGTTCGATAAATTTATTCGTAGTGCCGAGCCACCTTTTAACCGGCGGCGTGACTGGCATAGCGATGATAGTTTATTACCTGGCGGAACTGCCAATCGGCGTGCAGACTTTCGTTTACAACATTCCGCTGCTGGTTGCGTCGTACAAACTGCTGGGCAAAGAGTACACGGTCGACGTGGTTATCGGCACGGTGATTTTTTCGTTCTGCATTGACGCGACGAAGTTCCTGAACGCCTACGCGCCGGTTAATGACGTTATGCTGGCGTCGAATTTTGGCGGCGTGTTCAACGGGATTGGCTACGGCTTAGTTTTCAGAATGAACGGCTCAACCGGCGGGTTTGATATTCTCGGCGCTATCGTCAAGAAATATTTTTCGATGAACATGGGCACGGCGATTTTCGCTTTCAACTGCGGTATCGTCGCCATTGCCGGATTCCTGTTCGGCATTCAGCCGGCGCTGTTTACGCTGATTTGCATGTACGTCAATTCCGGCGTTACCGACAAGGTTGTCGCAGGTCTCAACAGGAGCAAGGCGGTGCTGATAGTTTCTGACAGGTCGGCGGATATTTCCGAAGCGATAATGACGGAACTCAAGCGCGGCGTGACTTTCATTCACGGGCAGGGCGCCTTTACCGGCAGGGAAAAAAATATCGTCATGGTGGTCGTCAGTCTCACTCAGCTTGCCAAACTCAAACTGATTGTTCACACGATTGACATGGAAGCTTTTTTGATTATCATGTCTGCCAGCGAAGTCATGGGGCGCGGATTTTCCAGCCCGCGCCGCACCATGGAGTTTAAGAATCTGGAAAGCTGAGGCAAGGAGGAATTTTTGGAAATGGAAATCGTTTATCTGCTGAACAGCGGATTTATGGTCAGGGAAGGCAACATTCTAATGGTTTTCGACGACTATGAAGACCCCGCGCGGGTTGTGGACAGAGCCGTCGACAAGGGGGATTTTGAAAAGCTTTACATTTTCGCGAGCCACGCGCATTTTGACCACTTCGGCACGCACATTCGCGCCTACGCAAAGCAGATCACGCGCTACATTTTCAGCAGTGACATCAAGCGTACCAAGCGCGTCAAGATTTTTCCGGCGGACGATATTACTTTTATCCGCAAGTACAGCGAATGGCAGGGCGAAGGAATTAAAATCTGGACGTACGATTCGACTGACGTGGGCGTTTCGTTCCTCGTCGAGACTGAAACCGGCGCCAGAATTTTTCACGCGGGCGATTTTAACTGGTGGCACTGGGAAGGCGATACGCCGGAAAATAAGGCGCTGGCTAAGAAAGTTTTTGATAAGCAGCTCAAGCGCATGAAGGGAATGGACGTTGACGTTGCGTTTTTCCCTGTCGACGGGCGGCTTGAAAGTTCGCAGGAAATGGGCGTCACGGAGTTCGTCAAGAAAACTGACATTAAAGCGCTGGTTGCGATGCACCGCGTCGATTATCCCGCGTGGATTCCTTCGCACAAGTTCCAGACTGAAACGCGCCCGCTGCCAATCTGGTCTCCAACTACGCCTGGCGAGCGCAGATTTCTCATTGACGGCAGCTTTACTGAAAAATAAATTTTAAGGAGATTTTTACTATGGCTGACAAAAAAGTTATGCTGACGCAGGAAGGCTACGACAAACTCGTCGATAAGCTCAACTTTCTGAAGAGCGTACGCAGAATCGAAGTGGCGGAGCGTCTCAAGGCGGCTATCGCGCTGGGCGACCTCAGCGAAAATTCCGAGTACGTTGACGCCAAAAATGAACAGGGCTTCCTCGAAGGCGAAATTATGGACCTTGAGGCGCAGATTCACAACAGCGTTATCATTCACGAAGAGGCGACTGATGTCGTTTCGCTCGGCAGCACGGTGAAAATTCTTTTCCCGAACGGCGACGAAGATACCTACATGATTGTCGGCTCGACCGAGGCTGACCCCGACGAAAATCGCATTTCCGACGAATCGCCGATTGGCGCCGCGCTCCTCGGGCAGAAGGCTGGCAGTACTGTGCAGGTTCATGCGCCCGCTGGCGTTCTTCAATACAAAGTTCTGGAAATCATTCACGCTTGAGTTTTTGTTTCAGCAGTTCTTGTTTCAGTATTTCTTGTTTCAGCATTTCTTTTAAAAAAAGAAACGCTGGCAAAGAAAATTGCCCGCTGCATTCGCATCCGGCGAATGGCGCGGGCGGCCGCCCGTCCTTGGGCGGCCTCTCCTAAGCTTGCATTTCTTTAAACGCAACGTTTCAGAGGTGATTTTTATGGCTAAGGAAATTCAGCCGCCGGTTGACGAAAATATTTTGATACAGGCGCGGCACGAAAAATTGCAGGCGTTCATCGACAAGGGCGTCGCGCCGTTCGGACACCGCTACGAGGTAACGCACCACGCCGCAGATATTCGCGCGGAATTTGGCGACATCGAAGGTGAAACTGACGCCGGTGAAGTTAAAATCGCGGGGCGGCTCATGGCGATTCGCGGGCACGGCAAAGCCAGTTTCGCAACCATTTCCGACCGCTCCGGCTCGATTCAGATTTACTTCAAGCTCGACGTGCTCGGCGAGGAAAAATACAGCCAGTTCAAACTGCTCGACATTGGCGATATTATCGGTCTGCGCGGGCAGGTTTTCAAAACCAAACGCGGTGAACTCACCGTCCGCGTCGAAGATTTTGATCTGCTGTCGAAGTCCCTGCGCCCGCTGCCCGAAAAATTCCACGGGCTTAAAGACGTTGAAATTCGCTACCGCCAGCGCTATCTCGATTTGATTGTTAATCCCGAAGTCCGCGAGACCTTCCTCAAGCGCACAGCCATTATTCAGGCGTTCCGCAAGTACCTCGACGACAGGGATTTTATCGAAGTCGAAACGCCAATCCTGTCAACGATAGCTGGCGGCGCGGCGGCTCGCCCGTTCATAACTCACCACAACACGCTGGATACAGATTTGTACCTGCGCATTGCCACTGAGCTTAATCTTAAGCGCTTAATCGTCGGCGGCTTTGAGCGCGTCTACGAAATTGGGCGCATTTTCCGCAACGAGGGCATGGATAACCGCCACAATCCCGAATTTACCAGCGTCGAGATTTACCAGGCGTACGGCGACTACAACGATTTGATTGACGTGACCGAGGGGATTATCTGCGCCGCCGCCGAGAAAGTTTGCGGCTCCACTAAAGTCACTTATCAGGGCGTCGAACTTGAGCTGAAAAATCCGCCGCGCCTCAGCATGAATGACGCCGTTAAGAATAAAACCGGCAGGGATTTTCTGTCCTGCGCGACGGTTGACGAAGCCCGCGCGATGGCTGATGAAATTGGCGTGGCGTATGAAAAACGCTTTGGCATTGGCGGGATTCTGAACGCGGCGTTCGAGCAGAAGGTTGAAGACGATTTGATTCAGCCGGTTTTTATCACGGGGCATCCTACTGAAATTTCGCCGCTGGCTAAGAAAAATCCCGACGACCCGCGCATTACCGACCGCTTTGAATTTTTCGTGTACGGCAGGGAACTTGCCAACGGGTTCACCGAACTCAATGACCCTATCGACCAGAAAGCACGCTTTGAAGCTCAGCTGGCGGCGCGCGAGGCTGGCGATGAAGAAGCTCACGTCATGGACACAGATTTTATCCGCGCGCTGGAATACGGTCTGCCGCCGACGGGCGGGCTGGGAATTGGCGTCGACCGCGTGGTAATGCTGCTCACAGACGCGGCGTCCATTCGCGACGTGCTGCTCTTCCCGACAATGAAAGTCATTGCTGATTAAAGGGGCGATACTTATTCTGCAGGAAAACGAAATTCTGGCGGACATGCACACGCACACGATTTTTTCGCTGCACGCGCATTCGACGGTTCTGGAAAACATACAGGCGGCAAAGTCGCGCGGGCTGAAATTTCTGGCGGTAACCGACCATTTCTATCAGGACGGCAGCAGTCTGAACCAGAAAAACGAAGTCACGCGCATTCGTCACCTTGAGGAAACTGTCAACCTCGGCGGCGAGCCGTATGTTTTCGCCGGAGCTGAGTTTAATATTGGGCAGGAAATTCACAAGCGGCATCAGCTGGAACTTTTGCGCTGGCGTCCAATCGGTCTCCACGCCTGGTTCATCGACCGAAAAAATCTGACGCTTGAACATCTGCTGGAACTTTTTGACGAAGCAACCGGCTGGCACAACGCCTTTGTTCACATTGAGCGCGAACTTGACAAGCTTGATAATCACCGCCACGGCAAAGCTCTCGACAGTGAAGTTAAAAATTTTTTCGCGGAAATGGTCGCGCTGGCGAAGGCTAAAAATATCTGGCTGGAAGTCAATGAATCGTCGATTCGCAGAAATTCCGGCGGCGACGGCGACAGGCTCCGCTACTGGATTAAGCTGGCGCGCGACAACGGCAACAAAATTTACCTCGGCTCGGACGCGCATTTTGCCGGACGCGTTGGCGATTTCAAATTTTCGCTGGAACTTTTGAACGAAGTCGATTACCCGAAAAATTTAATTCTGAACTGCGATTACGACCAGCTTGCCGCCCTGCGCAGTATTTGAGGAGGAATTTTTATGTACAACATTCTTGCCGCCGACGGGATTGCCGCCGAGGGGCTTAAAATTCTGAAGGAAAATTTCAACGTCGAAGTGCGCGATAAACTTCCCGCTGAGGAACTGCTTGAAATTATTCCGCAGTTCGACGCGCTGATTGTCCGCTCGGCGTCCAAAGTTACCGCTGAAGTTCTTGCCCGCGCCGAAAAGCTCAAAATCATTGGGCGCGCTGGCGTCGGCGTTGACAATATCGACGTGAAAGCCGCCACTGAGCGCGGGATTATCGTCATAAATTCGCCGGACGGAAATACTATCGCCGCCACTGAACACACTTTCGCGATGATGCTCGCCGTAAGCCGCAACATTCCCCAGGCTAATCAGACTATGCATTCCGGCGGCTGGGACAGAAAAAAATTCGTCGGTGTCGAACTGCGCAACAAAATTCTCGGCGTAATTGGGCTCGGCAGAATCGGCGCTGGCGTTGCCAAACGCGCGCAGGCTTTTCAAATGAACGTCGTAGCCTATGACCCCTTCGTTAGCGCCGACCGCGCGGAAAGTCTCGGCGTAAAACTTGTGGCGCTCGAAGAACTTTTCAAAACCGCTGACTTTATCACCGTCCACATGCCGCTGACTAAGGAAACCGAAAATATGATTTCCCTCGCGCAGATGAAGACCATGAAACCGACCGTCCGCCTTATCAACTGCGCGCGCGGCGGAATTATCAACGAGGCGGATTTAGCCGTCGCTCTGCGCGAAAAAATTGTTGCGGGCGCTGCCGTTGACGTTTACACCAGCGAGCCTCTCGATAAAAATTCCCCGCTGATTGGTCTGCCCAACATTATCCTCACGCCGCACCTTGGCGCCTCGACAGTTGAAGCTCAAATTGGCGTTTCGGTTGACGTTGCCAATGGAATTATCGACGCGCTTAACGATAAGCCGGTTGCAACCGCCGTCAACATGCCGCACATTCCTGCGCACGTACTGAAAAAGCTCACGCCTTATCTCGATTTGGCTGAACGCCTCGGCAGGACTGTTACTGCGCTCAGCAAAAATCCCGTCGCCAGCGTGAAAGTTCAAGTCAACGGCAAAATCGCTGACGGCAACACTTCGCTCATTTCTACCGCCGCGCTCAAGGGGATTCTGTCCGCCGCACACATCGACCACGTGAATCTTGTCAACGCCAATATTCTCGCGCAGGAACGCGGCATTCACCTTTCCGAAATTTCTTCCAGCGTCGCCGACGATTTTTCAAACACCGTGACAGTTACCGCCAATGAAAATTCCGTTACCGGTACGCTTTTCGGCAGCGAAGAACGCATTGTCATGATGAATAATTTCCGCGTTGACGTTGACCCCCACGCCAGAATTTTAATCTGCCCGCATATCAACCGCCCTGGCGTTATCGGCGAAGTTGGCTCTATTCTCGCGGAATTTGACATTAATATTTCCAGCATGCAGGTCGGCAAGACTGACATTGACGGCACGAATCTCATGGTGCTCACTGTCGATAATCCTATTCCCAAGGCAGTTATCGATAAGGTTCGCAGTTCGGACGCTATCTTTGACGCTATGCTTGTTGAATTTTAAGATTTTGTATGTCACTTTCTTTCGGCGCGAAAGAAAGTAACCAAAGAAAGCATGCCCGCTTCGCTCGCATCCATGCGAGCTGGCGGGCGGGGCGCGCCGTCCATGGCGCGCTCTCTATTTGCAAATGTTTCTATCAGCTAAGGTTTTTATTATGCTAAAAAAATTCGCTGTAGCCGCCATTTTAGCCGTAGTCTTAGTGGCGGCTTCTTTTTTAATATTCAGCGGCACTGAGGAAGAAATTCCAGCGCCGCCGCCGCCCGCGCCTAAAAAAATCGCCGTCTACGTCAGCGGGCAGGTCAAGACTCCGGCGGTCATAACTTTGGAAGATAACGGCAACCTCCGCGCCATCGACGCCGTAAACGCTGTGGGCGGTCTCACTGAACTTGCCGACACCGAAAACGTCAACCTAGCCTAGCCAATCTTCGACGGCTGGCACATTCACATTCCTGCTAAAGAAATTTTCCTGCAGGAAATTGCCGCCGCCAGCGCTCCAACTAAATCCGGCACCTTCGCGCAGGCTGGCAGTTTAATCAACATCAACACCGCCAACGAAACTGAACTGCAGCAAATTCGCGGGATTGGTCCCGTTATCGCCAGCCGCATTGTCGAATACCGCCAGCAGAACGGCGCCTTTAAGACTATCGAGGACATTAAAAAGGTTCGCGGTATCGGCAACAAAACTTTTGAGAAAATGCGCGCCTCTATCACCGTGAATTAGCGCCGCCTTTTGCCTGCTGTGAACTGGATTATATTGCTGAAACTAAATCCGCCGTGACGAACGTTGAAACTCACGGCGCGAATAAAATTTCAACGCTTCTGCAGAAATGCGGAGGCGTTTTTTTATTACAGGCTTGACAAAATGGGGGGGGGTAATATAATAGGCGCGGCATAGAAATTTGGAAAGGAGCGGATTTTTATGAGGCAGCTTGAGTTTGAACTCCAGCGTTTCGACGATATTTACGGCACGAACGGCGACGATACCATCAGTAACGACATCGCGAGTATTGCGATTTATGCTGGCGAGGGCAATGACACTGTCACGAACAGCAGAGAATATGTCACAATCAGCGGCGACGACGGAAACGACCACATTACAAATACTAATAACCATGTCAGAATCATTGGTGGCGCAGGAAACGATTATATCTATACCAGCGGAGGATATAGCGGCGGCTCGATATATTTGGGTCTTTATAATTATGTTTATGGCGGCGACGGCGACGATACAATAATGGGATACGTTCTGTGGTCATATATTTACGGCGGCGATGGAAACGATTTAATAAGCATTAAGACTAAAGATTTTGATGCAGATATTATTCCAGGTAAAGGTGACGATACTGTCTATAAGGACGGCTCGTACAAAAGATATTGGTACGCTTCAGGCGACGGCAACGACATTATTTATGGCGTAAGCGACAAAGATACTTTGATAATAACCGGCGGCGAATATTCGACAACCAAAAGCGGCACGGACTTAATTGTCAATGTCGATGACGGCTCTATTAACTTTAAAGGAGCAGCATTCAGTGGATTGAACATTGTCGGAAATATGAAGGGTTCCAAGAATATCAGTAGTTCAGATTCTAACACTGTACTCAATGGCGGCGATGCAAATGACACTGTAGAAAATACCGGCGGCAGAGTCCAGATTTACGCTGGTGACGGTTCAGATTCAGTTTCCAGCAGCGGCGATTATGTGACGGTAGAGGCTGGCAGCGGTAAAGATACCATTAGCAGTAGTGGTGATTACGTGGTAATAAATGCCGGAGCCGACAATGACAGTATCAGCAGTAACGGCTACAGTATGTCAATATTTGGCGGTGCAGGCAATGACTCCATAAATGTCGGTTGGAACAGCTCCAAAAATTCCTCGCGCTCTGTAATTAATGGTGACGAAGGCAATGATTATATTTCAAACTACAGCAGTTCCTTAGCTACCATAGACGGCGGTTCAGGCGCAGATACGATTAGTAACAGTGGAAGCTATTCTTCTGTGAAAGGTGGAACCGGCAACGACAGTATCTATAATTATGCCAGTAACGTGACGATAAACGGCGGTGCTGACAATGACATTATTTCCATTCATAGCAGCAGTGATAATAATTTAATCCAGTATGAACTGGGCGACGGCAATGATACTATTCTCGGATTCGGTATAGGACATACTCTTCAGATCGCCACTTCAGATTATACTACGGCGAAAAACGGAAATGATTTGATTCTATACATTGCCAATAGCTCTGTCATTCTCAAAGACGCTGCAGATATTGTCTCTGAAGTAAACGGAACTATTGCAGGCGACAGACATAAAATTATCACTGGTACTTCCAGCGCAGATTCCCTAGCCAACTCTATAAAAGGCGCAATAGTATATGGTCTTGACAGCGGCGATTCAATTACCAACAGCGCAGGAAAAGTTTCAATAGACGGCGGCTACGGCAATGATTATGTTAACAACAGCGGCTACAGCGTAACAATTAACGGTGGCTCCGACAATGATAGCATTCAAAATTCCGGCACTACTGCTGAAATTTATGGAGAGGCTGGCGACGATTCGATTAAAAATACTGGGACAGGTTCTACGATATACGGTGGAACAGGTAACGATACCATTGAAAACTCCAGCAGTCTTTCTGGAATTTACGGCGGTGAAGGCGACGATACCATTAAAACTGCTGGAACAAACTCCACAGTATATGGCGGAGACGGCGATGATTATATCAGTAACGACAGTGGTTACGCTACCCTAAACGGTAATGGTGGTGCTGATACTATTCAGAACGGCAGCAGCAATGTAAATATCAGCGGCGGCGACGGAAATGATTATATTCGTGGGCTTTCAAGTTCAATAGAAAAAGTCACAATAGACGCGGGTAATGGTAACGATACAATAAAGACCTGGGGAAAATACGTAACAGTTGACGGTGGAGATGGGGATGATTCCATTTCTAATAACTGCATTTTAAGAGGCGCAGGCGATTATGTTTCTATAAAAGGCGGTCGCGGCGATGATTTCATTCGCAATTGGCACGATCATGTAACGATAGTCGGCGGCAAAAATAATGATACCATTGAAAATTCTGGCAAGTATAACCTCTATCAATATACCTCAGGCGACGGCAACGATGTTATTACAGGGTTAGGTTCCAATGATACTTTGCAGATTATAAGTTCTAGTTATGATGCTGAGGCTGACGGCTCAGATTTAATCATAACCGTTGGCAAAAGTTCAATTCGGGTTAAAGATGGTGTCAGCGTTGCGCTTAATATCGACCATATTTATTCAAATGACGAAGACGACGACAATACTTTGCCAGCTGGTCTCTCACTCAACAGCGGTGTACTTTCAATCGGCTCAGCATTCGGTGGCAACTCTCTCCGCGCCAGTGAATACGACGCTGCCAAAGTCGACGCTACAGCCCTTGAGCGCGGCTTAAAAATTTACGGCAGCAATCCGGCTGAATGCATTTCCGGCGGCAGCGGCAATGACACAATCTACGGCGGCAACGGCGCTGATACAATTTTCGGCAACGCTGGCGGTGATTATCTGAACGGCGGCAATGGCAACGACGTTTTGTATGGCGGCGCGGGCAGGAACACGCTTACCGGCAGCAATGGGCGCGACGTTTTTGTTTACGACGGCGGCAACGATTTAATCACCGACTACCGCGCGGGCTACGATAAAATCAAGCTTGCCAGCGGAACGATTACGCGCAGTTCGCTCAGCGGCTCGAATGTTATCCTCACTGTTGGCAGCGGCAAAATTACTGTACGCGGCGGCAGGGGCAGGGAAATTTCCGTGATAGACGCCAGCGGCAATGAAACCACGCGAAAATATTCCAACGCGGTCTACGGCAGCTCCGCACTGCTCGCCGACGATAATTTTGTAGGCGGCAATACGCTGGACGAAATTACCGCAGAAAAATTCACCGTGACGGAAATTGAAACTCCCAGCGCTGATACTCTCGCGCGGGAAACTTTGATAACCTACGCTGGCGATTGACAATTTCCGCCGGTAAAGTTATGCTTGCCTCATTCTGGCTGAGAGGCAACGCTGACAATGAAAATAAAAATCTCGAACGCATATTTGAACTGCCTGTTAGCCGCGCTGGCTGCGGGCATTCTTTTTGTGGAAAATTTCTCACCAACGCTGAAAATTTTAGCGATAGCTTTCGCGCTGTCAACGGCGGTCGCGCTGGCTTTTCCGCGCAGGACGTACCAGATACTCGGCGTGGTGATATTTTTCGCACTGGGAGCGTTCAGGTTTTACGCCGTCGATAATCTGCCAGCCAGTGACATTTCCAGATTTGAAGGGCAGACGCTCCGCGTAACCGGCACAATCCGCGACGAGCCGCAGGTTAAAACTATGGCGAACGAACTCGTTCAGCAAAGATTTATCGTTGACGTTGAAACTGCCGGTAAAAATTCAGCGTGCGGCGGCTTGATTGTCACCGCTTACGGCGAGCCGAAACCTGCGCGAATTGGCGATAAAATTACCGCCGAGGGAAAAATCAAATTTATCACCGGCTACAAAAATCCTGGGCAGATTGACACCGCTACGCGCATGAAGTCCGACAGAATTACCGCGCGAATGTCCGCTGGCAAAACCGGCGTCGAGATTGAGCCAGTCGAAGGCACGCTGTGGACGAAATTTTTAAGATTCGTGGCGGAAGTGCGGGCGCATTACCGCGCGTCGATGGCGAAAGTCATGTCGAACGAAGACGCGGCGGCGATATTCGCAATGCTTTTCGGCGGCTACGCGGGCTTGAACGAAGAGCTCGTCGAAGATTTTGCAACGACGGGAATAATTCACATTCTGTCAGTTTCCGGCTCGCATATGAGCCTGCTGGCGGCGGCGACGGCGGCTTTCTGTCTGCTGCTGAAATTTCCGCGCTGGGCAACGGTCGCGCTGGGCTTCTTCGTTATCGGAACCTATACGCTTTTGAGCGGAATGCTGCCGCAGGTTATCCGCTCGGCGTGCATGGGCGCGCTGGTATTTCTGGGGACGGCGCTGCAGAAAGAGGCGATTGGCGCGCGAATGCTGGCGTTCACCGCGCTGGGAATGCTGCTGTATTCGCCGCTGCTGATTTTCGACATAAGCTTCCAGCTGAGCTACTCGTCGACGGCGGGCTTAATGTATCTGGCGAAAGATTTGCGGCGGAAAATGCTGGAACTGCCGAACTGGTTCACAATGCCGGCGGCGATGACGCTCGCGGCGCAGATTGCCAGCCTGCCGGTTGTTATCTGGTACTTCAACCGAATTTCGCTGTCGTCAGTACTCGCCAACGTTTTTGTAATGCCGCTGCTGGAATTTGTAATTGTCGGCGGACTGCTCGGCGGTTTAGTCGCGCTGGTACTGCCGCCGCTGGGAAAAATATTTTTCGTTGGCGAGGCGCTGATATTCAGCACGGGCGCGGAGCTGAATCACCTGTTCGCAAGGCTGCCAATGAGCGCGGTGCAGGTGCCGACGCTGGGAATTGCGGCGGGCGCGATTTATTATCTGGCGCTGATATTCCGGCGCGCGGAAATTTTACTGCTGCTGATTTTAGTTTTAGCGCTGAACTTTTTTAAAAGCGGCGGCGAGCTTGAAGTAAATTTCGTCGACGTTGGGCAGGGCGACTGCGCTGTTGTTCTCACTCCGCACAGGAAGTGTTTAATTTTTGACACGGGCGGCGTCCGTGAAAAAACTTTTGACGTGGGCGGGCGCGTTGTCGTTCCTTACCTCTGGCACGAAAATATTCGCGCGGTCGACACGATTTTTCTGACGCACGTTCACGAAGATCACAGCGGCGGCGCCGGTTCAATTATAAAAAAAATGCCCGTCCGCGAAATTATCACGGCGAACGAGCCGAAGTCTGAATACGCGGCGGTTTTCGGTATCGCGCAGGAGAAACTTGACAATCTGCGCGCTGGTCATACCGGCGAAGTTTTTGAAATTGACGGCGTTGAAGTCAAAATCCTGTACGCGCCGAGCGTCGGTACCGGCAACGAAATTTCCAACGTCTACCAGATTCGCTACGGCGGAGTAAGCTTTCTAATCACCGGCGATTTGGTCAAGGAAATTGAAGCCGATATGCTCCGCCAGCACATTGACGTTTCCAGCACAGTTTTAAAGACAGCCCACCACGGGAGCGCTACCAGTTCAAGCGAAGAATTTCTGCGCGCCGTTCAGCCTAAAGTCGCCGTGATTTGCGTCGGCTATGGCAATTCATTCGGTCACCCGCGCGCCGAGATACTTGACAGGCTGGAAAAAGCTGGCGCGAAAATTTACCGCACTGACATTGACGGGCTGATTAAGTTCAGAACCGACGGCAGGAAATTGACTGTCAGCACCTTCAGCGATTGAAAAATTCGCGCGGAAAATCTATAATGCGGCGGAGGTGATTAACTTGAGAAAAATTTTAACGCTGCTGATATTTTGCGCGGCGATACTGGCGTGGACGGCGGCGGCGCGAGCGGAAGGCGTCTGGCGGCTGGACGGCTCCAACGCGAATGAACTGCCGCGAAATTTCCGCATTGACGAAGAACTGAAGGCGTCTGGCGCTGGACAGCCGTCGCTTGCTGGTTTGAAGTTGCTGTACGAGAATCTGCGCGAACGCACCGGCGGGAAAATTTACATGGTCGACGTGCGGCAGGAGAGCCACGGCTTTTTCAACGGCTACCCCGCCAGCTACTACGTCGAGAAGAATCTGGCGAATTATTTCCTGCTCAACGACGGCATTGAAGATATTGAAATTGAGCAGCTGAACGACGCGCTCGACAGGCAGATTGAGCTGGTTCCGCTGGGAAATTTCGACAAGGCGCATTTCCAGCCGGTAAATCTTTTCGTGACGGAAGTGCTTAGCGAGCGGCAGGTGGCGGAAAATCTGGGCTTTGAGTACATTCGGCTCGGCGGCACGGATATGCTTTTCCCTTCGCCGGACGTGGTTGACGCCTTCATTCAGTTCGTGGCGAACATAGAGGACGACGCGTGGTTTCACGTGCATTGTCAGGCGGGGCAGGGCAGAACGACGCTTTTCCTCGTCATGTACGACATTCTGAAGAATCCCGATAAATCGCTGAGTGAAATTTGCGAGCGTCAGAAAATGCTCGGCGGCTCGGATTTGCTCACGCGCAGAGTTGGAGACCCGAAAGATTATTACGTACAGGCGCATAACGACCGCGCCGAAAAGCTGATTGAGTTCTTTTTCTACGTACGCGGCACCCAGCGCGAAGAAATTGGCTTGCCGTGGAGCGAATACATTTTGACGAGGGGCAGATAATTGACTAACGAAGAAATTGCCGCCAAAATCATTGAGAATCTCGGCGGCGCGGAAAATATTTCGAGTGCGGCGAACTGCATGACGCGGCTTCGCGCGCAACTCATCGATAAAGGCAAAGTTCAGACCGACGCGCTGAAAAAAATCGACGGCGTTTCCGGCGTATACGACGCGGGCGCTGAATTTCAAATCATTCTCGGTCCAGGCAGGGCGACGAACGTTACCGGCGCCGTCAATGAAATTTTGAATAAGCGTCCGCGGATTGGCGACGCTAAGGCGGTTCATGACGAAATCCGCGCGAAAAATGCTACGCCTGCGAAACTGTTTCTGAAAAAAATCGCCGGTATCTTCACGCCGCTGATACCTGGCTTTATCGCGTGCGGCTTGATAACTGGAATCCTCGGCGTGTCAGCAAAAATCTCGCCGGAGTTCGCGCAGGCGGAAACATTCAAACTGCTGGCGGTTTTCGGCAACGCGGTATTCTGGGGCATGAATTTATTCGTGGGCGTGAACGCGGCAAAAGTTTTCGGCGGAACGCCAATCCTCGGCGGCGTGCTTGCGGCGATAATGACGCACCCCGCCTTAGCCGACGCAGGTTTAGTACCAGGGCGCGGCGGCGTAATTTCCGTCGTGCTGGTAGCGGCGCTGGGCGCGTGGCTCGAAAAAAAGCTCCACAAAATCATTCCCGAAATGTTCGACCTGTTCCTGACGCCGCTGGTCACGGTATTAATTTCTGGCGCGGCGGCGATATTCGTACTTCAGCCGGTCGGCGGAGCAATTTCCGAAACGATAGGCGCGGCGGCAACTGGCGCAATAGCATCGGGCGGCGCGGCGGTTGGAGCGATTCTGGCGGGATTCTGGCTGCCAATGGTCATGTTCGGCGTTCATCAGGCGCTGACGCCAATCCACGTCGATTTAATTTCGCAGTACGGCGTAACGATTCTGCTGCCGATTCTGGCAATGGCGGGCGCGGGGCAGGTCGGCGCGTCAATAGCCGTCTACTTCAAAACGAAGAACAAATTTCTCAAAAAAACCGTGGCGTCGGCACTGCCGGTCGGAATTATGGGAATTGGCGAGCCGCTGATTTACGGCGTAACTTTCCCGCTGGGCAAACCGTTTATCGGCGCGTGCATAGGCGGAGCATTCGGCGGCGCGGTACAGGCGTCATTCATGGTCGGCGCGGCGACGCTCGGAATTTCCGGCTTGCCGCTGGCGGCGACGACGAATAACATTCCAGTTTATTTAATGGGCGTCGTGGTGGCGTATGTGGCGGGCTTCGTAGCGACGTGGATTCTGGGATTTGAAGATCCCGCCGAAGATTAAATAAGTTTACGTTCAGGAACATTTGTGATATAATTTCAGCCGCGAAAATTTCAGCGGCTATTTTTATTGGGAGGAATTTGATGAGCGGCGTAAGATTTATGGACGGCGGCGAAAGCCACGGCGCGCGGCTGGCTGGTATTCTGGAAGGCTTGCCTGCCGGTCTGAAGGTCGACAGCGAATTTGTGAACGCTGAACTTGCGCGGCGGCAGGGCGGCTACGGACGCGGCGGGCGCATGAAAATCGAGAGCGATAAAGTTATTTTCAGCTCCGGCGTGCGATTCGGCGAGACGCTCGGCAGTCCGATAACGCTGATTGTTGAGAATAAAGACTGGGCGAACTGGCGCGAAAAAATGAGCGCGGAAGGCGAACCCTGCGGCGAAAAAGTTACCAATGCGCGTCCAGGTCACGCTGATTTGACTGGCGCGGCGAAATATGCGCGCAGTGACGTGCGTGATATTCTGGAGCGTTCGAGTGCGCGCGAAACTGCAATGCGCGTGGCGGCGGGCGCTGTCTGCAAAATTTTCCTGCGCGAATGCGGGATTGAAATTTCCAGCGAAGTCCTGAGCGTGGGCGGCGCAGTCGGCGAGGCGGAAATTAAAAATATTATCGACCTTGCCAAATCTGCCGGCGATACCGTCGGCGGGATTTTTGAAGTTGAAATTCGCGGCGTACCGGCGGGGCTCGGCAGCCACATTCAGTGGGATAAAAAGCTTGACGCGAAATTTGCGGCGGCGCTCATGTCGATTCAGGCGATTAAGGCGGTCGAAATTGGCGAAGGCTTTTACAACGCCATGAAATTCGGCAGCGAGGTTCACGACGAAATTTTCATTGACGCCGCTGGAAAAATCTACCGCGAAACCAATCGCGCGGGCGGTATCGAAGGCGGTATGACGAACGGCGAGCCGGTCATTCTTAGCGCGGCGATGAAACCAATTCCTACGCTCATGAAGCCGCTCCGCACTGTCGATATTGCCACGAAAAAGCCCGCCACTGCCAGCAAGGAACGCAGCGATACCTGCGCGATTTGGGCGGCGGCGGTCGTAGGCGAGGCGATGGCGGCGATTGTTACGTCGGACGCAGTGGTTGAGAAATTCGGCGGCGACGCCCTCTGCGATACCCTGACGAATTTGAAAAACTACCGCGCGCGCCTGCAGAAAGAGTTCGGTTTATGAAAGAAAATGTTATACTGATTGGGTTTATGGGCGTCGGCAAGACCAGTCTTGGAAAATTGCTGGCGGCGAAACTGGGGCGTCCGTTCGTTGACCTCGATGAAAAAATTGAGACCGATGCCGGTATGAGAATCCCAGAAATTTTTGCACGCTACGGCGAAAGATTTTTCCGCGAAATTGAAAAAAAATCCGTCCGCGAAGTCTGCGCGCGCAGGAATATCGTTATCGCAACCGGCGGCGGTACGGTTAAGGACGCGGAGAATCTGCGCCTTTTAAAAAATTCCGGCGTCATAATTTGTCTGACTACCGAGCCCGAAGAAATTTTCCGGCGTACCGCGCGCAAGGGCGAACGTCCAGTTTTAGACGCCAGCAGTCAGGACCGTCTTGAAACTATTCGTAAACTTTTAGCCGAGCGGCAGGAATTTTATTCGCAGGCAGATTTTCAAATCGACACGACGGACTGGTCGCCGCTGCAGATTGTCAACGAAATTTGCGATTATCTGAAGTCGAACCGCAGGGGCGGCTGATATGGAATTACGATTTTGCCTGTACGAAAGGAATTTTGCTGATGACGAAAGTTAGAGTTGAACTCGGCGCGAACAGTTACGATATTTGCATTGGCGAAAATATTTTTGGCGCCGCCGCTGATTTTCTCGCCGCGTCGAACTTCACGAAAATTTTGCTGGTGACGGACGAAAATGTTGGCGCGCTTTACGCTGATAAATTTTCCGGCGTCGACGTTGTAAAAATTCCGGCGGGCGAACGCTCCAAAACTTTGCACTGCGCCGAAATTCTCTACACCCGCGCGATTGAGTCAAAGCTGGACAGAAAATCCGCCATTGTCGCGCTGGGCGGCGGCGTAGTTGGAGATTTAGCCGGCTTCGTGGCGGCGACTTACCTTCGCGGCGTAAACTTCGTTCAAATTCCTACCACGCTCCTCGCGCAGGTTGATTCGAGCGTCGGCGGCAAAACTGCCGTCAATCACCAGCTGGGTAAAAATTTAATCGGCGCCTTCTACCAGCCGCGCGCGGTCTTTATCGACATCGCCACGCTGAAAACTCTGCCGGAGCGCGAACTCAAAGCCGGTCTCGGTGAAGTTGTCAAGTACGGCGTTATCAGCGACGAAAAATTTTTTAACTGTCTTGAAGAAAATGTCGACAAAATTTTGAACGGTGACGCCGAAATTCTGGCACAAATCGTCCGGCGCTCCTGCGAAATTAAAGCGGAAGTCGTCAGCCTCGACGAAAAGGAAATCGGCTTGCGCAGGATTTTGAACTTCGGTCATACAATCGCCCACGCCATCGAAGAGGAGACCGGCTACGAAAAATACTGCCACGGCGAGGCGGTTGCGATTGGAATGCTCGGCGCGGCGTTTATCAGCGAAAAAATTGGCGCAGTAAGTCACGCGGCAGTTGAGCGGCTGGAAAATCTTATCGTGCGGCTCGGTCTTCAGACTCATTGCGAAGGCGTCAGCGTCGACAAAATGTACAGCGCACTTTTCCGCGATAAAAAAACTGTCGGCGGGAAAATCAACTGGGTCGTGATGAAAAAAATCGGCGCGGTCGAAGTTACGAGCGGCGTGCCGGAAAATATTGTGAGGGAGGCGCTGGAAAATATTGCGCGATGAAATTCAGGGAGGAGAGTCACTTTGGCTACGGTAGCTATTGAAGATGATTTTGATTTACAAAAAATTGCGGACAGCGGTCAATGTTTCCGCCCTAAGGAAGTTGAGCCTGGCGTGTTCAGGTTCATCACGCTTAACAACGTGGTTTACATAAAAAAAGTTGAGGAAGGTTATTACGACGTGAGCTGCGGCGTCGGCGAATGGGATACCGTCTGGACGACTTATTTCGACCTGCACACGGAATACGCGCCGATTCGCGAGGAATTTTATCAGTCCGCCGCTGGCAAACCCTACGAGGAATTTCTGACGACGGCGCTGGAGTTCAGCAAGGGAATTAGAATTTTGCGGCAGGATCCGTTCGAGACGCTGATTAGTTTTATTATCAGCCAGCGGAAAAATATTCCGGCGATTCGCAGTGCCGTCGAGCAGATTTGTGAAAAATTTGGCAAACCTATAATCACGACGCATGGTGAAGTTCCGGCTTTTCCGAAAGTCGACGAGCTCAGCGAGGCGTCTGCCTACGATTTGTCGAAGATGTCGCTTGGCTATCGAAGCGCTTATGTATGGGACGCGCTGGCGAAAATTCGCAACATGGACGTTTCGCTGGAGGATTTGTACAACGAAGAAAACGACGAGACGCTCCTTGAATCGCTCAAGAAAATCAACGGCGTCGGGGATAAAGTTTCGGCGTGCGTGGCGCTCTACGCGTACCACCGGCTGGAATGCGTGCCGGTCGACGTGTGGATTATGCGCGCTATCCTCGAAGATTTTGCCGGCGAAAATGTTTTCTCGAAGTTCAGGGAACACGCGGGGCTTTTGCAGCAGTACGTTTTCTACTACAAGCGCAACGGCAGAAAGGTGCAGACGGTATGAAGCTGAAAATTTTAGCGGCGGCAATTTTGCTGCTGTTCGCGCGGACGGCGGAGGCGCTGGATTTGGAATACTACGAGCCGCCGGTCTACGAGGAAGGCGAAACTGCGCCGGAAACTTCCACGCCGGAAACCGAGGGCGAAGGGCTGGAATTTCTGATGTACAACGAAAACGGCGTAATGGCGTTCGCGGTAATTGCGGCGCACGAAAATTATCAGCTGTATCCGGTGCTGGCGCGAAATCAGATTCAGGGTCGCGCGACCGTCATGCAGATAAGCAGGAATTTCGACGACGTAGCCACGATTAACGCCAGCTACTTCATGCCCAGCGGCAGTCTGATTGGCGTGACGAAAATGGACGGCGAGATTGTCGGCAAGGACGAATTTTACCGCTCGGCGATTGGAATTGCGGATGACGGCTCGACGATTTTTGGGCGCGTCCGCTACGAAGGGAAAATTATTCTGAACGGCGCCGAGTACGAAATTGACGAGGTGAACTGGACGCGCGGCGAAAATGCAATGATTCTGTACAACCGCTACTGGGGCGCCTCGACTGGCACGAATAACTACGGCGTCGAAGTGCTGGTTACCGACGGCGTGATTCAGGATATTTTCTGGGACAGAGGCAACAGCGCGATTCCTTCGGGCAGCTACGTGATAAGCGCGCACGGTGCCGCCAAGAATTTTTTTTATGACGCGCAGGTCGGCGATGAAATTACGATTTATCAGGAAATTGTCAGCGACGACGCCGACTTCAGCGAAATTCCGAATGTGATTGGCGCGGGTCCCAGGCTGGTTAAGGACGGCAAAGTTTTTGTTACGGTGGCGGAAGAAAAATTTCCTGACGACATTCGCAAGGGCAGGGCGCCGCGTTCCGCTGTCGGCGTGACGATTTACGGCGATTACATTTTCGCAGTAGTTGACGGCAGGCAGGCTCACAGTCGCGGCTGCACGCTGGAGGAATGGGCGAATATTCTGGTGAAATTTGGCGCATACCAGGCGATAAATCTTGACGGCGGCGGTTCGACGGAGCTGATTGTCAAAGACAGCCTTGTAAACAGACCGAGCGACGGGCGCGAGCGGCAGGTTGCCAATGCGCTGGTGATTCTGCCCAGATAATGCAAAAAAAAGCGCCCCATGGATGGGGCGCCGGCCGTCACAGGTCGCCGGAAGCGACCTATGCGGCCCAGCTTTCTTTGGTTACTTTCTTTCTCGAAAGAAAGTGACAGAAAGAAAGTGACCTACAAAACTAAACAGTTTCAAGCGCAGCCGAATCGACGAGAATTTTTTTATTCTGCACGTCGATTTTTTTTATGACGGATTTGAGCACGGGAATGAGAATTTCCGCCTCGCCGGTAACCTGAAAAACGTCGTTGCTGCCGGTTTTGAGGACGCTGGCAACAGTACCGAGCCTGCCGCTGTCGTCGAAAACATCACAGCCGATAAGGTCGAAGGTATAAAATTCGTCGTCGTCTTCGAGCGGGGCAGCTTCAGCGCGGGGAACTGTCAGCAGTTTATTTGTGAGCGCGCGGGCAGCTTCGCGGGTATCGACGCCGTGGAGCTTAACAAAAATTTCGCCGCCGATATGCTGAACGCCGTCAACCTGCATAACTTTTCCGCCAACGGTAACTTCGCGCAGATTATCGAAACGTCCTTCAAAATCTGTGAGCGGAATGATTTTCAGCGAGCCGTCGAGCCCGCGCGTCTTGCCGAGCCTGCCGATTATTATTTCAGCCTCTGATTGCAATGATTTTGTCATCTTCGATAAGGATTTCGACGTTCATAATTTCGCGCATATTGTCGCCGACCTTGAGTTCAACCTGGCGTTCGAGCGTACCCTGCGTAATTTCCGCGCCGATAGCGAGTTTCGAGACGGTATCTTTGCGGGCGTTTGCCTCAGCCTGACGCTGGCGGCGCTGATTAATCTCGTTGCCGAAAAACTGATTGATACGGTTGACGTGTTCGGGATTGTTCTCAAGTTCGCGCTGGCGGTCGAGGTCAATCTGTTTAATTTCGAGTTCCATCTGTTCAGCGGTTCTCGTGAAGTCGTTAATCAGACGCTCCTTGAGTTTTTCGGTAAGCACCGCCTTAATCGTCACGGGAACTTTAATTGAAATGCTGTCCATATTTACTGCCTCCAAAAAATTTTTAACGGGAAAATCCCGCCGCGTATCATACCAGAAATTTTCGCAAACGGCAATAAAAACTTGCAGGAGGTATTGATTTTTTTTCGCGCGTTTGGTATACTTTGCGGCAGTCAACTTGAAGGGAGGAAGTTTTTTTATGTCTGTCACTATGGAAGAAGCTGTATCTGCCGTTCGTGAAATGCTTGAAGACCGCGAAGTTCGCTACAGTCTGGATAATATCCGCGAGATGTTCTACGTATTCTCCCTGGGTTTTAACCTTTCTCATACCAAGCTGAGCAGCGCCAACGTCAAAATTTCCGTTATTCCCTCGAAGAAAAATCCCGAATATTGCCATCGAATCGTGAGTTACGCAACTATCGGAATCAAAGCGGATGAAGACTCCATACATGAAGTGGCTGAATTTCTGCACCGCGCTAATTACGGCTTAGCTTTCGGCAACTTCGAGCTGGATTTTGACGACGGCGAAATTCGCTACAAAATGTCGCTCAACTGCGTGGATTCTCTGCCTGGCGAAGACGCTATCGAAGACGTTCTGTACCTTCCGCTGTCGATGTTTGAACGCTACGGCGACGGCATTCTGACGGTTGCAATGGGACTTGCCGAGCCTGAAGCGGCTATCAAAAAAATTGAAGAATAAATAATTGCGTGCGATAAAATTTTTACTGGCTCTTCGGAGCTTTTTTTTTGCGAAAGGAGAATTTCCCATGAAACTGATTTTAATTCTGGCGGCAATTTTAGCGTTCGCGTTTGGAGGAACGGCGGAGGCGGCAGAACAGAATCTGCCGACAATTTCGGTAAGCGGCGAAGGCGTAGTTGAAGCCGCGCCCGACCGCGCGACAATTTCCCTCGGCATAGTCAACCGCGATAAAAATGCGTCGAAAGTTCAAAGCGATAACGCCCGAATCGCCGCCGATATAATTCAGGCGATTAGCAGTCTCGGCGTCGAGCGCAGGAACATTCGCACGGGCAACTACAGTTTCCACCAGGTTTACCGCACCGACGGCAGCCGGCGCATTCAGGACGGCTACGAGGCGAACAATACCGTCACTGTTATCGTTGAGGATTTGAGCCTTGTCGGAAAAATTATCGACGCGGCGCTGGCCAACGGCGCCAACAACGTCGATTCGCTGAATTTCGGTATCCGCAACAAAACTAATCTGATTAACGATGCGATTCGGCTGGCGGTACGTGACGCCCGCGCGAAGGCGGAAGTTGTTGCCTCTGAACTCGGTAAAAAAATTGTCGGCGTCCGCAGTATCTCGGTCAATTCCGGCTCAATTTCCGCGCCGCGCATGAATAAAATGATGATGAGGGACGCCGTCGCCGCTGAAAGTTATGAGACGCCGATTGAATCTGGTACGCTCAGCTGCAACGCGAGCGTTCACGTCGAATTTGAAATGAGCAGATGAAAAAGCCGTACCTGGCGTCAATCGAATACATACGCGGCGTCTCGATGCTGGGCGTGGTCGCAATTCACATTGGCGCGCTGTACCTGACAAATCCCACGCCGAATTTCAAACTGGTAGCACTTTTGGAAATCGCTTCGCGTTTCAGCGTCCCGATTTTCTTTTTTATTTCGGCGTTCGGACTGTTCTACAAGATAGATTTAGCCGAGCCGTTCGAGTACGGGAAATTTTTACGGCGGCGGTTCAAAGCGGTGCTGCTGCCGTATTTGCTCTGGTCGGCGCTGTACGTGGCACACGACACGATTTTTTACGGCTACGGAATGCCGACGCTTAGCTACGTGGCGGAAATTTTATTTTTCGGGCTGGCGAAGTATCAGTTATACTTTCTGGTTATACTGATTTGGTTTTACCTGCTGATGCCGCTGTGGATTTTTCTGGTGCGGAGAATGACGCCAGCGCGACTGGCGCTGATATTTTTCGCGCAGGTCGCGTTCAATTATTTTTCGAGCTACAGCGTGGAACTGTTTCAGCTGGTGCAGACGCTGCCGCCGGATTCACTGCTGCGGAAATTTTTAGTGTGGCGGCTGAATTACTGGGTAGCGCACTACGTGTTCATATTCCTGCTGGGCGGAATTTTAGCGGTACACTCGGAAAAATTTTTCGCGTGGCTTGCGTCGAATAAAAAAATCATCAGCGCAACTTTAGCAGTCACGCTGACGATTCATCTGGGATATTTTTATTTTTTAGTTTACGTGAAAAATTTCAGCGCGCTGGCGGCGGTAAACACGGCGCACCAGCTTTCGCCGACGGGGATTCTGTACACGGTCGCCGCGTCGATATTCCTGTTCATGCTGTTCGAGTGCGTGGAGCTGAACGAAAAAATTCGCGCAGGCTTGAGCGTGCTGGGGAAAAATTCATTCTTCGTGTACCTGTTTCACCCGCTGGCGATAACGTACCTGCTATTACCAGGATTTATACTGAACGCGCAGAACACGCTGATTCTGTACGCGCTGACCGTCGCAATTTCGCTGGCAGTTTCAGTCTGCTGGACGAAAATTAAAGCAGTGCCTCAATATCTTTGGCGATAGCGGCGGGGTCGGTAGTTGGCTCAAAGCGCGCTACGACGTTGCCTTCGCGGTCGACGAGGAATTTCGTGAAGTTCCATTTAATGCCGTCGCCTTCAAGATATTCTGGGAAATTAGCTTTGAGCACTTCGGTAAGTTTCGCCGCGATTGGGTGATTCGGGTCGAAGCCCTCGAACTTTTTCTGCGCGATGAGATATTTGAAGAGCGGCTGGGCGGTATCGCCGCGAACGTCGCCTTTTTCAAAAATCTGGAACTTGACGCCGTAATTCAGCTTGCAGAAAGTCTGAACTTCCTCATTCGTGCCAGGCTCCTGACCGGCGAACTGGTTGCAGGGAAAACCGAGAATTTCAAAGCCGCGCTCTTTGTAAGCGTCGTAGAGTTTCTGAAGTCCTTCAAACTGGGGCGTGAAGCCGCACTTGCTGGCGGTGTTGACGATAAGCAGAACTTTGCCGCGATAATCGCCGAGATTTTTTTCGACGCCCTTGTTCGTCTTGACAGTGAAATCGTAAATGCCCATGAAATTTCCTCCTTAGCCTGCAATCAGCGCGTCGAGCTTAGCTTTGTCGAAACCGAGCACGAAATTTTTGCCGTCGATAGTCGTGACGGGCACCATGGTATCACCGCTGATTTTTTCGCATTCCTCCGCGTATTCGTCGTTCTCTTCGATATTGCGGACTTCAAATTCGACGCCCTTCGACGCGAGATATTTCTTAGTTTTTTCGCACCACGGGCAGCTAGTGATTGAATAAACCTTGACCATTTAAATCGTCTCCTTCAGTCTGGAAATGTATTTTTCGGCGAGCAGCGCGGCGGTAGTGCCGTCAGAAGCGGCTGTGGTAAGCTGGCGAATTTCCTTTTCGCGAACGTCGCCCGCCGCAAATACGCCGTCAATTTCAGTGCGGCAGTCCTCGCCTGCGATAATCCTGCCGCTGGGCGAAAGTTTGAGTTCGTCCTTGAACAGCGCGGTATTCGGCTCGACGCCAATGTTCACGAAAATCCCGTCCACCGCCAGATTTTTCAGCTCGCCGGATTTTTTGTCCAAAATGTCAATGCTCTCAAGCTTTTTATCGCCGTGCAGCGCCTTAATTTCAGTCTGCAGCATAATTTCGATTTTGGGATTTTGGCGAATGCGGCGCTGAGAAACTTCGTCCGCGCGAAATTCGGAGCGGTGAATCAGATAAATTTTTTTGCCGTATTTGGTGAGGAAATTCGCCGCGTCGACCGCCGCATTGCCGCCGCCCATAACCGCGATGATTTTATCCTGATACATGAAGCCGTCGCAAAATTCGCAGTAGTGGACGCCGCGGCTGGCGAATTTTTTTTCTTCGGGCAGAGGAAGTTTCCGGCGATTCATACCGCTGGCGATGATAACCGCGTCGGTCTGGTAAATTTTTTCCTCGGTTTCGACGATTTTGGGATTTTCGCGCAGGCTGACCTTAACAATGCTGTCGAACTCGTCAACGACCGCGCCGAATTTTTCAGCCTGTTTCTGCAGCGTACCGATAAGCTCACTGCCGCTGACGCTGATAAAGCCAGGGAAATTTTCAATATCCGTGGCGTTGGCAATCTGCCCGCCGATAATCCCGTTTTCCAGAACCAGCACATCCAGATTCATTCTGCCCGCGTAGAGCGCCGCCGTCAAGCCAGCCATTCCCGCGCCGATTATCACAACGTCTTTGTGAACGATTGGCTTAGTCATTTTTAACCGCCTCGACGACGCGCTGAGCCTGCGCCTTTGCCTTAGCAATAACTTCCGCCTTCGCGCTGTCCGGCGAAACCCCAGGCACGTACATCATTCCGCAAGTGTAAATCATTGGCGCGCAGGTCATGTTGCAGAGCGCGGCGAACTGCTCAAGAAAATATCCAAATTCCGGCGGCTCGTGACGAAAACTGGCGTCTTTCTGGTAAAGATTTTCCGGCGCGCCGATTGTGGCGGAAAAGATTAACTTTTTGCCAACCAGCGCCTTGCCACTGGAGCCGTAAGCCCAGCTGTGAAGGAAAATTTTGTCGATGTAGAGTTTCAGCAAGCCAGGCACCGAGGACCAGTGGAACGGGAACTGGAAAACGATAACGTCCGCCTTGACGAGCGCCGCCTGCTCCGCCGCCACGTCGAACTGATAGTCGGGGTAAAGTTCGTCCAGCTTGCGAATTTCCGCGTCGGGAAGTTTTTCCGCCAGCTCCGCCAGAATCGCCGCGTTCGCCGTGGAAATTTTCAAGTCGGGGTGTCCAGAAATTACCAGCACTTTTTTCATAAAAATCGCTCCTTACTTCAAAAATTGCTCAATCGCCCTGTTCAGATTGTCAATGGCGTCACTGTCGCCGGTCTTAATCGCGTCAACGATGCAGTGCTCCATGTGATCTTTCAAAATAATCCGGCTGACGGCTTTAACCGCCGCGTCGACGGCGGAAAGCTGAATCAGAACTTCGCTGCAGTCGCGCCCGTCCTCAATCATACGCTTAACCGACTCCATGTGTCCAATAAGCCGCGCCATGCGATTCAGAACCGCCTTAGTCTGCGTGTGGTGGTGCACGTGCTTAATAACGGTGCCGTCCTCGAGAATGTGTTCATGTTCGCCAATCATACTGCGCTCCCCGCCGCCATTGCCTCGCGGTACGCCAGAACTGCGTCCGCCGCTTTGAAATTTGGCACGAAAATTTTCAGCTTTACGCCGCCTTCGGAAAAATCTTCCGGCAGTTCCTGATATTCATCGGACTTTGAAAACTGCGCCCATTCGTCCTGCAGCGCGCGTATCGCCATGATAAATTTGTCGATAATATCCAGCGGGCTTGAAGAATCCTCGCCGCCGTCATTTTGCGCGGTGGAATTTTCAGCGCTGAAATTTTCATTCGCCGCCTCGGAAATTTCGCCGGTCGCCGCCTGAAAGTCAGCCGCAATTTCTGCATTTGCGTCAACCGAAATTTCTGCGTCCGCGCTAATATCCGGCGAATCGATAGCCGGAACTTCGCCGCTGAAATCGCCGCCGGAAAAATCCATACCGCCGCCAGCATTAAAACCGCCGCCAGCAGCGCCGCCGTTTTGCAGGCTGGAAAGTTCAGCGGAGGCTTCGGAGGCAACTTTCGCCATCGCGTGCATGACAGCCTGCCGCGCTTCCTGCTTGGTTTTGGCAGATTTGAGCTCGGCTTTAAGTTCCTCGCGCGCGTCGTCAGCGTATTTGGCTTTCTTGTAAGTCTTCGGGTCTTTTTCGCGCAGATAGTTCATTTCGGATTCGGAAAGTTTTTTCCCGCTCATAAGTTTGCGCTTGATAGTGGCGAGCCGCGCCTTGTCGACAGCGCTGACAGTTTTTTTATTAGCCGACGCAACCTGGCTGAACATACTCGACGTGGTGAAATTCAAAGTGCCGTTCGCGCTGACAATCCGCTGACCGGTCTTGATTTTGTAATTCGCCGCGAAGGTTAAATTCTTCTGCCGGATAAAACTTCCAATGGTACCAATCCTTGTGAAATCCATTTCTGCCACCTCCCTGTTACGCGAAAATTTTACAATAATTTCGGCGCCCGCGCAAGTTTTTTGGCAGTTGAAATTCTGATTTGCCTTTGCTAAAATGGTACAGATTAAATTTTTTGGGAGGGATTTTTATGGACGATAAAGATTGGGAACTTTTTAAGAAGAAGCTGAACGACCGCACCGGCATTGACCTGCAGCTGTACAAGGAGCCGCAGATGCGCCGCCGCATTGGAAACCTCGTCACTCGCGCGGAAATGAATTCATACGTCGCCTACTTCGACAAGGTGGCGAAGAGCAAGGCTGAATTCGCCGAGTTCATCGAGTACCTCACGATTAACGTCTCGGAATTTTTCCGCAACCCCGACAAGTTCGACATCCTTGAAAAAGACGTTATCCCGTACCTGCTGAAACGCTCGCCCAAACTCACCATCTGGAGTGCCGGCTGTTCTATTGGCGCCGAACCCTACACGCTGTCGATTATCATGAAGGAACTCACGCCGAACGTCCGCCACCGCATTCTCGCGACCGACCTCGACATTGACATTCTCGCCCGCGCGAAACAGGGCATCTACTCCGACTCCGAAATTAAAGCCATGCGCCCCGATCGCAAGCAGAAATATTTCACAACTACCTCCGACGGCAGATTCGCAGTCAAGCCCGAAATCAAATCCGTTATCGAGTTCAAGCGCCACAACTTGCTCAAAGACCCGTTTGAAAAGGGATTCGACATCATTCTCTGTAGAAACGTGGTCATATATTTCACAGACGAGGCGAAAGACCAGCTCTATACGAACTTTTTCCATTCGCTCAAGCCTGGCGGAATTCTGTTCGTCGGCGCCACCGAGGCAATTCTCAACTACCGCAAGATGGGATACGTTTCGTACAAGCCATTCTTTTATCAAAAGCCGGAAGATTACAAGTCAGAAAAATAACATCTTCTTTATAAAAATTAAAAACCTCCAATCGCAACTCAGCGGTCGGAGGTCTTTTCAGTTTAAGTTTCAGGCGATTCGCCAGGAATATCCATGATCACCCACGCCGTGTCGCCGGTACTTATTCCAGTAAGAAGAGGCGCCCCATGGACGCACGCGCTTAAGAAGCGCCCCATGGACGGGGCGCCGTCCGCGCCATTCGCTGGATGCGAATGCAGCGGACCGCTTTCTTTGCCGGCGTTTCTTTCTGGAAAGAAATGCCGTAAAACTTTTCGCAAAAGAAAAGTTAATATCCAGTTCCTTGACAAAGTGGCGCAGCGGTTGTAATATGCGCGTGGAAAACTGAATATTGATTGGACTGGGTGTCGAAAGACTTAATAAGGAATCCGGTGCAAGCCGGAGCGGTCCCGCCACTGTTACAGCGAGCGAATCTGCAAGATGTCATTGGGCGCAAGCCTGAGAAGGCGCAGAGGAGCGAAGACCTGGAGCCAGGAGAATTGCCCAGTTGACAGTCACCGTTAGACCTGCGAGCGACAGGGAGGGGATTCACGAGCTTAACTATGCTCGGAGTCCGGCTTTGACCGGATTTTTTAGTTGTGCCTCCCGAATTGCCGCGCGCTTCGGGATTTTTTAATTGCGATACATTGCTCATACATAAAAAGTTAAGGGCGGCGCCGCTTTTTGGCGTCGTTTTTTTATTCTGTATACCTGCTGAAAATATCGACAAATCGGCGAAACTTTGGTAAATTAGCGCTGAAATTTTTGAAGGAGCTGATTTTATGGCGGAACTGCTGTACACAATCAAGGCGAATACTCCGAAAGAAGAAATTATCCGGCAACTGCGCGAGCACCCCGAAATTAAATTCGTGTCGCTGATTGGTATCGATTTGGCTGGCAACGATACCGACGAGAAAATTCCTGTGCGGATTTTTCTCAAGGACATCGACGAATTTTACGCTGGTCGCGCGGTGCAGACGGACGGCTCAAGCGTCGTGCTGCCTGGTATCGCTACGCTCAACAATGCCAAAGTTGATATGCCCGTCGACCCGTCGGTAAACTGGTTCGTAGACTACAACTTCGAGAACTACGACCCTTCGACTAACCGCCCCGTTGGAACACTGCGCATTCCGAGCTTTCTGATTCACGAAGGCAAGCGCGTCGACTCCCGCGCGATTCTCACGGACACGCTGATTAACGTCAAGAAAGAACTCGTAGACCTTTTGCACCTGCACCATGAAATTGACGGGCTGGAAGTCAATGGCAGGGACGTTATCGACATATCGTTCACGTCGGCGACGGAGCTGGAATTTTGGGTCAAGACGCCGCTGGAAGAAGCAATCGTCGAGGAAATGAGCGCGTCGCAGGTCATGCAGGAACAGTACTGGCAGAGGACGCATGGCGCGGTAAGGTGCGCGCTGGAGCAAAGTCTGATTGAGCTGGACAAGTACGGCTTGAAAGTTGAGATGGGTCACAAGGAAGTTGGCGGCTTGAAGGCGCAGATTGACGAGTCGGGACACTTAACGCACGTCTGCGAGCAGCTGGAAATTGACTGGCAGTTTGATGAGGCGGTACAGGCGGCGGACAACGAGATTATTGTTCGCACTGTCGTCAAGGAAATTTTCCGCGCGAACGGGCTAGAAGTCAACTTCAAAGCCAAGCCGATGATCGGGCTGGCTGGCAACGGCGAGCATACGCACATTGGCATTGCGGCGGTAACTGCCGAGGGCAAGGCGTACAATCTTTTCGCCGCGCAAAATCCTGCGCAGGATTATATGAGCGCGATTGGCTACGGCGCGCTGATGGGCTTGCTCAAAAACTACGAAGTCATTAACCCCTTTGTCAGCTCCACGAACGATTCACTGAATCGCCTTAAGCCTGGTTTCGAGGCGCCGGTTTGCATTGTAACTTCGCTCGGTCATACGCCGGAAATTCCCAGCCGCAACCGCACGATTCTCGTCAGCCTGATTCGCGACCTTGAAAATCCTATGGCGACGCGCTTTGAACTCCGCGCCTGTAATCCCTACTCGAACATTTATCTGGTACTGGCGGCGGCTTATTCGGCGGTGCTTGACGGAATTAAAATGGCGGCGACTCGCACGACGGCTGAACTGCTGGCGGAAATAAGCAAGGACGCCGGTGCCGACGGTTTTTACCTTGAGAAAGACCGCGCCTACCGCAGCGAGGAAGATGTTTACGAGGCGTTCGACGACGCTGAAAGGAACCGGCTTTTCGGTACGCCGCCCGCCACCGTCTGGGAAAATATGGAGGCGTTCACGAAGTACCCTGACAAGACGAAGATTATCACGAGTGGCGGCGCCTTGAACGACCGGCTGATTAAATCCTTCCGCGAAGGTGCGCTCCTGCGCTGGAAGATTGAGCTTATCTCGCGGATTATTCCTGAACAGCGCGAAATTGTCCGCCGCGCGAAGCAGATTAAAACTGAGTTCGTTACCGACCAGGACGCCTACAACTGGAATAAAATTTCGACGATTCGCGTGGAGCTGGCGAAAGATTCTATCGACGCAAAGTGCCTGTTCACGCGGCTGATTAACGCGCTCAACGCTGGCGAATTTGATACCGCGTCGAAACTGCAGGTTGAAATTTACCACAAGATTGAAGAGCTCAAGGCGCTGTACGACGCCTACGAGAAAAATATTATCTGAGTTGAAAATTCCGCGCCGCTGTTAGCAAGTTTGACATTACAGCGGCGATTTTTTATAATTGACGGGTATTTTTTTCATAGCGCAAAGGAGGTCGATTGACTGAAATGCAATATCAGGAGTTAGTTTTGGCGTTGCAGAAATTTTGGGCAGACAAGGGCTGTATCATAGCGGAGCCGTATGACGTGGAAAAAGGCGCCGGCACGATGAATCCGTTCACATTTTTGCGCGTACTGGGACCAGAGCCGTGGAACGTGGCGTACATTGAGCCTTCGCGCAGACCGGCGGACGGACGTTACGGCGACAATCCGAACCGGCTTTACCAGCACCACCAGCTCCAGCTGATTATGAAGCCGTCGCCGGATAACATTCAGGAGCTTTATCTGGAAAGTCTGGCGGCGATTGGGCTTGAGGCGAAAAAGCACGATATTCGATTTGTCGAAGATAACTGGGAGTCGCCGACGCTGGGCGCGTGGGGCTTAGGCTGGGAAGTCTGGCTGGACGGAATGGAAATCACGCAGTTCACGTACTTTCAGCAGGTTGGCAGCCAGGATATTAAGCCGACGGCGGTTGAGATAACCTACGGCTTAGAGCGGCTGGCGATGTACATTCAGGGCGTCGAAAACGTTTACGACGTGGAATGGGGCGCGGGCGTCACCTACGGCGATGTTTTCCACCAGAACGAGTTCGAGCAGTCGAGCTACGCGTTCGACGTTTCGGACGAAAATCTGCTGTTCGATTTGTTTGAAAAATTCGAGGCGGAGGCGGTGCGCGTCATCAAGCTGGGATTTGTTCACCCTGCCTATGACTACGTTTTGAAATGCTCGCACACGTTCAACCTGCTGGACGCGCGGGGGGCTATCAGCGTCAGTGAGCGGACGGCGTTCATTGGTCGCGTGCGGAAACTGGCGCGGCTTTGCGCTGAGGAATATCTCAAGCAGCGCGAGAAACTCGGTTACCCGCTGCTTAAAAAATTCGCGGAGGTGAACGCGTGATGGCACGGACGTTACTTTTGGAAATCGGCACGGAGGAAATACCGGCGCACGCGATGCCGTCGATTTTGGCGCAGCTGAAGGAACTGGCGGGAAAATTTTTAGCAGAATCGCGCATTTCAGCGGGCGAAGTTTCAGCGCTGGGAACGCCGCGCAGGCTGGCGGTACTCGTAAAAGACGTGGCGGAAAATCAGGCTGACGTTGAGGAAGAGCGGCGCGGACCCTCGATTAAAATTGCGTTCGACGCGGCGGGGAAACCTTCAAAGGCGGCAGTTGGATTTGCGCGCGGGCAGAAAGTTGCGCCGGAAGATTTAATCCAGCGCGACGGCTACGTTTACGCGGTGATTCACGAAAAGGGCAAGGCGACGGCTGAACTGCTGAAAGACATTCTGCCGAAAATTATCTGCGCGCTGAACTTCCCGAACAATATGCACTGGGGCAGTCTGGACTTCAAATTCATTCGCCCGATTCGCTGGATTGTCGCGCTGTACGGCGGCGAAGTCATTCCGTTCGAGGTTGCCAACGTTCAGTCTGGGAAAATTTCGCGCGGGCATAGAGTTTTGAGCGGCGGCGATTTTGAAATTGACGCGGCGGATAATTACGCTGACGCCTGCCGGAAAAATTTTGTTATCGTCGACCAGAACGAGCGGCGGGCGGAAATTGTCGCGCAGATTGAGGCTGTGGCTAAGGAACGCGGCGGCGTGGCTGAAATTTCCGAGGAACTGCTTGAAGAAGTTTTGTACCTTGTAGAATATCCGACGGCGCTCAGCGGCGATTTTGAGACGAAGTATCTGAAACTGCCGCCGGAAGCCGTTATCACGCCAATGCGCGACCACCAGCGCTATTTCCCAGTGAAAACTTCGGACGGGAAACTCCTGCCGATTTTCATCACGGTACGCAATGGCGGTCGGGATTATCTGGACATTGTTCAGCACGGCAACGAGCGCGTTTTGAAGGCGCGGCTTGAGGACGCTCAATTTTTCTTCAACGAAGACCGCCGGAAAAATCTTGACGCGCACCGTGAGAAACTCAAGACCGTCGTGTTTCAGGAAGGGCTCGGCTCCGTCTACGAAAAAACGGAACGCCTTACTAAGCTGGCTGAAAAAATCTGCGACGCGCTGGGCGCCAAGGTTACCGACGCCGACAGGAAAAATGCGATTCGCGCGGCTGAAATTTCCAAGGCGGATTTGGTCACCGGAATGGTTACCGAGTTCACCGAGCTGCAGGGCGTTATGGGGCGCGAATACGCCAAGCTTGACGGCGAAACTGCCGAAGTTGCCACGGCGATTGACGAACAGTATATGCCGCGCTTTGCGGGCGACGCTCAGCCTCAAACTGCCGCTGGAAGAATTTTGAGCCTCGCTGACAAAATTGATAACCTTGTTGCGACGTTCAGCCGCGGCTTAATTCCTACCGGCTCGCAGGATCCGTTCGCACTTCGCAGGCAGGCGCTGGGTATCGTCAACATGCTTATCGAGGCGAAATGGTCAGTTAAAATTTCCGAAATTGTTGAACTGGCGATGAATTTGCTGAAAGTCACTGACCCCGTCGGGCGCGAAAAAATGCAGGCGGAAGTTGCTGAATTTATGCGGCTGCGCGTGAAAAATGTGCTGACAAATTCCGCGCGCTACGACGTGATTGACGCCGTTATTGGCAACGTCGACGACGTTTACACAGTTACGCTGAAGGCGGCGGCGCTTGAACAGTTCCTCGGCACGCCCGATGCCGTTAAAAATATTCAGTCCTTCGTGCGCGTTTCCAACCTCGCTAAAAAAGCTGACAGCACCGATATTGACGAGAGTCTGATTAAGCTTGACGCCGAGCAGAAACTGTACCGCGCGTTCGAGGCGGTGAACGTTGTTGCCGGTGAGCTCGTTGACAAGAAGGATTTCAACGGCGTGCTTGACGCACTCAGGAAACTTTCCGCGCCGGTCGATTCGTACTTCGATTCGGTCATGGTCATGGACGAAGATTTGAATATTCGCCGGAACCGTCTCGCGCTGCTTAAATCGATTGACAATCTGCTGGCGAAAATTGCGGATTTCAGCAAACTCGTCGTTTAAATTTTTTGCAGGAACTTTAGCGGCGGCGTCGAATTGCAAATAGAGTGAATGCGGGAAATTTTGAAAAGGAAGATATACATGGATACAAAAGCGACTCCGTATATCGGAGAAAACTCTCCACTTAACAGAATCACGACGTACTTCAACGCGTTGCAAAGTTCGGCGGAAGAATATCTTTTTGTTATAGATTTGGAAACCGAAATGGCTTTGCTTTCAGACAATTTCATCAGGGATTTCAATTTTTCCTCGAACGTGGTTGACGATTTCGACAATCTGGTTGAGCCGTTCATACACTACGAAGACCGCGAAATTTTTGAAGACGCGCTGAATGCAATTCGCTCGGCGAATGCGGAGGAAACTGTCGACTGCGAATTTCGGCTGCTGAGTAAGGACGGCGAACACGGCTGGGTACGCATGAGCATGGCGATTGGAATGGGCGAATTTGAGCGGCCGGAATTTTTGTCGGGCGTTATCGCCAGAATGGATATTCCCGTTAAGGCGGACAATATCACGGGTCTTTTGAAGCGCAATGTTTTCTACGCCGCGCTGCAGCAGGAACTGGAGTCCGACCCCAGAGCTCATGGCGCCGTTGTTGTGATTGGGCTTGATAATTTCCACGTCATCACTGAAACTTACGGTCACCGCTTCGGTGATACGGCGCTGCGCCAAATCGCGCAGAATATCACCAACGTCCTGCCGCCGGATATTAAACTTTACAAACTCGATGGCTACATGTTCGGAATGTTCATGCCCTACGCCATGCCGGAGGAAGTTGAAATTATTTTTTCCAGCGTCCAGCTTTGTATGCGCGAAATTCGCAACGTCGACGATACGATTTATTGTACCGCCTCCGCCGGAGCGACTTTCTACCCTGACGACGCGAAGGACGTTATTACTTTGGCGCGCTACTCCGAAGTTGCGCTGGAACTTGCGCGCAAGCGTGGGCGCGACCAGATTTGCTTCTTCGAGAAGGAAGAATACGACCGCTGGCGCTACGATATTGGAATGCAGAATCTCATGCAAAATTCCATTGCGCGCGGCTGCGAAGATTTTTTCCTGTGCTATCAGCCGCAGGTTGACGCCAAAGACGGCAGGCTGGTTGGCGCTGAGGCACTCCTCCGCTGGTACGACCAGGACGGCAGTATCGTTGCGCCAATGCAGTTTATCCCGATGCTTGAAAAATCCCGAATGATTATTCCCGTCGGACACTGGATTATTGAGAACGCGGTTATCACGGCGAAAAAATTCCAGGAGTTCATGCCGAATTTCCAGATGAGCGTAAACATTTCGCTTTACCAGCTGGAAGAGCGAATGTTTTATCCGTTCGTTGAAGACTGCGTGCGGCGTCACGCTATCGACCCGACGACGCTGACTTTTGAGCTTACTGAAAGTCACCAGATTTATGACTGGGATTTTGTCAACAAGCAGTTCGGCGAGTTCCACGACCTCGGAATTAAAATTGCCATGGACGATTTCGGCACCGGCTATTCCACGATTGGCTTCCTGAAAAATTTCAACTGCGACCTTATCAAGATTGACCGAATGTTTGTCGAAAATATTCTTAAAAGCGAATACGACCGCAAGCTGATTAAGCATATGATTATGCTTTGCCACGCCGTTGGAATGGAAGTCTGCGTCGAGGGTATCGAGCAGGAAGGCGAATACCTGTACCTGCGCGACGAATGCGGCGCCGACCAGATTCAGGGATTTTTCTTCGGCTACCCAGAAACTGAAGATGTTTTCCTCGAACGTTTCAAAAAGTAGTTGACAAATTTTTTCAAGCGTGATATCATTACCGGCGTTGAAACAGAGGGGTATCGCCAAGTTGGTAAGGCACCAGACTCTGAATCTGGCATTCGTTGGTTCGAGTCCAGCTACCCCTGCCACTTTGAAATTACTTTTACCGATATAGATTTGCAGAATGCCGACAGTCGAAAGATTGTTGGCTTTTTTTGCATGTTGATTGTCACTTTATTTCTTATTGTTACTTTCTTTCGTGAAAGAAAGTAACCTGCGCGGCTTGCGTAGCAAGGCGTGCTCTTTAGCAAGAAAGCTTGCCCGCAACAGTCGCTTCCGGCGACTGGTGACGGGCGGCGCCCCGTCCATGGGGCGCCTCTTTCTCATTCGAGTAATCGTCTAATTTGCAGGGGCGCCCCTTTTCACCATTTGGGAGGTTTTATGCTCAATCTGGAAAAAATTTTGGCGGAGGCGGTACAGCACGGAGCGTCGGACATTCACCTGACAACTGGGCAGCCGATATTCCTGCGCACAGGTGGCGAACTCTTAAAAATCTGCGAGCCGCTCACTTCAGCCGAGGTGGAAAAAATTCTGGCGGAACTGGTACCGCCGCGCTTAGTTGACGAATTAAATTCAAAGCTGGCGGTGGATTTCTCGCACGTCGATAAAAAACTTTCGCGCAGATTCCGCGTCAACGTCTATTTCCAGCGCAAAGTTCCCGCCGTCGCCATAAGGCTAATCGCTGAGAAAATCCCGTCGCTCGAAGAAATTGGCGCGCCTAAAGCGCTCAGAAATTTTCTGACGGCGCCGCAGGGCTTGATTCTGGTAACGGGGCGCACCGGCTCCGGCAAATCTACAACAATCGCCGCGTTCCTCAACGAGCTGTGCAAAGTCCGCCCGTGTCACCTGCTGACGCTGGAAGACCCAATCGAATTTGAGTACGCGGCGGAAAAATCTTTCGTCAGCCAGCGCGAACTCGGACAGGATTTCCTGAACTTCGCGGACGCGGTTCGGACGGCACTGCGCGAAATGCCGGACGTTTTGCTGATTGGCGAAATTCGGGACGCGGAAACAATGCACGCGGCACTTGAAGCGTCAGCGGCGGGCGTACTCGTCTTAGCAACTTTGCACACAAAATCTGCGGCGGAAACGGCAATGCGCGTCGAAACGATGTTCCCGCTGGTGCAGCGCGACGCGATTCGGGATTTGTTCGCGGACGAATTCACGGCGATAATTTCACAGCAGCTGGTAAAAGTTGGCGGCGGGCGGAAATGCGCGGCGGAAGTTTTAGTGGCGAATCCGGCGGCGCGCTCGCTTGTGCGGCAGGGAAAATACGTGCAACTTCCGACGGTGATTATGAGCAACGCGGCGCTGGGAATGCAGACGATGGACGCGGCGCTCAAGAGGCTGGGGCTATGACGAAATTCAGGTACAGGGGCTACGACGCTGATTCTGTCGCGCAGGCTGGCACGCTTGAGGCGGAAACTTATGCGGAGGCTTACGCGGTCTTGCAGTATCAGGGCGTGAAGGTCGTAAGCCTTGCGCCGGAGCGCGTGAGTCTGGTAAAATTATTTCTGGAATGGCGAATGCGCTTGGAACTGGGCGAGCGCTGGGTTTCGGTATTTTTCCGCGAACTGAGCGTAATGCTCGGCGTCATGACTTTGCACGAATCGCTTTTGACTTTGACACGGGCGGCTGAAGGACACATTTCGGAAAAATTGCTGCAGGAAATTGTTGAAGTCGTCGAATCGGGCGAGCCATTCAGCGCGGCATTGCGGCGGCACGAAATAATTTTCGGCAGTGACGCAATTCAGTCGGTGGAAGTCGGCGAAGCGAGCGGCAGGTTGCAGGAAGTCACGGCGCGGCTGGCGGTTCAGCTTGAGCGGAACTACGCAACGGGGCGCAAAGTTCGCGGGGCGATGTACTATCCGCTGGTAGTTTTGGTCGCGGCGGTCGTGGCGGCGGTTGTCATGATAAACGTCACGCTGCCGGTCTTCGAATCATTTTTCGCGGAGCAGGGCGGGGATTTGCCGCTGATAACGCTGATTTTACTTCACGGCGGGCGATTTTTATCGGCGCACTGGTTTTTAATTTCGGCGCTGATTCTGGCGATTATAATTTTGACGGCGGCAGTTTATCATCGGGTCGAGGCGGTGCGATTTTTCTGCGACAGGTTGAAACTGCGCGTGAGAGTTCTGCGCGAAATTGAACTGCGGAATTTATTCAGCCGACTGGGATTTCTGCTGGAAAGCGGCGTGACGCTGGACGATGCTTTGAGACTCAGCGCGGCGTCGAGCGGAAACCTGCAGATGGGAAAGCTGCTGGCGAAAATTCAGGCGTCGATAGAGGCGGGCGAAAGGTTTGGCGCAACGCTGAAGCGCGTGCTGAAAGATTTGTCGCCGCTGTACCTGGGGCTGATTGTAACGGGCGAATCGAGCGGGAATATCGTGGAAATGCTGCGGCAGTGCGAGGCGATGGCGGATTTTGAAATTGAAGAAACGCTGCGGGCGCTGCCTGCGAAGGCTGAAGTTTACGGCACGCTGGCGGCGGGCGCAATCGTCGGGGCGCTGGTTTTCTCAATCGTTCTGCCGATTTTGAACATGACGAATTTATTTTGACGGAGGCTGGAAAAATTGAAGTTTAAATCTATCGCTAAAATATTTTTGGCGGCGGTAATTCCGCTGCTGGTGATTGGCTGTGGCGGAGAAAAGGCGCAGGAGCCGGCTAAAAAAGTTGGTATGCTGACGATGGCGAATGTCGACGAAAAAAAGGTTGACGAAGCTTTTTCGCAGAAAACGACGTACTATGACAATTTGAGTTCGATGCAGATGGGCTTGACTTCGGGGCAGGTTGACGAGATTCGCACTTATCAGAGCGTGGCGAATTACATGGCTAGCAAAAATCCCACGCTCAACGTGAAGGAATCGCGGAGCGTTCAGATTCTGGATTCGTTTTGCTGCGCCGTTCGTGAAGACAATATCGAGCTGCTGAATGACATGAACGCGGCGATTGACGCCATGGAAAACGACGGCACGCTGGAAAAACTGGTGCTGAAATACATTACGAATCTGCAGGCTGACGAAGAACCGGCGGCAGTTGCAATGGCGGAAATTCCTGGCGCGGAGACGATTAAAGTTGGCGTGACGGGCGATTTGCCGCCGCTTGACTTGATTCGCGCGGACGGAACTCCTGCTGGCTTTAACACGGCGGTGCTGGCGGAAATTGGCAGGCGCATTGGCAGGAATGTTGAACTGGTAGTGGTTGACAGCGGCGCGAGAATTGCGGCTTTGACCAGCGGAAAGATTGACGTAATTTTCTGGGCGGTCGTACCGTCTAAGGAAAGTCCGCTGCCGCAGGACGCAGATAAACCGGCGGGCGTATCGTTGACGACGGCTTATTATCAGGACGCGGCGGTGAGTTTGTCGGGCGCATTTGCGGCGATGCAATGATTCATCTGAAGAACGTGACGAAAATTTACCGGCAGAACGGCGTTGTCGCGCTGGACGACGTGACGCTTGACGTTGAGCCTGGCGAATTTGTGTTTATCGTTGGAACTTCGGGTTCCGGCAAATCGACGCTGATGAAACTTTTAATGCACGAGGAAACTGCGACGGCGGGCGAAATTTTCGTAGACGGGCGCGACGTGGTGCGGCTTTCGCGGAAGGAAGTGCCGTACCTGCGCCGGAGTCTGGGTGTAATTTTTCAGGATTTTCGCCTGCTGGAAGATAAAACGGTTTATGAAAACGTGGCGTTCGCAATGCAGGTAATCGAGGCGCCGCAGAAAATCATGCAGCGGAGCGTAAATGCGGTGCTGGAAATCGTGGGACTGCGCGAGAAGTTCAAAAGTTTTCCGGCGCAGTTATCCGGCGGCGAACAGCAGCGGGTAGCCATAGCGCGGGCGATTGTCAACGACCCTAAACTTGTTATTGCGGACGAGCCGACTGGTAACCTCGACCCTGCCACGAGCTGGGACATTATCGACATTTTTCAGCGGATTAACGCGGCGGGTACGACGATTGTCATGGCGACGCACGACCGCGATATTGTCAACCGGCTGAAAAAGCGCGTGGTTGAGATTGAAGGCGGGAAAATTATTCGCGACCAGATTCGCGGGCGATACAGCGGCAGGTAGGGAGGCGGCGCAGGTGAAACTTCAGACGGCGGAATATTATTTTCGGGAAGTTTGCGTGTCGATGGTGCGCAAGCGCTGGATGACCTTCGCGTCAATCGGAACCGTGGCGGTCTCGCTGTTCGTGCTGGGCTTATTCCTAATCCTGGTGCTGAACATGTCGCGGCTGGCGGCGTCGCTGGAAAGTCGGGTGCAAATCGCGGCGTACCTTGACGACGCGCTGACGCCGGAAAATCGCGCAGAGGTTGAGCGAATGGCGCGGGCTATGAAAAACGTGACGGCAGTGGAATACGTGCCTAAGGAGCGGGCGCTGGAAATTTTGCAGGCGCGGCTTGGAGATCAGCGGAAAATTTTAGACGCGTTGGGTGAAACGAATCCGCTGCCGAATTATTTTCTGGTAACGGTGGACTCGGCGCAGGCGGTGCGTAAGACAGCGGCGGCGCTGGCGGATTTGTATGGCGTGGAGGAAGTCAGCTACGGGCAGGACGTGGTAGACAGCCTGTTCGACTTGACGCGGCTGCTGCGGATTTTCGGCGTAGCGCTGCTGATAATTTTGGCGCTGGCGACGGTTTTCATAATTTCAAACACGATACGGCTGACGGTCTTCGCGCGGCGGCGGGAAATTGCGATAATGAAGTACGTGGGCGCGACGGACTGGTTCATACGCTGGCCGTTCATATTGGAAGGCGTCGCGCTGGGATTAATCGGCGGCGGGATAAGCGCGGTAGTGTTGCGGAATTTTTATTCGGCGGTTGCGGCGAAAATTTCAAGCGCGCTGGTATTTTTCCCGCTGGTCGAGCAGTACCCGTTCATGAATTATCTGACGGCGGCGCTGATTTTTTCGGGCGTAGCGATAGGAATTTTGGGCAGTACGGTTTCGCTGAAAAAATTCCTGGAGGTGTGAACCGTGCGGAAAATTTTAGCACTGGCGCTGGTTTTATCTACGGGGGCTTTGGCAGGCGCGGCGCCTTCGATTCAGGAGCTGGAAAATCAGCAGGCGCAGTACGAACAGGCGGCGGAAGTTGCGCGGCAGAAATCCGACTGGATTTTGGGCAAAATAAATTCAGTCTCCGATACGAAACGCAAGCTGGACGAGGAAGCCGCCGCTGCCGTTGCTGACTATGAACAGAAGCGGGCTGCCCTCGACGAAACTGTTAAGCGCATTGAGCTCACCGAAGTTAAGTTGCTGGAGAATCAGCGCGACTACCAGAAAAAGCACAACCGATTTGCCCAGCGCGTGCGGGATATTTATATCAACGGGCGAATTTCGTATCTTGAAGTTATGTTTGGCGCGCAGGATTTTGGCGATTTTATCACGCGCATGGATTTACTCAAGCGGATTCTCGCGCAGGATTCGGAGCTGATAACTGAAGTTCAGCGGCAGAAAGTTGAAATTGAAGCGCTGGCGGTGCAGCTGGAAGCGGACAGGAAAGTTCAGGCGGAGCAGGCGCGGTTCGCGGAAAAGGCTAAACAGTTTCGGCTGAAAAAAGTCGCCGAGCAGCAGGAATTGATCGAGCGCATGGAAAATGACAGGGCGGTTTACAATCAGCGGTATGACGAAATGCTGGCGGCGTCGAAGGAAGTGGCGCGGCTGATACAGGAAAGCAAGCTCAAGGCGGCGGCAGAGGCGGCGGCTCGTGAACAGGCAGCGGCTGAGCGCGCGGCTAGGGCTGAACGCGAAAGAATTGCCCGTGAGCAGCGCTTAGCGCAGGAACGCGCAATGCGTGAACAGCAGCGCAGGGAACGTGAGCAGGAACGCGCTGACAGAAAATCCGGCGGCGACGTTCAGATTTTCGCGCCAGAAGGTACCGGCGAAATGATGTATCCTCTTATCGGGCAAGTCACGTCACAATACGGCTGGCGGACGCACCCGATTTTTGGCGGCTCGAAGTTTCACAGCGGGATTGACATTGCCGGCGAGACTGGCGCTCCAATCAAGGCGGCGCGCGGCGGCGTTGTGACGCATTCCGGCTGGATTGACGGCTACGGCAACACGGTTATGATTGATCACGGCGGCGGCTTGGTGACTTTGTACGGACACAATCAGAGCGTGGCTGTCAGCGTCGGGCAGAAGGTTAAGCAGGGGCAGGTTATCGCCTACTGCGGCTCGACCGGCAATTCCACCGGTCCGCACTGCCACTTTGAAGTTAGACTGAACGGCGAGCCCGTCAGCCCCTACGATTATTTGTAAAGGATTGATTCGATGATTACTGATTTTTTCGGCGTGCTGGAATTTGACAAGATTCGGGCGCGCCTTCGTGACTGCGCGACGAGTAATTTTGGTAAGGAACTCGCCGCCGGTATCGAACCCGCTGACGATATTGAGACTGTTCGCGAAAGTCTTGCGCTGACTACTGAAGCTGTTCGCATTTTCGCGGTAACTGCGCCGCCCTTCGGTGGCATTCGTGACATTCGCGAAACTCTAAAAAAAATCGCGCTGGGAAGTTCCGCCGGTGCCGGTGAGCTGGCTGACGTTCTTTCGACGATGTTCGCCATGCGCGCCGTCAAGAAATTTTTCAAGGAAAACGCTATCGATACGCCCAAGCTGAAATTTCGCGCGGGGCAGATTGAAATTCTCGGCAATTTGGAAAATCAGCTGAGCGGCGCGCTCGACGACCACGGCAACGTTAAGGATACCGCCAGCGTCGAACTGCAGAAAATCCGCCGTGAACTCCGCCTCGCTCAAAACCGCGTTAAGACTGAAATTTTCAGCATACTTCACGACCCAGCGAAACAGAAATTTTTTCAGGACGCGATTATCACGATGCGCGGCGACCGCTACGTTATCCCCGTCAAGCTGGAATACAAATCGCAGTTCCCTGGTCTCGTCCACGACCAGTCGGCGACTGGCGCAACGCTTTTCATTGAGCCCATGGCGATTGTCAACCTCAACAACGATATTCGCCAGCTCGAAGCCGAGGAAAAAAATGAAGTCGCGCGGATTCTGCGGGTACTGTGCGAAGCGGTTGCGAAACATTCAAAGGAACTCACGCTGAACGTGGAAATTCTGGCGGAGTTCGATTTAATCTTTGCGAAGGCGAAATTCGCGCAGCAGCTGAACGCCACGGAGCCAATCCTCGCGCAGTTCACCGACCTTAAAGCCGCGCGCCACCCGCTGATAAATCCGAAAACCGTCGTGCCAGTCGACATACGCATAGGCGACGAATTTTCAATCCTGCTGGTCACGGGGCCGAATACCGGCGGCAAAACCGTCACGCTCAAAACGCTGGGGCTGATGGTGCTAATGGCGCAGTCGGGAATGTACATACCGGCGGGATTCGGCTCACGGCTGGCGGTCTACACCAACATTTTCGCGGACATTGGCGATGAACAGTCAATCGAGCAGAGCCTGTCCACTTTTTCCGCGCACATGACGAAAATCGTCGACATTCTGAAACGTGTGACGCCGACGGATTTGGTGCTTATCGACGAAATTGGCGCCGGTACAGACCCAGATGAAGGCGCGGCGCTTGCTCAGGCAATTCTCGGACGCCTGCTCAAAATCCAGTGCGCTACAATCGCAACCACGCACTATTCCGAGCTGAAAACTTTCGCCTATTCCACCGTCGGAATTGAAAATGCGTGCGTCGAGTTCAACGTTGAAACGCTTATGCCTACCTACAAGCTGCTGATTGGTCTGCCTGGCGCCAGTAACGCCTTTGAAATCAGCAAGCGGCTTGGTCTGCACATGAGTCTGATTCGCCGCGCGAAAAAGTTCATGAAGGCTGAACACGCCAACTTTGAAAAAATTCTCGCCGACCTCGAAGAAAAGCGCTTGATTTACGAAAAACGCAACGCCGAAATTCAGAAAAGTCAAGCCGCCATTGCGAAGCGCGAGCGCGAAATTACCGCCATGCGTGATGAAATCGCCAAAACTAGGAGCGACATGATTAAGAAGGCGCGCGAAAAATCCGCTGAAATGATTAAGGAGACGCGCCGCGAGGCTGAAGAAATTATTTCCGCGCTCAAGGAACAGTTCGACGATATGGGCGTTAAAAAGCGCCAGCAGGCGATTCAGGCTGCCCGCGATAAAATCCGCGCCGTCGAATTTGAAAATGCGCCTGGCTTAATCGTCGACCAGAATATCAGCAACCGCATTAACAAGAAATTTCTGCTCGTCGGCGACACGATTTATATCAAGACGCTCGACCAGAAGGCGACGGTGCTTTCAATCGACAAGGACGGTAACGAGCTCACTGTGGCGGCTGGAGCGCTCAAAATGACGGTTAAAACGTCCGACTGCAGATTTGTCAGCCACGCCGCTGAGGAGCCCGCTACGGCGCCTGTGGTAAGCGAGAACAGGGGTACGACGGGTATCCTGCAGAAAGTTGCCAGCGTCACGCGCGACCTTGACATTCGCGGTATGATGGTTGACGAAGCCGAGCAGGTTTGCGGCAAATTCCTTGACGACGCGCAGCTTGCCGGTCTCAGGCAGGTGCTGATAATTCACGGTAAGGGTACCGGCGCTTTGAGACAGGGCGTTCATGAATTTCTGCGCCGTCACCATTCCGTGGAGAAATTCCAGCTTGCTGACATCGACGAAGGCGGCGCCGGCGCTACGCTGGTCATTTTGAAATAGGGTGCTGATTTTATGGAAAATGTGGATATTTCGGGCAGAGCTAAAAACTGGATTCGTTTTGGACTTATAATCCCGCTGGCTATTGCGGCGGGGCTTGGCTACGGCGCGTTCGAGCAGCGCTATCACGAAGAAAATCTGCAGATTAAAAATGCGCGCGTCGAAGGTACAATGCTGGCGGTTCGCACGCTGGTTGACGGCAAAGTTAATGAAGTCGTTTTCGAGGACGGCGCGGAAGTTCGCGCGGGTGACGTTATCGCGCGGCTTGAAGTCAGCGTAACCGAGGAAGCGATACGCCAGATGGAAAATACCGTCAAGCTCGCGAAACAGAATCTGGAAGATTTAAAGCTGGGGCAAATCGTGCAGGTGCCGGTAAAAACCGTGCGGACGATACAGACGGCGCCTCAGGTGATAGAGTACGGATCTTACGGCAGGAGCGCATCGGAGCTGGCGAGCCTTGAAGAGCGGGCAAATCGAATGGACGCGCTGTTTGAAATGGGCGCGATAAGCCGAGTGCAGCGAGACGCGGCGCGGGCGGCTTACGAAAGCGCGCTGGCAGAATCTTACACGCCGCCGCCGACGTATCTTGAGCCGGAATCAATCGTCGTGGAGGAAATCGAATACGTCGAGCAGTGGCAGCCGACGCCGCCGGAAGCGTTGCTGAACGCGGAAAACGCCATAAAGCAGGCGGAACTTTCGCTGAACGTGGCGTTGCAGGAATCGCAGGAAAACGAAATTATTGCGCCAGTAAGCGGCACGATTTACTACGTCACTGAAATGGACGGCGATTTGAACGCTGGCAATGTCGTCGCGCGGATTGGCGACAGCAAGGAACTCTGGCTTAGCGCGGAAGTCAGCGAAAGCACTTTCAACCGCGTCAAGCTCGGCAGCCTCGTCAGCTACTCTATCGCCGGTCGGAATTTGACTGGCACCGTCACTGAAAAAATTGCGCCTGCGCCGCCGCCGGAACCCGTCGAAGTTCCCGCTGAAGAAACTGCGGCGCCTGCTGATACTGCTGAAACTCCTGCTGAAGAAAATCCCGCCGAAGCTGAGCCAGTCGCGCAGGACGCTGAAACTCCGGCTGAAACTGAAGTTCCTGCTGAAAATCCAAATGCTGAGGGTACCGATGACAGGTCTAACGCGCCGGACAGCGACAAGTACATAGTGAAATTCTCACTGCCAGTTGAAAGGGACTTTGACTGCAAGCCGAACGATACTACTACCGTAACGGTTCGCATTTTCTAATCGCGCGGTACAGATAAAAAAAGCGGCGGGCAAAAAAGCTCACCGCTGATTTTTTTGCACTAAAAAAGCCCGACCGTCCGTCGAGCTTGAAATTTCTTTAGTGATGCGGTTGATGAGACTTGAACTCATACGCCCAAACGAGCACTACCCCCTCAAAGTAGCGTGTCTGCCAATTCCACCACAACCGCGCGTGGTGCGGTCAGTGAGACTTGAACTCACACCCCCAAACGAGGACTACCCCCTCAAAGTAGCGTGTCTGCCAATTCCACCATGACCGCATATTTAATTTTCAATTGGTGCGG
>JAGABT010000004.1 GCA_017614505.1 Selenomonadaceae bacterium | reverse complement strand
TGCACCTGCACCAGCGGCGGCAGCTCCTGTGGCAGCAGCGCCCGCAACGGCTCCGGCGGCAACGGCGGCTCCTGCAAATGCTCCGACGCCCGCGCCCGCTCCAAAACCGCCCGCGAATCAGCCTTCGGCACCTTCCGGCGGCGCGGCTGGCGCTAAAAAATCTCACGCCGCTCAGTCCGTCCGCGTCGATATTGAAAAACTCGATACGCTCATGAATCTTATGGGCGAGCTCGTCATTAACAAAGTCCGCCTTGAACAGATTGGGCAGACGCACCGCCTTTCCGAACTCACTGAAACGCTGGAACAAATGGACCGCGTTACCACGGATTTGCAGAATATCGTTATGAAAGTCCGCATGGTTCCCGTCAGCCAGGTCTTCAACCGCTTCCCGCGCATGGTTCGCGACGTTACCAAGGAACTCAACAAGGAAATTAATCTGACAATCGAAGGCGAGGAAACTGAACTCGACCGCACCGTTATCGACGAAATTGGCGATCCTATCATGCACCTGCTGCGCAATTCGCTTGACCACGGCGTAGAAATGCCGGACGAACGCGTAGCGAAGGGCAAGCCGCGCGTTGGTGAAGTTGGACTTATCGCGCGCCACGAAGGCAACAACGTCGTTATCATGGTTACGGACGACGGCAAGGGTATCGACCCCGACGTTATCCGCCGCAAAGCCGTTGAGAAGGGCTTGTACACGCAGGACGAAGTTGAGAAACTGGACGACGCGGACGCCGTTCGCATTATCTTCCTGCCTGGCTTTTCTACGGCGGATAAAATCAGCGATATTTCTGGACGCGGCGTCGGTATGGACGTTGTGCGCAGCAAAATCGAGGCGCTTTCTGGTCACGTCGACGTTGAGACGCACGTCAATGAAGGCTCCGTTTTCAAAATCAAACTGCCGCTGACGCTGGCTATCATTCAGGCGATGATGGTGCGCGTGCAGGATGAAATGTACGCCATTCCGCTCGGCTCAATCGACAGCACGATTAACATTCAGCCGGAAGATATTAAGACTGTGCAGAATCGCGAGGTTATCGTTCTGCGCGGCGAAATTATTCCGATTATCCGCATGGAAGAAACGCTCGCCGTACCGCACGTCAAGGACTGGGACGAAATTTTCGTAGTCGTAGTTCATTCCGGCGAATCGAAGGCGGGCTTGCTCGTCGATAAACTCATTGGACAGCAGGAAATTGTTATCAAGACGCTGGGCAACCTGTTCATGGGTCTGAAGATGTTCTCCGGCGCGACAGTTCTGGGCGACGGCAGAATCGCGCTGATTTTGGACGTTGCGACGATGCTGCAGTAAGGGAGAGTGAAGATTATGGCTAAAGAAGTTTTGACAAACGACCTCGGCGAAGATATTAGCATGGGCGAAGGCATACAGGTTGTTGCCTTCAAACTGCGCGACGAAGAATACGGCTTGAATATTTTCCAGGTGCAGGAAATTCGCAACCTCGTCGACATTACGCGTGTACCGTTCTCCGCGAGCTACATTAAGGGCGTTATCAACCTGCGCGGCTCCGTTCTGCCGGTTATCGACCTCAAAAAGCGCCTCGGACTTGAACCCACGCCGTACACGGATAAAACGCGCATTGTCACGGTTAAAGTCGGCGATTTACCCGTTGGAATGCTCGTCGATTCGGTGACGGAAGTTCTGACAATTCGTTCAAGACTCGTCGACACGAAAAAGGCGATTAATGATAAGGACATCGGCAAATTTTTGAGCGGCATCGGCAATATCGACGGGCGGCTGGTTATCATGCTGAATCTTGAAGAAATCGTCGGTCTCCCTGGCTGATTTGGAGGGAATTTTTATGATTGATGAGTATAATCTGTCACCAATGCAGCTCGACGCGCTGAAGGAAATCGGGAATATCGGCGCGGGCAATTCAGCAACGGCTCTTTCGCAAATTATAAACAAGAAAATTGATATGAACGTACCGAAAGTGGCGTTCGTGCCAATCGAGGACGTGCCGGATCTGGTAGGCGGACCTGACGTAATCGTCGTAGGAATTTTCCTGCGGGTTTACGGCAAGGCGCCGAGCAATATCATGTTCCTCATGCCTCAGCGTTCGGCGTTCTACCTTGTCGATACGCTTATGGGCAGGGAGCAGGGTACGACGAAAACGCTGGACTTTATGGATCAGTCGGCGCTCATGGAAATTGGGAACATACTTTCGGGCGCGTACCTGAACGCATTTTTCAACTTCACGCACATTTCAATGCTGCCCTCGATACCAGCGCTGGCAATGGATATGGCGGGCGCGATTCTGAACGTGGTACTGGTGCAGCTGGGGCAGATGGGCGATCAGGCAATGGTAATTGAAACAGAATTTTTGACAGAGGATGAGGGACTCAGCGGGCACTTTTTCCTGGTGCCGGATCCAGGCTCGCTTGGTACGCTGATAAAGGCGGTAGGAGTTGAATAATTATGGCGAACCTTATCAAAGTCGGCATGGCTGACTACAAGGTCGGGCGCAGTCCGTCAACTCTTATCAGCTACGGGCTGGGTTCGTGCATTGGCGTTTCGCTGTACGACCCCCAGACGAAAGTAGGCGGGCTTCTGCACATCATGCTGCCGGACAGCACGCAGGCGCGCGCCAGCGATAATCCCGCGAAGTTTGCTGATACGGGCATTCCGCTTATGCTCAATGACGTTTTAGCGCTGGGTGCGTCAAAGAGTCGGCTGGTTGCGAAAATTGCTGGCGGAGCGCAGATGTTTGCCTTCGCCAATGCGACTGATATTATGCGCGTCGGTACACGCAACGCCGATGCGGTTAAGCAGATTCTGCGGCGCAACGGTATTAAGGTTATCGCGGAAGATACCGGCGGAAACTACGGGCGGACGGTACAGATTGACTTGAACAACGGCGTTTACAAGGTTAAGACGATTGACCGTGGCGAGAAGGAAATTTAGTCAGGTGATTCAAAGTGCCAATCCTGTTGACGGCGTTAGCGCTGGGCACAATCTCAATGATAATTGTATTTATTGCGGGAATGACGAGCGGCGTCGTTCGCTGGGGAACGCTTGCCCTGCGGATACTTTTCGCGTTCAGCATGACAAGCGCGGCGAGCTATTTTCTCATGATGCTTTTCGATTACTATGACGAAATGAAACTGAAAAAACTGCGCGAAGCGGCTGAGGCGCTCGAAGCAGAAAATGCGCCGCCGGTTGAGGAAGCGGAGACTTTACAGTCAGTTGAAACTCCGCCGCCAGTTGAAGTTTCGCCGCCGGTCGAACAGCCGCCGTCAGCGCCCAGCTTTCAGCCCAGCACTTTTCCCAGCGTCGGAAAATAATTAACATGCATGGAGCGGGGTGAGAACTATGGAAAGTAATGCGGAAAAAATTGATGTGACGGCTTTATGGTATCAGTACAGGGACAATAAGACGGTGGAGGTGCGCAACCAGCTCGCTGAATATTATTTGCCGCTGGTGAGAATCGTGGGCGGGCGACTGGCAGTGAGTTTGCCGCCGCATTTGGATAAGGATGACCTTCTTTCCAGCGGTTTTTTCGGCTTGCTGGACGCAATCGACCGCTTCGATATAACGCGAAACATAAAATTTGAAACTTATGCGGGCGTGCGGATTCGCGGCGCGATGATTGACGATTTGCGCGCGAAAGACTGGATACCTGTGACGATGCGCCAGAAAATCCGCAAGTACGAGCAGGCGGTTTACAAACTGGAAACGGAACTGGGCAGGAGTGCAACTGACGCGGAACTGGCGGAGGAACTGGAAATTTCCGTGAGCGAACTGAACGCGCTGGTCGGGCAGTGCAATGCGGCGACGGTAATCCCGCTCGAAGAATACCTGCAGACAGATACCGCCGAGGCAGTCGACTCAAATCCGGCGGACTCGATAGAATTTCTGGAACTCAAAGACATGCTGGCGCACGCGATAGACCGCCTGCCGGAAAAAGAACGCCTTGTCGTTTCGCTGTATTACTACGAGGAAATGACGCTGAAGGAAATCAGCATAGTCATGCACCTGAGCGAGGCGCGAATTTCGCAACTGCACACAAAGGCGATTATGAAAATGCGCAGTTACCTGGCGCGAAACAAGGCGCATTTTGTTGACTGACGGTGCGGAAAATTTTTCAGCTGTCAGGCGTGGTTTGATGAATCGCCGCCGAATTTTTTCAACTGCAGGCGATTATGAAAATGCGCAGTTACCTGGCGCGGAATAAGGCGAATTTTATTGATGATGGAGGAGGACGAAAAATTGGCTGAGCTTTATCCGACGATAGGGAATCCCGAATCGGGGTATAAATATGAGTTCAGGGACGACGGCGTTTATCTAATAGTTTATCCGAACGAGGACGGCTTGCCGTTCGAGCTTTCAGATATGAGGCAGATTTTGCGCGACACCGGCGTTTATGATTATGACGTTGCGTTATTGGCGCGGATAATGCGTGAGGCTTCGGGTATCGCGCAGAAAATTGCTGAGCCGGTCAGAATTACCGAAGACCAGCTTAACCGGCTGACGCAGGGCGACGGTTTGCCGATTGTCGACAGCGAAGATTATGCGAAAATTATTATCGACGTGAGCCGTGACAAAATGCGCGTGTCGGTGAAGTTCGATACAAAAACTGGCACGCGCCTGCCTACTTTTGAAATGGTCATGAAGGCGCTGGAGGAACGCGGTATCGTTTACGGTATCAACGAGGAGGCGGTTGCGGACGGCGTCAAGCAGCACGGCGTTTTCCTTGCGGCTGAAGGCGACCCGCCGATTAACGGTGAGAATGCTTACATTGACAGGAAGTTTGATTTGGGCGTCAAGGGGCGTCCTGTCATAGACGAATACGACCGCGTTGACTATAAAAATCTGAATCTGTTCGTGCTTGTCAAGGCGAATGACACGCTGGCTATCCGAATCCCGCAAACGAAGGGCACGGCGGGCAAGAATGTTTTCGGCGAGCCGGTTCCCGCGCATAACGGCAGACCAATTCCTATGCCGAACGGGAAAAATACGCTCATCGTCGGCGAACACCAGCTGGTTGCGGCGATTAACGGGCAGATTGTCGATACCGGCACGAAAATCAGCATTGATCCGCAGCTCGTGCTGAAAGGCTCGGTTGGCGTTTCGACCGGCGATATTGACTTTGACGGCAGCGTTCTGGTGAACGGCGACGTTAAGGCGGGTTTCAGCCTGAAGGCGACGGGCGATATTGAAATTAAGGGCAGCGTGAACGGCGGCGAAGTTGAGGGGCGCAACGTTGCGATTAGCGGCGGCGTGACTGGCGTGAATCGGTGCAAAGTTCACGCGATTGGCGATGTGCGCGTTGCCTTTGCTGAAGGCGCGCTGATTGAGGCTGGGCGCGATATTTTCATTGCGGACGTGGCGATTCACTCCACCCTTCGCGCGGGCAAAAGGATTGTCGTCGAAGGCAAGCACGGGCAGATTATGGGCGGTCTGGCGGTTTCCGGCGAGGAAGTGCAGGCGAAAATTATCGGCAATGAATCTTACGTCATTACGCGCGTTTCCGTCGGTGTAGATCCGAATCTGCAGAAGGAATACCACGAAGTTTGCAAGAGCTACAAGGAAGGCAAAAAGCGGCTCCTTCATATCACGCAGACGCTGAACACGCTGTCGAAAATCGATATGAGTACTCTGCCGCAGGAACGCTTGAACCAGATTAACGCGCTGACGCGTTCGCAGTTCCCTATTGCCGGACAGCTGAAGCGCGACGAGAAGCGGATTTTGGAACTGGAAGCGCAGCTCGGCGAAATGAAAAATGGCAGGATTCGCGTGGACGATATTATTTATCCTGGCTCGCGGCTTTCGGTCAACTCGATTGTGAAAAATGTGCAGGAAGAATACCGCCACTGTTCGCTGCACCTGCAGGAAGGCGAGCTGATTGTCGGGCAGTATTAGGAGGTGGACGCCATGGAAATTGCGCCGGTTGGAGTGCAGATGACTTATGCAAATGCCGCGAATGTCAGCCAGATCAATCAGAATTTGCACAACGAGGCGGCTCTTCAGCAAAGTTTTGAGACAATGCGGCAGGAAAAAGATGAACAGCTGAAACAGTCGCAGGTTCGCACGAAGTCAGACGCCGAGGGCGGGACGATTAAAGATGACCCTGAGCGTCAAAGCCGCGGCGGCGGGTACTATTATCGCAGTGCCAGAAAATCTCCGAAGCAGGAGGAAAAGCCACAGGAAAATTTTGCCGTGGACCCGCGCAAGGGGCGGCTGCTGGATATTTCGCTCTGAAATGATTACCGAATTGATGATAATTTTGACTGTGGTCGGCGCGGGGATTGTGATTTTCGTCTGGACGGGTTCGCGCAGGCGCAGTGGTGAAAATTTCGAGCAGCAGGAAGTTGCTGAATCTACCGCCAAATTTAAGCAGGAGCTTGAGAATACCGCCAACGAAATTATCGGGCGCATGGAAAATCAGGCGACTCACCTTGAAAATCTCCTCGACGACAGCGAGCGCAACCGCACGCAAATGGAAGGGCGTATCGCTGAACTCAAAAAGTTAATCAAGCGCAGTGAAAATCAGTCCGGCGAAGTTCGGGAATTGCTATCGCGGCTGGACGGCGCGGTAGAAGATGTCGACGCGATGAAGCGGCAGATCGAGTACGTCGAGCGGAAAATCAGCGCAGTTTCAAATGCCAAATCCGCCGTCGTGCCGCCAATGCAGCAGCAGAAAGTTGCCGCGTACCAGCAGCCGCGCCCGCCAGTTCAGCCGCCAGTCCAACAGCAGGCGTCCTTCGCACGAGTACTGGAACAGAAAGTCAGCGCGCCGGCTCCAGTTGCACAGCCGTCAGGGCAGACGGCTAAGCGAGGCGCCGCAATTCTGCCGCGCGAAAATCCTCAGCCAGCAAAGCCCGCAGACGCCGACACCGCAAGAATCGAAGCAATTCGACAGAATTTAATTCGGAACGCCGCGAAAATGACTGCGCAGGCTCAAACGTCAGCTCCCAAGCCGCCGCCGCAGGTACGCGCGCCGAATATCCCCAACGTCAACCGGCAGGCTGAAGCGCTGATTCCACGGACGCAAAATCCGCCGCCACAGCCAGCGCCCGTGAAAAAAGCTGATTCGCTGTCGATTCGCGATATGCTGCTGGCGGGAATGACGATTGAGGAAGTCGCGCGGAAAACGGGGCTGGGACGCGGCGCCGTCGAACTCGTTCAGCAAATGATTCGGCACCAACTCGAAAAACGATAACGGTTAGTGGAAGTTTCGCCGCCGCTGACCGTTTTTACTTTACGAAAGGCGGTTACAAAATTGAATCTTGACGGATTTTCCATGCGCCCGCTGGTCTCGGAACTCGCAAAAATTCTAACCGGCGGACGCGTCGACAAAATCACTCAGCAGAATAAAGCCAACTTCACAATCACCGTGCGAAATTTCGGGCAAAGCCACCTGCTCCGAATTTCCGTCGCGCCGCAAAATCCCTCTATTCATCTCGTACAGAAAGCGCCGGAAAATCTTCCTGAGCCGCCAACTTTCTGCATGGTACTGCGCAAAAATCTCGAAGGCGGACGCATTGCCGAAATTCGCCAGTTCGAACTCGACAGGATTATTTTCATCGACGTGGATTCAATCGGCGCCGGCGGCAAAATTCAGACCGTCACGCTCGCCGTCGAACTTATCGGCAAGTACAGCAACATCATTCTCGTTTCCGACGGCAAAATCGTCGACGCGCTTAAGAAAATCGGCACCAATTCCAGCCGCGTCCGCACCGTTTTGCCCAACCAGATTTACCAGCTGCCGCCCGCTCAGAACAAGCTTGACATTTTTTCCGCCAGCGTCGAAGAAATTGCCGCCCGCGTCGAATCTGAACCCGCGCGAATCGATAAAGCCATTATGAACGCCTGTCAGGGCTTCGGTCCGCAAACCGTTAGGGAAGTTGCGTATCAGGCGGAGCTTACGAATTTGACTGACGCGCTGGAAAAAATTCGCGCCGCCGCTGAAAATCCCGCGCCCTGCCTCGTCGAAGATAACGGCAAAGTGCTGGCGCTTTCCGCCGTCAAACTGAATTACCTGCGCGGAGGCAGCGTTCAGACTTTCGGCACGATTTCCGAAATGCTCGAAGCCGCCGACGAACTCACTGGCAGTTACACGCCGCCCGATAAGGAAAAATTTGCCAGACTTGTTCACAACGAGCTGAAACGCGCAACCAATAAAATTTCCGTGCTGGAAACTGAGCTTGCCGCCGCCGAGGACGCTGACGACTGGCGCATTCGCGCGGATAATCTTTCGACCTACCGCTACCAGTTCAAAGACCACGCCGACGATTCGGTTACCGTCGAAAACATTTACAGCGAGACCGGCGAGGAAATTTCCATTCCGCTTGACCGCCGCGTCACAATCGCCGCCAACGTCCAGAATTTCTACAAAAAGTACGACAAGCTCAAGCGTTCGACCGCGCATATTCTGGAGCAAATTTCCAAATGCCGCGACGAAATTGCATACCTTGAGAGCCTTGAGCATGCGCTGACTGCCAGCAATTCCCTCGCTGAAATTGAGGAAATTCGCGCAGAACTCGTCGACGGCGGCTATCTGAAGGAAAATCGCAAGCGTACCGCGCTCAGCAAAAAGCCGGAGCCTTACCGTTTCACCGCGCCCGACGGTACGGAAATTCTGATTGGCAAGAACAACGCGCAGAATGACCGGCTGACTTTTAAAATCGCTGAGCCGGACGATATTTGGCTGCACACGAAGGAAATTACCGGCTCGCACGTGATAATTCGCTGCGGCGGGATTGAGCCGAGCGCTGAAACACTGCTGTACGCCGCCGGTCTCGCCGCCAAATTTTCTAAAGCCAGCGGTTCCTCGAAAGTTCCCGTCGACTACACGCACTGCAGGTTTGTTAAGAAACCGTCCGGAGCCAAACCTGGTTTTGTGATTTTTACCAACCAGCATACGATTTACGTCGACGGTTAAAAAACGCGAATATAAAGCGCCCCATGGACGGGGCGCGGGCCGTCACAAGTCGCCGGAAGCGACTTCTGCGGCCCAGTTTTCTTTGTAACTTTCTTTTTCAAAAGAAAGTTAATCACAATATTACTAATCGTGGTGAAAAAATTTTGAATGAAGTTATCAGAATGGCGACGATTGACGACGCCGAGCAGATTTTGAAAATTTACGCGTACTACGTCGAGAACACTGCGATAAGTTTTGAATGCGCCGTGCCGACGCTTGAGAATTTTCGCGGCAGAATTGTCGCTACCCTGAAAAAGTATCCATACCTTGTAGCTGAGCGTGGCGGAAAAATTCTCGGTTACGCTTATGCTCACGAATTTGTTGGGCGGGCGGCGTATGACTGGTCGGCGGAGCTGACGATTTACCTTGACAGAAATGAACGCCAGCGCGGGCTGGGGCGGCGGCTCTACGAAGCGTTGGAAGAAAATCTGCGCGAAATGGGGATTTTGAATCTGTACGCGTGCATTGGCTGGACGGAGCGCGAAGACGAATTTTTAAACCAGAACAGCGCGAAATTTCACGAGCATTTGGGCTTCCGGCGCGTAGGACTTTTTCAAAACTGCGGGCGGAAATTCGGGCGCTGGTACGACATGATCTGGATGGAAAAAATTATCGGCGGGCATGTTGAAAATCCTCGCGCAGTGCAGTTTCGCCGAAAATAATTTTGTTGCCAATTTTGATTTTGCGGATTATACTTAGGCGGTGAGAATTTGGAGATTAGAATTGCGGGCGTCGAGCCGGAATCGGTTGTCGACGGCGAAGGTATTCGTTTTGCGATTTTTTTTCAGGGCTGTCTCAGGCGCTGCAGGGGCTGTCACAATCCGGCGACGCACGCGCTGGACGGCGGAAAATTAGTCGACACGTCCGAGCTTATCGACGCTTTCAGGAAAAATCCGCTGCTGACTGGAATTACGCTGACCGGCGGCGAACCGTTGCTGCAAATTCCTGCCGCGCTGGAACTGGCTAAGGCGGCGAAGAGTTCTGGGCTGGACGTTTGGTGCTACACGGGCTGCACGCTGGAAAAAATTCCGCCCGCCGCGTCTGAGCTGCTGAAAAATATCGACGTGCTTGTCGACGGCGAATACGTTGAGGAACTGCGCGATTTAGAACTGGCTTTTCGCGGCTCGAAGAATCAGCGGGTAATTCATTTACACAAAGCGAGGTGAGGTTATGGAAGTTGCGGAAATTCAGGGGCTGGCGCAGGAATATCTGCCGCCGCTCGACGTACTTGGAGGATTCATTTGTATATTCATATTCGGAATGATGACGGGCGCGGTAATTTGCCTGCCGATAGCGCACCACAATTCGGAGCTGCCGCTGGAAAGGCTAAGCGGGGATTTAATCTGGCGGTATGCGCCGGACTGGATTTTACTGCTGGTCGGCTGTATATTTTTTCTGGTTGTCAGTTTTATTTTAATCAGCGGAATTTGGCGAATGTAAAATTGGCTTGCAATAGAAAATTCCGTCTGGTATAATGTGCAGGTTAAATTAATCGAAGGAGAATCGTAGAATGCTCAAATTGGAAAGCAGGCAGATTAAAATTATCAGCATCGTTATCGCGCTGGTATTTATCGGGAGCGTCGTGGCGCTGGCACTCACGCAAAGCGGAAGCGGAATTGCATCGGCGGCAAGTAACGGCAACGTCGGCGTGGTTGACCGCGACCAGGTTATGGCTCAGCACCCGAACGGGCAGAATGTTGAAAATCAGATGCGCGCGGCTATTACCGAAGTGCAGAAGGATTTCGAGGAAAAATCTGCCGGTATGAGCGACCAGGAAAAACAGGATTATTACCGCCAGTGCCAGCTGCGCCTTCAGCAGAAACAGCAGGAACTTATTGAACCGCTGATTAAGTCGATTGACGAAGCCGTTAAAAAAACTGCTGACGCTAAGGGCTTGAGCGTGGTCGTCGATAAATCTGTTGTGGTCTACGGCGGCACGGATATTACGAATGACGTTGTTTCGCGGCTCAAAAAATAAAATTTAATCGCAGAAATTTTCGGATGGAAAGGCGGAGGCAGCTTGCTTTTGTCTTTCCATTTTTTAATACAGGAGGGCGGCAATGTCGAATTACAGGCTAACGGCGGCGGTACTTATGACGATTTTAATCGGCGGCGGCTTGTTCCTGTACGATTATCCAAAGCCGGCAAAAGTTGAACGCCCGAAAAATTCTGCGCCGGTGGACCTTACGCGCGGTTTCGGTTTTATCGACCTCGACGAAATTTACAATCACCTGCCGAATGGCGAGGAGCTGAAAGAACTGCGCGGGCGGGAAATTCGTCTGCGTCTGGAACTGAATGAAGTCATGCGCCCAGTCGCTCCGCCGCGGCTGCCGGAAATTGACCTCACGCCTTTTACAGATTCAGCGCGCGAAAAAAACATGCAGAATATCATTGGGCAGCTGTCTGAACTTCGAGCGCGCAGGAAACGTCTGGCGGAGGAGTACCGCAAGAAAACGGAGCCGGAATACCTCGCGCGTCGTGACGCCGTTACGCAGGTGTATTTGAATGAGGCGTTCAATATCACGCTGAAAATAAATAACGCGGACGTTCTGCGCCTTAAGCCGGAGGAAGTTCGCGCACTTGAAGCGCAGCTCGACAAACTTGTTTCCGACCGCAACCAGAGTCAGGGCGAACTTTTGAATGACTGGCTGGCGGAAATTGAAAACTACGTCGAATCGCAGACCGCGGACGACGCCGCCAGAATCCGCCGCGAATCGGACGAGCATTATCAGAAATACACCGTCGAAGCTGAGCAGAAAATCCGCGAAGTGCAGGAACGCAACCGCGCGCTGATGGACGCCGCTACCAAGGAAGTTGCCGCCAGACAGATTCGACGCAGGGAAATTCTCGCTGACCTTACCGAAACGGCTGACGCCCGCGCGAAACTCGAAAGTGAAATTCTTGAAGAAATTGTCAACGACGCTGGCAGGCTCGGCGCTGTCTACAAGCTCAAAGCGGTTTTCGTTAAGCGCGCGCCCAATTACGCCGAGGAACATTTTTTCTACAGCGTCGACACGAATTTCCGGCTCGAATTTAAAAAATCGCCAGGCGCAATGATTTTCGCCGGAGAAGGTACGCGGGATTTGACGCAGGAACTGCTGAAAGCGCTGCGGCGCTGATTCTTTACAATTTCCGGCTTGACTGCTAGAATATTCGTCGAACTTTGAACATTGTCATTGGGAGTGATTTAAACGTGGATTTATCCAGGAAAATTAAAGCTGGCATTTTAATTGCGGCGACGCTGGCTTTGACCGGCTGCGGCTCCGTGAACATAGGCTACGTCGACGGCTCGAAGGTTATGAACGAGGCGCCGCAGATTAAAAGTATCATGGACGAAGGCGCTAAAAAAATTGAGGAAATTCAGCAGGAAGCCGCCGCCCTCCAAGATAATACCGAAATGACTGACGAGGAACGCAGCAAGGCGCAGTCGGATATTCAGCGCAAACTCATCGGGGTAAATCAGGCGTATGCAACCCAGCTCCAGCACAAGATCAACGAAACGCTTGCCGGTATCGCGCAGGAGAAAAAGCTTGACGTGGTGATTGACAGTTCCGAATCGCAGCCGGTCGTTTTTGAAGGCGGCGTCGACGTGACGGCGGAACTCATTCAGAAACTGCAGTGAGGTGCGTTATGCAAAAAACTTTAGCGGAAATTGCCGAGCTTATCGGCGGCGAAATTATTGGCGACGGCGCGGCGGAAATTTCCGGCTTGAACAGTATCGATACTGCCGAGGCTGGCGATTTGACTTTTGCTGATGAAAAACACGTGGCGGAGGCTACAAAATCCGGCGCGACTGCCGTGATTATTCCCGCGAATTTTACCGGCGAACTTCCTGCGAATGCGATTAAATCTGCCAATCCTAAGGCGGCGTTCGCACAGCTCATGGAAATATTTGCGCCGAAAGTTGAAATTCCCGAAGGTATCAGCGCGCAGGCTTTTATCGGAGCTAACACAAAAATTGCGCCGGACGCGAAAGTCATGGCGTTTGCTTACGTCGACGAGGGCGCGGAAATTGGCGCTGGCGCGGTGATTTACCCGCACGTTTACATTGGGCAGGGCGCGAAAATTGGCGCGGGCACGGTGATTTATTCCAGCGCGACGGTGCGGGAATTCTGCGTGGTTGGAAAAAACTGCGTGATTCACAGCTCGGCGGTTATCGGCTCGGACGGCTTCGGCTTCACGACCAGCGGCGGCGTTCATACGAAAGTTCCGCAGATTGGCAACGTCGTTGTGGAAGATGATGTGGAAATTGGCGCGCACGTCGGGATTGACCGCGCGGCGATGGGTTCGACTGTCATTGGACGCGGCACGAAGATTGATAATCTCGTTCACATTGCGCACAACTGCAAAATCGGCAGGAATTGTTTAATCGTGGCGCTGACTGGAATTTCCGGCTCGACGATTGTCGGCGACAATGTTACTTTCGGCGGGCAGACCGGCACTGTCGGGCACATTAAAATTGGCGGCAATTCGGTTTACGCGGCGCGCTCTGGGATTACCAAAAATATGCCGGAAGGATTTTTCGGCGCAGGATTTCCTGTTCAGCCGCATGGAGACTGGCTGAGAATGCAGGCGTCACTGCAGAAAGTTCCGGCGCTCATGAAGGAAATTCACCAGCTTGAAAAACAGCTGGCAGATTTACAAAAATCAAAGGAGGATTGAACTTGAACGGTATCAGAAAAATTTTCGGCGTGATGTTCCTGCTGGCGTGCCTTATTCTGCCGCAGAGCGTTTCCGCTGAAAAAAGCGACTGGAAGGACAGCTCGTACAATTTCCGCGGGATTCGGAGCATCGTGCTGACAGACGTTGAGTCCAGAGTTGACAGGGGCAGCAACCTTTTCTACCAGAAACTGCAGAGTACTTATGTCGACAACGCGCGCAAGCGGCTGAAATGCGAAGTTCTCACTGAGGAGCAGGCGCGGCGAATTTCCGGCAATTCGAGAAATTTTGCTGACGTGGCGGATTTGTACATTGAGTGCAACATTAAGGACTGGAGCGACGATTATTACATTGTGCCGGAGCGGACGGTCTGGGAAAAGAAAAAGATGCACCGCAAGGTTCGCGACCGCTACGGCTACTGGGAAGACGAGGAATACGAGACGACGGTTCCCGTGACTTATCCGCCGTACCGCGTCGACGTGTCGAAGATTGCTGTTTCGTTTGAAGTTTACGACACGCGCACCGGCAGAATGGTTTTCGGGCGCGAGGACGTTCGCGACCGCAACGACGCTAACGCGCAGGACGGTATGTACGGGCGCATCTGCAATTCGTTCTTCCAGGATTTCGCTAAAGTTATCAAGTAAGGAGCGGGTGACATGAACAAAATTTTTAAAGCCGTCGCAGGAATTTTCCTGTGCGGTATGCTGCTGGTTGGCGGCAGGGCGTCTGCTGAGAGCGACATGGATATTTTCATTGAGACTTTGGGCAATACCGCGCAGACCGGCGACCGCATTTTCAATCAGGATATTTTTTTCATCGTGCCTTCAATGTTCAGCGAGGTGGATTTGATTGGCGGCATTGAAAATGGCAAGATACGTCTGGCGGGCAATTTTGGTTTGTGGATGACGGATAACAACGGCGTTTCCACTTCGCACGAAATTCCGTTTTACCTTGTTCAGACCAGCGACGCCGTAACGCTTTATGCTGAGACCGACAAAAAATGGAAGAAGGCTACTATGAAGGTTCCCGCCGATAAAATTTCTCAGATTTTCGTTGCGGATACTTACGCCGATTTGGAACAGCAAATTAACCGCGTCAAAGAAGTTACCGTGCTGCGCGAAAGTGACAACCAGCGCACGCTGCTCGTCAAGCTCGACGGCAACAAAATTGCTGACGAATTTTTAAACGAAGTCAGGGCTGAAATGCAAAAAGATCCAATGGCGAGCAAAATTTTCGGCTACATTGAAACCGGCATTCGTAACGCCGACATTTGGTACACGTGGACGGTCAACAAAAATACCTGGCAGACGGTCACGCTCAGCGCGAATCTTTCCGGCTTAATTCAGTCCATTGCGCAGACCGCGCTTAACGACCCCGAACAGCCAATTCCCGCGCCGTTTATCGAAATGCTTGAGCCCTTTGCGTATTACAGCGAATTCAGAATCTACACGACTTACCTCAGCGACGAGGCAAAGAGCCGCCTCGAAATTCCGAAAAAGGTACTCAAGGCGAAGGAAGTTGAAAGTTTCAGCGACACCGGCGATAAGAAGAAGAAAAAATAATTTGCACTTCGAGACTGCCGCGCGAAAAGCGTTGCGGTCTTTTTTATTGGAGGAAAAATTGAGCGCAACAGATTTAGCAAAGCGGATTATTTTGGCGGCGTTCGGCGAAGGGCGGCTGTACGAATTTTTGCGGCAGCTGTGGCACGGGATACGTTACGAGGAGCGCGGGGAATTTGTTATCGTTCACCAGCGCGGACGGACGGCTTCGGTGCGGCTGAAACTGGAGCGGGATTTTTCGCTGAAACTGCCGCTGGATTTTCGCGCAGAAGTTCCGGCGGTACGAATTGCGGCGGTGGTACATATTTTCTACGTGGAACTGGCGGGCGGGCTGAAAAATTTGCTGGCGAACATACCGGCGCGGGTTGACGTGTACATTTCGACGACGGACGCCGGTAAAAAATCTGCGCTGGAAAAAGTTTTCGCAGACTTCGACAAGGGTAAAGTTACGGTGAAAGTTTTTGAGAATCGCGGGCGTGACGTTGCGCCGCTGCTTGTCGGGTTCAGAGAAATTTACAGCGGCTACGATTTGTGTCTGCACCTGCACTCGAAAAAGTCACCGCACGATTTGAAACTGGCGGGCTGGGGCGAATTTCTGTACAAAAACCTGCTGGGCAGTACAGAAATTGTAGCTGGGATTTTGCGGATAATGGCGCGGCGTGACGTGGGAATAGTTTTCCCGCAATATTTTTCAGCGATACGCTCAGCTATAAACTGGGGCGGGAATTTTCAGCTGGCGCAGGAATTTGCGATGCGGCTGGGAATTTCGCTGGACGAACGCTGGCTGGTAGAATTTCCGTCTGGCTCAATGTTCTGGTTCAAGCCGCAGGCGCTGGCGCCGCTTTTGAACTGCGGATTGAGTTTTGAAGATTTTCCGCCGGAAAAAGCTCAGACTGACGGCACGCTGGCTCATGCGCTGGAACGGATTTTGCTGTACGTCGCCGAGCGCGAAGGGTTCAGGTACGTGAAAATTTCCGCCGACGCGGATAAAATTTCTGGCGCGCCGGTGCTGACTTCAAACAGCGTCGAAGAATTAAACGCGAACGTTGAAAAAGTTTGTCGGCGGCTTGCTGAAAGCGGCGGTTTGGTTTAAAATGTTGGCAGAATTTTTTAGGGGGGAGAAATTTTGAATATCCACGAATACCAAAGCAAGGGGATTCTCAAGCGCTACGGCGTGCCGGTGCCGAATGGCAAGCCTGCCTTCAGCGTCGAGGAAGCGGTTGCAGTCGCGCAGGAGCTTAACAAGCCGGTCGTTGTCGTCAAGGCGCAGATTCACGCTGGCGGGCGCGGTAAGGCTGGCGGCGTCAAGCTTGCTAAAAGTCTCGACGAAGTTAAAAGTTACGCTGGCGAACTGCTTGGAAAAATTCTCGTCACGCACCAGACTGGTCCCGAAGGCAAAAAAGTCGGGCGCCTGCTGATTGAGGAAGGCTCCAATATCAAAAAGGAATACTATCTGAGTTTCGTGATTGACCGCACGACGGCGCGCGTTGTCATGATGGGTTCGGAGGAAGGCGGCGTCGAAATTGAGAAAGTTGCCGCCGAATCGCCGGAGAAAATTTTCCGCGAATACGTCGACCCTGCCGTTGGATTGATGCCGTTTCAAGCGACGCGCATGGCGTACAAAATGAATTTCCCTGCCGCCGCCATTCGCAAGGCAAGCGCGTTCATGCTGAAACTTTACAGCGTGTTCATTGGCGAGGACTGCTCGCAGGTTGAAATTAATCCGCTGGTTGTGACGGCGGAAGATGACGTTATCGCGCTGGACGCAAAGCTGAATTTCGACGACAGCGCGCTTTACCGCCACCCTGACATTGAAGCTCTGCGCGACGAAACCGAGGAAGACGTTAAGGAGCGTACTGCCGCGAAGGAAGGTTTGAGCTACGTCAATCTCGGCGGGAACGTGGCGTGCATGGTCAACGGCGCGGGCTTGGCTATGGCGACGGTCGACATTCTCAAGCACTACGGCGGCGAGCCTGCGAATTTCCTTGACGTGGGCGGCGATTCTACGCCGGAAAAAATTGCGACGGCGTTCAAGATTATGCTGGAAGGCGGACAGGCGAAGGGAATTTTCGTGAACATTTTCGGCGGAATAAATCGCTGCGACGCGGTTGCGGGCGGTATCGTCGAGGCGGCGAAAATTATTTCTGAGGACGGCAAATCTCTGCCTGTGCCGGTCGTCGTCAGACTTGAAGGCACGAACGTCGAGCAGGGGCGCCAGATTCTCAAGGATTCGCCGATTAAAAATGTTATCATGGCTCCGACGATGGAAGACGGCGCGAAGGAAATCGTCCGGCTCGTCAACGAGAGCGCGTAAGGGGGCGGCGGTATGTCGATTTTGGTAAACAAGGACACGAAAGTTATCGTTCAGGGAATTACTGGCAAGCAGGCGACTTTCCACACGAAACAGATGCTGGCTTACGGCACGAAGATTGTCGGCGGCGTTACGCCTGGCAAGGCTGGGCAAATGGTCGAAGGCGTGCCGGTTTTCAACACGGTTGCTGACGCGGTTAAGGAAACTGGCGCCACGGCGTCTGTAATTTACGTTCCCGCGCGTTTTGCCGCCGATTCGATTATGGAAGGCGTCGACGCGGGCTTGGATTTGGTCGTTTGCATTACCGAGCACATTCCCGTTTTGGATATGGTGAAGGTGCGCCGCTTTATGGACGGCAAAAAGACGCGGCTGATTGGTCCGAACTGCCCTGGGATTATGACAACCGGCGAGTGCAAGCTCGGGATTATTCCTGGAAACGTGCAGAAACGCGGGCGCGTCGGCTTAGTTTCGCGCAGTGGAACTTTGACTTACGAGGCGGCGTTCCAGCTGATGAACGCGGGGATTGGGATAACGACTTCGCTGGGAATTGGCGGCGACCCTGTCAAGGGCACTGATTTTATTGACGCGCTGGAACTTTTCAAGGCGGACGAAGAAACGCTGGCGGTGCTGATGATTGGCGAGATTGGCGGTACTGCTGAGGAAGACGCCGCGAAATGGATTGCTGAGAATATGCCCGACAAGCCGGTTACCGCGTTTATCGCCGGACGTCAGGCTCCTCCAGGCAAGCGCATGGGTCACGCCGGCGCGATTATTTCCGGCGGCAAGGGTACGGCGGCTGACAAGATTAAGGCGCTGAACGCCGTCGGTATCGAAGTTGCTGACACCGTGGCGCATATTGGCGAGACCGTCGTTGAAACGCTCAAGCGCGCCGGAATTTACGACGCCTGCCATACCTGCTGAATTGAATTTATAACGTAAAAAAAAGAGGCGCCCATGGACGGGCGCCTTTGTCCGCCAGGTCGCATGGATGCGACCGAAGCGGACGAGTTTTCTTTGCTACTTTCTTTTGCGGAAAAAGAAAGTAGATATAACGCTGCTCAAATGAAAAAATACTCCCATGCTATAATTTCAGCAAAGGAGGTGTTTATCATGGCAGATTTGGAAAATCGCGTCAGCAACCTTGAAACAAAAGTCAGCGTCATTGAAACCAAAATCGACATGTTCATTGACGAAATGCGCGACCGTGACAATCAGCGCGCCGCCGAAATTGCTGCCCTTCGCAAGACGCATGAAGCTGATATGAAGGAAATTCGTACAAAGCAGGAAGCCGACATGAAGGAAATTCGCGCCAGCATTGACGGCATGGGCAAGCATGTTCGCAACGTCAGCGTAGCAACCATTGCCGTCTGCGTTGCGTCAGTTGCCGGAAGTGTCGCCATCGCTCTGAGCATTATTCTCAAGTAAAGCTGTATTGCACTGCCAACATTCAAGCTTCGGTTCGCAGCTGGAGCTTTTTTATTGCCATGACGCGGGAATTTTATCACGGTTGCAGAAATTTTGCAATATGGTATAATTTTCAGCAGTATTTTTTTATTTTCATGGGGTGAAAGTTCGTGAAAGAAATAAAATTTTTATTAGGAGCGGCGGTAATAGCAGGGATTTTAAATTTTACAACGGTCGAAAGCGCGCCGGTGACGGATAACTCCATTCGACCGCCGAATGAAACTGAAGTATTGCCGGAAACTATTATGCGCGACGAATTTGAAAAAGTTAAGGTTGGCTATGTGAAGGGCAGCGGCTTTTTGTATGAGGATATTCCTGGACACAGAACCGGCTATGGTTATGAGTACATGGAATTTCTGTCGAATTACGCGCACTGCGATTTTGAGTACGTGGAGTTCGAGGATTGGGAGTCTCTGACTGAAAGTATGGCGCGCAATGAAATTGATGTGGCGCCTGGTATGCCTGGCGATTATCGTCAGCTCAAGAATGCGACGCGCACGGATCACGTTATAGGTCGTTTTCCTATGGAGCTGGTAATTTCTCACGAAGGCGTTAAGCCCGAAATGAGAATTGGCAATATCCCCGCGAATTATCCGACGCCAGGGCTGGCGGGAATTGCGCGCGGCGAGGGCTTCACCTACGAGACAATCACTTATCCCAAATTCAACAAGATGTTTGACGCGTTCAAGGACGGCGAAATTGACGGCTATATCGCGCCAATGCTTAATCCTAAAGAATCGCGAAACGTGCTGGCGGTTTTCGACAGGCAAAGTTACCGCCTTTCCGTTCGTGACGATAAGCCGGAACTGCTGCGACGGATGAATCTTGCCATGGACTCCATGCTCCTGAATCAGCCGAACATTCGCGACCGGCTCAACAATAAATATCTGCGCAACGACGGTTTCCCGCTGGTTCTTAGCCGCCACGAGGCGGAATATCTTGCTGAGCGGAAAAAACTTCGCGCGGCGATAGTCATGTTCCAGAAACCCTACGCGTACCGCAACAGCAACGGCGAAATTGTTGGCGTCATGCCGGAGATTATCAACCGCATTTCCAGAGATTTGGGAATTGAAATTGAGCTGGTCGACACTGATACCCGCGACAATACGCACCAGTTTTCTCAGACGCTTGCCAATACGCACGAGCTGATTAAAAACGGCAATATCGATTTCGTGACGGACATTGTCTGCGATTTCAGCTGGGCGAAGGCGCTGGATTTGCGCCCGACTCAATCCTATTTGACTACCGACTACGTGCCGGTTACCCGCGCGGGTTATTTTGACGACCCCTCCGTCAAACCAATCGTAGCGTGCATCAAGACAATGTTCTATACGCGAACTTTCATTGAGCCGCGTTACCCTGAGGAAAAGCGCCTGTACGTGCCGACGCTTGACGAATCGCTGATTGCCGTAAGTGAAGGGCGCGCGGACATTGCCTACGTTCACAGGAACGCCGTAACTGCGCTAATGGAGGAGTCGGACATCTTTTCGCTGGAGGCGGCGGGCGAATCCGTTTATTCGGAACCGATAAGCCTGGGCGTTTACGCTGACGAAAATCCAATGCTCTGGCACATTCTCAACAAGGAAATTAGCCACATTGACGGCGACTGGATTCGCGACCTGATTAACAAGCACCAGCAGATTGAATTTACCGTCACGCCGAAATATCTGATTTATCATCACCCCGTAAGAGTTTTCACGGGACTGGTGCTGCTGGCGCTGGCGATTGGCGGATTTTTCGTCTACAGGAACAGAATGCGGCAGAAGCATTTCGAGCTTGTCGAACACATGGCGTACACGGATTTGCGGTACAATCTGCCGAACATTCCGTGGCTGGAACACAAAGTTCCCGATACGCTTGAGGATTTGGAGAAGAAAAATCCCGACGTGCAGACTTTCTTCGTGGTCTTTTCAATGGACAGCAGCGCGGCGGTGACGAAGGATTACGGGCGGAAAATCATCGACAAGCAGTTCATGAATATGGCGAAGGGGCTGGAACAGACCGAGCCGGTGATTCTGACTGCCGCAGGTATCGACGTGGAGCATATGGTTTGCTACTGCAAGGCGGCGAGCGTCGAAGATATTATGGCGTGGGCTGAGGACATGATTAAAAAGTACAGCTCAATGGAAACCGCCGACGCCAGTTCAAAGGTTGTTCTTCACCTTCGCGCGGGCGTCAGCGCGTACAATCGCACGATGTACGTTCAGCAGGCAGTTGACCGCGCAGTTATCGCCTGCCACCACAATTCCGGCGGCAACGTGAAGGTTTTCGATGATAAAATGGAAGAAACCCTTACGATGCAGCACACGATTGAAAGCCGCATGGAACAGGCTCTGCGCGAAGGCGAGTTCAAACCTTTCTACCAGCCGAAGTACGATATTCGCACGCGGCGGATTGTTGGCGCTGAAGCTCTCGTCCGCTGGATTAGCCCTGAGCTTGGATTTATGCCGCCTGGAAAATTTATCCCGCTGTTCGAGCAAAACGGCTTTGTAATTCCCGTCGACCACTACCTTTTGGAAAAAACCTGCCAGCTCCAGCGCGAACGCCTTGACGCCGGTAAGGAAGTCGTGCCAATTTCCGTCAACCAGTCGCGCCTCCACATGATTGCCGAGGAAGGTTACCTTGAGAAAATGCAGGCGGTTGTTGACAAGTACAAACTGCCCGCCGGTTTAATTGAGCTGGAAGTTACCGAGACCGTGTTCGGCGATTTCGACGCCAAAGCCGGTGTGAAGAGCGCCGAGGAAATTATTAACGCCCTGCACGCGATGGGCTTTTCAATTTCTGTCGATGACTTTGGCAGCGGATATTCCAGCTACACGATGCTGGGAAATTTGCCCTTCGACACGCTGAAGGTAGACCGTTCAATTCTGGTAGGCGCCGACACTTCCGAAAAAATGCGTACGATTCTTGCCAACGTGATAAGCCTCGGAAATTCGCTCAAAATGCATGTGATCACGGAAGGTATAGAGACGCGCGAACAGGAAGAACTTCTGCTGAAATTAAATTGCCACCTCGGTCAGGGATTTCTCAATGCAAAGCCAATGCCTGTCGACGATTTTATAGCATTTTTTGAGAAGCGCAATGCGGAAGTTGACGCCGCGACCAGCGCATAAAAAAATCCGCACGATAAGTTTCGCGCGGAAAATATTTTTGGAGTCGGTGGAAACGCCGGCTCTTTTTTATGCGATTTGCAAAGCCTTCAGAATAGGCAGGCGCTTATCGAGGAAGTCCTGCGCCATATCCTTAAGCTGGGCGATATTTTCTTCAGGCGTTTCAAGGCGCTTGCCATTTTGCAGGAGAGCCTGTCCCTGCTCGGAGAGAATTTCCCAAATGGAGCTGGCGATAGTGTTGGCAGATTTTTTGCCGTCAGCCAGCGCGCCGAGGAAAAGCTGCTCGAAGCGGTTGACGGTAATACCGCCGCCGGTAATGGGGCTCGCCATGAAATTAATATCGCCGGAATTTTTCGCGCGGGTGCAGAAATATTTGTTGAGCGCGTCGCATTTGGGCTTGACGAGCTTAGCCGCCGCGTCGGGCTGGCAGGGCGCAACGTTGCCGTTATGGACGAGGATTATCAGAATCTGTTCGATATTCTGCGCGGAAATGTCTTGATTTTTCTTCAGGAACTCGCTGAAATTTTTCGGGCGGTAATTCTGAGACGCAAGGTGTTCGCGGATTTTATCGCAGACATCTTTCGCGAGGCTGATTTCGCCTACGGCAACCTGGAATTTTTCCGGCAGCGGGTCGGTACTCATCAGAACGTAATTCGTATTCATGAGCCGCGTGATTCGCTCGTAGGCGGAAATTCTGCGCGCGCCGCGAATGAAAATATCCTTGCGGAACTGGCGGTTGATAAAATAATCCTTGACCTGCTCGCGCATGACCGGCGCCTCGATTTGATTCAGAAAATCCAGTGCGTCGCGCTGAATGCTCAAATGTTCCAGTGCCTCAACGACTTCAGCCGTGCAGGTGAACTCCAGCTTGGCGTCTTCCAGCAGCTCAACGACATCGGTGAAATACATGCAAATCCAGTCGCGGTTGAAATATTCGTGCGCCAGATAATCGTGGTCGTGCTTGCGAGTACTCTCGAAAATTTTCGCAACGTCAGGGACGCGCCCGAAATACGCCGGTTTTTTCGCCAGAAGCTCCTCGGTGAACTTCATTGCCTCTTCAACGCGCTCGTAAGTTTTCTTGCTCTTCTGCGCGTACTTGTCATGCAGGACGAAAAGCTCACGCAGCGGCGCGGCGGGCGACCAGCCCGGGTAGCAGTTGTAGCTGTTGTAAAAAGTGCCGCCAGGATTGAGAAATTTCCGCGCGAACTCCACGATAATTTTCTGGTTTTCGGTACTAATCCACGACCAGATACCGTGCAGGTTAATCGAATCGAACCGCGGCAAATCGGAGCGGTTGAGCATTTCTTCAAAACTGTCGTCGAAAAATTTCCCGCCACTGCCGGACGCGCTGCAAAGCTCATTGGCGTGAGCGGCGTGCGCAGGGTTGAAGTCCGTGCCGAAAAAGTTTCCCAGATTAGCCGCCGCGTGAATGTTCAGCGATACGCCCTGCCCAAAGCCGAGCTCGCAGTAATTTTCGTTTTCGTTAGCTTCCGGCGCGGCAAAACTCTTCGCCAGCAGACAGAATTTCTGAAAAACAGGATTCAGTTCGCGATAGTAGCCGTAGGTGTAAGTCGATTCGGTGAAGTAACCGTAATTCCAGGTATTCAAAATTTAGCCTCCCTGATTAATAGAAAATCAATTTGTACTGCGATTCAGCGCCAGCCAATTCGCCATGATATTCTACACGCTCAGTCGATAGAAATCAATTCGTACTGCGGGTTGCCAAGTCCAACTTCAGCCATAGCGGAAAGCTGGCGCAGACCGTGGCGAGTTTCCATGCGCTCTTTCAAATCGTGGCTGTCGTGCGCGGCGTAAACCATATCAGTGCAAGCCTGGTCGACGGCGAGAATGTCAGTTGACGCGCAAATTCCAATGTCAGCCATTGTCGGTTCAGCAGCAGTTACGCCCGCGCAGTCGCAGTCGACGCTCATTCGCCGCATGACGTTGATGAAAACGATATGCTTGCCGAAATAATCACAGGTCGCTTGCGCCGAATCGCACATAAGCTCCATGAAAACTTCCTTCATGGGCCATTCAAGATAATTTTCGGGAACTTCGACGCCGAGCCCGTGTACCTGCGCCTTGCCCTTGTGCCCGCTGGCGTTGCCAATGCCGATATTCTTCATCGAGCCGCCGAAGCCGCCCATCGCATGTCCCTTGAAGTGCGTCAGAACAATCATCGAGTCGTAATTTGTCAAATGCGCGCCCATTGAAACGTATTTGAGGTGGAATGGCTTGCGGACGGGCAGGTCGACGACTTCATCGTTTTCGTCCATAATGTCGACGTCGCAGAAAGTCCAGCCGTTGACTTTGAGCGTTTCGCGGTGGTCTTCAGTCGTGTAGCGGTCGCCGGTATAAAGCGTGTTGCATTCGACGATAGTGCTGTTGGGAACCTGCGCCTGGAACGCCTGAACCATATCGCGCGGGAGAATGTTCGGACCGTGTTTTTCGCCGGTGTGCAGTTTAATTGCAACCTTGCCGTAAATTTCGCTGTTAATCATACCGTAGAGTTTGATAAGCGTTTCGGCGTCGATTTTCTTGCTGAAGTAAACCTTCGCCGCCGTGCCGGTGTAATTCGTGCCGGTGACGTTTTTGCTGCCGATAACCGGCGCCTGAATAATTTCTGCCATTTTAACAGCCTCCTAAATATTTTTTTATAAACTTCGCGGGAATGCCGCCGACAACCGTATAATTCGCCGCAATCAGTTAATTCTGACTTCTTCCACACAAAGCCATCCCACAAAATTTAAACTTCTAATAATTTTACAACAGGCGTCGGAAAAAGTATAATAACCTGCAGTTATACTGAAATAAATTTTGTTCAGGGCAGGAGGATTTTTTATGATAGAAATGTATCTTCTGGAACAGCTGGCGGCGTTCGCGAAATTTGGGACACTTTCGGAGGCGGCGAATGAACTTTACGTGTCGCAGCCGGCACTGAGCCGCTCGATGAAAAAACTGGAGCGAATGTTCGACGCGGAATTATTTTCGCGCTCTAAAAACAAAATCGCGCTGAATGAGAACGGTAAACTCGCCGCCATTTTCGCGCAGAAAATTTTGGATAAGCAGACCGAAATGGTCAACGCCGTCCGCGAATTTGACAGGAAAAGCCGGACAATTTCCGTTGGAGGCTGCGCGCCGGTGCCGCTCGAACAGCTACTACACCTTCTGACGCAGAATTTTCCAGGCGTAGCAATTTCCACCGAACTTAGCGGCGACAAAAATCTAATGCGCGATTTTCTGAATGACATGTTCCAGCTCGTTGTACTGCACGAAAAGCCGTCCGACGAAACGTTTTGCGTAAAAAAAATCGGCAGTGAGAAACTTTTCATTTCCCTGCCGCCGGAACACCCGCTCGCGAAATCCGCCGGAATTTACCTTAGCGAACTGAACGGACTGAGCGTGCTGCTATATTCAAAAATCGGTTTCTGGTACGATTTGTGCGTAGAGAAGGCGCCGCGCGCAAGATTTTTAATGCAAAATGACAGCGCGGTTTTCGAGGAGCTGGCGAACGCCTCAGTATTTCCCTCATTTATAACGGATATTTTTATCGAAGCCGGTCTTTCGCGCAAAAATCACGTCAACATTCCAATTCTCGACGCCGAAGCCAGCGTGGATTATTATCTCGTCTGCAAGCAGAAAGATTTGCCGCGCTTTCAGGAATTTTTAGATTCGCTGGAAAAAGTAAACTGGAACTGGCGGAATTTGATTGGCGGATTTTACTTCACAGGTTCGGACTGAATTTAATCGTGATAACCGTGCCGCGTTCAACAACGGCGCCTGGGTCGAGGCTCTGTTCGACTGCGAAGCCGGAGCCGCTTGTTTCCATCTTCAGCCCAGCCTCGTTTGCCAGCCGCGCCGCGTCACGAATGCTCTTGTGATAAAAATCCGGCACGGTAACTTCATTTTCATCATTCTGCGGAATTTCCTCGACGGGTTCGGGCGTTTCTTCGACGGCGGGTTCAGGCGTTTCAGCTTTAGGCGGTTCGGGCTTTGGAATGGCGGAAGCGCCGGAAGTATCGCCTTCGCCGACGTCTTCGGGAAGTTCTTCTTCGTCAGGATCGGGGGCGTCGCTGGGCTCAATGCGCATGTAGCGGAAAACCTGCGCGAGGATTCTGCTGGCGACGGGCGCCGCAATCTGTCCGCCGTAAAAACTGCCGGAAGGTTCGTCAATCATAACCAGCAGCGCGATTCTTGGATTTTCGACAGGACCGAAGCCGCAGAACGACGCGATATATTTGCCCTCGCTGTAGCCAGTGCCGAACTCGTTGATTTTCTGCGCCGTGCCGGTTTTGCCAGCAACCCTGTAGCCGCGAACTGTAGCTTTCTTGCCGCCGCCGGTAGCGACGACCTGTTCCAAAAGCCCTACCAGCGTTTTATCGGTGGCGGATTCAATCGGGCGGCGAACTTCCTCGACGTGCGTTTCGGAGTAAACGGAACCGTTGGCGTTTTTAATCGTCTTGACGATGTGCGGCTTGAGTAAAATCCCGTCGTTGGCGACGGCGCTCATGGCGGTAACCAGTTGCAGCGGCGTAACGGCAATACTCTGCCCAATCGCCATCGTCGCAATGTCAGAATCAACCATTTCGTCCGGCGTGTACAGAATCCCCGCCTCTTCGCCAGGCAGTTCAATTCCAGTGTAGTCGCCGAAACCGAATTTCCGCGCGTACATTACAAGTTTTTCCGCGCCTAGCTGAAGTCCGACCTGCGCGAAGCCCGTGTTCAGCGACTGTTTTACAACGTCCGCGAAAGTTACCGTACCGAAACTCGCGCCGTTCCAGTTCTGAATGCGCATGCCCGAAACAATCACGTAGCCAGGGTCGACGAAAATCTGATTCGGCGAAACAATTCCTTCCTGCAGCGCGGCGCCGGCAGTCACGGTCTTAAACGTGGAACCAGGCTCGTAGATAAAGGAAACCGCGCGGTTTTTCCAGACTTCCGGCTCGTAGTCGAAAAATCTGTTGGGGTTATAGGAAGGGCGGCTCGCCATGGCAAGCACTTCGCCGGTCTTCGGGTCAAGCGCAACGCAAGTCACTGCGACGGGGTCATTTTCCGCCATCGCGCGGTCAAGTTCCTGTTCGACGATAAACTGAATCGCGCTGTCAATCGTCAGCTCAATCGTCTTGCAGTATTCGCCCTGATAGCCGTGGCGCTCAAAAATAGATTCAAGAATCGGGCGGTCGCGCGGGTCGGTGTACAGGAAAGATTCGGTCACTTCGCCCTTAATGTACTTGTCGAGCGCCTGTTCAATGCCGTCCAGACCCTTATCGTCCGTGCCGACGAAGCCGAGGACATTCGCCGCCAGAACGTCGTTGGGATAGTAGCGCTTAGCCTCGTCGCGGAAATTCAGACAGTTCCCGTATTTTTTATCCTGAATCATTTTGCGAATATTTTCGTATTCCTGCTGTTCGAGCCGCCGCTGAATCCAGACGAACCCGCCGCCGATTTTTATATCTTCAAGAATTTCCGCTTCGGTTTTTTTAACCAGCGGTGCGAGGTTTCTTGCGACTTCAGCGGCATTTTCTACGTGGCTGGGGTCAATGAACAGCGATTTTGTCATGGTGCTTACGGCAAGTTCGCGCCCGTTCCTGTCGAGGATTGCGCCGCGCGGAGACTGAATTGCATAATCCTGCCCGACCTGATTGCGCATTCTTTCCGCCAGCTCACTTCCCTGCACGAGTTGCAGCCAGCCATACCGCAGTACTATCACGAAAATCAGCGCCAGCATTCCTACGGCGAGCGCGATTATTCTTCGTTGAACTGCAATTCTGTTTTTGTTCATCTCACGGATTAGTTGTGCGGCTGGAATTTCTTAGGAGCGCTTCCTTGAGCCGACCTTCGATAGCTATGAGTTCTTTTTCGGCATTAGCGCGGCGCTGGCGCCCTTCCTGCTGAATGCGGACGGTTTCTTCGAGCGTCGCTATCAAATCTTCGTTGACTTTCTTCACGGTGTCGATGTCGACGATTCCGCGTTCGTTTTCCTTAGCGGTCTCAATGGTATTCTGCCGGAGCATTTCGGCGTTGCGCTTGAGCAAATCGTTCGTGGCGTCGGCAACCGCGCGCTGCATTGCGATAACTTCCTGCTGGCGGCTGAGTCCCAGCGCGATAACCATTTGATTTTTCCACAGCGGAATTGTGTGGTAAATTGCGGCTTGAACGCGGTCGATTAACACTCGGTCGTTGTTTTGGATAAGGCGGATTTGCGGCGCGGTCTGAATGGCGATAGTTTTGCTCAGCTTGAGGTCGTGAATTTTTTTCTCGAAGCGGTCGACGCTCTGTTCAAAATCCGCAACAACCTGCACCGCCATTGGATCGTTTTTAGCGGCGGCCTGAGCCTTGAGCTTGGGCAGGGTGACGGTGCGCATTTCTTCGAGTTTTTCCTCGCCCGCGCGAATGTACAGCTGCAAATCCTTGAAGTAGCTGAGGTTTTTTTCGTAGAGCGTGTCGAACATGACAACATCTTCCATGAGCTTGACTTTGGAGCGTTCAAGCCCCGCCTGAATGCGTTCGACGTGCACAGAAAGTTTTTCGTAGCCCTGCACGACGCTTTCGCCCTTTTCGACGAGCGAGCCGAGAATTGGAATTTTGCTGACGAAACTTTTTTTCTCGCCCACGTCGAAGCCCTTGACTTTGGAAACCAAATCGGTTAAAAGCTCGCCGACCTGCCCAGAATCTTTGGTGCGAACCTTGCTGAGAATGCTGTCGGAGAACTCGGCAATTTCCTTTTGGGCGGGCGCCCCGAATGTCAGCGGCGTGCTGGAATCCATAAGATTAATTCCGTCTTTGATAGACTGAACTTTGGCTTTTTCTTCCGGCGTCAGCGCCTCGACCTGCTGCGTGACTTTGACAATTTCGACTTCCGGCTCGTCGGGTTTTTCTTCCGACGAACCTGCCGCCTTCTGCGCCATGAGGTCTTCCAAATTTATTTCTGCCATAAAAATTTCCTCCAATAAAATCAATCACTGCGCCTAAATTATAAGCAAGCGCCGCCGCAAAATCAATATTTTTTTCAGAAAAAGTACAGATTGACTTACTGCGCGCGGTTTTATATAATCTCTAAGTTATTCATGAAGAAAGGGTGTTACTTTTGCCTGTAATGGAATATTTGGAGCGCAACGCGGAATTGTACGGGGACGAAGTTGCGCTGGTGGAATTGAATCCTGCGGAGCCAAACAGCCGACGCATGAGCTGGAAGGAGTTCAGCCTGATAGAATCGAACCGGTTTGAGCCGTACCGCCGCGAAATTACGTGGAGCGTATTCGACGAGAAGGCTAACCGCTGCGCGAATTTTTTGCTGGAGCGCGGCGTCTGCAAGGGCGATAAAGTTGCGATTATCATGTACAACTGCCTTGAATGGTTGCCGATTTATTTTGGAATTTTGAAGACCGGCGCTATTGCGGTGCCTTTCAACTTTCGCTACGACGCGAATGAAATTTTGTACTGCGCGGAGCTGGCGGAAGTCGACGTGATAATTTTTGGCAGTGAATTTATCGGACGAATCGAGGCGAATGCTGAAAGATTATCGCGCGGGCGCCTGCTGATTTATGTCGGCGATAACTGTCCGAGTTTTGCTGAGAGTTATCACCTGCTGGCGGCGGACTGTTCCAGCCACAAGCCGAATGTTGGCGAAATTACTGACGACGATTTTGGCGCGATTTACTTTTCAAGCGGCACGACGGGTTTTCCTAAGGCGATTCTGCACAAGCATCGCAGTCTTACGCAGGCGGCGCAAATGGAGCAGAAACATCATTTGACGGGGCGTGAAGACTGTTTCCTTTGCATACCGCCGCTTTATCACACGGGCGCGAAATTTCACTGGATGGGAAGTTTAGTCGCGGGCTCTCGCGCAGTACTGCTCAAGGGAACGAAGCCGGAAACAATTCTGAACGCGGTTTCAAGCGAAAAATGTACACTCGTCTGGCTGCTGGTGCCGTGGGCGCAGGATATTGTAGACGCGCTGGACAGGGGCGATTTGAAACTTTCGGATTATGAACTTTCGCAGTGGCGGCTAATGCACATTGGCGCTCAGCCGGTGCCGCCGAGTTTGATTCGCCGCTGGAAAAAATATTTTCCGCACCACGATTATGACACGAATTACGGCTTGTCAGAATCCACGGGTCCAGGCTGCGTTCATCTCGGTCTGGAAAATATTGCGAAGGTCGGCGCTATCGGCGTGCCTGGCTATCGCTGGGAGTGCAAGATTATCGACGAGCACGGCGAGGAAGTTCCGCGCGGAGAAGTTGGCGAACTCTGCGTGAAAGGTCCTGGCGTCATGACGTGCTACTACAATGACGAAAAGGCGACGGCTGAAGTTCTGCGCGATGGCTGGCTTTTGACCGGCGATATGGCGATGCAGGACGAGGACGGCTTTTATTTTCTCGTCGACCGCAAAAAGGACGTTATCGTCAGCGGCGGCGAAAATATTTATCCCGTGCAGATTGAAGATTTTCTCCACAAGTTCGACAAGATTAAGGACGTGGCGGTTATCGGTCTGGCTGACAGGCGCCTTGGCGAAATTTCCGCCGCAATTATCGAAGTCAAGCCTGGTATGACCTGCACCGAGGAAGAAATTAACCGTTTCTGCGCTGAACTGCCGCGTTACAAACGTCCGCGCAAAATTATTTTCGATAACGTTCCACGCAATGCTACTGGTAAAATCGAGAAGCCTGCCCTTCGCAAACGCTATGGCGCTGATAAACTCGTCGCGCAGGAAAATCGAAGTTAAGGTTCAGCATCTACTTTCTTTTGGCGCAAAAGAAAGTAGCAAAGAAAACATGCCCGCTTCGCTCGCATCCATGCGAGCTGGCGGGCGGGGCGCGCC
>JAGABT010000003.1 GCA_017614505.1 Selenomonadaceae bacterium | reverse complement strand
CCTAAATCCGATTTGTCAAGCCCCCTGCAAAAAAAATTTTTTTAAGCTGAAAGAGGCCGCCCAAGGACGGGCGGCCGCCCGCGCCATTCGCCGGATGCGAATGCAGCGGGCGGTTTTCTTTGCTACTTTCTTTTGCGCCAAAAGAAAGTAGATCCTAATCTTGCAGGATTTTTCTGCGCTGATATAATATCTGCGTTATTCTAAGAAAGGTGGTATGTTCATGCCGAAAACATTCCCGCTCGACGCAGAGACCCTGCGCGAAGTCATAAAAAAATTTCCGACGCCGTTCCACATTTACGACGAAAAAACTATCCGTGAGAATTTCAAGCGCCTGCGCGAAACTTTTGCCTGGGCGCCCAGCTACATTGAACACTTCGCGGTTAAAGCCACGCCCAATCCGCGCATCGTTAAAATCTTAGCCAGCGACGGCGCCGGTACCGACTGCAGCTCGCTCGCCGAACTCAAAATCAGCGAAATGGCTGGCGTCACCGGCGAAAAAATTATGCTCACGTCCAACGACACGCCCGCCGATGAATTTCAAGCCGCACTCAAGCTCGGCGCTATCATAAACCTCGACGACATCACGCACATAGATTTTCTGGAAAAAAACGCCGGTCTGCCGCAGGTTCTTTCCTTCCGCTACAACCCCGCCGACATCATGAACGTTGGCAACGACATTATCGGGCGCCCCGCCGAGGCTAAGTACGGCTTAACCCGCCAGCAGATTTTCGACGCCTACCAAATTGCGCTGAACAAAGGCGTTACCCGCTTCGGTCTCCACACCATGATTGCTTCCAACGAACGCAGCACCGAAACTTTCCTGTACACCGCGCAGATTATGTTTGAACTCGCTGTCGAAATTAAACTCCGCCTCAGAATTAATCTGGAGTTCGTCAACCTCGGCGGCGGCTTCGGCATTCCCTACCGCCCCGAAGATTTGCCCGTTGACTACTGCGCGATTGGCAACGGTATTCACAAACTTTACGACGAAATTCTCGTTGCGAACGGTCTGGACGAAATTCGCATTGCTACCGAAAGCGGACGCGCCATGACCGGCGACGCCGGCTGGCTCGTCTCAACCGTCATTCACGAAAAAAATACCTACAAAAATTATATCGGGCTCGATTCGTGCATGGCGAACCTCATGCGCCCCGCCCTCTACGGCGCCTACCACCACATCACCGTTGCCGGTAAAGAAAATGCCGCCATAAGCCGCATTTACGACGTGACCGGCTCCCTCTGCGAAAATAATGACAAATTCGCTATCGACCGCCCGCTCCCGAAAATCGACATTGGCGACATTCTGATTATTCACGATACCGGCGCGCACGGGCACGCCATGGGTTTCAACTACAACGGCAAGCTCCGCAGCGCTGAACTGCTCCTGCGCGAAAACGGCGAAGTTGAACTTATCCGCCGCGCTGAAACCATTGAAGATTATTTTGCTACGCTAAAAATTGACTGACGCCATGACGCTCGTCAGCATCATCAATCCAATCACGCCGGAAATTAATCCTACCGACCAAAATACAAAGACAACTTTCAGCTCGCTCCAGCCGCTCAACTCGAAGTGGTGATGTATCGGCGACATTTTGAAAACTCTTTTCCCCGTCGTCTGGAACGAAATTACCTGGATTATGACCGACAGCGCCTCGCACACGAAAATTAATCCGACGACCGGCAGCAGCAGTTCCGTATGCGTCAAAATTCCCATTGCCGCGAATGCTCCGCCCAGCGCCAGCGAGCCCGTGTCGCCCATAAATATTTTCGCAGGGTGGAAGTTGAATCGCAAAAATCCAATGCACGCGCCAACTATCGCCGCGCAGAATATCGCCAGCTCCGTGTGATTCGTGATTAAACAAATCGCACAGTAACAGCTCGCCGCTATCGCCATGCACCCCGACGCTAAGCCGTCCAGCCCGTCCGTCAGGTTTACCGCGTTCGACGCGCCCACTATCACTAGCAAAACCAGCACGTAGTACAGCGCGCCCAAATCTACCGTGTCTCCTGCCACCGGCAGCCACAGCGTCGTTTCAATTCCCAGTTTCGTCGTCGCGAAATAAATCGTCACGGCGGCGATTATTATCTGCCCTAAAAGTTTCTGCCGCGCCTTCAGACCCAAATTCCGCTTTTTGACAACTTTTATGTAGTCGTCCAGAAATCCCAGCACGAAATGTCCCAGCGTGATAAACAGCGCCAGCAAAACTTCCGCCGTCCATTCCGCGCGAATCGCCGTGGCTATGACGATGCCCGCTATCATGAAAATTCCGCCCATTGTCGGCGTGCCGCTCTTTTTCTGGTGACTTGCCGGTCCCTCCGCGCGTATGCTCTGCCCGAATTTCAGCCGGTGCAGCAGCGGTATCAGAATTGGTCCCAGAATCAGCACCACGGCGGCGGCGATTAACGCGGCTGATAAAATTTGCAACATTTTTCCCGCCTCAAATCAGTTCGATAACTTTTTCCAGATGCATTCCGTGCGACGCCTTGAACAGAATCACGTCGCCTTCGCGCTGAACCGCGTGAACTTTTTTGGCGGCATTTTCGTGATTTTCAGCGACAAAAATATTTTTCAAACCGGCGTCACGCGCACCGTCCGCAATGAATTTCCCCAGCTCGCCGAGGACAATCAGCGTATCAAAATTATTCGCGGCAAGTTCGGCGCCAATTTCGCGGTGAGCCTTTTTGGAAATTTCGCCCAGCTCCAGCATGTCAGCAAGCACGGCAATTTTTCGGCTGGCGTAAATTTCGGCAACGGTTTTGATAGACGCGCGCATTGACGCGGGGCTGGCGTTGTAGGCGTCGTTGACAATGATAATCCCGTCGCGGCGGATAACTTCAAAGCGCATACGCGTCGTGACGAGGCTGGAAATTCCGCGCTTAATTTCGTCAATCGTCAAGCCGACGCTGAGACCGGCAGCAACCGCCGCCAGCGCGTTTGAAACGTTGTGCCGCCCAATTATTGGAATTTCAAAATCGTAACGCGCGCCGCCGTAATTCAGCGTAAATTCGGTTGCGCCGCTGTCAATCGAAATATTTTCAGCCGTCAGGTCGGCGGGATTTTTGAGCGCGTAAGTGATGACTTTAACGCCGGATGCGGCGAGATTTTTCATGTTCAGCGTGTAGGGATTGTCGGCGTTAAGAATGACGGTGCCGCCGCTGGGAATCGCCTCGACGAGCTCAGCTTTGGCGCGGGCGATATTTTCGACGCTACCGAGAATTTCAATGTGCGTTTCGTTGACGTTAATCACGGTGCCAATCGTGGGCTTGACGTAGCGGGCGAGCGTTTCAATCTGGTGAAGCCCGCGCATACCAATTTCGACGACGGCGGCTTTGTGCGTTACGTCAAGTTCGAGCAGAGTCATCGGCACGCCAATTTCGTTGTTAAAATTCGCGGCGGTCTTGCAGACTTTGCCGAGCCCGCTCAAAACGGCGGCGGTCAAATCCTTCGTGGTAGTTTTGCCGCTGGAGCCGGTTATCGCCACGACGGGAATGTTAAAGCGACTGCGCCAGCTTGCGGCGATTTGCTGATACGCGGTGAGCGTATCGTCAACCTTCAGCGCGATGCCGGAAATATTTTTGGCGCCTTTGCTGACTAAAACTGCGGCGGCGCCTTTTTTTATTGCGTCCTGCGCGAAATCTTCACCGTTGAAATTTTCGCCCTTGAGCGCCACGAACAGTGAACCTTCAACGATTTTCCGGCTGTCAGTCGTTACGCCGCTGAAAAAAATCTCGCCGGTAAAATCAGTCTCAGCCTGCGTGGCTTTTAAAATTTCCGTCAAGCTTAGCTTATCCATGAATCAAACCTCCAATGGCTTCAGTTGCAACTTCGCGGTCGTCGAAATGAATCGTGCCGCTGTTGAGAATCTGGTAATTTTCGTGTCCCTTGCCGAGAATCATGACGACATCGCCCGCCTGCGCAAGTTCAATCGCGCGGAAAATGGCGGCTCGTCTGTCAGCGATATTTTCAAAAGTTTTGGCGCCAATTTTTTCGCGGATACCGACCTCAATTTCGCGCAGGATTTTTTCGGGATTTTCAGTGCGCGGATTGTCGGAAGTGGCGATAACCACGTCGGAAAGTTCAGCAGCGAGCCGTCCCATGATTGGGCGCTTGGTGTTATCCCTGTCGCCGCCGCAGCCGAAAACCGTGATGATTTTATTTTTCGCAATCTGGCGCGCGGTCTTCAAAACGTTCTCAACGCCGTCGGGCGTATGCGCGTAGTCTACGATAACTGCGAAGGGAATATCCGCGTAAATCCGCTCAAATCTGCCAGGCACGCTGCGGAAATTTTCCAGCGCGGGTTGAATAATGTCAGCGGAAATATTTTCAGCCTCAGCCGCGCCAATCGCCGCCAGCGTGTTGTAGACATTGAAAATTCCAGTCACGTGCAGGTTTAAATTTTTGCCGCCGAGTTCAAAGCTGGTGCCGTCCGCGCGAACGTCAACATTTTCTGCGCGAAGGTCGGAATCAGTTTTCACGCTGTAGGTAATTTTTTTGCAGTGCGAATGTTCGAGCATGAAGGCTCCTGCGGCGTCGTCAACGTTCACCACGACAGCATTTTTCGCCCGCTCAAAAAGTTTCGCCTTAGCGGCGCGATAATTTTCCATAGTCTTATGAAAGTCCAGATGATCCTGCGTGAGATTGGTGAAAACCGCCACGTCAAATTCGACGCCGGAAATTCTGTTTTCAGCCAGCGCGTGGCTCGAAACTTCCATAACAACATACTGAACGCCACGGCTGAGCATTTCGGCGAAAAGTTTTTGCAGGTCGATAACGTTGGGCGTAGTGTTGTGCGCGGGGAAAATTTCGTCGCCAATCACGGTCTGAATCGTGCCAATCAAGCCAACCTTGTAACCGGCGCGCGTCAGAATTTCACGTATCATGTAAGTCGTGGTAGTCTTGCCGTTGGTGCCGGTAACGCCAATCACGCGCATTTTTTTCGCAGGATAATCGCTGGCGTATGGTACGATAACCGCGAGCGCCTTGAGCATATCTTTGACAACGAGCGCAGAAATTCCGGCGGGCAGCTGAACATTTTCGCGCGTCGTCATAATCGCAACCGCGCCGTTACTCACAGCCTGGTTTATAAAATTGTGCCCGTCGACGTGCGCGCCCTCGAAGCAGACGAATAAATTTCCGGCGGAGATTTTCCGCGAATCGTGTTCAATGCCGGTGATTTGCGCGCTGGCGTTCCCGACAATCCTCGTGCCGTCCACCAGCAGCGCCAGTTCCTCAAGCGTCTTCAATAAAATCAACTCCAAAAATATTTTCAGCATTCATTATAACTTTTTTGCCCGCCATAACGCAAGGCTGTTGAATATCTGCGCGGGAAATGGTACAATGTGCGTTATGGATAAGAAACTTAAAATTTTAACTTATGGCTGCCAGATGAACGTTGCCGAGAGCGAACGCATGGCTGGTCAGCTGCAACAGATTGGTTATACTCTCACGGAAAGTTTTGACGCGGCGGATTTGATTTTGTTCAATACGTGCTGCGTCCGCGCAACTGCTGAGGATAAAATTTACGGCAAAATCGGCGAAATTAAAAAGTACAAGCGGCTGAATCCTGCGCTGATTGTCGGCGTGGTTGGATGCCTCGCGCAGAAGGACGGCGAAGATTTAATCAGGCGCGCGCCGCACGTAGATTTTGTACTTGGAACTGGTCAGCGCGGCGAACTCGTCAGCGTGGTTGAGAATTTTGAGTCGACGCGGCGGCAATTCGTAGATACTTCCAACGTCAGCGGTCTTATTGACGACGAAAATATTCTGCCGGTACGCGCGGGCGGCGTTTCAGCCTTCGTGCCGATAATGTACGGCTGCAACAATTTCTGCACCTACTGTATCGTTCCGCATGTCCGCGGTCGAGAGCGTAGCCGCCAGCCTGCCGAGATTCTTTCCGAGATTCGCGAAACGGTTGGCGCGGGTTTCAAAGAAATTACACTGCTTGGGCAGAACGTCAATTCCTACACCGGCGGCGGCAAAACTTTTCCTGAACTCCTGCGCGACGTGGATAAAATTTCCGGCGTTGAGCGTCTGCGCTTTATGACGAGCCACCCGAAGGATTTGAGCGACGATTTGATAGCGGCGATGGCTGGCGGGAAAAATATCTGCGAACATATTCATCTGCCGGTACAATACGGCAGCAATGAAATTCTGCGCAAGATGAACCGCGTCTATACCGTGGAAAAATATCTCGCGCTGGTTGAGAAAATTCGCGCGGCGATACCGAATATCAGCCTGACGACGGATTTGATAGTTGGTTTCCCAGGCGAGACCGACGAGACTTTTGCGGAGACGCTGGAATTTCTGGAACGCGTTCGATTCGACATGGCGTTCACGTTCATCTATTCGCGGCGGACGGGTACTCCGGCGGCGGATTTTCCGAATCAGGTCGACGAGGCTACTAAGCACGCGCGGCTTGAAAAATTAATGGCGCTGCAAAATAAAATCAGCCTTGAAAAAAATTTCGCGCTGGACGGGCAGGTCGTTGAAGTGCTGGTCGAAGGCGCAAGCAAGACTGACAGGAATATTTTTACCGGCAGGACGCGGCAGAATAAACTTGTGCTCTTTGAGCACGGTACTGAAAAAGCTGGCGACGTTGTGCGCGTGAAAATTACGCAGGTGCAGACGTGGCTTTTGAAGGGGCAAATCGCTGGCTGAAGGGAGGCGCAGCGGCGTGGTAGAAATTTACAAATCGCAGGAATCTGGACATCTGGACAAACTGACGCTGAAAACATTGGAAAAAGGCGCGTGGATAAACGTAATCGACCCGACGCCCTATGAACTGCGGGAAATCAGCGCGGTAACGAACGTAGAGCCAGGCTTCTTACGCTCGGCGCTCGACGACGAAGAACGCTCGCACATCGACGTTGAAGATACCTCGGTAATGATTCTGACGAACGTGCCGGTTGTCTACGACGAAGAAAGTTACGACACGCTGCCGCTTTCGGTAATCCTCACGAAAAATTACATAATCACGGTCTGCCTTGAGGAGACGCCGGTCATTTCAAGTTTCAACGAGCGGACGGCGCGGCTCTTCCACACGTACAAGCGCACGCAGTTTCTGTTTGAAATTCTGTACCGCTCGGCGACGTTTTACCTGCGGTACCTGCGGCAGATTAACAAGCTGTCGGAGGAAATTGAAGACCAGCTGCGGAAGTACATGAAAAACGATGACATTTTGCGGCTGATGGAACTGCAGAAGGGCTTGACGTACTTCAACGCGGCGCTGCGGTCGAATGACGCCGTGCTGGAAAAAATAATGCGCCTTCGGACAAATCGCACCCTCGACGGAATTTTGGAAATTTACGAGGAAGATGAAGATTTGCTCGAAGACGTAATAATCGAAAACAAGCAGGCGCGCGAAATGGTCGAAATGTACAGCCAGATCCTGTCGCAGATGGCGGATATTTTTTCGTCGATAATCTCGAACAACCAGAATATGGTAATGAAATTTCTGGCGGCGGTGACAATCATAATCGCGGTGCCGACGGTTATCGCCAGCTTTTTCGGAATGAATGTGCCGGTGCCAATGGAGGGCAACGAGTACGGCTTTTTCACAGTCATGGTGATAGCAATGTGCGCGTCACTGGTGGCGGCGTATGTTTTCTACAAGAACAGGATGTTTTGATGAAACAAATTGAAGTTACAGCGGCGGCGATTTTGAGTACGATTATCCCGAATTTCGCGTGAAGATGCACTGCTATTTCTGCGCGATTAAAAGCGGCGAGCTGGAAGTTCGGGAACACGAAGATTGTCGCTGGCTGAGCGCGGAAGATTTGTACAGCGTCAAGTGGCTGCCGTCGGATTTGGAACTGCTGGAAAAAATTGCTAGGAGATTATAATTTGCAAAAAAAGAAGCGCCCCATGGACGGGGCGCCCGCCCGCCAGCTCACATGGATGTGAGCGAAGCGGGCATGTTTTCTTTGTAACTTTCTTTTGCGCCAAAAGAAAGTTAATCCTGATTAAACCACGGCTCAAAATTTTGTTCGCGGGTAAAGTCAATCAGCTCGCCAATGCGCGGCGTCAGAAGTTTGTAGCGCCTGCCGAAACTTGCGGCGGTCAAATCTTTGTATGGCGCGTTCCAGCTGTGACGAGCCAGCGCGAATTTCCCAGCGTGAATCGGGACAACATTTCTGGCGAGAATATCTTCGGAGGCGTCGGCAGTTTCATTGGGCAGACAGTGAATCGCGTGCCACGCCTTATTATATTGCCCGTTCTCCATGAAAGCGAAGTCGAAGCCGCCGAATTTTTCACCAATCGCCTTGAAGTGCGAACCGTAACCGCCGTCGCCGCTGCAGAAAATTTTCCTGTGCGGAGTGACAAACGCGAAGCCGCACCATTCGGTTGGATTGGGCGTGAGCATGCGCCCAGAAAAATGCTGGCTCGGCAGAATGTGCGCCGTCAGCTTATTTCCCAGCTCAATCACCGAATCCCAGTCATGCTCTACAATTTTTTCCGGCGAAAATCCCCACTGCTCAAAATATTCGCCGACGCCCAGCGCGCACAGCACATTTTTAACTTTCGGCTTGAGCGCCATGACGCTCGGATAATCAAGGTGATCCCAGTGGTCGTGCGTTATCGCCAGCACGTCCAGCGCTGGAAAATCCTCCGCCGAATAAATGTTGCTGCCCTCGAACGCGCGATTGATAAAAAATACCGGCGACGCGTATGACGAGAAAACTGGATCGATTAAAATTTTTTTGCCGGACAGCTGCAGGTAAATCGTCGAATGCCCCATCCAGACCGCGCAATCCAGCAGCGGCGGCAGTTCGCGCAGATTTGTTTTGACGCTCGGTATCGGACCTGGCGGACTCAAATCTTTCTTGTTGCCGAAGATAAATTTCAGCGTCGCCGTCACGCGGTTTTCCTTTTCCGCTTCGTCCTCAGACATTACCGTTACCGGCGTCAAACACTCGAAGTGGTCGCCGAAATAGTGCGGAGACGCCAGAATTTTTTTCAGCCGCTCGCCCGACGGCAGACGCCCAAATTCAGGTCTGTTAATGTAATAAAAAATCCCGCCGCCAGCAACCGCCGTCACGCCAGCGACGCCAATCAATCCGTTGCGGATAAAATTCCTGCGGTTCATTTCAAAACATCTCGCTCAGTAAAAATTCCGTGGCGATAAATCACGCGTTCGCCGTTGAACTCGTCAACCAGATAAATCGGGCGGTGCTTAGTCTCGTGGAAAATCTGGCTGAGGTATTCGCCGATAATCCCCAGCGACAGAATCTGTATTCCGCCGAGGAACAGCATTACCGTCATAATTGTTGGGTAGCCCGCCACGGGGTCGCCGTAAATCAGCGCCATCGACAGAATGAAAATCATGTACGCCAGCGCGCCGAACGATACCAGTATCCCCACGAACGTCATCAAATGCAGCGGCGCCGTCGTGAACGAAGTCATTCCCTTTATCGCCAGATTGAACAGCGAAATGTAGTTGAACTTCGTGACGCCCGCCGCGCGGTCTCGTACCTCGAACGGGAATTCTTTCTTGCGGTAGCCGACCCACGTGAACAAGCCTTTCATGAACCGCTGATTTTCCCGCATTAGCCGGAGCGCCTCGACGCACCGCCTGTCCAGTAGCCGGAAATCTCCAACGTCGCGCTGCATTTCGTAGGACGTGCTGAACTTTTTCATCAGCGCGTAAAAACAATTCGCCAGCGTCCGCTTGAGCCAGGTTTCACCGGCTCGGTCAACGCGCTTGCCGCAAACATCGTCGTAGCCCTGCCGCCAGAGTTCAACCATCTGCGCGATAACTTCCGGCGGGTGCTGTAAATCCGCGTCCATCAAAATCACCGCGTCGCTCTCGGCGTAGTCAATCCCAGCCATCATCGCAGATTCCTTGCCGAAATTCCGCGCGAAACTCAGATAGTGCGCGTTCTCGTACTTCGCGCAGATACCGCGCAGTTTTTCCAGCGTACCGTCGCGGCTCCCGTCGTTCACGAAAAGATAATGGAACTCGCAGGCAGGAATTTTCTCGACGTGTTTCTGGACTTCAGGATAAAAAAGCTCAATCCCCGCCTCCTCGTTGTAGCACGGCACGATTATCGTAATTTTGTCCATAAAATTTCCCCCGTCAATACAAAATGAACCGCGTCTGCTTCGCCCATTTTTCCTCGTTGATAATAATTTGCTTCAGCCCGTAGTACTGCGCGTAAGTTATGTTGCGGTTGTTCAGCTTGTCAAGATAGGGCGTTAAATCGCCGTAGAACCGAGAATACGCGTCGAGCGTCCACGACCAGAAAATTTTTTCAACCAGCAACGGCAGATTTATCGGGTCAACCACAATCAAATCCTCGTTCCTGTGCGCGGCGATATATTTCTGCCGCTCCTGCAGCTGCGAATGAACCGACCAGTCAACCGACACTGAAACAGCTGAAGTTGCCAGCCAGAACGCGCAGGCTACGGCGACAAGTTTTCGCGGCAGTTCAAATGAAATTTTATCCAGCGCGGCGACCGTTGCTATGATTAAAAATACCGGCGAGGCAAATGCGGCGCGGGCAGGAAATTCCGGCGAAAACATCAGCATAAACAGCAGTAAAATTCCCGCCGCCGTGAACGCCAGCACGAAAAGCGTTGTCTGCGGAGTCTTTCTCCCGCGCAGGAAGTAGCCAGCTATCACAAGAAGTGGCAGCAGGTCGTACCAGAGCAGTTCGCTCATTCCGTCCTCGAAATTGTCTATGAACATCTGCGCTGACAAATACGGAACCGTTGCTTCGTTCGCGTCGACGACGTACCGCTGGAAATTTCCAGGCGCCAGCATTAACAGCGCGTAGCCGATAAACAGCGCGATAAAGCCCGCCAGCATCCACCGCTCAAATTTTTTCTGCCGCCAGAAATATACCATCGCCAGAAACGCCAGGAATATCGTGAACGCGCCGCCGGATTCGTTCGACCAGCCCGCAAGCAGTCCGGCGAATGCCATAAGCGGCACCGGCACGCTGCATTTTCCGCGCCAGAATTTCAGCGCGAACGGCAGCAGGAACGCCAGCTGAATTACCGTCATCCAGAGGTAGTTGCAGGAACCCGTAAGCCAGAGCGTCGTCTGAAAAAATTCCGGCAGGCAGAACCACAGCGCGAAAAATATCCACAGCATTGCGCCCGTCCGCAGTTCAAATTTTCCCGCCGCCAGAAAGTAAATCAGCAGCGCCAGCGCCGCGTAAATCAGCGCGTTCGCCACGTCGAAGAATACTTTGTCGAACATCATGAAAAACTGTACGAAAAAATGTGCGACTGAACGTCCGCCCCACGTCAGCCAGTGCGACCACTGCGAAACGAAAATATCTCCAATCGACTCGACGCGGTACAGCCTGCCAATGTTGTTTTGAAAGTTCCCGTTCTGCGCGCCGTCCCAGATAAACGCATACGCGTAATCGTCGCCAATCACCGGCGTCAGCAGATTTTGAATCAGAAAAATTCCCGCGCAGACAATCACTACGCCCAACGCCGGAATTTTGTCCAGTGCCTTCAAAGTTTCCGTCCCCCGTTTTAAATCTTCAGCACAACGCGGTTTTCGTCGCCGTTCGCAAGGTAATTGTGGCTGGTAATATTCGCCGTCACGCCCTCAATGAAAAATTCACGGAAAGAAAACTGCCCCTCCTCCGCAGTCTTAATCACGTCGTAAGGCTCGCCGTTGTCCCGAATTATCAGCGTCGCAGAATCTTTTTCGCCAAGCAGTATCGAAAATTCCAGCTGGAAAATGTTTTCGCCAGCGCGCTCCGCCGCGTGCAAGCCAAATTCTTCGATAAACAGCACCAGTTTACTCCGCGTCTTATCCGCCACGCCGAGCCGCGTCAAATCCGCGTCGACTTTTTTCGTCAGCGCTAAAATTTCTTCCGCCGACGCGTCCACGTCATACGACAACTGCCGCGCCAATTCTTTTCCGTCAATCAGCAGCAGGTTCGAGCTTTTCTGGTAAAACCGCGTCAACAATCTATTCGCCACGAATGAAACCGCGAATGTCGCGCCAATCGCCAGCCAGAAAATGTTCATCGTGAACTGAGCGCCAATCAGCATTCCCACCGCCGGCAAAATCAGCAGCAGCAGAATTTTTATCGCCGCGCCGAAATTTAATTTTTCAATGTAAATGTAGTAATTCGTGAACATCAGCGTTACGCCGAGGAAGGTCGTAAACGGCAGGAAAAACCGCATTGCAACCGCCGCTTTTTCGACCAGCGCCGCTTCCTTCACGCCGAAGAACGTTGGCAATAAATTTGCGAAAATCATTCCAAGCACAGTCATTATCAGGTTCATGACGATCGTCACTGAAATTCCGACGCGCATCGTTTTTATCACGCTGTGCAGATTTTTTTCCGCGTGGTACTGGCAAATCATTGGCTGCAGGCAGTCGATTATTCCCGTGTACATCGCCATTATCAGCGTCAGCAGATTCACCGCCACCGTCACGATTATCAAATCGCCCTCGCCGAAAAATTTTATCACCGTGTAGGACAGCATCACCGGCAGGATTGACAGGCACAGCGTATCGACCGAATGGTAAGTGCTGTACACTATGCCTTTCCAGGCTTTTTTCGTGTCCCAGTACCAGACGAAATGCAAATCGCTCCGCAGCAGGTAAAAACCCAACACGATAGTGCTGGCGAAGTATCCAAGCGACGTGCCCAGCCCAACGCCCATGACGCCCATTTTCTGGCAGAGGATTATATCCAGCGCGACGTTGGTGACGAAAGACGCAACTGACGCCTTGACGCATTCATTTTCCATTCCTTTCGCAACGAAAATCGTGTAGAGGAAAACATCGACGAAAACAAACAGCGTCAGGTATTTCAAGCCGTCGTAATACTCGTGGGCGTAAACCTGAAGGTGCGGCGAAATTTCCCAGAACGCCAGAATTTCTTCGCGCAGAAAAAATAACGCCGTGAAAAAAAACGCGCTTGTGCCGACCGCCAAAATCATTCCGAGGCTGAAGAGCCTGTCAACTTCTTCACTGTCGCCATGCCCGTTCGCATACGACACCATCATTCCCAGCCCGTCCGATATTACGTAGGACACGAATATAATCAGCGTGAAGATTGGAAAAATCAGCGTCATTGAGGCAACCGCGTCGTCGCCCACGATTTGCCCCGCAATCACGTTGTCCGTCAGCATTAAAATGTAGGAGACCATCAATGAAAACATTGACGCCACGAATACCGATTTGAACCGCGTAAAAATTACGGTTTTCCTTCCGAAAATTTCCATAAGCTCAGCCTTTAAGAATCGTAAAAATTCTGCGGTTTTCGTCCTGCATAGCCTGAACAACTTCGTTGAACGTGGCGGAGAATTTTTTCATAGCGTCTTCGGAATAGGTGCCGGTGTCATACGAAAATTCGACGAGATAGCTGCCGTCTTCCGACAGATTAACTTCAATGTCGAGCATATTTTCTGAGACGGAAAATTCATTGATTGGAATTTCCAGAATTTCAGCGGGCTTGCCGCCGAGCATCATTGTGTTCAGGGCGCCGAGAACTCTTTTCTGGAAAATAAAAGTCGCGCTGTCATAGTCGATTCCAATTTGGTAGGCGGTGCCAATGCTGCGGCGGTACTTCATACATTCCTGCATTTTCGCTTCGATGCCGCTGATAAATTCACCGACGCTCAAATCCTGTTCAAATTTCCAGCAGATTGGATACTGCTCAATCATGGTTCCCATAAGACGGCGTTCCTGCATGGTATTTCTGCCGTTGTGGAGCCAGTTCATATTCGCTGAATCAGAGCCGTTGCTTTTTGTAATGGCGAGCATCGAGGCGGCGAGGAAAAAAATATGCTCCTGGTAATGGCTTTCCTTGAAAAAATTCTGCGAGATTGTGTCCACGTTAAAATAAAAAGATTCGCTGGTAGGATTGGGGCAGTCTTTAACGTCGGGCGGCGGCAGGTGCTTAGTTGCGTCGAAGTCTTTGATCATTTCCATCCAGAATTTACTTCCTTCGGCGAATTCTTCGGGCGAAACTTTCATCTCGTCCAGAATGAAGTCGGCGTAATTGAGCGGCGCGTGCGTGATTTTTTTGCCACGGTACCGCGAATCGAGTTCACGCCAGAAAAGAATCATGACGGAGGCGCCGTCCATAATCGCGTGGAAAAAATCGATAAAAAAATATTTCGCGGTCGGCGTCTCAAAAATGTGAATCCTGTAGAGCGGCTGATTAATAATGTTGTACGGCTTCTGCAGATATTTTTTGCGCTGTTCAAATTCCTCGTCGGAGATTTTTTCAACGGTGACGGGCACAATTTCGCCGTTGAAACGCTGGCAAACATCATCGGTGCCTGGGTGGAACGCAAAGCGGCAGTGGAAAATATCGTAGGCGTTCACCAAATCGTTTACAGCCTGCGCGAGGCGTTCAAGGTCCATCGAATTGTCGAGCTTGAACAGAGCGCCAATGTTCATCATGGTTGACTTTGCCTTTGCGAATTGCGAATCGACCACCAGAAGCTGCATGGCGCGCAGCGGGTAAAATCCGCAAGTTTGCAGCGCGTAGTTGACAATCCGAGTTTCGTAATTGTTTTCCAAAGTAGTTCATCCTTTCGTTTTAAAGAATTTCAGAAATCATTCGGGTTTCGTCCTGCAGGGCGAGAATCATTTCGTCGAACGTGGCGGCGAAATTTTTCATGGCGGTTTCGGAATAGCGGCTGGCGTCGTAGTCAAGTTCGATAAAATATCTGTCGTCGTCGCCGAGGTTTAGCTCAATGTCGAGGGAATTTTCAGCGGCAGAAATTTCGTTGGGCGGCAATTCAATCAGCGCGGCTGGCTTACCGTCAAAAATCATTTCATTCAGGGCGCCGAGCGCTCTTTTCTGGAAAATGAAGGTCGCGCAGTCGTCTTCAAGCCCTTCTTCGTAGATTTTGCCGAGACTGCGGCGGTAACGCATGCCGGTCTGAATTTTCGCTTCGAGTCCGCTGAGAAAATCTTCAACGCTCAAATCTTTTTCAAAATCCCAGCTGATTGGAAACTGTTCGAGCATAAGTCCCATAAGGCGGCGTTCCTGCGCGGTATTCCTGCCGTTGTGCAGCCAGCTCATGACGATATTTGGAGCGTCGGTCGTTTTAGCGATAGTCAGCATGGACGCGGCGAGGAAGAAAACATTTTCCATGTAGTCGACGTTCGCGAAATGGTTGCTCCTAATATTTTCAATGTCAACGATAATGTGTTCCTGGTGCCACGCCTGAAGATTTTTAATATCGGGCGGCGGCAGGTGCCTGGTTTCGTCGAAGTCGCTGAGCATTTCGCGCCAGAATCTGTTGCCTTCAGCGAGTTCATCCGGCGAAATTTTTAATTCGTCCAAAATGAAGTCAGCGTAATTGAGCGGCTGGCGCGTGATTTTTTTGCCGCGGTAACGCATATCCAGTTCACGCCAGAACAGAATCGTAATCGCTGAGCCGTCCATAATCGCGTGGTAAAAATCAATGTATATGTATTTCGCGGTCGGCGTCTCAAAAAGATAAAAGCGGTACAGCGGTCTGTCGATTAAGCGGTAAGGCTCCATGAGAAACTTTTTGCGCCGTTCAAATTCCTCGTCGGAGATTTTTTCCACGGTGACGGGCGTAATTTCGCCGTCGAAGCGCTGACATAAATCGTTGGTGCCTGGGTGAAAAATTAAGCGCGCGCGGAAAATATCATAGGCGTTGAGCAAATCCGTCGCCGCCTTAGCCAGCCGCTCAAGGTCAATCGAATCATCGAGTTTCGCCAGCCCGCCGGCGTTCATCATCGTGGACTTCGCCTTGTTGAAGTGCGTGTCGATAAGCCAGCGCTGCATTGCGCGCAGAGGGTAGAAGCCGCAAGTTTGCAGCGCGTAGTTGACAATCCGAGTTTCGTAACTTTTTTCCAAATCAGCTCAACCTTTCGCGGTAAGAATTTCAGAAATCATTTTGCTTTCGTCCTGCAGCGCGAGAACAATTTCATCAAGCGTGGCGGCAAAATTTTCTATAGCGGTTTCGGAATAGCGGCTGGCGTTGTAGTCGAAGTAGACGAAATATTTATCGTCGTTGCCGAGGTTTAGTTCAAGGTCGAGAAAATTTTCGGCGGCGGCGTATTTGCTGGGCGGCAGGTCAACCATTTCGACGGGCAGACCGGCGAACGCGGTTCCGTTGAAGGCGCCAATGTCACTTTTCTGGAAAATGAGCGACGCGCAGTCGTTTTCAAGCCCTTCGTCGTAAATCGTGCCGAGGCTGTGGCGGTACTTCATGCCGGATTGAATTTTCGCCTCAAGCCCGCTGAGAAAAGCTCCGGCGCTTAAATCTTTTTCAAAATTCCAGCTGATTGGGAACTGCTCAATCATAATCCCGACAAGGCGGCGTTCCTGCGCGGTGTGCCTGCCGTTGTGAACCCAGCTCATGACGGAAGTTTTTGCGCCGGTCGTTCTGGCAATGGCGAGCATTGTCGCGGCAACGAAAAAAGTATTCTCCGAGTACGCGGTCTGCGCGAAAAATTCGTGCGTGATATTTTCAAGGTCGATTATCAGCGTATTCTGCCGCCACTGCTGCGAACCTTCAACGTCGGGCGGCGGCAGGTGCCTGGTTTCGTCGAATCCCTTCAGCATTTCGCGCCAGAATTTATTCCCTTCCTCCAGCTCCTCCGGCGGAATTTTCAGCTCGTCCAGAATGTAGTCGGAATAATTCAGCGTCCGGCGCGCAACTTTTTTCCCGCAGTAACGCATTTCGACTTCCTTCCAGAACAGAATCATCGCCGCAATTCCGTCCAGCATCACGTGATAGCAGTCGAAGAACACGTACTTCGCGGTCGGCGTCACAAAAAATTCAAGGCGATACAGCGGCTGGTCAATTATCTCGTAAGGTCGTATCAGATTTTCTTTACGCCGCTCAAATTCCTCGTCGGAAAGGTACTCGATAAACAGCGGCTTAATTTCGCCGTCGAAGCGCTGGCAGAACTCGCCGGTTTCGGGGTGCCGTACCAGCCGCACGCTAAAAATATCATGAGCGTTGAGCGACTCCATTGTATACTGAATCGCCAGCTCGAAGTCAAATTTTTCGTCGAACCTGAACAGCGCCGAGATATTCATCATCGTGGAATCCAGTTTATTAAAATGCGTTTCGAGAAGCCAGCGCTGAATCGGGCGCAGCGGGTAAAATCCGTCAGTTTCCAAAATCAATCTTCCTTTCTTTCGGCGGCAACAATTTTCTTCAAGCCGTGGTACTTCGCGAACATAATATCGCGGTTGCCCTTCAAATCGGGTTCCAAATCGCCGCCCCACCAGAGCGTCAGTTTGTCCCAGGTACGCGTCCCCAGAAAAGTTTCGCTCCACGCGGGAATTTCCAGCGGCGTCACGGTAATTAAATCGTCATTGCGGTGGGCGTTGATAAATTCCATTCGCGCGTCAAGCTGGTTATGCAAATCGGTTTCGACGTACAGGCAGCCAGCCATGCTTAAAATCCAGACACCTGCGAAAATACTCATGGCGATATTTATTTTTTTTACGTGGCGAAGGTAGATTCTATTAAGCTGCGGCGAAATTTCTTTAAGCGCCGCCGTCGCCGCTACCAGCAGGAAAATTGTTGAAGGAAAGCCCGCGCGTTCAGGAAATTCCGGCGAAAACATCATGACCAGCAAAACCAGAATCGACGCCGCTGAGAATGTCAGCACGAACTGCGCCGCGTCGCTAGAACGGTTCGCCCGCGTCAGGAAATAAATCACCGGCACGAATAAAATCAGCTCCCGCGCGAATACCGGCAGAAATCCCACGACGAAATTTATCGCGAACATTTCAAGCGTCCACTGCGCGTCCGGCGGTATCAAATCGTCCGGCTCCAGCGAATTTGTCAGTTCAAGCCGCGCGACGTTGCCTGGCGATAAAATTAAAATTGCAAAGCCAATCAGCGCGAAAATAAATCCGACCTTCATCCACGGCTGTAAACTTTTTTTCCGCCAGAAATACGCGCAGAGCATGAACGCCGTGAAAACCGTCACCGCTGCGCCTGGCTCAATCGACCAGCCGGCAATTAACCCCAGCACTGCCATTAGCGGCACCGGCACGCTGAAATTTTTCCGCCAGAAAGCCAGCGCGAACGGCAGCAGGAATAAAAGCTCGAACACTGACATCCAGAGGTAGTTACAGGCGCCCGTAAGCCAAATCGTCGCTATCAGAAGTGACGGCGCGCAGAACCATATTCCCGCCAGAATCAGCAGCAGAAATTTTTTGTTCATTTCGCGCAGGGTTAAGCCCGTGCCGACTTTGAAGATTAAAAATACCAGCGCCGCCAGCATTAAAACATTTGCCACGTCAAACAAAAATTTTCCCTGCCAGACGAAAAACTGTACGAAGATATGCGCAATCGTCCGCCCGCCCCAGTGGAAATAATGTTCCCACTGCGAAATTAAAATATCGCTGAAACTCTCGACGCGCTCAAAATTATCTGGATTAACGCCGTCAATTAAATTCCCCCAGTGCGCGCCGTCCCAGATAAACGCGTAGGAATAATCGTCTGCAATTATCGGCAGCAGCAGGTTTCGCGCGAAAAATACCAGCAGGAACGCCGCCAGAATTATTTGCCACGACAAAAATTTTAATGCGTTCAAAGGTATTGCCTCCTGTGAAAAATTCGTTGGAAATTATACCACAGCGGCGGCGGCTTGTCATTCAGAAAATAAAATTTCGTTGACACAAAGCCATTCAGCCTGTAAAATTGGCGGCGAATAAGGAGGTCTTCCTATGAAGTATAAACGTGTCGTTTTGAAGCTGAGCGGCGAATCGCTGGCGGGCGAGGAAACTTTTGGAATTAATCCGCCGGTCGTCGAAGATATTGCGCGGCAGATTAAAAAGGTTCATGACGCCGGTCTGGAAGTTGCTATCGTGGTCGGCGGCGGAAATATCTGGCGCGGCGTTACCGGCTCGCAAATGGGCATGGAACGCGCGTCGGCGGATTATATGGGAATGCTGGCGACGGTTATGAACGCGCTGGCTCTGCAGGACGCGCTGGAAAAAATGAATGTCTTTACCCGCGTTCAGACAGCGATTGAAATGCGCGAAGTCGCTGAGCCTTACATTCGCCGTCGCGCAGTGCGTCACCTTGAGAAAAAGCGCGTAGTAATTTTCGGCGGCGGTACCGGCAACCCCTACTTCTCAACGGATACCACGGCGGCTCTTCGCGCGGCGGAAGTCGAGGCTGACGTTATTCTTATGGCGAAAAAAGGCACCGACGGAATTTATGACAGCGACCCAAATAAAAATCCGAACGCCAAAAAATTCGACACGTTGACTTACATGGAAATTCTGAACCGCGAACTGCACGTCATGGACGCCACCGCTACCAGCCTTTGCATGGATAATAATATTCCGCTGGTAGTTTTCAATATCGACAATCATGAAAATATTTTCAGAGCGGCGCTCGGCGAAAATATCGGCACGACTGTCACGAGGTGAGACTTTTTTCATCTGGCACTTTCTTTTTAGCTGGCACTTTCTTTTTATTTGTCACTTGCTTTTTATCTGGCACTTTCTTTT